>CAYTHO010000017.1:2069-75924 GCA_964437595.1 uncultured Anaerolineaceae bacterium
TCCAGGCGCTGTTCAGGCGGAGTCACCAGGGTGGCTTCGTCGGCGCCCTGCTTGGCTGCCAACGACTCGAGCCAGGCCATGGCGGCATCCATATCAGAAAAATCGGGTGTGCTCGTGGCGGCAGCTTCCGGCTGTATCTCTGCCTCTACGGTAGATATCGCAGGCAGTGGCTCTCCGGCCGCTTCAACGCTGCCTTCCTGCAGCCATTCGGGCACTGCGGCCTCATGCTCTTCAGAGGCTGCTTGCGCTTCTTCTACCTCTGGTTCCTCCGCAACCGCCGCCGTTTCATCCATAAGTGAGGGAGTTGCGATTTCTTCTTCATCGGATTTTAGCCAATCCGGTAATTCTTCCCCTGCTTGAGCCAGTTCACCCACCGGCTCTGCGAGCTCTGCCAATTCTTCTGGAAGGCCGGGCTGCTCTGATAGAACCGGCATTTCCGCCGCCTCAGGTAGTTCTGCTGCTGTTTCTGGAGCAGCCGGTTCTTGGCTTTCCACTTCTTTTGTCACCCAATCAGGTGGCTGTTCCAGGCGCTGTTCGGGTGGTGTTACCAGGGTGGCCTCATCGGCGCCTTGCTTGGCAGCCAGTGACTCGAGCCAGGCCATCGCCGCATCCATGTCGGAGAAGTCGGGCGCGCTTTCAGGCGCGGTGCTGGTTGGCGGGGCTTCGACCTCCGCAGTGGTTTCAGTTGTAACAGGTTGTTCGAATGCGGCTTCCGGTGGAGTTTCAACCAATTGTTCATCAGCAGGCAGCCCAACATTTTCTAGCGCGACCGTCTCTAGTGGTTCAATGGTTGCTTCTTCTCCATTCTTCATCGACTGCAGCCAATCAGGAATTTCTCCCTCAACCGCATCCCCAACCTGCGCGATCTCTGCCTGCGCTGGCTCCATCCATTCTGTCGCCCCAGGCGCCGGTTCTTCTGCCTTTTCGGAGGTTTCCTGCCCAACAGATTGCAGCCAATCCGGAATCTCGGCAGCTTCTTCGGCTTTTTGGGAAATTTCGTCTCCAGTAGATGCCAGCCAATCCGACAGGCCGCTGCTTTCTTCAGGCTTTTCCACTTTTTCCGATTCAACGGATTGGAGCCAATCCGTCAACCCGGAAGGTTCCTCGGCTTTTATGGGTTCTTCTGCTGCTGCAGACGATAACCAGTCTGTCAAACCACCGCTTTCTTCTGCCTTTTCGGGCTGCTCCGATTCAACGGACTGCAGCCAATCGGTTAATCCGCTGGGTTCTTCTTTTTTCTCGGGCGTTTCATCTGCCGTGGGCTGCGTCCAGTCCGCCAGCCCGCTGACTTCCTCGGTTTTCTCTGGTGTTTCTGTTTCAGCGGACTGTAGCCATTCGGGGGCCTGATCCGCGGGAGCCGGGGTTTCTTCGGCGGGCGCTTCGAAGGAGCGTAACCAGTCTGGTGTCGCGCCAGCCTCTGGCGCGGCTTCGGTGGTTGAAGGTTCCCCTAGCTGAGACCAGTCTGGTAGGCCTTCGAACTCGGTTGGTTTCACCTCGTCGGTCGCGGGCGTTTCGATCTCGCCCAGAGGCTTTTCTTCTTCCATCTGGGTGAACCAGTCTGGCAGGTTATCGATGGGCAGCTCCCCATCACCGGCCATCTGTGTGCCAGTGCCAGCATCAGCAACCCAGTCCGGAAGACCCTGCTGGGTTTCATCCTTTTCCAGGGCTGGCGGGGGGACAATCCCGGTATCCTGCCCGGTATCGCCTTGCTCAGAAATGATCGAGCTGAGCCAATCTGTTCGTTCGTCTTCACCCGGCATCTGCCCGGTATCTTTTGGCGCGATCGACTGCACCCAATCGGGTAGGTCAGCCGGCATAATCTCCTCTTCCTCCGGCTCTGGCTGGGATGCCATCACTTCATCTGCTTTGCGATCGGATGGAATCCAGCCTGCATCCTTCATCCACTCCGGGATCAAATCATCTTTCCCCGGTTCCATCCCCTCCTGCGTTTCACCAGATGGGGCTTCTTGCGAAATACCAGCACTCTCCGCTGAAATTGTGGAAGATGCAGTTGCCTCGGGTTTAAGGGTATTCAGCCAGTCGGGGAGTACTTCTTCCGTCTTTTCTTCCCATTCCACGCCCAGGCTGCGCGTCCATTCAGGCGACTGCGCCTCTTCCATGGCAGATTCCCAGGTAAACTGTTCAACCATTACAGCCTGGTCTGGTACCTGGTCGCTGGTGAGGGCGGTTGGGGATATGAAGGCTGCATAAGGGTCAAGGGCATAGATGCGCTGCAAGAATTTTTGTGCTTCCTCGGCCCGGTTCGTCTCCGGCAAAAATTCCGCAAGCAGTTTGTTGGCCTCAAGGCAGTATGGCAGTTTTCGGATGAGTTCGCTGCACACCTCTGCGGCATCCGTCTTCTGACCAGACATATAGTAAAGGCGCGCCAGCAGAACAAGCAAATCCATGCGCTGAGGGTCTTCGGCTAAGGCGGCGCGCGTTTCAGCAATGGCCTGGGTATAAAGCTCCCCGCGAGAGTACATGCGCACCAAAGCGCCGCGCGTCAGGCGAATTTTTGGAGGTTCAATTCCATCACGGCGTCCATACAGGCGGCGTAGTTCTTCCTGGACAGCGGGATTAAACGGCTGTACTTCGTACGCCCGTTCCATATGCCAGATGGAGGCATCTAAATTGCCTTCGTCCTCGCGGATGATGCTCATCCCAATTTGGGAGATAAAATCATCGGGGATCACAGAAAGAACACGCTGTAAAATATCGGCGGCTTCACTATAGTGCTGGCTTTCCAGATAAGCCTTACCCAGAAGCCGGTACGTATCGATATTTTTGGGGTACGACTTGAGAATATTCTTCGCATGCGCTACTGCTTGCTCAATCTCGCCCCGCTCGATCTGATTTTCAATTTCTTTGATATAAGTCCGCAAGGGAATTTTAGCCATAGAGACGACCTCCGCTTTCTAAGTATGCAATAAAGTTTCAGATTGTGCAAGTGGTTTTGTTGGGGCTGTCTCTATCCAATGGGATCGGTGACTATACAAAAGCGCAAACCGAGGGCATATAAAAAAGATGCATTCACAGCAGAAATTGCGCCGTAAATGCATCTTCATTTGTCTACCGGTCTATCAATGAATATCAGTCACCCAGGTAATCGCGCAGTTTCCGCCGGATAGAAGGATGGCGCAGTCGACTGAGCGCCTGTGCCTCAATCTGGCGCACTCTTTCGCGGGTGACGCCCATCTTACGTCCTACTTCTTCTAGTGTGTACGCCTGTCCATCCAGCAAGCCATAGCGTAGTTGCAGGATGCGCACTTCGCGCGGAGGCAGCGTGTTCAAAACTTCCTCCAGGTGTTCGCGCAGCAGGTTGTAGGTGGCGGTTTCGTCAGGCGGCGGAGCTTCGTCGTCTTCGATAAAATCACCCAGAACCGAATCTTCCTCATCATCCGTGGGGGTTTCGAGCGAAAGCGGCCTGCGCGCAACCTGGATCATGTTCTCCACCTTCTTGGGTGGTACATCCAATGCTTCTGCCAGTTCTTCTACGCTGGGCTCGCGGCCCAGGCGCTGGGTAAGCTGGTGCTGTACGCGCAGCAGTTTGTTAATCTGATCGCCCATATGCACCGGTACGCGAATCGTGCGGCCCTGGTCTGCGATAGCGCGGGTCACTGCCTGGCGGATCCACCACGTGGCGTAGGTGCTGAACTTATGCCCACGGCGGTAGTCGAACTTCTTGGTGGCGCGAATCAAACCAATATTCCCTTCCTGAATAAGGTCCAGGAACGGTACGCCTCTACCCATATATTTCTTCGCCACGCTGATCACCAGCCTGGAATTGGCCGTAATCAGGTGTTCGCGAGCGGCCCAACCATCTTCGATCAGGCGGCGCAGTTCGTGCCGGCGGCGCACATTCACGTTGCCCCGCGCCAGTTCTTCGCGCGCCATGCGACCGCGTTCAATGCGCTGGGCGAGTTCAACCTCTTCCTCAGCCGTTAACAATGGAACCCGGCTGACTTCCTTCAGGTAAAGACCAATCGTGTCATCCGTGTCGATATTGGCCAGGTCGTCGAGCGAAAGGGCTTTGTTCGCGTGTTCCTCATCTTCTTCCGCCGCTGCGCCAGTTACCTCGAGGTCATCCTCTGACGGTTCTTCAACCGTTTCATCTTCCACGTACGGGATACCCGCACTGATCAGGGCAGCAAAGGCTTCTTCCAATTGCTCAACATCCTGCTCCGCTTCAGGGAAGAAATGCAGAATATCGTCAATCGTAACGTAAGTCTTTTGCCGGCCAAGCTCAATCAAGCGGGCAATTGCTGGGTATTCCTCATCCTCATCAACAACATTAATCAATACGTCATCCATAGATCGCCTTCTAGCACCTCAAATTGAGATGTTTTTTAAAATTTGAACCCAACTAAGTCTCGAATAGTCGGGACGAAGCTTTTCGTCCATTCAGAATACACTTTTTTAAGGTAAAAAGCAATACCTTGCGTTGCTCTGTATTACAATCGTTACTCTGCATTGTTTTTTCATTGCGGAGTCGGTGTGGCTGGTTGTGCGTTTGGATCAACGGCTGGTATTGTCGGTTCGGGGGTGGGGGTGGGCTGCGCGCTGTAGAACAGGTCTACAATGCCCTCCAGGGTATAGCTGTTGATCACCGCGGGCGCCTGTGTGGCAACCTGCGCATAATAGCCGCTCTCTGTGGGATCCATGTTCCCGATGCTGATCGTCACTTGCTTGCCCTGCTTGTCGCGAATACTCAGCGTGCGGGAAGGAATATTGAGTCCTAACGCATCCAGCGCATAATCGGCTGGCAGCACAGTAATGGGGCGTATCTCGGCAATTTCTGAGCGAAGCTGTTCCGCTTTGCCAGCTTCCACCGGAAAACTTTCCCCACTTTCTAAAACCCAGTTACCCTGGGCATCCTGTAGAATCCGGATAGGCTCTCCCTGACCAACCACGAGTTCCATCCACACAATGTCGCTGCTTTGCCATCCCTGCAGCAGGTTTGGGGCGCTGGTGGGGCTGGGGGTAAGCTCGGCACTTTCCGGCAGCGGGTTCTTTTGCAGGTAAAAGGCAACCCCCAGCAGAAGCGCAAAGATAATGAGCAGTATCCAGGTTTGTTTGCGGATCATGGCATTAACCCCGGCGGCGGCGCTGGGCCCAGACGGTGATCCCGACCAGCAGTACCAGCCCGGGCAGCAAGAATACGGATCCAAGCAAAATCAGCCCGAAGGTGGACGACTGAGGCGTAGCCAGGAACCTTTGCGTTGGCTGGCGAGGCGATAGGCTGATCAGGTTATCCTGCGCCGCAGCCCAATCGATGCTGTTCAAAATGAAGTCGCTGTTCCCGTAGTTGGCATATCCCTGGCTTCCGGCGAAGTCTGAATCGCCAATAACCAGCACGCGCGCGCGGGTTGTGCTGTTTTCACCTGCGACAGCCAGGTTCAACGGTCCCATCGTGTCTTTCCCCTGGTCCGGATTGGCCTGATTGTTTTTTAAGGCTTCATAATCGGTCTCACCCCAGGCATTGCTGGATGTAGAGGCCAGCGGCGTGAGTGAGACGCCATCAGGTTCGGCAGTCACGGAAATGCTGCGCGCGCTGGGCAGCAGCACTGCCTTGGTGGTCATTTTCTGGGTGATGGAGTGGCTGCCAAAATCTTGCGAAATGGCAATCAACGGCTGGTTGGAGCTCATGTCGACAATAAGGTTTTCATCCAGGTGGATGCCCCAGGTTTGCTCCAGAAAAGCCAGCATCGGGTCGGCCTGGTCGCCAAATTCGGTCACCGGGTTGGGTTCGGCCAGATAAACGAGAGAGCCGCCTTTTTCCTGATAGGCTTTGATCAGGCCGATTTCATCCTGCGAAAGCGGCTTGGTTGCGCCAGCCACGATGAGGGCCAGAGCGTTGTCCGGAATATTAGGAGACGCTAGCAAATTGAGCGTGTTGACCGTATAGTTCTTTGCCGTCAGAGCCGCGCGCAATTGGCTGTAGTTGTTCTCGTCCGTGCTGTCTATTCCGTATTCGCCGTGACCGGTGAGAAAATATACCGTTCGCTCGCCAGGGTTTGCCAGCCGGACCAGCGCGCTGGTAATTTCCTCTTCGCTAATGGAAGTAACCTGCTCCATGCGGCTGTCCATTTTCAATACGATGGTACCATCCCGGGTGACTTTTGACTGCTCGGCCAGTACCGGGTTGCTCATCGGATCGATAAATTCAAACTCGAACTTGCCCTTGCTGCTTGCCTGGTAATTCATCAGCAGGTTGCGGGCTGTTTCCGAAGGGTATGTGGCGGAAAAGTAGGCTTCGGCTTTGACGTTCGACTGCAAACTCTCCAGGGTGTTGACCGACTCCGTTGTAAGGCTGTTCGTCTGGTCTTCGGTCAGGTCCCACTGCTTTGAGTTGTTATTGACCAGGTAATTGATGACAATCAAAATTCCGGCGAAGGCGATGGTCAGCAGCAGAGCATTGCTGCCGTAGCGGGCCTGCCGCCCGGTAAGCGCTTCGCGCGTGCGCTGTGGGTCGAGAAGAACGTAGATAGCCAGGCCAATAATGGTCACGCCCAGGCTGATCTGAATGGGTAAGGTAAAGCTTTTCTGCACAATAAAAAGGCCAGCCGTCACCAACGCGGCAATGCCTGATATATATAGGCCAATGGGGGCGAAACGCCGCAAATCTCGCAGAGTCATTATCGCCACCTCCGTGTTTCAATAGAGATAGAGCCGAGGAAGAGCGCAAGCGCCGTCACGCTAATATAGTAAACAACGTCTTTTAACTCAATTACGCCCCGGTAGAAGGTGTTGTAAAAATGCTCGCTCAAATCCAGATAACGAAGCAGCTCGCCGCCCGAGGCGCCCATAACCTGGGCCGGGTAGCTGATCATCCACAGGATCAATAGGATACCCAGTGTGGCAAAAAAGGCAGCGATCTGGTTGGTAAAGAATGAAGAAGACATCACGCCGATGGCTAGAAAAGCGGATGACAGCAAGACTAAACCCAGGTAGCCGGAGGCCATCAAGCCCTGATCGATGCCGGGGCTGACCAGCATATTGAGGACGATGGGGAAGAACCAGGTGATCAGGAATAAAACCAGCAGGAAGAGCATCCCGCCTAGCCATTTACCTACAACAACTTCCCAATCCCGGACAGGGGTGGTCAGCAAAATTTCCAGGGTACCATTCTTTTGTTCCTCTGCCAGCGTTCGCATGGTGATTGCCGGGGTAGAAAAGAGCAGGAGGGTTACCAGCGGCCCAATAATAACCTGAACGCTTGGCGCGTATTGCTGCGCTGATGCGGCCAGGATGGTCGCGTAGAATAAGAAACCCAGGATCAGCAGAATGGCAAATGCAATGGCATATGCGATTGGGCTGATCACAAACGATTTAAATTCTTTCTCGGCGATGATCCAGATATTCCGCATAAGGATCTCCGCTCCTTCCTATGAATTCTCTGTTTCGATATCGGCTTCGGTAACCTCTTCCTCTTCTTCGAGGAGATCAGTTTCATCTACTTGACCGACTTCCGCTTCATCACGGGTGAGCTGCAGGAAGATATCTTCCAGGCTGAGGTTCACCGGGCTCATCTCGAGCAGGTCATATCCCGATGTGATAATCGTCTTCGCAACTTGCGGGCGGGGATCAGAGCCTGGATCGGACTCAAATTCGAAACGATCGTCCGCGCTGGGGGTTATTAAATTGACACCAGGGATGCTTGCAATCTGGTTCGGAAGATCGCCCAGTTCTCCGCGCACCCGAACGGTAACTCGCTGCGCGCCGGTCAGCCGCGCCTGAAGCTGCTCGGGCGAATCTTCTGTAACGATCCGGCCTTTGTTGATGATCAGGACGCGATCGCAAACTTGCTGGACTTCTGGCAAGATATGGGAAGAAAGAAGCACGGTCCGATCTTTACCAATTGAACGGATTAATTCACGAAATTTCACGACTTGCTTGGGGTCCAGGCCGATGGTGGGTTCATCCAGAATGAGGACTTCGGGCTGGTGGACAAGAGCCTGGGCCAGGCCAACACGCTGGCGCATGCCTTTGGATAGCTTCCCAATGTAGCCGTTTGCCCGGTCAGTCAGTTGAACGCTTTCCAGAGTCTCGTAGATGCGCTGTTTGGCATTCTTTACCTTTCGCAAATCGGCCATGTACTTGAGATATTCGTACACGGTCATGTCAGGGTAAAGCGGAACGGTCTCAGGCATGTAGCCGACAATGCGCCGTACTTCCAGGGATTCATCAATGATGTCATGCCCGCCGATGGTCACCTTGCCAGAAGTTGGCGGCATGTACCCGGTAAGAATGCGCATGGTGGTGGTTTTACCAGCGCCGTTCGGTCCCAGAAACCCGAGGATTTCTCCCTTCTCGGCATTGAAGGTCAGGTCGCTAATCGCGCGCCGAGACCCATAATCTTTGGTCAGGCCAAAAACACGAATCATCCGTGTCTCCTAATATCTCCCTGCTAAAGGATAGATTTTCTGGTAGGCTGCTCTCGCATGATTTGATGAAATCCATCTCCGCTGATTGCGCAAATTGATTTCATCAAATAATGAGCAGAAGCTCATACCCCACACACATTTCTGTGATGAATCAGCCTGGAAACAGGCCGCTATACACTATACAACACCCAACAATGCATTTCAATAACTTTTAATAACTCTAATCTAATGCTAATCTTCATGTTACAGCTGAGATCAGATCAGGAGGTGAAAAAGTAGTTACGTATATAACATTAATCTAATGCTAATCTTCTTTGTTGTTTACACATCTAGTATTGTAAAATACAACGGGTTTATCCTTCTCTTTTTGCAGGTAGAAGCTTCCCAAACATTTCCGGTTTACATCTTCAGGAGGTAGCATGAATATTCTTGGTCTGGCCAGGCACGGCTTGAATGATTTCGAGCAAGTGGCCATCTTATTAGTTGTCCTTACATCTTTCCTTAGTTTGCTCTATGCGTGGCTGCTGCGCGGCAACGTACTGAACAAAGACAAAGGCACCAAGAAGATGCAAGAAGTGTGGAATGCGATCCGCGTTGGCGCGGATGGCTATTTGGGGCGTCAGTTGCGGACCATTTTACCTGCAATTGGTCTGCTGACGGTGGCCCTGTTCCTCAGCGTTTACGTTGTCCCCCCCAGCGCTGAAGCCTCCCATGAGTTCCCGCAGAACACGACCATCATCGTTGCGGTTGGCCGCACGCTGGCCTTCATTATGGGTGCTTCCTTCTCGCTCATCGTTGGTCAGTTAGGCATGCGCATGGCCATTCAGGCCAGTGTACGCTCTGCGTCCGCGGCGCGGCGCGACTTCACTGAGTCTCTGTCCATCGCCTACTACGCCGGCACCATTACCGGTATGCTGACGGATGGCCTGGGCTTGTTCGGCGGTACCATTATCTTCATTGTATTCGGTACGGCTGCCCCAGATGCCCTGCTTGGCTTCGGCTTTGGTGGTACGCTCATTGCGCTGTTCATGCGCGTTGGCGGCGGCATCTACACCAAGGCGGCGGATGTTGGCGCCGACCTGGTTGGTAAAGTTGAAAAAGATATCCCCGAAGATGACCCGCGCAACGCGGCTGTGGTTGCTGACCTGGTCGGCGACAACGTGGGTGACTGCGCCGGTATGGCTGCTGACATCTTCGAATCCTACGAAACGACCATCGTTTCGGGCCTGATCCTCGGCCTGGCCCTTGTGGCGGCTGATCCCACCCACAGCCTGAAATGGATTGTTTACCCCCTGATCATTCGCGCGATTGGCGTGATCAGCTCCATTCTTGGCACCTTCACTGTGCCGATTTGGGAAAAATTCCCCATCAAGTGGCTGCGCGCGCATGACGCCGAAGAGGCTATGTTCCGCTCTTACGAAGTATCGAGTGTCAACACCATCCTGTGGGCCTTTGTTCTGGCGATTGCCTACGGCGGCGACTGGCGCCTGGGTGCGCTGACCACCATCGGCGTTGGCCTGGCGGTTGCTTTCAACCCGCTGACCTCTTACTTCACCGCCACAAAGAAACCGCCGGTAAAAGAGATCGTTCAGTCGACCCGCACCGGCCCTGCGACCACCATTCTCTCCGGCCTTTCGGTTGGTATGGAATCATCTGTGTGGGCGCTGGTAGTGATTGTAATCAGCTTCATCGGCGGCCTGCTCATCTACGGCAGCGAAGGCGCGTTGTACGTGCTGTACGCGGTTGCGATGATCGGTATTGGTATGCTCAGCCACACCGGCAACAACGTGGCGATGGACTCCTACGGCCCCATCTCTGACAATGCCAATGGCATTGGCGAAATGGCCTGGCACGATATGGATGATGCCGAAACGTTGAAGGCGCGCCAGATTATGGCCGACCTGGATGCGGTTGGTAACACCACCAAAGCCATCACCAAGGGCGTCGCCATTGCATCGGCAGTTATCGCGGCGGTTTCGCTGTTCGCGTCTTACATTACTGATATCGGCAAGGTCCAGCTTCAGCTTGGCGTTGAACAACTGACCGCTATCCGTATCTCCGATACCACCGTTTTCATCGGCTTCCTGCTGGGCGGCGCGCTGCCCTGGCTGTTCAGCTCGCTGTCCATCCGCGCCGTCAGCCGCGCTGCCGGCCAGATCGTTGAGGAAGTGCGCAAGCAGTTCCGCATCCCTGGCATTATGGAAGGTACGGTTGTGCCTGATTATGCCCGCGTAGTAGATATTTCCACTGCTTCGGCGCAGAAAGAACTGATCCCGCTGGCGACCATGTCGGTGCTCATGCCGCTGATGGTTGGCCTGGTCCTGGGCGTTGAAGCCCTGGGTGGCTTCCTGGCGGGCGTGATCCTGTGCGGTCAGCTGCTGGCCGTGTTCATGTCCAATGCTGGTGGCGCCTGGGACAATGCCAAGAAGGCCATCGAAGATGAGCCGCGCAACCTGGCTGCAAACACCGGCAAGGGCTCCGAACGCCACAAGGCTGGCGTAGTGGGCGATACAGTGGGTGATCCCATGAAAGATACCGCTGGCCCCGCGCTCAACCCGATGATCAAGGTCGTCAACCTGGTGTCCCTCATGTTCGCCCCTCTGATGGTCAAGTACCAGGGCGAGATCGTTACCTACATTGTCGCAGCCCTGTTTGCCGCGGCGATAATTTGGGCCATTCTGCAGAGCAAGCGCCCCGCGCCCGCCATTGGCGAGGATGCGTCCGTTGCTGCTGTATCTGGCGACTAAGCTGAATTGCATTTGAAGGAAATAAAAGTGGGCCGGAGAAATCCGGCCCACTTTTTATCCCTTGAAGGTAGTATATCGATCTTGTTGTAGATACTTGATGGTTTGGTTTAGATCATCAGGATAGGGCGCCTGGATATTCATCGATTCGCCGCTGATTGGATGGGCAAATACGATTTGATAGGCGTGCAGCGCGACGCGCCGGATAGGTAAGTCTCTGGCAATATCGCGCGCCTCTATCTGCGCCGCCGTTTCAGGTTTCAGGCTCTTGTACAAAGGGTCGTTTAGGATGGGCAGGGAAGAAGCGGCCAGGTGTGCGCGGATCTGATGCGTATAGCCACTATGAGGTAGCGCGGTTATCAGGGTAAATACACCAAGCCGCCGGAGAACTGCCGCCTCAGTTTCCGCTGGTTTTCCTGCCTGGGGATCGATGATCGTGCGGTGCTTGCGGTCTCCATTTACAACCAGGGGAAGGGATATGGTGAGCGCCTCCCAGGCAGGCATGCCAATGCAAAGGGCGTGGTACTCTTTGCAGGTTTTTCGCTCTTCGAACTGCTGGTTGAGATTTCGGTGCGCTTCAGCGCTGCGCGCAAACAGAATGACCCCGCTGGTATCTTTATCCAGCCGGTGAACGACCCACAGCCGCCCATGCGCTTCCTGGAGCTGCCCGATCAGGTGGGGCAGGGATGGGTTGTAGCCGTCCGGTATCGTGCGCAGGCCGGACGGCTTATTGATTACCAGGAGACTATCATCACTCCAGAGAACCTGGAATTCCATGGCGGCTGTTTACCCGCAGCGGGTCGCGTTACCAGGCGTAGGCTTCCGGCGCCTGACCGCCAGGACCGGGGAAGATTTCATCGATGCGTTTCAACGTCTCATCGGAGAATTGAATTTCCAGCGCCCGCAGGCTGCCGCGGAGCTGTTCTATGGTTCGCGGGCCGATGATCGGCGCGGTCACCACGGGATTCTTAAGCAGCCAGGCCAGGGCCGCGTCTGCGGGCTGCTCACCCAAATCTGCGCACAATTTTTCATACGCTTCCAGCTTGGCGCGGTTTTTCTCGATGTTTGCCTGCGCGTTCTCCGATGCGCGCCGTCCAGCTTCCATTTTTTGCAGCGCGCCGCCCAGTAAGCCGCCTGCCAGCGGGCTCCAGGGGATCAACCCCAGGCCGTACTCTTTACAGGCGGGGATCACTTCCATCTCGACCATGCGCGCGTTGAGGTTGTACAGGCTCTGCTCGCTGACCAGTCCCATGAAATTGCGGCGCCTGGCAATCTCGTTGGCCTGCGCGATATTCCAGGCGGCGAAATTGCTGCTGCCTACGTATATCACCTTGCCCTGCTGTACCAGCACTTCCATGGCCTGCCAGATTTCTTCCCACGGCGTTTCACGATCGATGTGGTGCATCTGATACATATCGATGTAATCGGTTTTCAGGCGGCGCAGGCTGTCCTCGCACGCTTTCCGAATGTGCAGGGCAGACAGTTTCATCTGGTTTGGCCATTCGCCCATCTTCCCGTTGACTTTTGTCGCCAACACCACCTTATCGCGCCGCCCGCCGCCTTGCGCCCACCAGCGCCCGATGATCTGTTCGGTGATGCCTTCGCCGATCTTCCAGCCGTAAACATCAGCGGTATCGAAGAAGTTGATGCCCAATTCAAGCGCCTCATCCATGATTTTGTAGGCATCTTCTTCACTGGTGTGCGGGCCAAAATTCATTGTACCCAGGCACAGCCGGCTTACCTTCACTCCGGTTCGACCCAAATGTGTGTATTCCATCTGACACTCCTTAGGTGTGGTGGTTAATTCGTCTATTCTATTCTAACGTAAAGGACTGGTGAATTTGCCCCGCACGCTCGCTTCGTATAAGGATTTCCACCTGCGCGCCAGCGGGAGCTTCTACTACCCATTGCACGTGCCCGCGGTTATCTGTTGGGCTGGAGCCAAACGCTGAAGCCATTTCGTCTTTATTGGCGCGGCCTTCCAGATAACCCAGTTCCATGCGTTCTTTCCCCAAAACAATGTGGCAGGCCTGTCCCTGAAATTCCTTTGGCAAAGAGAGTTCCGCGAAAACCGCCCTGGCAGATTTCCGCTTGCGCGCCTGCTGGCTGGTGAAGGTTGGTAGATACCCCGTATTTTCGACCACCAGATCGATTGTCCAGTTCGTCTGGTTGATTCGCTTGACGCTTAAAGTATGCAGGGTGAGATGCGGCAGCAGGTCAGCCAGGGCGAGTGTTAAGGGGAGGTGCCGCTGCGCCTCCGCTGTCATTAGCGCTGGGGGAGGGTTTCGCCAGGTATAGAGTGTGTTCCAGCCGCCCAGCTCAATTTTGCCCAACTGAGGATGCTCGTATGGATACCAGTTTACATATCCCTGCGGTCCAACGTTGTCATCGACCCATTTTAAGATCAGGTGATCATCTTCAACAGGGTGCTTGACGAACCACTCCACGAACTTACGGTCCGCGATTCCCGCTTCTGTGGGCAGATCCCATAATTCAACCGTAAAAACGAACGCGCCGAACTGGTCGTACATCCAGTCATCGAAGGCCCCTGTGGTAATGTCTTTCGGGCTGTACAGAAAATCATGGTATGTGGACACATTGCGGTAACCGGTCAGCCGGGTGCCAATATCACCCAACTGCTTAAAAATGTATAGGTCGCCGGAGTCCATTTGATCATCAGGCTTGGTGCTGAAGGGGCGCAGCAGAACCCGGCTGAAGGTGTGAAACGTCAGCGCCAGGTTGATGTTGGAATGGCGGGAGATGTAACTGACCACGGCGTTGATTTCCGGTTCGGATGCCGGGTACGGCCCGGCCCCACGCTGGTCGCTTTCAGGCCGCCACTCGAAGGGAAAGTTACGATTGAAATCCAACCCTGCCGCAGGGCGGGCGATATCGATAATATACCCATCATAATTCTCGATCAGGCCTTCTGGCAGCAGGCGGTAGTACGTTCCCCCAAAATCTGTTGGCTCGCGCTTTACCATGAATCGCGCATTCTTCTCTGAAGGCTTCCAATCTCCATTGGGGTCGATGAACCGCATTTGCAGTATGCGCGAGTCCCCATCGATATCCTGTACGTGCAGGCCTTCATCCCGTTCTTCCCACGGGTAAGGCCGGACTCCAGATCGAACAAACTGCGGATTTTTTGCCATGGCCGCGCCAGCGCCGTCGGGGTTGATGCGCGGAACGGCGTAGAACGAGCAGGAGTCTAGCAGCCGAGTAACCTGCTCATCCTTGCTGTACTGGGTTAACAAATGGTAGAGAATATACAGTACGGTGGTCGTACCCGCCAGCTCAGTGGCGTGGATGTTGCCATCCAGCCAGATAGCCGGTTTCTCCAGGTCTTGGCCGCTTGCAAAATTGGTGATGGTCGTCAGCCAGATCGATTTGCCTTCATGACTGGTGCCAATCGGTTCTCGTTTGATCAATCCAGGAAAATCTTTTTCCCATGCTTTCAAAACGCTTTCAAGCTCATCGTTTGTGAAGTAATGATTGAAGTTCATAGCACTTATACTCGCCCGAGAAAGCAGATTTCGATAAAATTAGTATATCAAAAAAGCTAATAATCATCTTTCCAGGAGGAGATCATAATGAACATCGTTCTTGTATATGTTCATGTAAAACCTGAAGCCATAGAAGAATTTAAGGCGATTACGTTGGAAAATGCTCGTAACAGCGTGATGGAACCTGGAATTGCCCGTTTTGATGTTATTCAACAGGCGGACGATCCCACTCGATTTGTCCTTGTTGAGGTTTATAAAAACAGCGAAGCCCCCGCGAAGCATAAAGAGACGGCCCACTACCTGGCATGGCGGGATAAAGCGCCCGAGTTCATGGCCGAACCACGCTACAGCATCAAATATCAAAACGTGTTTCCGGGTGAGGACGGATGGTAATGCCAGTCCGGTTTGAGTTTGCCACGGCGACACAGATTATTTTTGGCCCGGGCACGCTGAAGGAAATCGGCGTAATCGCTTCTGGCCTGGGGCGCCGGGCGCTGGTTGTGACCGGCTTTCAAGGCGCGGAAATTGAGCGGCTCAGCGGTCTTCTTCAGTCCGGTGGGGTGGATTGCCATTGGTTCTCAGTCTCTGGCGAACCATCTGTACAGCGTGTTCTGGAAGGCGTTCAGGCTGCCCGGGAGAGCGGCTGTGACTTTTTGATTGGTTTTGGCGGGGGCAGCGCGCTGGATACCACCAAAGCAGTGGCAGCCCTGCTGACCAACCCCGGCGACCCATTGGATTACCTGGAAGTGGTTGGGCGAGGGCAGTCATTGAAAGCTCCCCCTGCGCCATTTATAGCCATTCCCACCACGGCTGGAACGGGAAGTGAAGTGACCCGCAACGCTGTTCTGGCGGTTCCGGAAAAACAAGTGAAAGTCAGCCTGCGCAGCCCGCTGCTGCTGGCGAAGGCGGCGCTGGTGGACCCCGAACTGACGTACAGCTTGCCGCCCGCTGTGACAGCCAGCACGGGAATGGACGCCCTGGCGCAGGTTATCGAGCCGTACGTTTCCCGGCGCGCCAACCCGCTGACGGACCTCTACTGCCGCGAAGGGATCGCCCGCGCGGCGCGCTCGCTGCTGCGGGCATACCAAAATGGCAGCGATGCGGCTGCAAGAGAAGATATGGCTTTTGCCAGCCTGATGGGCGGCTTATCATTGGCGAACGCTGGCCTGGGTGCGGTGCATGGCTTTGCCGGCCCGATCGGGGGTATGTTCGGCGCGCCGCATGGCGCCGTCTGCGCTGCGCTGCTGCCTCCCGTTGTAATGGTGAACGCTCGCGCGCTGGCGCAGCGCGAACCGGATAACCTGGCCCTTCCTCGTTATGTTGAGGTGGCGCGCCAGGTTACCGGGTTTCCCCGCGCGGGAGTTGTTGAATTATCGCGCTGGTTAGATGACCTCCGCTCGGCGCTGCATATTCCACCGCTGCGGGCGTACGGCATTCAGGAATCCGACCTGACCAGCCTGGTAGAAAAGAGCGCGGTCGCCAGCAGCATGAAAGCCAACCCGCTGGCGCTGACCCACGCCGAACTAAGAGAAATATTGGAAATGGCCTTGTAATCGAAGGGGTTGTCTGAAAAGTCTTTTATCGTTGTTGTGAAACGGCATATGTGCCGTTTCACAACAACAAATCTATATTTACTGGATCGAGGCTGTCCAAACGTACTTTTTGGACAGCCCCTTTGATAAGGCTATTTTGGGGCCACGAAGTAACTGATCCCGATCACGCCTGGCCCAGAATGAACCAGGATGGCAGGGGTAAGATCATAGATGGGGATCTCGTCCACAGGGATGCCCAGCACACCCCCAAGTTCTGCCGCAATGGAGCGGGCCAGTTCTTCGGCATCGCCGTGCATCACGCACAGGTGAGCTTCCAGGCTGTGGGGACAGTCGGAGAGAACGATTTCTTTGAGCCGGGCGAGGGCGCGTTTCGCCGTACGCTGGCTTTCATATGCCTCGGTCAGGCCATCTTTTAACGTCAGGATGGGTTTCACCTGGAGGATGCTGCCGAACAAGGCTTTTGCCGCGCCGATACGCCCACCACGATATAGATATTCCAGCGTGTCCACGACAAAAAATAACCGATGGCGCGCTGACATTTCCTCAATCTTTGTAACGATCTCATCTGCTGGCAGGCCAGCGTTCGCCCACTTCGCGGCCTGTTTGACCACAGCTCCCAATCCGCCGGCGATCAGGTTGGTATCGATCACCCGGATATCGGCATTCGGGAAATCCTGCGCGGCTACCGAGGCGCCGCGATATGTGCCGCTTAGTTTGGCGGTTGGGGCAACCACAATCATCGTATCGCCCCTTTCGGCTCCCTCCGCATAAATCGGGCTGTACAGTGCCGGGGGAGGCGCCGCGGTTGAGGGTAAAACCTGGCTGGCGCGCAGCCGTTTCATAAATGTCTTTGCGTCCATCTCGTTGTCATCACGGTATGTTTCCTCGCCAAAGACGATGATTTGAGGAACATACGCGATCCCTAAAGCCTGAGCTTCGGCGGGTGGAATGTTCGATAAGGTGTCCGCAACAATTCGAATCATGGTTAAATCCTTTCACCGAATAATTACGAGCTGCTGGAGTTTGATGATGTATTCTCGCCAAGCAAGCGTAATGATTACGATTATATCGTATAGAACCTGATACAATGCGGAAACTGGCGCACAAAAACGATCTTTAGGCCATTGATCATGGCTATAATTACTTGTGCAGTGGTTGGATGAAGCGCATCGAGATGCCAGAATACAAGAGAAAAAATGAGGCAGCATGATCGACCAGAATAGTGGATTTAATGAAAACACGCCGACCGGTTTTGTCATTTTTGGCGTTACTGGCGATTTGACCCGGCGGAAGTTAATCCCCGCCATTTACGAGCTGAAGCTGGCAGGCCGCCTGGAAGCTCCATTTCATATTATCGGTTTTGCGCGCAGGGATTGGACGGATGAGGCGCTGCGTGATACCTTGCGAGAAGGGGTGAAAGAATTCGCCCGCACCCAGCCCGTCAACGATACGATCCTGAATGACCTGCTGGACGATGCCCATTACGTACGCTCAACATTCGATGACCCAGATGGGTATAAACGACTCCGGGCTGTGCTGGATGAACACCAGATCAAGAATGTAATGTTCTACCTGGCAACGCCTCCAGAATCGTACGCGGAGATCATCAGCAAAATTGGCCTGACCGGCTGCGTTCGCAATTGTGAAGGCTGGGTCCGGATGGTGATTGAAAAACCCTACGGCGAGGATTTTGAGTCAGCTCGCGCGCTGGACGATGCAGTGCATAAAGTATTTAATGAAGATCAGGTATATCGCATTGATCACTACCTGGGCAAAGAGACGGTACAAAATATCCTCGTGTTCCGGTTTGCGAATGGCATCTTCGAGCCTTTGTGGAATCGCAACTACGTTGATTTCGTGCAGGTAACCGTAGCAGAAACGGTTGGTGTGGGCACGCGCGCCGGATATTACGAATCCGCTGGCGTTATCCGCGATGTTTTCCAAAACCACATGCTCCAGCTCCTGGCATTAACGGCCATGGAAGCCCCGGTGGCTTTCAACGCCCATGAAGTTCGGGATGAAAAGGTGAAGGTGCTGAAAGCACTGCGCCCGCTGGTAGCGCGCGATGCGATACTGGGCACCTACCGGGCGCAGTATGCATCGGGTTCGGTTGATGGGCGGCGTGTGCCTGGTTATAAAGATGAGCAGGGCGTTTCGCCCCAGTCGATTACGGAAACGTACCTGGCAGCCCGTCTATTTGTTGATAACTGGCGCTGGGCTGGCGTGCCGTTTTACCTGCGTTCCGGTAAGCGGCTGCCTTCGCGCGTAACCGAGATTGCCATTCAATTCAAACAGCCGCCGCTTTCATTGTTCAACTGGCAAAATATGGCTGGTAACGCCCCCAACGTTCTGGTCCTGAACCTGCAGCCGGATGAAGGGATTACATTGACCTTTGGTGCGAAATCTCCCCGGCCTGTAAACCAGATCGCCCCGGTGGAAATGCATTTTAGTTATGAGGAAACGTTTGGCACGGAGCCGCCGGAAGCATATGAACGCTTGCTGCTGGATGTGATGATTGGAGACGCCACCCTGTTCACCCGCAGTGATGAGGTTCTGGCTGCCTGGGATTTCACCACCAAGATCATCCAGGCCTGGCAGCAGTACCCGGTGCGCAATTTACCGGTATATGAAGCCGGCACATGGGGCCCGCCTGGGGCGGATGATTTTATCGCCCAAAACCAATGGAACTGGCGCAGCCCCGCATAATTGCGGGGTCGTTCCACCCTTCCTTATAACCGAACTCCGCAGTTGGGGCAGTTTGCCTCGTTATGGAAAACGACAAAGCCGCAGCGCGCGCATGTGCGTGGTTGGGCTTCGCCAAGCGGAGCGCCGCAGGCAATACAGCGTCCTTCGCCAACCGGGTTGGCCGTAAGGCAGTATTGGCAGGTAATTCGGCGCAGTCGTTCAGAGAGCTGCTGCGAGGCGCCCAGTGAACGTGCAGCGGCATCTAAGGTTTTCCACACATCCTCAGTGAGCTGTAAGTTCTCAATATCCTGGGCAATATCGTCGATGCGGTGGATAAGGTTCCATGGATTTCTGAGAATGGAGAAAGCGCTGGTGCCGAGGCTCGCGGCTACCCCAAGCCAGGCTTGCTGTCCAATCTGCACTGATACGCCATCCTCGACCCGTTGTAATACAACGCTCATTGCCGTTTGCCCGCCTGCCATAGGTCGGTCATGTGTAGCAACCTGCACGACCAGTTTATTACTGTCGCCAAAACGCTGGACACGATAGTTGCCGCGGTTAAAATAGCCAACCAATGCGTTGGCCAGGTCGATAGGTTGGAGGTTTCCGTGATATATTCGCTGGTTCATGGGTCTCAATTCTGACTGACAGTAAAATTCTAGGTTATTGTGAATTATACTGCCTATACCGGTTCTTGTTCCCCAGATTTTCTGCGTTATGAGCTTGGGTTTTACCGTGGCTGTTACCTGGAAATGAGCAGGATTGTCATCATCATATTGGCATTCTGTCGTGATGATTGTTCATGGTATAGATCCTGCAACTCGATTATAATAAACGCCTTCGAATTACCCTTCGGTTTTGGGAGTTTGTCTGGAGTGTTTATGCAACGTCGATGGGTGGCCCCCATTTTGATTTTTATTCTGCTGATTATCAATGTCATTTTTTCCTGGCTGACGCCGGCAGACGCCAGCAGCTTGCCCGAAGCCCACATGCAGCTTCCGACAATTGCTGTTGCCACCGTTACCGGCACGCCCTCTGGACCTATGGCAGTCGTCGTCCCAGGAAACGAACCGCAGATCAATCTGCGCTCTGGCCCCAGCTCGCTTTATGATAAAGTGGGTGTCTTACTGGTTGGGCAGTCCGTACCCGCTAAGGGGCGGTCTCCCAAGGGCGAATGGATTTTGGTGGATTACCCGGGAGTGCCGGGCGGCACCGCCTGGGTGTATGCTCTATATGTAGAAATCAGGCCGCCCGCACAACTACCTATCGTTGAGCCGCCGCCTACGCCAACCCTGGCGCAAACAGCAACCATCGACCCTACGCTGGCTGCGCGCTTCGTTGTAACATCCGCGCCTACCCGCCTGCCAACCTTCACCGAACCAGCGCCGCTGGTGATCCCTACCTTTATGGCCGAAAGCGGCCCCTCATTAAGCCGCCTGCCAATGGGTTTCATCATCATGGGGCTGGCAGTGATGGGGTTATTTTTTGGGGTGGTGGCGCTGGCGCAAGGAAGATAGGCTTTCCAGAAGAAAAGAACAGTCCTGCGTGTAGGCGTGCTATTTGAGGAAAGCGCCCAATTGATTAAGGCAGTTTGCGCTCAACTTATGGCCGACTTCACTCTCGCAGTACGTCACCTCCGCGCCGGCGCCTTCCAGGATATGCGCGGCATCGCGGGCGAAGTGCACTGGAATCGTTTTATCTTTTGATCCGTGCGCAATAAAGATCTGTTTGCCGCGCAGTGCATTGTAACCGCCCGGCAGTGTGTCATCAGTTGGTAAGTAACCGGCTAATGCCATCACCCGGTTTACTTGCTGCGGATAAAACGCCGCCAGCGCGTATGCCATGGCGGCGCCCTGGCTGAAGCCCATAATATCTACGGGCGTGCGTGGGGCTTGCATATCGTCTGCCCAGCGGTTGAAGGCCAACATTAACTCCCCGGCGACCGCCCGAAATTCCGCCAGTTTCGGCCAGGTCTCCTCATGCGGCAGCCACCCGTATCCTCCTCCCGGCGCGCGGACCGGCGCGCGCGGGGCGAATATCCACGTATTATCTGGAACACCCCGCGCGAAAATCCACATCACTGTTTCATCCCCTGTCCATCCATGCAGCAGCAGCAAGCTGCGGTGTGGTGTGGCAGGTGGTTCTTCTTTTAGCCTGGGCCGCTGGATGCGGACAATCCAGCCGCGATCAAAGGTGGTAAAGGCTTCATTCGGATCGGGCACGTTTCACCACCCAATCGAGAATCGCAAAGAACAGCAGGATCAGTCCAATCGGCAGCAGCCCGCCGAGCAGGCATAAGAAACCGGTGATAGCTGCTCCTAAACCGTAGAACCAATAGATTAACCCATCCCCAACGATAAATAGCAGCAGCAGCGCGCCCGCTATCAGGCGGGTGTTGGTGTCACGCGCGTACCGGCGCAGATCGCGAATATTCATAACGCCCATCCGTTCGCAGCAGATTGCTATTTTTCCAGGATCCTGGCTGTTTCCAACAGGCTGAGATCGAGCGGCTTTTTGGTGCCAATCACATCCGCATAGGGGGTAGCGGTAATTTCGTTCTTATTTAATCCCATCACCGCGCCATGTTTCCCCTTCGCCAGGTATTGAATGGCTCCGGCTCCCAGGCGGGTTGCGAGGATGCGGTCAAAGGCGCTTGGGGTACCCCCACGCTGTACGTGGCCTAGCTGGGTAGCGCGAACTTCAAAGCCCAGGCGTTCTTTGTGCTCTTCGAAGTAATTAACCAATGCCGTGGCATTGTATTTTGCGCCTTCCGCTACGACACCCAACGCGTGTGCCTTCCCGCGTTGGTACGCCTGGCGGATCGCGGCAGCTACGTCTTCTGGGTCAGTATCGAATTCGGGGATCAAGATCGCCTCCGCTCCCCCTGCAATACCTGACATTAATGCCAGATAACCGCAGTCGCGTCCCATCACTTCGATCAGGAATGCGCGCTGGTGCGAGGATGCCGTCACTTTCAACCGGTCGATGGCCTCTAATGCAATGTTTAATGCAGTATCTACGCCAATCGTGATTTCCGATCCGTAAAGGTCATTATCAATTGTCGATGCCACTCCCACAACCGGAAAATCCATCTTTTGAAGCTCGTATGCACCGGCCTGGGAACCGTTCCCGCCAATAACCACCAGGGCTTCAATGCCATGCTGGTTCATGGAACGTACAGCCTGAACGCGGCCCTCCTCCGTGCGGAATTCGGCGCTGCGTGCGCTGCCTAGAATTGTCCCTCCGTGCTGCATAATACCGCCGACGTCCCGAGCCCCCATCTGGCGAATATTCCCCGATATTAACCCAGCGTATCCGTGGTATACGCCAAACATCTCCCATCCTTGTTCGATCCCGGTGCGGATCACGGCGCGAATGGCAGAATTCATACCTGGAGCATCGCCCCCGCTGGTCAACACTGCTACGCGTTTCATGCTCAACTTTCTCCTATGGCCAGGATTCGTTTTCTCTGGCAATTGTACTCTAAATTTCAGTGAGGTGATTTGAAATGAAATGTATCGTATTTGCCTGGCAGGCTTACGCCATGATTGATATACTTGTTCCTTGCGCAGTCCAGATATCCCGACCGGCATTCTGTAGGAATGGATCAACCAGTGATCTGGTTGGTAACCGCACGATTGCGGATTTCTCATTAAGAAGGTTTCATGGCAGCCTTGATCAAAAGAATATACCGGCTTTTCCGCCCCGCCCAGCCGATCCCTGAGGCCTATCGCAGTATCTTCTCGCACCTTTTTTTGGATATTGCCTGGTATGGCATTCTTTCCGGCTCCGCGGTAGCCTTCATTGCCGTTTATGCCACGCGCCAGGGCGCAACCGATCAGCAGATTGGCCTGCTAAGCGCCGCGCCGGCGCTGGTGAACCTCCTGTTTGCGCTGCCTGCCGGGAGCTGGCTCAGCAAACGTTCTTTAGGCCGGGCGGTTTTTTGGACTTCGGTTTTTCAGCGCATGTTTTACCTGCTGCTGGTGCCGCTGCCTGTTTTGCTAATGCCGGAGGCGCAGGTATGGGTAATCATCCTTACCACGCTGCTGATGAGTATCCCTGGTACTGCCGTCGTGGTAGGGTTTAATGCGCAGTTTGGAGAAATTGTTCCACTCGAATGGCGCGGGTATGTTGCCGGAATACGCAACGCTTTGCATTCCGTGATCTCTACGGTTTTTACCCTGATCTCGGGGGTTATCCTCAACCACGTAGCGTTTCCAACTGGCTACCAGATCGTGTTTGCCATGGGTATTCTTGGCGCGGCAATGTCTTCCGTTCACCTCTATATTCTTGCGACGAAGATTCAAGCCCGCCCGACCTCACTATCAGAAAAATCCCTACCGCGCAGCCCAAACGGGCGTTACCTGGCGCTCGAAGTCCGCGCTCTATATCAGCGCGGCGTGCAAAGCCTGCGCCTCGATGCGATGCACGGTCCGTTTGCCCGTATCATGGCGTTGTTGTTCTGCTGGCATCTGGTCCAATTCATGGCTATCCCTACGGTAACCCCTTTTATTGTGAACGAACTGCATGTTTCTGACCAGTTGATTGGGTTCGCCGGTGGTATCTTTAATATGACGGTATTTATGGGTTCGCTGGCTTTGAATACCGTTGTAACCCGTTATGGCAACAAAATCGTCACAGGCGTAGGTGTGATGGGTCTCAGCCTGTTTCCGATTCTTACCGCAATGGGAAGCGGTGGGTATGTGCTGGCGAACCTGCTCTGCGGGTTGGCCTGGGCCATGGCGGGTGGGGCCATTTACAACTACATCCTTGATAACACGCCTAGCAATGATCGCCCGGCGTATATTGCCTGGTATAGCCTTGTTTCGAATGCGGCCATCCTGGCTGGTTCATTAATTGGACCGGCTATTGCAGGATGGATCGGCCCAGCTCTGGCGTTGGTCTTGTTTGGAATCGGTAGATTCCTGGCAGGCGCGGCGATTGTAAAGTGGGGCTAAGTAAACCGCCGTAGGTACTATAACTCAAAAGCGATGGGGCCCGGCAGTTTACGAGCAAACTTCGTTTGCAACAGTAATTCGCCGGGCAAAGGTGCTTTTTCGAAAATACACCTTCGGCGAATTACTTAGCAAATGTATGTTAAAATGTCCCCTATGGGTGTAAAAGTCGTCGCAACCAACCGCAAAGCGCATTTTGAATACTTCCTTTTGGAGCACTTTGAAGCCGGAATTGCCCTGCAGGGCAGCGAGATCAAGTCTATCCGCGCCGGCCAGATGAGCCTTCAGGAAGCATATATTGATATCAATGAAATACACCGTGAAGCCTGGCTCCTGGGCGCGCATATTGCTCCCTATGACCCGGCCAGCCGCTATAATCACGATCCTGTTCGCCCGCGCCGCCTGCTGCTGCACAAGGAGGAAATTCGAGAGCTGTGGGAAGCTGTCCGGCAGAAGGGGGTGACGATTGTCCCTGTTCAGGTATATTTGAAGGATGGCAGGGCAAAGATCGATCTGGCGATTGCCAGGGGCAAAAAGCTCTATGATAAACGGCAAGAGATTGCCAAGCGCGATGCAGAACGGGAAATGGCGCGGGAAACCCGCAGCAAGCGCGGGGATTTCTAATATTTCCAACACTCCATATATAGAAGGCAGCCGATCATAAACAACATAGTCGCTCTCATTCTTTCATTTGGGTTAGCGCTGGCCTGGCTGCGCATCAATGATTATTTCGCGCACCGGGGATGGATGAGCAGTGAGCTCAGCCGAAAAATCATCCATATTGGCACGGGGCCGATTTTTGTGTTGACCTGGCTTTTCTTTCGTGACACGCCGGAGGCTCGTTTTCTGGCTGCTTTAATACCGTTGGCCATTACCGCCCAGTTTGCCCTGGTTGGGTTTGGCCTCTGGCGCGATCCATCTGCGGTGAAGGCCATGTCGCGTACCGGTGACCGCCGAGAAATCCTGCGGGGGCCGTTGTTTTATGGTATTGCCTTTGTTGTGTTGACGATATTATATTGGAAGGACTCGCCCATTGGCATCGTCGCGCTGATGAGCTTGTGTGGCGGGGATGGGCTGGCAGACAT
This sequence comes from uncultured Anaerolineaceae bacterium, assembly GCA_964437595.1. Taxonomy (GTDB): domain Bacteria; phylum Chloroflexota; class Anaerolineae; order Anaerolineales; family Anaerolineaceae; genus DSYU01. The sequence goes on from CAYTHO010000017.1 coordinate 26,979, forward strand.
CATCGGAAAACGGTTGGGTTCGATCCGTCTGCCCTGGTCCAGGCAGAAGTCGTGGGCAGGGTCGTTGGCAGTGTTCGCGGGTGGTTTTTGTTTTAGCCTGCTGATTTTAGCGATCTTTATAGCAGCCGGGGTTTTCGAAGGCAGCCTATCAGGCTATATCCCCGCGTTAATGCTAATCTCTTTTGCGGCTGCCGTGATTGAATCGTTGCCGCTTCGCGACCTGGATAATCTGACAGTTCCTGCTGTTGCGGCAGTGCTAGGGCACCTGCTCTTTCAATAATCAGGAAAGGTTTGGAACCTATGCTTGAAATCGATGGCTCGCGGCTGACGCTTGCGGATGTCGTGAACGTTGCGCGATACGGGGAGAAAGTTCGATTATCGCAGTCTGGTATCCAGGCAATTGAGCAGAGCAGAGAGAATCTGAATGCCATTATTGCTACCGGGGACCCAGTCTATGGCATTAACACGGGTTTTGGAATCTTTGCCGATCGGCGTATCCCGGGTGAGGATTCCGCTACCCTCAGCCGCAATCTGATCCTCAGCCATGCCGTTGGTACAGGTCCGGCTCTGGATGATGAGATTGTCCGTGCCGCAATGCTGGTACGGGCGAATACCTTGTCTAAGGGATATTCCGGCGTGCGGGTTGAAATTGTCCAGACCCTGCTCGATATGCTCAATGCCGGCGTGACCCCGGTTATCCCATCGCAAGGTTCGCTTGGCTCTTCTGGCGATCTTTGCCCGCTGTCACACATGGCGCTGGTTTTTACCACCGATGACGCCGACCGGGTAGAAGACTCCGGATTGGCGGTTTACCAGGGGAAGGTTTTAGACGGTAAAACTGCGATGCAGCAAGCTGGCCTCCCGCGCATCCGCCTGGGTCCAAAGGAAGGCCTGGCGTTGAATAACGGAGCTACCTTTTCCGCGGCCATTGCCGCCCTGGTCGTGTCGGATGCCGAGTACCTGCTCGATGTAGCGGATTATGCGCTTTCTATGACACTGGAAGCGGTACAGGGCTGCACTGCTGCCTTCGATTTGCGCCTGCATGCAGCCCGAGCGCATCCGGGTCAGATTCGCGTTGCGGAACATGTTCAGGCCATTACATCTGGGAGTACGCTGCTTGACAGCGCCGGGCGGATTCAGGATGCATATTCTCTGCGCTGTGCGCCGCAGGTTATGGGCCCCGTGCGTGATACGCTGGCCTTTGTGACCGGGGTCATTGAACGTGAACTCAACGCAGCCACGGATAACCCGCTTATTTTTAGCCCGGCTGAGGTGCTCTCTGGGGGTAACTTCCACGGCGAACCGGTTGGGTTTGTCATGGATTTCTTAGGCATTGCAATGTGCGAGGTAGCCGCTATTTCTGAACGGCGTATTTTCCGCCTGACAGATGCCAAGCTCAACTCGGGCCTGCCGGCTATGCTGGTTGACCATCCTGAAGCGGCAGGGTTAAACTCAGGATTAATGATGCCGCAGTACACGGCTGCATCCCTGGTGCTGGAAAACCAGACTTTGGCTGGCCCAGATTCGGTCCGCTCGCTGCCCACTTCTGCCGAACAAGAAGATCACAACGCCAATTCGATGACTGCCGCACGCCATGCCCGGCAGATCCTCGAAAATGCCACGCACGTATTGGCCATTGAACTTTACTCGGCGGCCAGGGCTATCGATCTGCGCCTGCGCGATTTCCCGGATGCCCGGCTTGGCGCTGGAACGGAAATCATTTACCGCCGTCTTCGCCAAAGTGTGCCTTACCAGCCCGGAGATGCGTGGTGGGGACCGGAGATAGAGCGGGTACATGAACTCATCAATAAGCATGCCTTAGGCTCATTGAAACGTGAGGAATAAAATACTGGATACCTTCTTCATTTCAAAAAAGAAGGTTGACAACCATCGCTTTTCTCGGTATCTTTAGCGCTATGTCCATTAAACAACCCTATCTTAATCGTAGAGATTTCTTAAAGTATTCAGCGATCTCCATGCTCTGTATGGGGTCGCTTGCCTTTCGTCCATGGGATGTATGGGCGCAGATGCAGGCCGATTTTCCGGATGTAGAGAAGATGGGCCGGGTGGCGCAGGGGATGGTGAAAATCCGTTCCAAACCGTATGCCGATGCAGCGGTAAACAAGACGATTTATGACGATGCAATCGTCGTCTGGCTGCGTGATGTGGTTGGCGAGGCGCCAGGTGGATATGGCAGCAGCCGTTGGGTGGAAACACCAGATGGTTACATTTATGCTCCACGCTTGCAGCCGGTGTGGAACCGCCCAAATGAGCCAATAAAAAGCCTGCCCGCAACCCCGGCCAATGCGGTGCCCGGCGGGACCGGTTTTGGCATGTGGGTAGAGGTTACCGTCCCATACGTTGATATCATCATGCGCCAACCGATCAGCTCATCGATCTTCAGGGAGCGTTTGGCAATTAACCAGCCCGCTCGTCTCTATTACAGCATGGTACTCTGGGTGGACCAGATGGAAACGACCCCAGAAGGCAAGGTGCTGTATCGGGTGAATGAGCGTTATGGCAATCCCGGAGATCTTTACTGGGTGCCCGCGGAAGCGATGCGGCCCATGGCAGCGGAGGAACTCAGCCCGATTTCCCCCGATGTAACGGATAAGCAGGTGGTCGTCAATGTCATTCGGCAGACACTATCATGTTTCGAAGGTAAGGATGAAGTGTATTTCTGCCGGGTGTCCACTGGCGCCAAGTATGATGCACAAGGGAACGTAGTCGATAAATGGTCTACGCCTCTAGGTGATCATCCCATCTCACGCAAGCTGGTCTCACTGCATATGAGCGGCGAAACAACCGGCGACTGGCCCGCCGTGGCATGGACGCAGATTTTCGCGCCCGGCGGGGTAGCTATCCACTCGACCTACTGGCATAATGAGTTTGGCGTTCCGCGCTCGCATGGCTGCGTAAACCTGGCTCCTGAAGATGCCAAATGGGTCTGGCGCTGGACGACCCCCACGGTTGGCCTGGAACCGGGCGATGTAGATGTAAGCGCGCACTGGCCGCCGATTGGCGGAAGGGTGATCGTTACGGAGTAAACAGTTAGATTTGCTGGTTACCGGAAGGACCGCGATTTGAGGGCGTTTGGAAAGTTTTTTATTTTGGGTGGGATCGTGCTGGTGGCGCTGGCATTGATCGGATTATTCCTGTTGCGCGTCGCGGGTGATCGCCCAGCTGCTGCAAACCGGCAGCTGCCCCCAACCGTTGGTACAACGCTTCCAGACTTTGAGCTGATAGGAATAGATGACACAGTTCATCTGTTGAGTGACTACCAGGGAAAGAAAGTGATCATAAACTTCTGGGCCACCTGGTGCCCGCCCTGTGTAGAAGAAATGCCGCTGCTCCAGGCGTATGCTCAAAAATATACCGGCGAACTGGTTGTTCTGGGTGTAAATAGTATGGAGACGCTCGACAACGTTCGTCCCTTTATTGAAGAGATGGGAATAACCTTTCCAATTTTGCTAGATGAGGCGGGGCTTGTTTCAGACCGATATTTTGTAAAAGATTATCCATACACCTTTTTTGTGGACGAAAGCGGTGTGCTGCGTGCGCAGCATATCGGCTTATTGTCGGAAGAACGGTTGGTACGCTACCTGCGAACGATAGGACTTGAGCCATGATTACTGTCACCTTATATCGACGGAACCAGTGCCCCGAATGTGATCAAGCACAGGCCGATTTGAGCGTTCTTCAGGCCACCATCCCGCATCAATTAGCCGTCGTCAATATCGAGCGGGATCAGGGACTGCAGGAGAAAATTGGCCAAAATTTGCCGGTTGTCGAGGTTGGGCCATACCACTTACAACCGCCTTTTACCCGGCAGGACCTGCAAATTTTGCTCAGCGCGGCGAAGGACCGTATCGGGCAAATGGAGCGGGTTGACGAAGCGGCGTACCGCGATCGGCTTGAAAAAGGCCATACGATTTCGACCGGGGATAAAATTACCAATTTTATTTCTCATCATTATCTGGCCGTTGCAAATCTCTTCCTATTTGTTTACATCCTGCTGCCATTTCTGGCGCCGGTTTTTATGAAGACCAATCATCCGGTTTTAGGCTCGGCAATTTACAAGATGTTCAGCCCGCTTTGCCACCAGCTTCCTTTCCGTTCGTGGTTTCTTTTCGGCCCGCAGGCATTCTATCCCCGAGAATTGGCCGGCATCGACGGCATCATATCGTATGAGACCATTACAGATTCCCACGGCCATGAAGTAGACCTGTTGGTGGCGAAAAATTTCAACGGCAATGAACAGGTTGGTTTTAAAGTCGCGCTGTGCGAACGGTGCGTGGCGATCTATGGGTTTATGCTTCTGTTTGGTCTGGCTTTCTGGGCCACCCGCCGGCGCCTGCGCTCGATCCCCATGGTCGTTTGGATGATCCTGGCGTTGGTTCCCATAGGGCTGGATGGCGTATCACAGTTCACGGGTATTATTCCGGGCTTGCCCGCATGGCTCCCGGCTCGCGAGAGTACGCCGCTGTTGCGCACCCTGACCGGCGGAATGTTCGGTTGGATGACGGCCTGGTACCTCTTTCCGCTGTTAGAGGAATCCGCGCGCGAAGCCCGCCTCATTCTCCAGCGCAAAATTGCTGTGGTCAGGCGACTGGATGAGAAAGAGAAAATATAGAACCCGGTGGAGGGTGTAGAGGATCGATGCATTTTCACCAGTCTGGAGCGCTGCACTATTACACCTTTGAAACGTTCGACCGTTATGGACTGCCTCACGGCCTGTTCACCCGTCATGGCGGCGTTAGCCCTACCCCCTGGGAATCGCTGAACCTGGGAGGGACCACCGGAGATTCGCGCGAGCACGTCATTGAGAACCGGAGCAGGATTTTCGAGGTGTTTGACCGCCCGGTGGAGTCAATTTTTGACAGTTGGCAGGTGCACGGGCGAACCGTGTTATGCGCCGACCAGCCGCGCCCACTGGACGCTGCGCACCAAAAAGCGGATGCCATCCTGACCGATCACCGTGAAATTACCCTTTTCATGCGTTTTGCGGACTGCGTGCCGGTTTTCTTGTTTGACCCGGTAAAGCAGGTGGCTGGTATTGTTCATGCCGGCTGGCGGGGTACAGTGGACCGCGCCGCGGCTGCGGCGGTGGACCGGATGGTAAGCCAGTACGGCTCGCGACCAGCAGATCTCATCGCGGGTATCGGCCCGTCCATATGCGTGGATCATTATGAGATAGGGCAGAGCCCCACAGTGGTAGATGAAATACGCAGCGCGTTTGGCAAAGATGCGGAGACCGTGCTGCAGGGTAGGAATGGTTCTACTCATTTCGATTTATGGAAGGCGAACGAAGTGGTTTTGAGCGCGGCGGGCGTGCAGCACGTAGAACAATCGAGGTTGTGTACATACTGTCACAACCAGGACTGGTATTCACACCGGGCTGAGAAGGGCAAAACAGGGCGTTACGGGGCGTTGCTGGCGCTTTCCAATTGAGGTTAGGTTTTTCCCATAGGTGAACATGATGGATGCGTTGGTGAATCAGATCAGGAAGAACCTGGAAACGGTAAACGAGCAAATTCAAAATGCGGCGCAGTCGGCAGGTCGCAGCTCGAAGGATGTCCAATTGGTCGTTGTAACGAAAGCGCAACCGGAAGAAGTGATCCGCGCTGTAGTCGCGGCGGGTGCCCTTACCCTTGGAGAGAATTATCCAGAGGAAACCTTACTGAAGATCCAGGCGCTGGGACAAATGCCTGGCGTGCAGTGGCATATGATCGGTCACTTGCAGAGCCGCAAAGCTGGCATTGTGGCGGAACACTTCAATCTACTGCAGTCGCTGGACAGCCTGCATCTGGCGGAAAAACTCGATCGCCAGCTTGCTGTAAAAAACCGGGTGCTGCCGGTGCTGCTCGAGGTCAACGTCAGCGGGGAGGAAAGCAAGTTTGGTTGGCCGGCCTGGGATGAGGGGCATTGGGAGTCACTTTTTCAGGATTTTGAAACCATCCTTGCGCTTCCACACCTATCCGTACGCGGGTTGATGACCATGCCCCCGCTCTATGATAACCCCGAGCAAACCCGGCCTTTCTTTGCCCGCCTTCGGAGATTGAGTGTATTCCTCTCTGCGCGGTATGGCGCGCAGTATTTTTCATCGCTTTCGATGGGCACCAGCGCGGATTATTCCGCCGCCGTGCAGGAAGGCGCTACAATCGTGCGCATTGGAACAGCAATCGTTGGCCCGCGGCCTAAAAAAGGGTGAAATTCTACTATTCTTTCCACTTGCCTTCAGGGTATAATTGCTATAATGATTAATGCGATTCTGACGATCATCATTGCAGTAGCGAATATTTTAACCATTTTGATCCTTATCAATTCCATCCTTTCCTGGTTTCTGGCGCCGTATCATCCCATACGAGAGGCCTTAGACCGTGTTTTACACCCTTTGTATGCGCCCATCCGCCGGGTGATCCCACCCATGGGTATGATGGATTTCACGCCGCTTGTGCTGCTGCTGCTTGTCCAGGTGGTTGCACAAATTGCCTCAAGTCTACTTCGATAAAATTAGGTGGTGCCATGAAAGAACGCAAAGAACGCGAATTTCATATGCATGATGGGAAGATGGGCTCCGCGATCACTGTGCGTATAACCCCGCGGGCCAGCCAGAATGAGATCAGCGAGATCTTGGACGATGGAACAATCAAAATCCGCCTGACGGCTCCACCGAGTGAGGAGCAGACCAATAAGGCTCTGATCACTTTCCTGGCCCAGGTGCTGGGCGTTCAACCGTCCCAGGTTGAGGTAATCGCCGGTTCCACCCGCACAGATAAGCTCGTTACGATCACGGATATGGACAAAGAGGCCGTTCAGGAACGGATTCTAAAGAACATCGCCTGAGACGATTTTTTTGGTGCAAAAATATAACACGGGGATGCCCTGTAAAGTAGGGGCATCCCCGTGTTTGCTTTATCCAAGTCCAAACTGTGTTGGAGATGGCAGCCTGTAACCCGTTGCCGCAATCCACCAGAGGGCATGCATTCCTGGCTCTTGCAGCTCTTCCTGCCCGCTGTAAAGAATCTCATATACAGCGCGGACTACACCATCGTCTGCCTGCTCGCGCAGATAATATAGTGCCGCAATCTGCTCTTCAATTGAGCCGGATTTCAATACCGACAGCAGGACATCCGTGGCAGGCTGCCCGGGTAGAATGCCCATGCCAAACCGGCTGGCAAACGTGAGCAGCCACGGCGATTCAGATGGCTTAGGCAGGCTTTTGGGCAGCAGCGGCGTGGTCTGCTGGAGCGCCTCTAATGCCTGCCCGGCTGCATTGCGAACAACCCACTGTCCATCCTCAACAGCCATCTTTTCGAGAACCTTTTGCACCCAGGGCTCTTTGATTTGCAGCAGACCGTAGACGGCGGCGCGCCGGGTAAGCAGGTCTTCTACCGTTGCGGCCTCTTCCAGCACTTTATGTCCATCTGGTTCAATTTGCGCCAGCGCTTCGGCGGCTGCCTGGCGAATTTCCTCATCACCGGAGAGGAGAATTTCTACCACTGCGTTTAACGCTGCTTCACTGGGAACGGCAGCCAGTGCCAGGCAGGCCGTGTACCGTACGGCGGGCACAGGATCGACCAGCATGCCCAGGATATCATTGATGAGTTGTGGATTGCCCAATGCTCCGCAGCCAATCAGGGCCACCTGGCGCACAACCGCGGAGCGGGATACCAGTAGCTGCTTGAACAGTTTGGCGGTAGATGGATCGCGAGAAAGATAAAAGGCGGCGATTAAGCGCGCGCGCGACCCGAGGGGAAGTGTCTCATTTTGCAGCAGGTTTACCAGCAGGCGCAGGAAGTGCGGGCGCCATTCGGCATTGGCTGGCGCATCTCTCAGCCAGCGGGCGGCTAAAAGCAAATTACGAAACAGCGGCGCCACAGGATCTTCAATCAGGGCAAAGACCCATTCGGGGTTGTCTGCGTAAGCTGCGTTATACTGCAGCACGAGCGGATGAATGGGCCATTCCAAATTCTTCGCCACTTGCTTCGCGATACCTGCCGCCTCCTCCGGGGTTGCGTGCATCCCCGCAAGAAAAGCCAGGAAAACCGGGCTGGCGAAGCGCACCTGTTGGTTCGGAAACTCGACCAATACCCCACCATCAGCCAGTGCGTTGACTATTTCTTCCCCTCGGCTGACCACCTGACGGCTTCGTTTTGATTTCTTTTTCGGCGCTTTCTCGGCCTCTGCCGCTGCCTGATTTTCACCTGCGGTGGTTGTGGCTGAACCGTCCTCTGCCTCACTTGGGTTAAGCGGCGCCTCTTCAGGCATTTCCGCATCAAAAACCGGCGCGTCTGTTCCGGTAACTGGCACCGGCTGTTTTGCGATCTGGTATGAAGTGAGAATTTCCTCCACCTCGGTATATTTCAGGCTGGCGGTTGGTCTCATAATCATCTGATGGGCTAGCTCTTCCAGCGCAGAAATGTAAGTTGGCTTGGGAAGGAAGCGAGTCAGGTGTGTATCCAGAACCATCATTGGGTCGCTGCCGCTCAAATCTCCAGCGTAAGCACCCCAAAGCCGCAGCGTCCATTCTAGGGGAGAAGAATAAGCATACTCACTGGACAGCCAGTTCTCGATAAGCAGTGGATCGATTTCAGGAGGCGGCGCCTGTTTCTTGTTATCGGCGGCAAGTTGGGTAGTCCATAACGCACCCCATTTCTTCGCCAGGCTCATACGCTGCGCCTGGTTCCAGGCCGCCAGCGCCAGCGGATAAAAATTGGCTTTTGAAAGGCCATCAATGAAATCAGCCGCGGCAGTGGTGATAATCTGCAGGCGGGCATGCTTTTTTTGCAAAGCAGTAAGGAATTGCATCACTAGCTTAAGCTGGTCTGGAGCAAGCTCGTCCATCCCATCCAGGAAAAAAACAACGCGCCGGGTTTTATCACGAAAGACCGACTGCAAGTAGCGTGGGATTTGCGGCTGCATCACAATGCTGGCATTCCCGGAAATTGCCTTGATAAGGTTGAGCAAAGGATCTTTATCTTCAACCAGAGTGGGATCAATCTCCAGCGCGTGGGCGAAAAGCGGGACGGCGTTGCTGTATTTCCCGGCAGCTGGGTCTTGCCGGGCAACTTGTGATGCCAGGTGTGCCAGAGCCACGGTGCGTCCGCTGCCTGCCTGCCCAATAATGGCCAGATGCCGCCCGGTCTGAATGGCCTGCAGGGGGGTAATCGTGGGCGCGCCAAGGGCTGCCACTAATTCTGGCCAATCGGGGAGATATGGTAGATACTGCCCGGCCATGGAAAGCTGTGGGGCAGGGAGCGTGGGGTCTTGCCCGCTCGGCGGCAACAGTAACCTGGGCTGGATCAAGATTTCATCGAGGGCAAAAATGCGTGACGCGATATGCTGCCGTTGCGCGCGCTGTATCGTTTCGCGGCGCAGATATTCTTCCACTCCCGAGAGGTTCTGCTGGCTGATGGTATCGATGTTTTGGCGGATTTGATCGCGCCACTGCGGGAACATGGGCCGGATACGCAGGAATAACCACCAGAGCAGGCTGGCTGCAATAAAACCCAGCCAAAAGGAGAAGCGATCAACGGCAAATTGAAAATTTGGCATGGTCACCCGGTATACAAAATACGACCACAAGAATTGCAGAACACGAGGACCTGTGCGGAGCGGGCTGCTTGAAGTTCAGATGGGCGGATGGTTGCGCCGCATACAGAACAAGACCCATCCTGAATGGTTGTTACTGCCACGCCGCTCTTACGCTTACGCATTGTTTCATAAACTCTCAGGTCTTCCTGAGAAACAAGGGCCAGGGTAGGCGCTCGTTCAGCGCGCAGCCTGTCCAGGCTTTGAGTCAACTGCTCCTGCTGGTTGATCCATCCAGACGAACTTTCCGCGAAACTGGCCTGGGCCTGATTCAATGCGATTTTTGCAGCTCTTTCCTCCGCCTCTGCATCCTCAAGCGCCATCATCGCTTCTAGCTGCTGATCTTCCAGCACTGCCAGGTGCTTTTTTAGGGAGGCAATTTCTTTTTGAATATCCTGAAGTTCTTTCGGATTGTGAATCCTACCGCTGTACAGCGATGCTTCGCTCTGAGCGATCTTCATTTGCTGTTCGTGTACAGAAAATTCAAGCTCTTTCAGCGTTTGGCTGCGTTGGTGCACGTTCTTCTCGGCGCCATCCAATGCATGCGTCGCACGGCGGATTGCTTCGTCGCCCGATAGTAACCGGTTGAGCTCAGCTAAACTCGCTTCAATCTGGTCAATTTTGATATCGAATTGCTGGAGGCGGTACAGGTGGAATGCCTGATTCATAGTTGTGATTATAGAGGCGGATGCAATCCAAGGCAAGTGATTTTTGCTCTCAGAGAAAAATTGTAAGATGCTCGTAAGTATGGCGGAATGTTTTAATTGCCCGGGAGTTGGATTTCTAGTATACTCTTTACCATACAATCCTCTTCTTTGAACAATCTGCTATGAAGAAAAGACCAAACCTGAATGTCTCTCTGGTAGTAGTTTTCCTGGCAATCCTCTTGCCATTTGCTCTAGCCGTACTATTTAGCGGAGATGAACATGTATTTATTGGATTTCTCGTTAACCCAAAGGATAGCGTAACTTACCTGGCGAAGATGTATCAGGGTTGGGAAGGAACCTGGCGTTTCCATTTGCCATACACAGCCGAGCCCGGCAGTGGAGCTTTCTTATTTTTGTTTTATCTCTTCCTTGGACATCTGGCACGCTGGCTGGGTTTGCCGTTAATTATTATGTTTCACCTGGCCCGATTGATGGGCGCCGGCCTTTTATTGTTTATGCTATTCCGGTTTTACAAACTGGTCTTTTCAGACAATCCGGAGCTGTTTCGCACGGCTTTCTGGCTCACGGTAGTCGGTTCGGGCATGGGGTGGCTCATCCTGGCACTTGGCCCACTTCCAACTGATTTCTGGGTTGCTGAAGCCTACCCGTTTTTATCTATGTTCACCAATCCCCATTTCCCGGTCGGCCTGGCATTGATGATTTATTCATTTATATTGTTGCTAGATGACTCCGCAAGCTTTAGGACAGGGAAACTCCTTCTCATAGGCTTGTTGATGGCCGGGATTATGCCGTTTGGATTGGTCATCACTTTATTGGTCAGCATTGTGCATACGGTTTGGATGTGGCTTGAAACACGCCGCATGAATTGGCTGCCTGTAGTATGCCTGGGTATGTTAGGTGGCCCTTATCTGCTTTATCAATACTGGGTCTCGCAAGTTGATCCAGTATTGGCGATTTGGAATCAGCAAAACTTGACCCCCTCGCCGCCCGTTTGGGATTTTTTATTAGCTTTTACACCACCCCTCATTCTGGCGCCTTTTGGAATATATGCATCGATCAAGCAGCAAATTAGCCCGCCGCAAAAAATAATAATCGCCTGGCTGGTTTCTGGCCTTCTGTTGGTCTACTTCCCCTTCTCGCTTCAGCGGCGTTTTATGATCGGCTATTATATCCCAGCGGCGGCGCTTGCGGTTTTTGGAGTGAGTTACCTTCGCCAGAAATATGGCCAGCGGGTCCGCGCGCTTGTCCCTTTAACCTTCGGACTCGCGGTTCCGACTAACGTGTTGTTAATCCTTATCGGGCTAGGAGGGGCGCTGGGCCATGCTTCCCAGCTTTACCTTACTCGGGACGAAGCCAGCGCACTCGAATTCATCAAGAATAATACCCCTGCGAAATCGCTGGTACTGGCCTCTCCAGATATGGGTGGGTTGATCCCTGGCTTCACCGGGCGGCGGGTGATTTATGGTCATCCTTTTGAAACCGCCCATGCAGCAGAAGAAGAACAGCGTGTGATCGATTTTTATCGTCAAACAACCCTGGTGACTGCCTCCACGCCTTTAATTGAGGGTCGTAAGGTGGATTATGTTCTGTACGGTCCTCGCGAGCGAATCGCAGGGGGCTCGCTAGATTTATCCGCCTTATCCCTGGTGTTTGAGGCGGGCGATGTTCAATTATATGCGGTTCACGGAGTGCCATGATGCGGCTGGCAGTTCGATCAGCGCTTTTTTTACTGCCGCTCATGATCCTGCTGCCGCACCTGGGCGATTTTCCCTTTCAGCCCGGAGCAGTATTTTCGGATCTGGTTGTCAGTCATTATCCAAATATGGTGTTTTTGCAGCACGCGCTGTTCGATTGGGGAACCATCCCATTATGGTCCTCAACGATTTTGAGCGGGTATCCTTTCGCTGCTAACCCGCTTTCTGGCTTGTTTTATCTTCCAGGATGGCTGGCGCTGCCGTTTGCGCAGCCCTTGGGTATTAATCTTGTGGTACTGCTGCACCTGATTTGGGGCGGGGTGGGTATGTATGTCCTGCTGCGTAGCGAGGGGCTTTCCGAGCGAGCCGCGCTGCTGGGTGGTTTGGTTTTTGAAGCTCTGCCAAAGGTTTACAGCCACCTGGGCATTGGTCATATAACCTTGTTATACGCGGTTTCCTGGACACCCTGGCTGTTATTTGCAGAACGCCGCGCGCTGGCAGGCTCCCGGAATGGCTGGCTGTTGCCCGGTGTTGTATTAGGCATGCTAGCGCTGGCGGATGTGCGCTGGGCAGCGTATGCGGGATTATTATGGCTGTCATACAGCCTGGTTCAATGGATCGTATCGGCGCGGCTGGCGGGGATGTCGGCCTTAAAATGGGATTATCTGGTGGTATGGCTGAAAAAATGGCTGCTTCCACGTCTGATAAATTCTCTTGTTGCGCTGCTGATTGCCGCGCCGCTGCTGCTGCCGCTGGTGCAGTACACGCGGTTGTCCACCCGCAGCCAGCTTACTTCGCAGGAAAGCTTTACCCTATCTATGCCGCCTTCGCAGTTGTTCGGCCTGGCATACCCCAATATGGGAGGGGCCGCTGAGTGGATGCTGTATCCCGGTGCGGTTGTTCTGGGGCTGGCGATCTACGTACTCAGCCGTCCTTCTGCCCGGCACCGGGGCGGTTTCTGGCTGATCCTGATTGCCGTGACCTTGATATATTCTATGGGTTCATATATCTCTCCCCTGGAGTGGCTGGCTTACCTGCCAGGAATGGATTTGCTGCGCGTTCCGCCGCGTGTGTTATTTCTTACGGGTATCGCTTTTTCGGTGATTGGTGCGCTGGGTTTCGAAGACCTTGTGAAGTATTACCAGGAGCCATCGCATCGCGATCGCTCAAACCTGGTGCTTTTTACCTGCATGGCATTTATCGTCATTTTTGCGGCGGCTTCCTGGGTTTTCATCGGCCAGCCCCTGGTTCGTATTAAGTTCACCTGGGGCGCGTTCTTTTTCTTTGCTGGTGCGATGATCATCTTCTGGATTCGCGCGCGGCGCTTCTCGCCCGGCGTTGGCTTCGTGCTGCTGGCGGCTATTGGGCTGGTGGATATCATCGGGGTAAACGGTTTGTCGCTGGCGTTCCGGTCTGCGGAGACCATTTTTTCAGGCAGCAGCCAATTAGCGCAGTTCATCCGCCAACGCGAAACATCTTCACCCTCCCGAATTTACTCCCCTTCGTATAGCCTTCCGCAGCATGTGGCGGCAGAGAACCGGCTAGAATTGGCTGATGGCGTTGATCCCCTCCAATTGGAGGCGTATGTGAATTTCATGGAATCGGCTACTGGTGTTCCATCCATAGGGTACAGCGTGACGCTGCCGCCTTTTGCAAATGCGAATCCGGCCTTGGATAATCTAAATTATGTACCAGACGCGGAAATGCTAGGCTTATTGAATGTGAAATACGTGGTTGCTGAATTCCCACTCGCTGCGGAAGGTCTGGTTTTACTCCCCCCCCGATTTGGCCAAACCTACATCTATGAAAACCTTGCGGTTCTACCACGGGCCTGGGTGCAGGCGGTCAATGCGCCCCCTGGAAAGGAAATCCAGGCAGTACCTCAGCTGCTGATGATGAAGCCAAACCACATCCTGCTTGATGCAGAAGGGCCCGGGCTGCTGGTGCTTTCCGAGCTGGTATACCCTGGCTGGCTGGCGACCATCGATGGGCAGCCAGCGGTAGTTGAAACGGTGGGCGGTCTTTTACGCGGAGTGCGCCTTCCATCCGGAAATCACACTGTTCAGTTCGTTTTCCGCCCCTCGGCGGTGTATATTGGGCTGGGCTTATCCGCGTTGACCTGGATCGCGCTTTTGATCGCATGGTTGTACCGCGGCGTAGCTCGCCGGAGAGATGCCTGATATGATCAACCCGGGCGAGCGGAGATGGCTGTTAGGTTTTCTGGTGATGGTAATCATCATCACTACCCTGCCATACCTGATCGGCTATTCCCGCCAGGGTGAGGATTGGCGCTTCACGGGGATGCTGTTTGGCGTCGAAGATGGAAATTCTTATATCGCAAAAATGCTGCGCGGAGCCGAGGGGGAATGGCTGTTCCGCACGCCTTATTCGCCCTATCCGCAGAGGGGGGCTTTCGTTCAATTTTCTTTCACTCTCCTGGGAAAATTCACTGCCGAACCCGGTCAGCACGAGCAGCTTGTGGGGCTTTACCATCTGTTTCGCATTGCATCCGTATTTTTGTATGGATGGGCCGCGTACCAGTTCATTGCTGTGTTTCTGAGCGATATTCGCTGGCGCCGCCTTGGCACAGCTTTGGCGATGCTGGGGGGTGGGTTAGGCTGGCTGCATGTGGTTGGTTTGTCTGGCTTGTGGAATGAGGGCACACCCCTGGAGTTTTACTCGCCAGAAACCTTCGGGTTTTTAATGGTATATGGTTTGCCGCACCTGGCCTGTGCCAGGGCATTTCTGTTGTGGGGGCTGAGGGACTATCTATGTGCCGATAAGCCACTCCTCGAATGGAAATCGGTGCTGCGCACGATCTTCCTATGGCTCGGATTAGGGATTATGCAGCCGCTGACGGTGGTGGTTGGTTGGGCTGTGATTGGCGTGCATATCATCACCAGCGGCCTGTGGCAGTTGTGGCGAGGCCGGCCGGGAAATTTGGTGGATTGGGTGGGGTGGCGCCGGAACTTACTGCGCGCACTGCGGGTTGGGCTGCTATCCGCGCCAATAGTGATTTATACGTTCGTTGTTTTTCAAATGGATCCGTTTCTGAATGCCTGGCAGAGCCAAAACAGGATTCTGTCTCCGGTGATCTGGCATTATCTGTTAGCCTATGGCCTGTTTTTACCCGTTGCTGTACTGGGGGCAAGAGCCCTGCTGCGTGAAATGGGTGGAAACGGCTGGCTGCTAATCGGTTGGGTGGCTATCTTCCCACTCTTGGCTTATGCTCCGTATCCCCTGCAGCGGCGTCTGCCAGAAGGGGTATGGGTTGCGTTGATTATCCTGGTTTTAAAATATATAGAGATGGGCAGTATTTCAATCCAAAAGTGGGCGCGAGTTTGGGCTGCTCCTTCTTTTTTCCCTACCTTCATTTTGCTGGCTGGTGGAATTATGGCTGCCTGGCTACCACATCCACCGGCATTCGTCCCGGTGGATGCAGTACAGGCATTTCAATTCCTTCGCCAATATGAGGCGAAGGTCGATAAGGGAGGGTCGGCTGTGGTGCTGGCCTCGTTTGAATTATCGAACGCCTTACCGGCCTGGGCGCCAACCTTTATGGTTACGGGGCATGGGCCGGAAGGGGTGAACGGTAAAGAACTGAAACAAAATGTACGCTGCTTCTATGATGAAGCCTGCTCGAACCTGGATCGCGAGGCATGGCTTAATGAGTTGGACGTTCATTATGTATTCTGGGGGCCCGACGAGCGGAAATTAGGACATTGGGACCCGCGCGGGGCAAATTATTTAGACGAAATATATCAACAGGGCGAATATGCCATTTTTGCGGTAAAGGAGGAAAAATAAACAGCATGGGCGCTCGCTTATCGCTTAAAACCCTGTTCCATGACTATTGGGCAGTTTTGGCTGCGCCTGTGCTTTTACTTGGCCCGCTGCTTGTTCGGGGACAGGTTCTATTTTGGGGAACGCCCGCTTTGCAGTTTGTTCCCTGGTGGGTATATGCCTGGAACAGCTTGCGCCAGGGGTCTCTGCCTTTGTGGAACCCGTTGAATGGCATGGGCGCTCCGCTCCTGGCGAATTATCAGTTCGCCTTTTTTTATCCTCCTAATTGGGTTCTCTTGGGTTTGGCCGCCCTGGGTGGCGAGGCGAATGCAGCCCCGGCTGTAGCCTGGGGGTTCACATTCCTGTCGATCCTGCATCTGGCCTGGGCCGGCCTGGGCATGGCGTTATTACTGCGGCGCCTGTCTTTCCCATGGCTGGCGCAGGTGGTGGGTGGGCTCGCATTTGGTTTATCAGGTTATATCGTTGCGCGGCTTGGATTTTTCAGCATGGTGTGGGTAGCTGCCTGGCTGCCGTGGGTCATCTACTTTGCCGACCGTCTGGCTCCAATGAATTCTCAAGATGACCATTTCGTGGAAAAGAAATTTACCCTGCTGCCCGGGTTGATCTTGTGTATCGCCATGCAGCTCCTGGCGGGTCACGCACAACTTTCCTGGTATACCCTGCTGCTGGCGGCAGCCTGGGTAGGTACTGGCGCTCTTCTCCGTGGGGGTTTGCGGCGATTGCTCTGGGCTGCCGTTTCATTGGCTGTATCGGCGATATTGGCAGCCGGCCTGGCTGCCGTTCAGCTTGCGCCAACATTTGAATACCTCCAGCAGTCTCACCGCGCGGATGCAGTCGCGTATGAAGATGCCATGACGTATTCGTTCTGGCCCTGGCGTGTCCTTACCATGTTCTCGCCCGATTTCTTTGGCAGCCCGGCGCAGGGCAATTATTGGGGCTATGCCAGTTATTGGGAAGATCACCTTTATGCTGGTCTTCTGCCCCTGCTTCTGGCTTGCGCAACCATTTGGCTGGTGATCAAGGCCGGGTTTGGTTTCAAAAAGGGCACGTACCCTTTCCGTTGGGCGTTGCTGGTCTTTTTATGGAGTTTAATCGCTGTCGCATTTCTATTCGCACTGGGAAAAAACACACCCGTTTTTCCATTCCTCTATCACAATATCCCAACCTTCTCGATGTTTCAGGCTCCGGCGCGCTACCTGATCTGGGTTGCCTTTGCTGTTCCGTTGCTGGCAGCCATAGGTATCGAGCATTGGCGCTGCCCCACTGGAAAGGGTTTGTACTGGTTCCGGCTCGGTACCGCCGGGGCATTTGCGATGACGGTGGGGGCCGGGCTGGCCTGGCTGTTCATGCGAAGTATTCAGCTCAGCTTCATCCGCGCCACCGCGCTGACGGGTTTGTGGGCGCTGGGGTTTGGCTTGCTGACCTTGGTGCTCCCGTACGCTCAAAAAAGGGGCCGCCTGCGCGCCTGGCAGTGGGCCGCGGTAGGTTGGACGTTAGCAGACCTGCTGGTCACCGGCTGGGGGTTGAATCCCGGCGCCGCTGCGGATTTTTACGCGGGAAAATTTGCCAACCCAGATGTGGTACAAGCCACAGCCGGTGGGGGGCGGGTGTATTTGTGCCAGCGTGAGGAATACGATCTCAAGTTCCGCCGTTTTCTGCGCTTTCAAGATTTTTCCGCGCTTGAGGATTGGGGTGGGCTGCGCGGCGCGCTGATCCCTAACCTGAATTTGCTGGATGGTATTGCTTCCACCAGCAATTTTGATCCACTGGTGCCTGAAATTTATGCTCGGTGGATGGATGAAATTGAGTCATTAGATCCAAGCTCCCAGAAGGTCTGGCTGGCGTATATGAATGTGGCTGTCATGGAGCGCATTGACGTCAGGCAGCCGGGCGGCGTGCGCTATGACCAAATTGAAGGCGCGCGGCGGTGGCATTGGTATCCTTGCGGTCAGGCTGTCGATACCGAAGAAGAAGCCTGGGCGATGGTTAAGGCCGTGATGAACGCCTCGTTGCAGCCCGACCGGGCTGTCATCCTGGAAGGTGATGATTCCGAGAGCTCAGGCCAATGCGCATCAGAAGGAAGTGCTGAGGTCCAGTGGATGTTAGAAGCGCCTGACCGGCTGATTTTCAATATTACGGCGGATAACTCTGGGTGGCTGGTGCTGGCGGATACCTGGTACCCGGGATGGCAGGCAACAGTCGATGGCGATCAATCACCCCTTTACCGCGCGGACAGCATTTTTCGTGCGGTTTATGTGGGAGCGGGTTCGCACCAGGTTGAGATCAAATATCGCCCTTCTGGGTTTTATTTCGGCGGGATGTTTAGTATACTTGTACTATTGTTAATACTGCCTCTATTGACAAATTGGGGACGAAAATCTCTGTGATAGCCGTCCTATTGTTGAAAACAATATAACCACACAGGAGAAACAAATGGAAGCGGAGTTGACGGTTTCTGATGTCCAATTGTTTAGCGATCGAATATTGGATAATCTTCGCATCGTAATTGTGGGCAAAGAGCAGGCCATTGAATTAACCATTATTGGCCTGTTGTGTCAGGGGCATATCTTAATCGAGGATGTGCCTGGGGTAGGCAAAACCGTGCTGGCGCGCAGCCTGGCGCGTTCCCTGGGCGTTTCCTTTAGCCGCATTCAATTCACGCCAGACATGCTGCCCAGCGACGTGACCGGCGTTTCTATCTTTAACCAGCAGACACGCCTGTTCGAGTTTCGTGAAGGACCGATTATGGCCCAGGTGGTTCTCGCGGATGAGATCAACCGCGCCACGCCAAAGACGCAGTCGGCTTTACTCGAGGCTATGGAAGAGCGCCAGGTTACCGTAGATGGCGTAACGCATGTGTTGCCGTCTCCCTTCATGGTGATGGGAACTCAGAACCCAATCGAGTACGAAGGTACGTTCCCGCTGCCTGAGGCGCAGCTCGACCGCTTCATGCTGCGCATCCATCTGGGATACCCGGCATTGGATGATGAGGTGAAGATTCTGGGTGACCAGCAGTACCAGCATCCCATCCAATCACTAAAACCGGTGGTCACGCTGGAAGAACTACAACGGATGCAGGAAGCCGTACGGCGTGTGTATGTCTCTCCGGCGGTTAAACGCTATATCGTTGAGCTGACCCGCGCAACGCGCGAGAACCCGGATGTGTACCTTGGCGCAAGCCCGCGCGGCAGTCTGGGCCTGTTCCGCACCGGGCAGGCGCGCGCTGCTATGCAGGGGCGCGATTATGTGCTGCCAGATGATGTGAAAGCCCTGGCGGAGATGGTGCTCGCGCACCGCATCGTTACCAACCCCGCTGCTCGTTTGAAGAACCTGACCTCGGCGCAGATCGTCAAAGAGATCCTGTTGAACCTTTCGGTGCCGGGAGGCGATTTGACCGGAAACGCGAGGGAGTGATGACTCTCCGGCGCCCATTCTGGGGTGTGTTGATTCTACTTATCCTCAGCGGCGCGGCAGCCTACTTCACTCCGCTGGTCTCGGGTACTCCGACGCCTGTCTTCTTCACCCGGTTGGTTTACCTGTGCCTGCTGCTGCTGGGGCTTGGTTGGCTTTGGTCATATTTCTCGATCCGCGGGTTCAGCCTGCTGCGTGAGGCCCGTGTGCTTCGGCAGCAGGTGGGGGAGGTGTTTGAAGAGCGGTTTAAGGTCAGCAACCGTTTCCCAATCATCCGCCTGTGGGTGGAGATTCGCGACGAGTCGCAGCTGCCTGGGAAAACGGGGTCGCGCGTGCTGTCGCTCATTGGCCCTCGCCAGCAGCGATCGTATATCGCTTATACCCAATTGAACCGGCGCGGTTCCTTCCATCTGGGGCCGACCAAGCTCATCTCCGGCGACCCTTTTGGACTGTTCTTGAATGTAAAAACCACCGATTCGAGGAGCGAACTGGTGGTGCTGCCTTATGTTGTTGAGTTGAAGCGTTTTCCATCGCCAGCAGGCATGTTCCCGGGCGGCAGAGCAGTGCGCCGTAAAGCCGCGGATGTGACTCCGCAGGCTGCGGGGGTGCGGGATTATGCCCCAGGAGATGCGCTGCGCCGCATTCACTGGCCAACCTCGGTACGGCGAGACCGGCTGATGGCGAAAGAGTTCGATCAGGATCCCCAGGCTGATGTTTGGATTTTCCTGGATGCGTACGGGCCAATCCATTACCGGGCTCCGGAAGAAGAAATTCCCATGCAGCGCATCGATCAGATTTGGATGTGGCAGCATCACGTGGATGTGAAATTACCCAGCGATACCTTCGAATACGCGGTTAGCGTAGCGGGGTCGGTAATGAACTACTATATTAAGCAGGGCCGCACGGTCGGATTTGTCTGTGCAAGCGATGCTTTTACCGCGATATCCCCGGAACGCGGCGAGCGCCAGTTGAATAAAATTCTCGAAACGCTGACGTTCCTGAACAGCAATGGGGATTTGCCGCTGATTGCGCTAATTGAAGCGCAAGCGCCGAGCCTGCCGCGAGCCAGCACGGTGGTTATCATTACCTCTTCAACCGATCCAACGGTCGATGTGGCTGTGGACTACCTGGTTATGCGGAACCTCCGCCCGGTGGTTGTGTATATCGATGGAAGCAGTTTTGGTTCTGAGATCAACAGCGGCGGCATCATTGGCCGCATCAAGCAGCGCGGCGTGCCGCTGCTCACCGTCTCGAAGGGCGCTGACCTGCAAGAAGCATTGGAAAAGGAAATCGTCTAAGGCGCCCGTCCTGAAGCACAAGTGTACGTTTACCAGCGCGTTTCTCCTGGCAGACATGCCGCGAATAGAAACGCGCTGGCCTTTTTTTAATGCCCGGCTTCTGCGGATGGGCTTTCTTGCAGCAGGTCAACGGCATGGGGCAGCGCGGGGAGCACGAAACCCAGGTTTTCTACGGCGGCTTTAGGGCTGCCAGGCAGGTTGACGATCAGGGTGCAGGCGCGTATTCCAGCGGCGGCGCGCGACAGCATGGCGTGTGGCGTAATCTTCAGGCTTTCCATGCGCATCACTTCGGTCAGGCCGGGCGCCTGGCGCTGGATGACTGCCAGTGTCGCCTCGGGGGTGACGTCGCGCGGGGCGAAACCAGTCCCGCCTGTGGTCAGGATCAGGTCGCAGCGTGCCGAGTCGCACCATTCAGCCAGCACCCGTTCAATGACAGGCCGGTCGTCGGGAACAGTAGCCATTTCGACCAATTGCCACCCATTTGCCTGGGCAGCATTGGCGAGCGCTGGTCCAGAGGCGTCTGGGCGCTCGCCGCGGTAGGAACGGTCGGAAACCGTTAGAATGGCAACGCGAATGGGCCGATCCATGGTTTGTGCTTATTCGCCGCGCAGTTTTTTCATTAATTCGTCTGGCATGTAGGGTTTAAGCAGAAAGTCATCTGCGCCTGCGGCAATGCAGCGTTCCTTTACATCCATGCCAGATGTCATAATCACCCGAGCCTTGCTGAGTTCGCTGTCCTCGCGGATACGCTTGACTACATCAAACCCGCTGATATCTCGCAGGTGCACGTCTAGCAGAAGCACATCCGGGTTTGCATCACGGACGGATTGAATGATATCATCCATCTTTGGGTTGTTTGGGGTTAGCGCAACTTGATACCCTTCAATTTCCAATAAGGTGCGCAGCACGGCCTGCATGGTTGCATCATCTTCCACAAGCATCACTTTATTGCTCGCTGTCATTTTCAACCTCTGTGGTTGCTTCCGGCCCGGTTTCCTCTTTCAATGGCGCAGGCTCGAGTGCGTTTTCTAATACTTCATCAATGCGTTCCACTAAAACAAACTGCATCGTATTGCGGATTTCCTCGGGAATGTCCTCGAGGTCTGGCCCGTTCAATTTGGGCAAAATGACTTTTTTCAAGCCAGCACGGTGCGCGGCGAGAATTTTTTCTTTTACTCCACCAATCGCCAGTACTTGCCCGCGGAGGGTTATTTCGCCGGTCATGCCCACGTTCGAATGTACCGGGCGCCCGGTAAGCAGCGATACCAGCGCGGTGGTCATCGTCACGCCCGCGGAGGGTCCATCTTTCGGCTGCGCTCCGGCAGGAATGTGCACGTGGATATCGTATTTCTCGAAGAAGTCTGGGTCAATGCCCAGTTGAGCAGCCCGGGAGCGGGTGTAAGAAAGCGCCGCGCGCGCTGACTCTTGCATGACGTTCCCCAACGAGCCGGTGATCATAAAGCCTTTCGAGCCGGGCATGCGGGTAGCTTCAATGAACAAAACATCGCCGCCTACTGGCGTCCAGGCCAGGCCGGTAGCTACTCCAGGAAGCGAGGTGCGCAGGGCAACCTCTTCTTCTCCCTGGAACCGCAGCCGGCCAAGCAGCGTACGCACATCGGCGCCGGTGATCTCGTGATCGGTAGAGCCGTTTTCCGTGAGTTTGGTTGCGATCTTGCGGCATACCCCGCCAATTTCGCGTTCCAGGCTGCGCACGCCGGCCTCGCGGGTATAGGAACGGATGATGGTCTGGATGGCCTCTTCTGTGAATTTCAACTCATCTGGCAGCAGTCCATTTTCCTTGAGCTGGCGTGGGATGAGATAATTCCGCGCAATCTGAACCTTCTCATTTTCGGTGTACCCGGAAATTCGGATGACTTCCATGCGGTCCAGCAGCGGGCCGGGGATGGTCTCGAACTGGTTCGCGGTGGTTATAAACATTACCTGAGATAGGTTCACCGGTACTTCCAGGTAGTTATCGCGGAATTCGGCATTTTGCTCAGGGTCGAGCACTTCAAGTAAGGCAGACGCAGGGTCGCCGCGGAAGTCAGACGAGAGCTTATCGATTTCGTCCAGCATGAAGACCGGGTTCAGCGTTCCCACCCGGCGCAGCGATTGGTGGATGCGCCCAGGCATGGCGCCGATGTAGGTGCGGCGGTGCCCGCGGATCTCTGCTTCATCGTGGATGCCGCCCAGCGACATGCGCACAAACTTGCGGCCCAGCGAGCGGGCGATGGATTGGCCCAGAGAGGTTTTACCAACCCCCGGCGGGCCAATGAAGCATAAAATAACGCCCTCGCGTTCTCGGCGGATGTAATCGGTTGTTGCCCCGGAATGAAGCGCTTCTTTGCGCTCCAGGCGCAGCTTGCGCACGGCCAGAAACTCCAGAATACGTTCTTTTACATCTTCCAGCCCGTAATGGTCCTGGTCTAGCACCTGGCGAGCATGCGGAATATCCAGGTTATCCTGGGTGTTCTGTGACCAGGGGATCGAAACCAGCCAGTCGAGGTAGGTGCGAATGACGCCGTACTCGGCGGCAGCGGTTGGCAAGCGCGACAGGCGGTCTAGCTCGCGCCGCGCCTGCTTCTCAGCCTCTTCTGGCATGTGAGCTTCTTCGATACGCTTGCGGAATTCCTCGATATCCGCGGCCTGCTCGTCGCCTTCACCCAGCTCGCGCTGGATCGCTTTGAGCTGTTCGCGCAGGAAGTATTCGTGCTGCATTTTTTCGATCTCGGAACGCGCCTCATTCTGGATCTTCTGGCCCAATTCGAGTACTTCCGATTCGCGCGCCAGGATGCTGACCAGGCGGCGCAGTTTTTCACTGATCGAGTCAATTTCCAGCAGCGCCTGGGCCTCTGATAGCTCCATGCGCTGGAAGTTTGCGATGGTGTAAACAATTTGAAGCGGGTCGTCGATCGTGGAGATTGAGGTAACCAGCTCGCGCGGGAAGGAGGGGATCATCTCGGCGATATGCGTAAACTGGTCGCGCGCATTGCGAGCCAGCGCTTCAACCTCTAAACCTTCCTCAATCGTCTCTGGGGCAAGCTGAATGTTCGCTTTTAGATATGGCTCAATAGATGTAAAAGATCCGAGACTGAAGCGGGAAATGCCCTGCACCAGTAAGCGGATTGTGCCGTCTGGAGCGCGGAACATGCGGTGAATAACCGCAACCGTCCCAATAGAGTAAAGGTCATCCGGACCGGGGTTTTCTAGCTCGGGGTTTTTCGATGTAACCAGGCCGATAAGTTTATCGGCAGCCATGGCATCATCCACCAGGCGGACGGAACGCGGCTGGC
The DNA here is from genome assembly GCA_964437595.1 of uncultured Anaerolineaceae bacterium. Classification (GTDB taxonomy): domain Bacteria; phylum Chloroflexota; class Anaerolineae; order Anaerolineales; family Anaerolineaceae; genus DSYU01. The sequence goes on from CAYTHO010000017.1 coordinate 50,741, forward strand.
CAATGGTCAGTGGAACAGCCGTTTGCGGGTAAACGACCAGCCCGCGTAATGGTAGGATGGGCAGTTCGCTGGGAATATTGGCCGGCTGGGCGTCATCCAGGTTGATTTCTGGTGAGAGGAGATCAGCTTCTCCACTTATTTCTTCTTCTTCAAACTTTTCAACCAGCCTGGATAGGTGTTCGCGGACGAACGATTTTTTTTCGTCTACCGTGGATGGAACTTGTGAAGCTGCGGTGTTCCGGCGAGGTACAGTCATAATGCTTTCTATTCATTTTCCTTAATTTTGATGACTTTCGGCTGGGTTTTTGGTAAGGTGATCCATAAGAACCCATTCTGGTATTCGGCCTGAATACGGTCGACATCAATCGGCATCTGGATCTCCACAGCGGTAAAGAATTCGCCAAAGTTTATTTCCATCTGGTGGTATGCGCGGCGCTCGTTGAGGTCGGCGCGCACGCCACGCACTGCCAGGATATTTTGATCCAGGTTGATAACGAACTCGTTCTCGTTCATTCCAGCAATTTCAACGCGCACAATGATGCTGTCTTCGCGCTCGTACACGTCTGTGGGTGGGCGCCATGTGTGTGGGTGAGAGGAAATCCGCCAGTTTACAATGACGAAATCCGAATTATCAGGCAGGGGAGACGTCCGCCGCTGGCCGGGTTTCAACGCTACGTTTATCATAGGTTCCTCAAAAAGTGTTTCAATTCTCGGTGATCCATTATTCGTGATCAAGAAGAAGAGGGCGATAGCGTATCGAGTGATATCCTCTTTAGGTGAAAAGGGGTGCGGAAAGACCCAAACACACCCCTACTGTGATTTCATTTTATCACGAAACAAGCAAGGGATTCGATCGGGGAATGTAACACTGTTTTCGCGCGTGCAGTTCAGGCGCCCCAGGAGAGACTCGAACTCTCAGCCTGCAGATTAGAAGTCTGATGCTCTGTCCATTGAGCTACTGGGGCGGGAAATAGAGAATTATCCCGGTAATTTGCCGTAACAACCCCTAAATATGGTGGTGTAGGCAATGAAACCGGTAAGCGTGAACCAACAAATTATAACAGAATCCGTTACGAGTGAACAGCTAGTTACCTGGCTGGAGGCTTTTATCATTGCGAAGAAAGCCGAAAATCTTACACATGGAACGGTTCGTTATTACCGGGCAAGCCTGTTAAATTTCCTGTCCTACTGTGACAGTCAAATTGTCACCAGGATTGACCAGCTCACCCCCGCTATTATCCGGCGCTATCTAATTCACCTGGAAGAGCGCGGCCATAATCCGGGCGGTATTCATGGATTTTACCGCGCGGTTCGTGCATTCCTGTATTGGTTCGAAGAGGAAACCGAGCCGGATAACTGGAAAAACCCTATCCGCCGTGTAAAGGCTCCAAAGCTACCACAGGAACAAATAGAGCCGGTATCAATGGCAACCGTGAAAGCGCTGGTGAATGCCTGTCCTGTGACCTTCTACGGCCTACGGGATAGGGCAGCCGTGTATTTTCTCCTAGATACCGGCGCGCGCGCGTCTGAATGCCTGTACGTGAACCTGGCGGACGTTGACCAGGTAAGCGGCGCGGTTCTTATTCGTGAGGGTAAGGGCAGGAAACCGCGTACCGTGTTCTTAGAGAAAACCGCGCGGCGCGCGCTGCGGGCCTATCTGAAAGCACGAACCGATAACAACCCGGCGCTATGGGTGACAGATGAACGGGAGCGGCTTACCTATTCGGGATTACGCGGGATTATCCGCCGGTTATCCGAACGGGCGAACGTGGTACAGCCCGCGTTACATGACTTTCGGCGGGCGTTTGCCCTGGCATGCCTGCGTAACGGCATGGATATTTACTCGCTTCAAAACCTTATGGGGCATGCTGATTTACAGATTCTACGGCGCTACCTGAAACAGACAGAACAAGACCTGCAGGCGGCGCACTCGAAAGGCTCACCCGTTGAACACATGAAAGGGGGCAGCGTATGACCTTGTAACGAACAGCCCGCCGGATAACTGCGAATTATCCGCCGGGCCTAACCATAACCACCGGGAAAAGCGGCGGTAAGGCTAAACGAATTTTAGCACACCAAAGCCCCCGGACCTAACACCAGGGGCTTATTTATTGCCCCGAAAAGGAACCGGAAAATGAAACCAGATAACAGCCTATTGGAATTTGCCTATCTATACCGAACGCTCACGGATAGGCAAAAGGCAGTCGTACACCGGGCAATATTTGCGATATTTGCGAAGAAGGCAATCCAAAGCCCCACCCCGGATAATATCGCAACGGCTGGAAAGACATTTTTTGCCCTGGTATGGCCTGATATATGGCGGCCTGCGCTGCTGGCGCTTCTTTGCATTATGGCAGCGGGCTTATGGTTCTATACCGTATGGAGCACGGCGCAATGAACGCAACGAAACAGAAGGCGGGTAAATTGGGCGGCCTGCGGACCGTGGAAAAACACGGCAAAGAACACATGCAGGAAATAGGCAGGCGCGGCGCGGCGGCCACCTGGCGCAAATATGCGCTTATGCCAGTTGATTCGAGTGGTTATGCAATGGTCGAAAGGTCAACGGGGAAAATCCGCGCTATCTGGTGCGCGCCGTGGATTGTCCTAATTCTGCTATTCCTGGCAGCGTGTACACCATTCCCAACCCGGACCCCCACCGAAACGGCAGCGGCTATCAGTTCCCCCACCATGCAGGCAACGAACACGGCGCGGCCTGCTGGCGCTGCTGCGAGGGCTGCGCTATCCCCTACCCCGGCGCGCTGCGTGGTATCTACCGGCTACCAGGCGGGAACCGTGAACGTGCGGAGCGGCCCCGGTATGTCGTTCCCCGTGGTCGATGTGGTAAGCGAGGGGCAATTACTGCCCTTGTATGGTCAACCTTCGAACGGCTGGCAGCGGGTCACTACCCCGGCGCTGGTCGATGGCTATTTTTATGTTTCGCGCTGGTGCGCGGAGTGAGGACACTATGAAAAAAGCATTAGGTTTTGCAACGTCTGTACTTTTCTTCGTGCTAATCATTGTGCTGATTGCGCTAATGGTTAGCTATACCCTTTCGTTCGTTTCCAAGCTATTCCCTAACGATATGCTCAAGCAATGGGGAACGCTGGCAATCTTCGATATAGGGGCGGTTATCTGGTTTATGGTGTTCCTGTTCAAAGCAAGCGGAGCCGGGCAGCGTGGTACTGCCCTGCTGGGGCTGGTGGTCGATTTCATGGGCAGCCTGATTATTGTGGCGGCGGAGGTGTTCACGGCTGCGCAATCGTACCTGACCGACCCCGGACAAGCGGCCTGGCTGCGTGAAACGGCTACATACGTTCTGGTGATATGGTTGGGCGTCAATATCGCGCTGACATATATCTACCACGTAACCGACCCGAAACAACAGGAAGAAATGAGGGCGCGGAATATTCAAGACGAAATTACAGCGAAGGCGCTTGATATGGCGGAAAGCAAAGTCGCCCAAATATCGGCAAGTCTGGCGGACGAACTGAGCGAAACCATGAAAATCAATGTCCTGGCTTCACTCAATATCAAGAACCCCGCGTTATTACCGCCGGTTATAGATGCAACGGCAAAAGACACGCCACCGAAAGCCACCAGCAACGGCCACCAGCGGCGGCCTATCTTCTCTATCACGCGGCGGCGGCCTACCGTGTTCAATAATGCAGAGGCAGCAACCCCGGCCCCTTTCGAGGGGAAGGAATAGCGGAAATGACAGGCGTGAAAGGTAAATCCGGGCGCTACCCGCCAAAGCCGAAACAGCCGAAACCAGAGCGGCCTAAAGTCATACATTGCGCCCATTGCGGCGCGTCTATGTACAACGGCAACCGGACCGGCGGACGGCAAAAGAAATATTGTAGCCTGCGCTGCAAACAGGCTGCATACCGCGCGCGGCGCGCGCTGGTCGATGCGTAACCATTCGGGGGGATGCGAACCATCCCCCCACTACCCATTAGGAGCTGCGGACTATGCCAACAAAAAAGACAAAAGTTATTATGCCTATCGGCCCGCTGGCTGGGCAATTGGTTGATTTATCCCTTGCCCTATCTGCCCTATCAACTGAGGCAATGGGCGCAAAGTCTGACATAAAAGAGCGGCTGAAAAACAAAGAGGCAGCGGAAGAGCTGGGGGCGTTAGAGTGGCAATTCGAGCGGGTATCTTTTGCGCTGGCGGTTATCGCCTGGCAACTTGACCCCGGCCCCACCGCCGGATTTATCGAGCGGGCTAAAGAGTATATTGTCACCCTTCCGCCGGGCTTCACAGAAGAGAAGATACCCAAGAACACAAATTTCATACCGAAGAAGGGGCAGACGGAATTTTTATCAGACTAAGGACAACGGCGCGTTACGTTGCATCCATAGTAACGCGTTACGCATAAGTATCTAGAAGAGGCATTCTCGGTAGGTATTTGAGGTAATTGGTTTATGAACAAGTGTTCATTTTCTTGCCGTTTCGGAAAACGTATGTTCTATAACGGTAGAAAATTTGTCCGATATTCCAGGTCAAAAAACCTTGACAGTTTTTCAAAACTGATTGTAAAATTGAATAGAAGTCTGCTAAGGCGAACAGCGGGCAGATTTCAAAACAATACCGAATATGTTTTGAGCCAAGGGCGTGCATATACGCGCGGCGAATTTCCCCAAAGTGGGAGGTTCGCCGCGCGTTTTGCGTTTTAACCCATTTCACGAAAAAACCCGCTCTTCCGGGCGGAAATCAGCGGGTTTTTTCAAAAAGGAAAAGTCTATGTACAAGTCTACCAATAAATCCCAAAGTATCAAGAGTGAAGGGCAGCCCATTTATGCTAATGGGCGCGTTATCGGCAAGGTTTACGGCGATTGCTTCTATAAGTCGATTGCTGCTAACCACTATCTGAGAACTCCCCCGGCCATTGCTTTTAGCTGCGAATCACTAGACGCGGCTGAAAGGGCGGGGGCGGTTCGTGTTTGTGTTACCGACCGTGACACAGGGACAAAATACCGCGCTGCTATCGGCCACATTCGGGAGCGTGGTTTTTCTGTACACCGGGCAGGCTTCGAGCCTCAAATAGCCCTGTCACTCGATGGCGGCTGGGTTGTCGAAACGAAAGGGCAGCCGGTACAGGCTTCGCTATTTGGGGGGATGGCGTGAACGAACCCACCAGCGAACCCGAATACATCCCCGTTTGTGAGATTTGCGGTAACAGCCCGGCGGAGCCAACAGCGGACCCAGACCGGGGCGGCCTTATGCTGTGCGGGGGTTGCCGTAAATTATTCGGTTTTGAGGTGGAAGGGGAATAACTTCTAATGGCATTAGGGCAGGCAGCCGCGCGCGAGTATCTCGATTTGGGAATGGATGCAATTCCATGCTATCCCTTATCGAAACGCGCGCGGCTGCTGTCCTGGCAACGTGTACCGGCTTCCGTTCAATGGGAAGCGGCCACCGAGGCGGATAACATCGGCATACGCGGCGGCGGGGAACTGTCCCTAAGTTTCATAGATTCAGATGACAAAATTAAACCCACCTGGGATAACGTTGTAAATTTCTTGTGGGGTTTTGGCCTGGAGCCTGGTAGTTATCCGGTAGATACAACGGCCCATCAGGGGCGGCGCGTCTACCTTTCGCTGATTGGAACGCTGCCCGGCGATTATCGAACCTTCCGGCCTGACTTTGGCGCGGGTGAATTTCGTTATGGACCCGGCGCGCTGGTAGTTGTTCCACCGAGTGAACTACCAGACGGGATATATCAACGGGAGAGCGGCGATTTGCGCAATATCCCCCGTATACGTGTACATGATCTACTGCCTATTCTCACTAACCAGATTATCACGGCCCCTAAAGAACAGCGGCCATTATTGAAACCATCCCGCCGAGCGCTGGCGCTGCTGCGGGGGCAGGGGATAGAAACCTACTCCACCAGAAGCGAGGCAGAACAGGCGATTATTACAAGCCTTGTCAATTCCGGGTTTGACTTCTCCGATACATTAGGACTATTCGAAAGTTACCCAGCGGCGGGCAAATTCCGCGAATTGTGGAATGATGACCCGAAGAAGGCTATTCGCTGGCTGCGAACGTCATACGAAACGGCGGCGCAATTCGTGAACGCGAATCAATCACCGGCGCGCGAAACTGCGCTATCACTTCTCCACCATGCCCGCTCTATTGCCTGGCCTGGCTTGACCGGCTCCACCGATAGGGCGGTATATCTTGCACACCTGTCTATTGCCATACGCGCGGCGAAACTTACCTATTCGGCAGGCGCGCGGGAACTTGCAGAACTTGCAGGCGTGAACCGTCACACAGCCGAAAAAGCGAACTCGCGGTTAAGCGCGGCGGGCCTACTGTCACTTACCACACCAGCTATCAAGGGAGCCGGATTAGCCAACCTATACCGGCTAGAGTTGCGTGACTGTACCACTCCCTATAAAGAATGTGAGGGAGTGGGCTACTCACGCAACTTAACCAACCACGATGTATTTAGAAGGCAGGGTTTAGGTAAGGCAGCCGGGGAAGTATACGCGGCGCTGCTGGAAAAACAGGGGCAGACATTAGGGGAACTGGCAACCAAAACCGGCAGGAATAAAACAACTATTTGGAGGGCGCTAATTCGTATGCTGAAAATGGCGGATACGTACACGGGGGAATATTTACCGATGGTTGAACATGACGGGGATAAATGGCGCGCGCTGGAAGTCGACTTAGACCACATAGCGCACATTGTAGGAAGCGCGGGTATTGGAAGGAAACAGAAGGAACTACACGCGCGGGAAAGAGCAGCCCACCGGCGCGGATTGGAACACTCACAAGAACTGTGATTCTCGGAATGGATAACGGGAGGGAATGACAAGATATGTTAGCAGAGCCGACTACTAGAGAACGTGTAAGCCTTATGCCTGCGTGGGGTTATGTCCCTGCGGCGCATGATTACGGATTGTTGCGGCTGGTTAGGGCAACGATTGCGCAAGCCGCTTATGACGCGCTAAAAGATAATTTGGAAGCGTACCAGGCGCGCCAATGGCTATTGTCCGAGGATTGCGCTATCTTTTGCGACTTTGGAGGCGTGAATTTTACAGTTATTCGAGAATGGGTAAATGCAGGCTGCCCGGATTGGAGAAAACAAGGTGAAACGAACGAAACAGCATAGCGGGTTAAAAGTCGAAGTGCCTCTCACGCCAAAACAGGCGGAGGCGGTCGAAGCGCTGGTAAAAACCGGCGAATTTACACGGGATGAAGCCGCTTCACTTGTGCGGCGGCTTATTTCCGAAATTAGCAATGAGTTACGAAAGGGGTAAGAAATGGCTACAAGTGATTTGATTCAGGATGTTTATACCGCGATTGGTGCAGCCCGAACGGCTGCCCGCGCGGCTGCGGCTGCGCTTGAGGGTACGGCCCCGGTTTATGGCTTCCGTAAGCTGGAAATGGATGCCCTGTCTATTCAATTCGATGAAATGTTAGGGGAAGCGGAATATAGTCACCCATCCCTGTACACGGCCAACCCGGCATTACCCGCAAAAGATATGCAGGAACGGAGCAAATAGCATGAACATCGAAACGGCAAGGAAACAACTTGCAGAGCTTGAGGGGCGATTGCCCGAAGTGGAAGCCGATTACCGGCAGGCGGTCGAAAGACTCGGCAGCAAGAATGATGAAGTGCTAGAGCTGGCCGCTGCCCGCGCAAAGGTGCGGGTCGATGGCCTGCGGTCCGCGATTGACAAACAGCGGGGCGAAATTGCCCGGCTGGAAGCGGCAGCCCACCAGGCAGAGGTAGACGCTGCCCGGTTGGAAGTGGAAGCGATTTACACCGGCCTGGAAATTGAAATGCTGGAAACGCTGCGGCTATTCGTGGAATGGGAAGCCCGTTACCCGGATTATATCGAGCGGGCGCGGAAAGCGGCTGACCTGGCTGCGCGTTACAGCCTGGCCGATTTGAGCGCGAAGCTGTCTATTTTAGACTACTCAAACCCGTATAACGTCATTGTTGCCACCGTGGGCAGCTGGCGAACAGCCAACAGGAACCCGTTATATTTGCGTGTTCCTGGCCTGATTACGAATTTACCGAAGTAACTTTCGTCCAACGTGTTACCTCCTTTCACGAGTGGGGCTGCAATGGGGCAGCCCCACAGAAGGGGGGAAAGGGGGCAGACAATGACAGATAACGGCACACTTTCACCAACCCAAAGACGCGCAATATCGGCGCTGCTGACCGAACGAAACACCAGGGACGCGGCCCGCGCTGCTAAAGTTGCGGAGCGTACCTTATGGCGCTGGCTGGCTGACCCCATGTTTCGGGCGGAGCTGACCCGGCAAGAGGGCGAGGTTATCGACCAGGCGACCCGCTCACTTTTGGCTATGCAGGGGCAGGCGCTGGAAGTGTTCGACCAGGTATTGACCAGCGCCACCGCCACCGATGCGAACCGATTACGGGCGGCGGAGGGGGTGCTAGATTACCTGTTGAAGCTGCGCGAGCTGGCAACCCTGGAAGAACGTGTAAGGAAATTGGAAGAGGCGCAAAATGAAAAACCTTGATAAGCGCATTGAAAAGCTGGAAGAGCAACAGCCACCGGCAGCCGATGGCCCGCGCACGTGGAAAGAGTTTGTAGAATGGTCCAAAGCCGGGCGGACTATCCCCGGCCTGGGGATTATAGATATGGCGCTGCGGCCCGGTATTGTGGAAATGGGCAGCGAGGAAATGAGCGAGAACGAATTTAACCGGCGCTATCCGAACGGGGTAATTGTGCGGATTGTGGATGAGGATAAAGACCATGAAGGACTTACAGAAAAGATTGGATAAGTTGGAAGAGCTGACCGGCGCGGGCGGGGCGGTTTACCCGGTTACTACGCCAAAGAGCGACTATTGGTATATAGGCGGTACACCTTACGCCACTTTGGAAGAAGTCAAGGCGGCCTATCCTGGGCGGCAAGTGAAGCCGGTTACTCTAAATGTCAGTATCGACCTGGCAACGATATAAACGCGCTTGTTTGTACCAACGGCCCGGCGATAACCACCGGGCTTTTTTGTCCTATTTTCCGTAATTGGTACTTGTAATTCACCAAAATATGAGTTATAATTACTACCGAGAATACATATTCTTGTGAGTTATACACTCACCAACAATAAAACGGTTCGGGCGCTGCTACGAACAGCCCCGAACCTGGCCCCAAAACATTGGAGGTTTTAGGACATGGCTATTTTAGCACGTTATCAAAATATTATGGTGGAAGTGGTGGACGTTCTCACCACCGGCGACAATCGCAAGCGGGCGGTTATTCGGGCGCTGCAAGGGAAACCATTTACCGGCCACAGTTTCAACGGCGGCCCCTATGCTACGGATTGCGCCGTTGTATCGCCTGACCTGCTGACCGAAGTACACCAGGCGGCGGACGAACGGCAGGCGAACCCTTACGGCAAAACCAGGCGGAGCCGGATAGCAGGCGCAAAGCCGGAACCGGTTTATGTACCTTTCGAGCCTGCGGAGCTGGAAGGCGTGAAACCGTTGTTTCCTGTCCGTTCACGGCGCGAACCCTGGAAGGGTATCAATAGCGATTAGGAGTAAACACCATGACAGAAATTATCCCCACCAACAATAACGGCGCGGAGCTGGTCCAGGCGGACCGGCTCCCGCTTGACCAGAACCCGGCAGCCGTTTACCTGGCTGCATTGAACAGCGAAACCGGGCGAAGGTCACAACGGCAGGCATTAGATAAAATGGCCGAACTAATGAGCGGCGGCGCTGCTAATTGTCTATCCTTCCCCTGGCAAAATTTGCGTTACCAGCATACGGCAGCAATCCGGGCAAAGTTGATTGATATGTATGCCCCGGCCACCTGTAATAAATTCCTTTCGGCCCTGCGTGGTGTACTTCTCCAGGCATTTACTTTAGGGCAAATAGGCGCGGAGGATTACCAGCGCGCGGTATTGGTAAAGAGTGTTACCGGGGAACGCATTCCCGCCGGTAGAAGTCTATCGACTGGTGAAATAGGCGCAATTATGGCGGCCTGCGAATCGGACATAACCCCCGCTGGTGTTAGGGACGCGGCTATATTCTCGCTTATGCTGGCGGCTCTTCTACGGCGTGAGGAAGTGGTAAGGCTAGACCTGGAGAACTACGACCCCGAAACCGGGTTACTGGTGGTTTTGGGAAAGCGCAACAAACAGCGGACGGATTATATTGATAACGGCGCTTATGATGCGCTTGCCGATTGGCTAGAAGTGCGAGGGAACGAACCCGGCCCGCTCTTCTACCCTGTCAACAAGGGCGGGAAAATCACCCGGCGGCGCATGACGAACCGCGCGGTTTATAACATGCTAGAGAAGCGCGGCGACCAGGCAGGGGTAAAGAAATTTACCCCGCATGATACCCGGCGAACCACAATAGGCGACCTGTTAGACGCTGGCGTAGATATTTCAACCGTTGCGAAGATGGCCGGACATTCGAACGTACAGACAACCGCGCGGTATGATAGACGCGGCGAACAGGCAAAGAAGAAGGCAGCCGGGGTTATTCACGTTCCCTACCACCGAAGGAACAAGCTACCGGGCGCGTAACTGTCAAGAATTGACATTCTAGGTAGTGGTAATAGGGAATGCTGGCATGAACTGGTAAATTTTGTGTATTGTAAAATGTTACGAATGGGTTTAAAATAAAAGCGGGTTAGGCAAGTGTTAGCGCACTCACCCAACCCTCCCCAATAACCACCGATAGAGCGGCGGTTCGGGTCTTTAGTTATAGTATATGACCCCCACCTATGGCGCGCAATCGGTGAATTAAAAAACCGGGCGCGTTTTTTATTTGCCCGGCAGTGACCAGAAGATTAACAACTTTGTGCCTGTCGTTTGTGGTGGAAACCCCGCCACATTTACGGCAACCGGGCGATATATTCTCTAAATGTGCTACCCCTGGCCTTCTAGACTCGAACTCTCAGCCTGCAGATTAGAAGTCTGATGCTCTGTCCATTGAGCTACTGGGGCGGGAAAACCGAAAATCTGGCCTCAAAACGGTTTAAAAACAGCACATGTACTAGGTGCCAACGTAACCTTAAAGAAGTTTAGGTATCGTTCTGAAAAAGTCCTATGGCCTATGGACTCCGACTTCCTTTCTTAAGGTTCGCCTGCTCGAATTATAGCATAAATGTATCAGGGCTGAACGATTTCTTAGGGCCAGTCAGAGGGGTGTGAAATGGCGATGATGCTAACCTAAACCTCAGGTGGTCGATCTGGGGCGCGAATTCATCCTTTCCGGTGTCGGTTATACACTCGATTGGGACGCGGCTTTCACCAACCCGCTTACATTTGAGGTGCTCGTTTCCACCGACAACGAAACATGGACACTTGCCTGTCCGTTATTCGAAATGGGTTCTTTAAACGCACTCTGCCAGGAAAATTGCCCCCTGGCGCCTGGCAGTAGCGGTGAGCTGGAAAAGATTAACCACAACCACCGCGAAATTCATTTGGGCTGGGTCCCGGTGGTAGGGAGTAGGTCCGCTCTGGATAATAATCCTGTTCGTTCTTATTCTAAAACCTGGTGGGAAAATGGGTAGATGGGGTTATCCATTTCTTTCCATAGGGAAAACCCTACCCCGGTATGCTTGCATGTTATTCTACGCACCCGTTCCTGCGGCCTCCTTGCCATGGCGATGTGGCGCTGGGAACCCCCTGCTAATCTACACCCGGCAATATAACTGGGTTTTCGAGCAAGGCTGTTCTTTGCAAAAGAGAAAAGTTTATTGATGCTGTTTTTACAGTGGATGTGCTATATTTTTTATAGCGCACATTCACTGGTTTCGATTGAGCCTTGAAAGCATATTCATTAGCGGCGAATTGACCATGGAGAAAGCGATGAGAATTACCAGGTATGCATGGGTGTTTTGCTTTTTTCTCGGAATGGCCCTATTCTCTGGCGCCGCGGGCTGGTTCTTTTTCTTACAACTTCCCAATTTGCTCAACCGAGACGTGCATCTTACCTTCAGTTGGCTGGTACCAGCTTACCTGGTTGTTCTGCTTCTTCTCGCGGGTCTTTTCACATTTGCCTTTTCGGTTTTCCTAAACCGTTCCAATGGATCCCTTCGGCTTGCGCTGCAGCATCTGGCGCGGACGGGTCTACCTCGCCTCGCATCCGCGCTGAGCAAGCTTTCAGAAGGTGACCTGACTGTTCACATAGATGAAAAGCTACCCCACCTCAACGCTGCGAGTTATCCGGGCGCGCAGGAGGTGGTATCGATTTACGACGAAATGATCGATGAACTTCGGCAGATTTATCGAAATTTCAACGATATTACCGATGAGCCCTGTCAGCGCCTGGTATACGTTGGAGCAGATAGCTTTCAGGAAGGGCGGATTTGTTGTGAACTGATGGGGCAGGCAATTGGTGGCAGCGGCAAGGTAGCCATTATCACCAGCCTGCACACGCATGCGATGGAGATTCGCAAATCAGGCTTCGTGTCCATGATAAGTGAGAAATTTCCCGCTATTCAGATGGTCTCTTTTATCGATTGCCAGAGCCAACTGGACAACGTTTATCCCAGGGTGATGGAGTTGTTGAAAAAGTTTCCCGACCTGGCGGGGATTTATGCCACCAATGGCAACACTCCCCACCTGATTGCCCGCGCTCTGGTGGATGCTGGTAAAGCCGGCAAAGTGAGGTTGGTGTGCCATGATCTGGTAGATACCACAATGGAGGCAATGCAGCGGGGGATTGTGAGTTCAACCATCAGCCAGGACCCCTATAGCCAGGGGCATGACCCCGTGATTTATCTTTACAACTACCTGGTCGCTGGCGCGCTGCCTCCACGGCCCAGGATGATTACGAAAATGGATCGCATCACGAAAGAAAATTATCAGCAGTTTTGGGATCCCCAAATTGGCCCAGTTGATCATTCCGCTGCAGAGGCGCGCCTCGCTCGCCCAGTTTCTATGCTCCCAAAGCGAGAACTGCGTATTTTGGTCATTGGTCGGGAGGATATTTCTTTCTTCGATCCGGTCAAGCGGGGCGCCTTAGCCGCCGCGGAAGAACTCAAATCCCATAATACGCTGGTTGAATGGATTGAGCCAGAACTGGCCCGAAAGAACCACACCTTTGGACCCGAAGAGTATGGACCGGTTATCGAGGATGCCATTGCCAACAATTGGGATGCAATCGTTGTGCCGATTTACGACAAATCTCTGGTGCCTTATATCAATCGGGCGGTTGCGGCAGGTATTCCGGTTGCGACCTACAACAGCGAGCCCAGCAGCTTAAGAAATCTGATCAATAATCTGATCCACCAATCTGAGCACTTGCGGAAAATCACCATGGAATTAGCCGAATCGGCGGTTGTCTCCGAGGAGCATGCCAACAAGATTCGTGAATCCATTGGCATGATGTCTAAAGCGATTCTCAATGAGGTGCAGTCCTCCGAGGCGGCAATCCAGCGTACGGAAGAAATCGCTCTAACAATGGACAGCATCGGCAGCGGCGCGAAGGAACAGACCGGCGCGGTCAATAGTGTATCGGAGGCAATCGCCAACATTTCGAATGCTGTAAGCAGCACAAACGAAACTGCCCTCACCAGCGTCCAAACTGCCGATCAGGCCATGGCAATTGCTCAGGACGGCGCGCAGGTGATCAAGCAGACCCTTGGTCAGATCCAGGCAATCCGTGAAGCGGTTTCCATTTCAGTTGATCAGATCCATGGACTAACCGATATATCAAAGCAGATAGGCACAATCGTCAGCACGGTGACTGATTTTGCTGAGCAAACCAATCTGCTGGCACTTAATGCAGCCATTGAGGCCGCGCATGCTGGTGAGTATGGAACTGGTTTCGCAGTAGTAGGTGCTGAAATCCGCGACCTGGCCAGGAAATCGAAAACATCAACTCAAGAAATCGCTATGCTGGTAAAGGCCATTCAAATCAGTTCGAATAAAATGGTAAAGACGGTCGATGCCGCTATGGTTCAGGCGCAGTCGGGCAGCATGCTGGCTGCGCAGGCCGGCCATTCACTGGACGCCTTATTGAACTCTGCTGAAAGCATGAAGGGTCAGACCGAAAAAGTTGTGCAGGCAAATACCAGTCTGGTCACCACCCTCGACCAGCTCAACGAGGCGAATAAACTTGTTTCAGAAGTTGTTGAAAAGAATGTCTCCGCTACCGAACAGGTAACCGGAAGCATCCAACAGGCCGTTGGCATGATCAATCAGATGACCAGCCTGAGCGTCGAAAATTCGAGGTCGATTGAAGGAATTCAGAACAGCACGGATGATGTCGTTGCGCGCGCCCAACAGTTGAAAGAGTCGATCCTGACCCTGGTCACCATGGCGGAAGAACTCCGTAGTTCAGCCGGAACATTCAAGATTACCGAATGAATTAAAATTCCCCAGCCTGAAAAGCAATAGAAATCGTGCCTGGTCCGACATGCGCCCCAACAACAGGGCTAACCTCAGATAAAATGCACTCCGTGGGTGAAAAACGCGCCTGAGTGATTTCCATCAGTTCGTTAGCTGCCTCCGGGTCCATAGCATGGAATACAGAAATGCGGACAGGAGTCCGGCCAGCAATATCGGTCTCGACAAGATTTAGCATCCGTTCGATTGCTTTCCGCCGCGAGATAACGCTGGAAACCAGCTCAATTTTCCCTTCGCGGATTTGCAGAATTGGTTTAAGGTTCATCGCTGTGCCAAGGATGCGTTTCGCGCTGTTAATTCTCCCGCCGGCGGCAAGGTATTTAAGCGTGTTGACTGTAAAATACACCCCGATCGTTCCAAAAACATTCTGGGCAACCTGTATGCATTCCGCTAAATCCGCGCCCGCGGCTGCGGCTCGGGCTGCAGCCAGCACCTGGAATCCCAGCGCCATCGATACCAATTTTGTGTCCAGAACTGCGATTCGTTCTTCTGGAAAATTCCTGACCTCGCTGGCAGCGGTCTCGTAGGTGCTCGAGATACCACTGGATATCGGAAGAACGAGTACATCGTATCCCTCGTCCAGCAGTTCCTGAAAGCTCCGGTGAAACTCGCCCGCGGAAATCTGGCTGGTGCTCGGGAGGCTGTTCGATTTTGAGAGGCGTTGATAGAATTCCATCGCTTTTATATCAACGCCATCGCGATACGTTTGCCCTTCCCAGTTCAAAGTAAGCGGAATCACTCGAATAGGGTGCCTGGCAACATAATCTTGCGGCAGATATGCAGTGCTGTCTGTTAGAATGATGACCGGACGTTTCATGGGAATCCTTTGGAAGATTTAAGATCTCCTATTTTAAATTATCATCCCAAAATAGCCAAGTAATGTATTTGGAAATGCGGAAAACGCAATATATGTGTTATTCATCCCTCTTTAACTCATTTACATCGTACACATCCGTCCGCCGGTGCTCGAGCAGTGGAAGTTCCCGGCGCACTCGCTCAACCTCCTCTAAATCAATCTCCGCCAGCAGATGAGCCTCTCTGTCATCAAGCTCCGCGACCGGGCTGCCCCAGGGCGAAACGATAATGGAGTGCCCATAGGAGATATAACGGGCGGTTATGTCGCGAGCAGGTGCGCAGCCCAGCAGGTAAACCTGGTTATCCAGGGCTCGAGTACGAAACAGGATTTCCCAATGGGCTGGGCCGGTCGTCATATTGAAAGCGCCCGGGTAGGCCAGTATCTTTGCCCCGCGCATAACCATCAGCCGGGCCAGCTCAGGGAAACGTAGATCATAACAAATGGCAACACCCAACCGTCCAACCGGTGTATCGACCACCGTTACCTGGGCACCAGGTGACAGCGTATCACTCTCTCGAAAACGCTGCCCGCTGCTGCTTGCCGTAGCACGAACATCGATGTCGAACAGGTGCATTTTGCGATGCTTGCCGATTTGCCTGCCCTGCGGGTCAAAGATGTAGCAGGTATTATAGATCCGCCCGCTGTCATCCACTTCTGGCATAGAGCCGCCTACCAGCGTGATCTTTGCCTGGCGTGCGCATTCAGATAACATCTGCCATGCTGGCCCTCCTTGGGGCTCAGCATATTTGGGAAATACGGAAGAATCGTACGGGCAGCAGAACATCTCGGGCAGCATGACCAGCAAAGCGCCTTCACTGGCGCATCGCCCAATCCAGCTTCTAGCCGTTTGCAGGTTAGCGGGCTTATCTTCCATAACTCGCATCTGAATGAGAGCGACCGGCGCTTTTGCCATGTTTACTGGGACTCCTGGTTTGTCAGGTAAGGCAGGGTTTTTATTCGGCAGTTCGAAAAACGCTGAGAAGTGATTTCATCGCTGTTCGATCATATCATGAATTAAAGATACCATCCCTCTGTCCAATATCTAAGCGGTGGGCTGGCTGTATATCCCCGTGAGGAAATCACAAGTCGTAATTGATTATTGATTTTTTGTGAAATATTGCTATACTAATATTGACCAGTCAACATGCTGGTTGTTTTGTTAACACCCGTCTTCATTGATCGGGTGATTTATTTTAACCGGGTCTTTCGATCCGGTGAAAGGAGCGTTCAATGCCCCAAACAAAAACCGTTGATGCGCTGCTAGAAGCTTTTTTCCAGCAGCGCCAGCCGCAGCAAAGCCTGGCGGTGTTTGTGGATCGGGCGGAGGCCATGGGGGAGCACCAGCTTGCGAAGATCTTCCGGGCAGTAATCGCCTCGGATGGTTATCGTAATGCGCTGATGCGCAAGGGCTTTCCCAAGCACGTAAACAGCGCCGAAGATTTCTACGTCTGCCCGCAGTGCGGTCTCATATACGATACCGAAGCGCCAGACCAGTGCCTGGTGGATGAAACACCGGGCAGCCAGTTCGAGCATATCGCATAGCGTTCTTAAGATTCGAACGGGGCCAGCATACCGCGGGTAGTATCACGTTATTGACCGCAGTTTCGCGGCAATCGACCACTCGTGCAGGCAGCAGGTTGTCCACTGGCGGGCGAGGCCTCCAAAAATAATTAAATAAAAAGAAATCAGGCCCAGCGAGCAAAGCTGGGCCTGTTTCTTTAGTGTGAAGTTAAGATGATACGCTTCAATTAGGGAAGTTTATTTCCTGCCGCTTTATATATTTCGTACCATTCCGGGCGAGATAAGGTAACATCGGATGCCTTGCAGATTTCTTTCAAGCGGTCTGCGTTGGTTGTTCCAACGATGGGCTGCATGCGGGCTGGATGTCGCAGGAGCCAGGCGATGGCGATTGCAGTGTTGGCTGCTCCCTTGGCCGCCGCGATTTCATTAACCTTGCGGTTGAGCTCGGGAAATTTTTCGTTGTCCAGGAAAACGCCTTCAAAAAAGCCATATTGGAACGGCGACCAGGGCTGAATGGTAATTTCATGCAGGCGGCAGTAATCCAGAATGCTGCCGTCCCGGTCGATAGAAGGATCGATCTCCATGTTAACGTTCAGCCCCGCATCGATCATCCCGGTGTTGGTGATGCTTAACTGAAGCTGGTTGATGATAATTTTCTGTTTGACGGACTTCTGAAGCAGTTCGATTTGCATCGGGTTCTGGTTGCTTACCCCAAAATACCTGACCTTGCCATTGTTCTGCAGGATCGTAAAAGCCTCGGCCACCTCTTCTGGCTCCACCAGTGCATCTGGACGGTGCAGTAAGAGTACATCAACGAAATCCGTTTTCAAGCGTTTGAGGCTGCCATCGACGGCTTCCAAAATATGTTCTTTGGAAAAGTCAAAATATCCCTGCCGTATGCCACATTTGGTTTGAAGGAGCATCTGTTCTCGCAGGCGAGGATTCATGCCCAATGCTTCCGAAAATTTAGCTTCGGATTTACCACCTCCGTAAATGTCGGCATGGTCAAAGAAATTGATGCCTTCATCCAGGGCGGTGTGAATCAGGCTGGAAACATCTCTTAACTCCATGCCCGCAATGCGCATGCAGCCCAGAGAGATAACCGACGCATTAAGATCGCTGTTAGGGATTGTAAATGTTTTCATTTCAAAACTTTTCCTCTTATCCTGAATATGTAGAAAATCTGTCGCGCAGTTTCGCTGAAGGTGCAAAAGGTCGCAGTTGAAACAAGGAATTTTACGTTTCTACCGTATCTTCGTTCGGACGAAATCCTCCAAAATTTCTTTAGAAAAGTGGGCATCCGTTTTGCGAACGTCATATTCACAGTCAGGCAGTAACCCGGCTGTAATTTCGGCAGTAATAAAGGGTACGGAATCGTCTGCTTTGCTGTGCCGCAAAATAACCTTTGGTTTTACATCCTTCAGCTCAAACCCCCACTCCGTGCACCGGATCTTTAAATCTTGTGCAATGCCGAAGCCATTATTCATCATCGAATCTTTGATATCATTCCTCGCCATGTCGGCCTGAGAAAGGTTGCGAAAAAATAGATCGTATGCCAGTTTTTGCAGCGCGTCGATGCTGGCGTTTTGATTTATCGGGTAAGGCCAATGCGAAAGCACGCGGGCATCATATAATGCTGGCGCCCCGCTGAGAATATAGATATTGCGCACCTGCTCTGGAAATCGCCAGCCGAGCGCGTAGCTGTAAGGCGCTCCGGAGGAGATCCCAAAAACATCGAAATGGGCGAGCCCAAGCCCTTCAACGACTGAGGAAACGATTTCCCCATACTCGCCAATGTTTTTCATTACATAAGGTGATGAACTACCATATCCCGGGCGAGCGATTGATATGAGCCTTGCTCCTCTTTCCAGGAGGCAGTCAAAGAGTTCTTCGTCTTCGATGCTGGCGATCAATCCATGCTGCACAAGAATAGGGAAACCATTTTCTTTCCCGTACGTGGCATAGGATAAGGTATTCCCGTTTTTATACTGTACGACGCGTTTCATTTTTCACCTTTTGGGTATCCGTCTGAAAGGGGGGGGCCTGTGATATGCTGCCTCACCTTAATTCCGGCTGTGCTTCTCATGTATCATCCGTCCAAAAACATGAACCGTCAGGTAAATGAACAGGAACAACAGGGTAAATAGGATAGTGAAGAAGTAAGTTGGCAGGTTAGAGATAGGATGGCGGACGATTCCGTACATATCTTTCGCGATGAGTATCGGATCTTGCAAAAGATCCCAGCTGTTCCATCGCAAGAAACGCCCAAGGTATACTCCAATGCTGCTGATGATCGTCATGGAAATGGCGAACAGCCAGCCAATTATTGGGGTAAACAGCTCGGTGACAATCTCTTGTATCAAGTATAGGGACGCAATTCCGAGCAGCAGCCCTGTCCACGCAAACCAGATCAGCAAAATAACGTCAAACCATAGCGGAGCACTGCCATCTGTGGTTGCCAGATGTTGAAAGTCGGTGAGCAGGTAGGGCGCGTTGGGGAAAAAAATGAGCCAGATCAGAGAGCATACCGGCATGATTAAGAAGAAAGTAACCTTATTCTTGCGGGTCAGGTAGGCCAGAATGGCGGCAGCAAACGGAATCCAGGCCAGGCCGAGATTGAAAATGAGACCAGGGTAACTATCAGACCCATTGACTCGCGCATGTATCTTCTCTAAAGCTACACAAATAATGGTGGCCACAATAAGCAGTGTGCCCAGGGCGAGTTTATATTTCATACGCAAAATTCTCTGCATTGAGTAGTTATTCCTCATCAAGTGAAATTCTCGGCGCGCTAATCACCGAGGGGGAGATGATCACCGCTCTCTTCTTACCGGTAGCGTGAGGATGAAAGTTGCCCCTTCGCCTGGCTGGCTGGTGGCAGTTATTTCACCCTGGTGCCGGTCGATGATCTTTTTTACGATGGCTAATCCCATGCCGTTGCCTTCATACTGGCCGCGGCCCTGCAGCCGTTTAAAGGGCTGCAGCATTTGGTCGAATTGCTCTGGATCAAAGCCGATGCCGTTATCCTGGATGCTGATGCGCGCATTTTCCCTGGCAGTGATCTTGTCTTGATAAACCTGTGCGGAAATCCGCACCACGGGCGGTATCCCCGGCCTATGGAACTTTAAGGCATTCGCGACAATATTTTGCAGTGCCTGGTGTATCTGTATTGGATCTGCTTCGATGACCGGCAGTGGTTCAACGATCACCTGCCCGCTGGTTCGGTGGATTCGTGCTTCCAGGTCAGACACAACGTCTGCCGCCACAACGGATAAGTCGACCTCCGTGAATGGCCGTCCCTGTGTGCTAACCCGAGACAGGCTTAATAGATCTTGAATCATTGCCTGCATACGGTCGCTGGCGCCGATCATGCGCTGGAATGCATCCGCGGTTTCTTCATCCAGGTTTCCGCGCAGCTTGTGCTGTATGGTATTGGCAAACAATCGAATCTTACGCAGCGGTTCCTGCAGGTCGTGCGATGCAACAAAAGCAAACTGCTCCAATTCTCGGTTGCTTTGCTGCAGTTTTTCAGCGTATTCGGATAAAACGGTTTCCGCTTTTTTTACATCGTGAATATCCGTAGCGGTGCCAAACCAGCGGATCACCTTCCCCTGGTGGTCATATACTGGCCATCCCCTGCTGAGGTGCCAATGATATGAACCGTCGGCTCGCTGCACGCGGTGTTCGGCCTGATATAGTTTGCCTGTCCGTACGGCATGCTCCCAGGCGTCTATGGTTGTTTGCTGGTCATCTGGGTGTAGAACGGGCGCCCATTCCCATTTTTCCCCATCCAGCGGGGCAATGCCCTTATACTCCAGATATCGTTTGTTATAGTAATCCACGCTTCCATCTGCTGTGGCAGTCCATACCAACTGCGGAAGCGCATCTGCCAGTTGGCGGAAGTGCCCCGCGCTTTCGCGAAGAGCATTCTCAACCTGCTTGCGTTCCGTCAAATCCTGAATAACATAAACAATGAGAATGACATTCCCTTCGCTGTTTCGAACTGGAGCAGCGCTGTAAGAAAGAATCCGTTCGAAACCCTTGATATGATTTCGCAGCCGGAGTTCATAATCACGCACAAATTCCCCGCGGATAGCCCTGGACGCAGGCCATTCTTCGAACGGCATTAGCCGGCCATCAACGTACATCAGCTCAAAATTATTCACGTATTGATCAATATCTGAAAACATCTCTTCAATTGACGAAAATCCATGCAGTTCCAGTCCTACGCTGTTGAGGGTAAGGGTGTTTCCTTGCGCGTCGCCCATCCCAATGCCAACTGGCAAATTTTCCAGGGCAGTTGCTAACTTCTCCCGCTCAACCTCTAAATCGCGTGCCAGTTCACGATACCGGCGTTCATTTTCTAGCAGGGCTTCGATAGCTTGTTTCTGCTCAGTAATGTCTCGCCATGCAACTACTCCACCAACGATGGCACCGGATGCATCTCGAATAGGCCCGGCATTGCATGATAACGGCAGCCGTTTCCCTTGAGCATTTACCTGTACCAGTTCTACATTTTTCACTACCTCTCCCCCCAGAATGGCTCGCACCAGTGGAATTTCAGGATACGGCATCAAGCGTATTCCATCTTCGTAGTATATTTTCCACTCATCTGCTACCTCGCCGGCAGATTTTCCCTGCATCTGGCCCCCCAGAAGCTCCTGCCCATAGCGGCTGACCATGCGTATGTTGATTTCCGGTGCATCCGCGATGGTAATACCTTCTGGTACATTTTCCATCAGGGCTTCCAGCGTGCGCTGACCCTCTTCGGCTTTTGCCAGTGCCTCTTGAAGCTGGTTCTCCCGTTCTTGCAGCGCCTGCTCCATGTGACTGCGCTCGGTGATATCGATGAAAGCGGCAACGGCTCCACTCGGCTGCCCATTTTCTCCGAACAGCGGCGTGACATTTCCAAGCAGGTGAATCTGGGTTCCATCATCGAATAACACGTCCTCTTCAAAGTTGCGCAGCGGCTGACCAGTTGCCGCGGAAACTTGCAGCGGAAGCTCCTCAGGAGCCAGTTCGCGTCCATTTTGAAAAACACGAAAATTCTTCGGCGCCTGTCCCTCTCCAGCCGATTTTGACAGGTTATTGCCTTGGGGTATGCGCAAGAATTCATGCGCGGCCCAGTTTCCAAATACCGCCTTACTTTCGGAGTCATAGGTTACCCATACAATGGCTGGAACGGCATCTAAGATTGCGTTGATTTCCGCCACTTTCGCTCGCTCTCGCGCTTCACTTTGCCGCAGGTTGGCCTCGCTTTTACGGAGAGCTTGTTCTTTCTCTTTTATTTCTACTGCATAACGTATGGCTCGTTCGAGCAGCAGCGGGTTTACCTCGGTTTTGGTGAGATACAAAGTGGCCCCCGCGCGCATGGCCTCCAAATCGATCTCGTAACTTGTTCTGCTGGTAAACAGGATGAAAGGCGCGGGGTAATTCCGCGCGGTCGACTCGCGGATCAGTCCCAGCCCGTTGTCAGGCCCCAGCTCATAGTCGATCAATACCGCATGATAATCGGTAGATACCTCCTGCTCATCATTTTTGAGATGGGAAAACAGTTTATCTCTACCGGCTGCATAGGACGGAGCCCATTCAACAACATATTTTCGCCCTTTGGCTTCCAGCATCATCTCGCGCACGATATAGTAGTCTTCTATATCGTCATCAATCACAAGAATTTTCCACGGGCTGCCCGGTGGTTGGGGGACCGAGGTTTGTACTTCCATAGAGGAACCCTTTCCAATACCTGCTTCGATTGATAGGGATCACATATTGCCATACTAATTCTATCAACAAAACAAAGATCATGTTAATTCTGCCAGCTGAGCGCAGAATATACCTGATCGCAAGCGGGCAGCACAGTTGATGACCTTGTGCGTTTCTTTAAGCTCTCAGCTCCGCCTCATACGGCGCGCCCGGAACATCAGGGCAGCGAAGGCTGCGCGAGAACGGCAGCGGCAGGGCCGCGGCGCCGCCCTGCAAGCGCAGGGCAAGGGCCTGTTCGGTGATGCCGAAGGGCTGGAGGATATCGGCAGCGGCGCGCAGGAGCAGCCTGCGGTAGAGCGGCGTATCGATCTGGCGCGGGTCGAGGGGCTCGGGCAGGTCCCAGGCCCACACTTTGCGCGGCCCGCGCGTGTGGAGAAAGCGGATGCGCTGCCCGGGCTGCGGCTCTTTGCCCGCCTGGCGAAGCTGCAGCGCCGCGCGCGCCGCCGGGGAGGGGCTGGCGTATTTCTCCGGCGCGCGGCTCAACTTCTGCCCTACCAGCAAATCGCGCGGCGGAACGGCCCCGGCCTGCAGGCGGCGCAGCGCGCGGCGCAGCAGATCGAATGCGCCGGGCAGGTAATCCGGCAGGCTTTTAGCATCCGGGGCCTGCGCCAGGTGCTCGAGCAGGGCCATCTGCGTCTCGGCTACCCAGGGCGGCGTGTCGCGCCGGCGCGCGCCCAGCCCGCGCACCTTGACCGAGCCGTCCTGGAAGACGCCGAAATAGCGGTTGCCCACCGGAACGCGGCTGTCGGCGCGCGAGGGCAGGAAGACCACCCAGCGGTAGACCCCATCCAGCGCAATGGGCAGCCCGGTGCGGCGGGTCACTTCGGCCAGCAGCGGCTGGAAATCTTCGGGGCAGGCGCAGTCCGCGCGCTGGATCCATAAACCGTCCACGTACATGTGCAGCACCTCAAACCCGGCATCTTCGGCGGCTTCTTTGGCGCGCAGCAGCGCCTCGCGCCCGCCCGCCGTGACGGCCTCGTGCGCTTCGATGCGGCCAAAACGGGCATTTTTGTACCCCAGGTAGCCGAAGCACACCACCAGCAGCCATTTGTGCGCCGCGGCGCGTGCCTTGTACCATTTGCGGCGCGGGTCCCAGGCGGGCAGGTTGGGGATGCGCTGTTTGAGCTGCACGCGCTTCTTCAGCAGCGGGGCCAGCGTGCGCGGCACCAGGCCGGGGTCTTCGGGGGGCGGGTCGGAGAGCGACAGGGCGCTTTTCTCGGGCGAGATGTTGCAGCGCACCATCACCGCCGGGTAGAGCGAGACGAAGTCGATGGCGCCCACGTTGCTGTGCAGGCCCACCACCGGCTGGTACACCAGCCCGCCGAAGTCGGCGTGGATCATATCCAGCAGGGGGCGCGGCTGCTCGACCTGCTGCTTGTGCCAGGGCACCAGCACCCCGCCGCGCAGCGCGGTGATCATCTGCATGCACGAGATGCCCGAGCCCGGCGAGACCCTGGCTGCCGTCTGGATGGGCAGCGCGGTGACGCGCGCGTTCTCCAGGATGCCTTCCAGCGCGTAATCGCTCCACATCATGCTGTTCTTGCGGTCGATGTGCACCCGCCCAAACAGGTGTACCTGCTGCCCGCGGTAGACCACCTGCCCGTAGGAAAAGTAGGTTTTCTCGGCGATGGTGTGGATGGGGCGGGCTGTGTCGCGGTTGAGGGGCAGTTGGGCCGGGTCGCCGTCCACCCTGGCGAGCAGATTTTCGAGCAGCCAGGTGTCGCCGAAATCGGTCAGGAGGATGTCCGGGTCGAACCGGCGCAGGGCGGTCTTGAGCCAGTAGGCCGGGGCGCTGCCTTCCGGGAAGGGATATTCCTGCTTCCAGGAGCGGCAGCGCAGCTCCAGGCGGGCGGGCCGGGCGTGGCGGGGGTCCTCATCCAGCAGGTTGATCTCCAGCACGCGCAGCGGGGGCGGCTCGGGGTCGATATCCCAGGGGGCGTCGATCACGCGCACGGCCTGCACGCTGCCCTGATCGTCGGCCTGGAAGCAGCAGCGCGCCAGGGGAAAAGCGCCGTGCGCGGCGGCGTAGCGCACCTGGGCCTGGATATCGACATCGTAATAGGTCAGGTCGGGAAAACTGCGCTCGATTTCGGAAAACAGCGGGCGCACTGCTGCCGGGTTGGGCGCCTCCACCGCCATGACCGGGATGGCTTCTGGCAGGAACAGGTCGCGGCGGTCTTCGCGCGCCAGCGGCGGCGCGTCGGGCCGGGAGCGCAGCCAGCGCCACAGCTCGCGCAGGCGCTGCGGCGGGCCGGCGGCGTAGAAGCGCACCGGGAAGGTCTGATGCAGGCACAGCCGCTGGTCATCGTCGGTGATCAGCCATACGGCCAGCCCGCGCTCGCCGTCTTCGTAAAGGTCCAGCAGCCAGCCGCTGATCTCATTCATCCTGGAACCGGTCCCGCAGCGCTTCCACCTGCCCGCGCAGGCGGATGACCTCTTTATGTTCTTCCAGCAGCATGGCCAGCAAGAAGGTTTCCATGGGCAGCAGGTTGGCGGCGTAGGCGGCAGCCGCCAGGTGCTGCCGGGCGGCGACGAACAGCTCATCGAGGGCCAACTGGTCGGAGCGGCGCAGGGCGCGGCGGAAGCGGCTGAAGGCGGCCTGTTCTTCGCTCAGTGATTGGGTGATGGATGGCAGCGTGCGGCCCATACGTTTCTCCTCAAAACAAAGATAGCTGGCGGGGTGGGGTG
>CAYTHO010000018.1:0-74806 GCA_964437595.1 uncultured Anaerolineaceae bacterium
TTCGCGATTTTGACAATGTTTTTGTGCTTCTGGCTTTATGCCTGAGTAGTTACAACCGCGGTTACATTATGGCACATTTTCCGAGGATACAGCCGGTCGTAGAATTCCACATACCAGCCAAACTGCAGGCTGGCCCCCAGCACCATGAATAACATCGCCACACCTGCCGCCAGGGGCTGCCCCAGGAGCAGCAGCGCCAGGCCCGCCAGGTACAGGATGGCATCAATCCGGTAGAAATGGGTAAAGGCCGAAGGGTGCGCAAAAAAAGGTTCAAGGGCGGCGCTGCCGCATTGGGCCGCCAGGTCCGCTTGCAGCAGCCGGGCGCACTGCTCGCAGGCTTCAGAACCCGCCAGCCGTCCGCCGACCCGATCAATCATTTCTTTCGTGCGCGCTAATGCCCGCCGGGAGGCTTCCACGATGTGTCTGTCGATCAAGTTGATAACGCGCTCCCTACTTTAAATGATATTAGAACTTCTCCAGGCTGCGTTCGAGAACCACTTTCCGCCGCCGGTCATGCAGGCTCTGCCCATCGGGATCTGCTTTTTCCAGGCGCCGCAGGGCGCGCTCAATGACGCTGCCGGCATACTGCAGTTCATCTCGCGCCGCCGGTAATTCCATATCGAGTAAAGCCAGCAAGGTATAGTAGAACGGGAAGCGCTTCCAGCGCCCCTCGCCATCGCGATAACGGCGCAGTTCAGCCAGCCCATTTTTCAGCCGGGGCAGGTCAGACGGCTCTCCGCTCGCCAGCAGGTGCCGCCACAGCGCCACGCTGCACGTGCCGCAGCAGTACACCCCAATGCTGGCGCCCTTCCCCGGGGCTTCGGAGTTTTCAATGCGTTTGAAGATCGCCTGGCGGGCGCGCTGCAGGGCGTGCTGAACGATTTCCGAAGCGCCGCCGTGTAACTGGTATAACGCCCGGCAGCTTTCCTCACTCAACAGGTGCCCCGTGCCCGCGCCAGACCGCACGGACTCGCCGGTAAAGGTCCGCGTACCATAGGCGTAATCGTATCCAGTGGGTGCAAACATCCCGGCATACGATCCCGGCAGCCCCTGGCGGTCGGCGATCCACAGGGCGGCCTCGCGGGAGGCATCCCGCGGCAGCGCCGCCGATTCAAACAGCGCCGCATTAATCGAGTCGATCGTCTCGCCCAGACTGTCCGGATAAATTAATGTAACCGGGTGTTCTTTGGTCATTATTTTCATTATACATCACCCACAGCGGGTTCAAATGAGCAGCTTATGCGCGCTGTGTCGCAATCTTCCAGACCCGTAAGGCTGCCCTGAACGCGCCAGTTCAGTCCGCCAGCTTCCCGTAGAACATCCGCGTATCGTATTCGATATCCACCGTGCCGTCCTTCTGGCACGCATCAAATACCCGCCTCAACTCCGCCATCATCGGCGCGTAATTGGGATGACCGGGCTCAGGCACATAAGAGGATGACTCCAGCCTTCCCCGGACGCCTTCGAAGCCGAATTTCTGCACATAATCAAAACGAGCAACCTGGTACGCGCCGCCAAAAAAGGCCGGCAGGATGTTCGGGTCCTGTTCCACATTGCGGTGATTGATCTGCTGGTAATCCACAGCGTAGGCATCGAGCAGGCTTTCATAGGCGCGCAGGAAGGGGGTAGAGTCCAGGCGGCGTTCATTCCATACCAGCGCTACCCAGCCACCCGGTTTGAGGATGCGCTGGAATTCCGCCCTGGTCAGCGCCGGATCGAACCAGTGAAAAGCCTGCCCCGCGGTGACAAAGTCCACGCTCGCGGCAGGTAATCCCGTCGATTCCGCGGAACCGTCCGCACTGGTGAAGCGCGGATACTGTCCCAGCAAGCGCTCACCAGCGGCGCGCATTTCCGGGTTGGGCTCGATTCCCGTTACCCGGCAGCCAAAATCCAGAAACAGGCGCGCCAGCAGCCCGGTGCCCGAACCGACATCGGCGATCACCGAATCCGCGGACAGCCCGCATTCCTCAAACAGCGTGGTTAGTACGCCCTGCGGATACCCGGGCCGGTATTGGATATAATTATCGACGCGCGAAGAAAAGCGCTGTTTCGAATCCATAATGGTTTCCCTCAAATCAAAAATGGTGCTTCAACCGTCAAGCGGTTTATCTACCCGGCCTGTCGAGCCCGATGGCGCTGAGGAATTCGCGAAATTGAGCGGGGTCGAAAAACCACGGGCTGACCAGCACCCGGTCCTGGCGCAGGGAATAAATCGCGTTGCCGAATTTCAAGCGGCTGTTCAGGCTGCGCCGGGTCCGCTCCCAATCGATCTCGCGCAGCGGAATGGTCAGGCGCTGGCCGAAAATGCCGGATGGGCCCTCGATTCTATCGCCATCTTCCACGCGCATGGTCCAGCGAGCGTGCTCCAAAAGGGTGATCAGCAGCGAGCCGCCCAGCAGGATCAGGACGAAGCGGGGAATGTCATTTTGCAGCCAGCCTACATCGTAACTGCCGCGGCTGAAAAGGTACTGGAAAAGGATGCTCGCTCCCATTGCCAGCCCCAGGATGATGACATAGATGATAAACATGCGCACCTGCGAGGGGCGCAGGATCAGCGTTTCACCGGCGCGCCGGGTCGCCTGGCTTTTTTTCACGGGGCCTGCCTTTCCAGGAGGGTCTGCACAAAAATATCCTTCAATTTGATCTCTTGCCGCTATGTTCCAGCGTCTTGCTGGCGTTCATCCTTCTTACCGGAAAGTCCATCCGCGGCAGCGCGTGGGTGGGTTTTCTACTTCTCGGGCTGCTCCTCCGCCCCCTCGCGCCCTTGTTCCGGACGCCGGGTACGTTCCCACATGACCGCTCCGCTCATGGTACGCGAATACTGCCCGCCCCAGCTCAGCGTTTCCGTCAGCGCGCCCAGAAGTTCGGCAATCGCAATCGCGGAGGTCATGACCAGGAAAATGAAAGTAGGTCCCGGGAATAAGATCAGGAAATAGGTCAGCAGCGCCGCCACCCAGGTGCCCGCGCAGATTGGGCAGCAGATCAACTGGCCTAACGCCTGCTGAAAGCCTTCGCCTTTCGCGTTTACCGACTCGCCCGCGCCGGTCGAGTCGGGCACGGTTTCGGTGAAAAACTGGCGAAACGGCTCCATCACCAGGTCATAGGCAATCAGGCGCCCTAACCGGTAGGTAGACAATCCTAATAAAACCAACTCAAAAGCGCCAACCTTTAATCCCGCCAGTCCTGGGCCGTAGGTGAACACCCAACCGGTAAAAAGAGCAAATCCGCCAAGGAACACAACGGTGAGGATAACCTTCCCAGCGCGTTCTTTCTGGATGGATTTGCTGTTGTTCTGGATCATTACTACCTCCATGCCCCAAACCGAGGCTCGGCCCGGTATCTTTCTCGATAGATGTTATCACAAAATCAAGGTGCGGGTATAATCCTTATCAAGGATGACAAATAGCAAATGGATGGTCAACTGCTCGATTTTCTAAAAATTGTTGGCATTATTATGCTCGCCGGGCTGATTGTGGCGATGCTGCTGATGGCATGGATCCTTTATAAATTCCGCAAGATCAACCTGCCCCCCGGCGCCGATTTCTTCGATGCTTTACGCGCCACCCCCCTGGTGGTGGTGATCCTGCTCGATTTACTGGACCTGAGCCTCGATTTCTTCTCCGCGCCGATCTCATGGGTGCTGTTGGGCCGCCTTGGGCTGCAGCCGCTGCGCACGGTAACGGCGGTCGAAGCCCTGATCCCCGCCACATCCGTGCTGCCAACCATGACCATCGCCTGGATCATCGCCCGGGTATGGAAAACCGCGCGGATGCCAAACTTACCGACAATGAACCGGTAGCTGGCCCGCTTTTATTTTGCCATCCGCGCGGCCAGAATCGCCAGCTCCGAAAACGTAGGATGCGCGGCATACACAGATGCCAGGGTATCCAGCGTCAGTCCGGCGCGGATGGCGACCGCCAGCGGGGTGAGAATTTCAGCCGCCTCCGGGCAAACCCCTAGCGCGCCCATGATGTGGCGTTCTTCGTCATAGGCAATTTCGATAAAACAACCCTCGGGGATTCCGGCGGCGCCATCGCCCTGCAAATCGACCAGGTGCGCGCGCAGGCATGTTTCAAAAGGAACGCGAACCTTCATCAAGGCCCCGCTGCGGTCCGTCATGCGGCCCACCATAGCAATCTGCGGCTCGGTGTAAATGGCCATCACCGCCAGGTCGGTGCGCACCGGTTCAACTTCCAGCCCGGCTGCGTGCCACCCGGCTGTTCGCCCCTGCGCAATGCTGATATTCGCCGACAACGGGCTGGCGGCATCTCCCACCAGGTAGATGTGCGGCTGTGCGGTCCGCCCAACTGGGTCGGTTTGCAGCCCGCCAGAGGTGCCCACCCGCAGGCCCGCCGCGGGCAGGTTGAGGCGCTCAAAATCTGGCCGCAGGCCAATGGCCACAAAGGCTGTTTCCGCCTCATGCACGCCCGTAGCCGCCGTAAGCACGCGCACGCCTGCATCGGTTCGTTCGATCTGCCTGGCCAGCATACCAGCCACGATGCGCACGCCGCGCCGCTCCATCAACGCGGTAATAAAGCGGCCCGCGTCTGCCGGGTAGGCCGAAAGCGCCGCAACTGGGCCGGTGATCCAGGTAATCTGTATGCCCAGCCTCGAAAAGGCATCCACGTACTCGGTCGCCGGACCTCCCGCGCCAATCACTACCATACTCTTGGGCAAAGAGGTCATTTTCCACACCATGTGGGGAGAAAAGATCCGCTCGCCATCCGGGCGAAGTCCTGGCGGAACAAAGGGCACCGCGCCGGTAGCCAGGATGATGGTATCCGCGGAAAGCTGGTCAGGGTAGCCGCCTTCCGGGGGCTCCACCTGAACCTCGTGCGGGGAGACAAAAGACGCCGTGCCGAGGCGCAGTTCAACCCCGGTGCGCTCCAACTCATCGAGAAGGTGGCGCTGCCACGTGCCCGCCACCTGTTCGTAGCGCGCCCGCATCTTTGCCAGGTCCAGCGGCGGTTTGGCCAGCAGCCAGATCTTACTGGGGAGCAGCGTGCTCCACGCGGCCCGCCCGCCCGGGGGACCATCAGATACGAGAATGACGTTACGCCCTGCCCCACCTGCTGCCAGGGCCGCCTGGACCCCTGCGGGTCCGCCGCCAATGACGAGAATGCGTTTGGTAGATGTCACATAGATATTATAACCTTGATTAATTTTTTATTATATCCAGCACCCGCCAGGCCGATAGAGCCGCCGAAAACCTGAATGCGCTTGCATGTAATTAGAAGGAAAATGGTAAAAAACTACAGCATATGAGGCCTCAGCCCCAAGTAATATTAAAAATCTCAATCGATTTCTAAATAAAATATAATTGCATATTGACAATATAAAATAAATGCCTATAATATCTTTAGAATATTAAATAGGTTTCACGGGCATTACGTGCCCGCATATAACCACCGCCGAACTTTACGCCGCACTTTCCACCCGGTAACGTTTCGACTCCGGGATGGCGGCGTATTTTATTGCCAGGAGCGCTGCCCGGCTGCTGGCAGATTCTCTTAATCCATCGTAGGAGTATGACCATGAGTGAGTGGGCGATCGAAGCTGAAAATCTCGTCAAGAAATTCCCTCGCAAGGAAAATAAAGAAAACGGCAGCCCAAATGGAAATGGTCCGGCAAAAAAGCGCTGGAGCCTGCCCTTTGGCAAGAAAGCCGAGGTTGTTTATCTGAACGCAGTCGATGGGGTATCCCTCCAGATCCGCCAGGGCGAAATCTTTGGCCTGCTGGGGCCAAACGGGGCCGGCAAATCCACTACCATCCGCATGCTGTGCACGCTGCTCGAACCCACCAGCGGCACCGCCCGGGTGAACGGCTATGACGTCATCAAGCAGGCCAACCAGGTGCGCCAGAACCTGGGCACGGTTCTGGCTGGCGAGCGCAGCATCTACTGGAAGCTGACCGCCCGCGAAAACCTGGAGTACTTCGCCGCCCTCTACCACATCCCTCCCGATGTAGCCAAGAAACGCACCCGCGAGCTGCTCGAACGCATGGAGCTCACCTCCCGCGCCGATGACCTGGTAGAGAAGTTTTCCACGGGCATGAAGCAGCGCGTGGCGATCAGCAAGGCCCTGGTCGCCAACCCACCCATCCTGCTGCTGGATGAGCCGACCCTGGGCCTCGACCCGCAGGCAGCGCGTAACCTGCGCGAGCTGATCGCGCAGCTCAAGCAGGAAGGCCACACCATCCTCCTCACTACCCATTACATGGAAGAAGCCGACCAGCTCTCCGATCGCATCGGTATCATCGACCAGGGCAAAATTATCGCCCTGGATACCCCGGAACGGTTGAAGGAACGCATCGAGCAGAAAGACGTGATCCGCCTGGAGATCGCCGGGTGGCATACCGACCTGGGGGAGAAGATCCAGAGCATCCCGGGCATCGAGAAGCTGGTGGCCCGTCAAATGGAAGGCGAGCGCGGCTCCACCGACTCGCTGTACGAGGTCAGCCTGCACGCCGCATCGTCGCGCGCGGTGCTACCCGGGGTGATCGATAAAATCAACTATAACGGAACCCGGCTGGTAAACATGAACATCCTCAAGCCCTCGCTGGAAGATGTGTTTATCAATCTCACCGGAAAGGCACTGCGGGACTGATTATGGCTGCCACAACGACAGATATTCTCGTCCCTACCCATGCCTCGGCCAGGAGCCGCCTGCTGGGCGACATTCGCGCCCTGCTGGCGGTGGCGAAGAAAGAATGGTTTTACTTTGTTCGCTATCCAAGCTGGTGGATCAGCCTGCTGGTCTGGCCGATTATCTTCCCGCTGACCTACATCCTCTCCGCTCGGGCGCTCTCCGGGCCGGATGGCTCTGGCCTGGCGCTGTTTACCCAGCGCACCGGCATCGCCGATTACCTGGGCTACATCGCGGTAGGCACCACCATCTGGATGTGGCAGAACGTGGTCCTGTGGGGCGTCGGCTATGCGCTGCGCAATGAACAGTTCCGCGGCACGCTCGAGTCGAACTGGCTTTCACCCTCCTGGCGCTTCACTTTTCTGCTGGGGCCCAGCCTGATCCACATGGTCAACATGCTCACCTTCCTGGTGGTATCGGCCTTGGAGTTCGGCCTGGTATTCGGCGTGCGCTTCAACGGCAATCCGCTACTGGTGGTTCTGGTAATCTTCGTCTCCATGCTGGCGATCTACGGCCTGGGGATGGCCTTCGCCAGCCTGGTCATCACCGCCAAAGAGGCGCAGAACTTCGTCTTCCTGGTGCGCGGCATGGTGATGATCTTCTGCGGTATCTCGTTCCCGGTGGCCGTTCTGCCGGGCTGGATGCAGGGCTTCGCCGCCTGGCTGCCGCAGACGTATATGATCCGCGCCTTCCGCAGCGCGGCGCTGGCGAATGCCTCATTCACCGACCTGCTGCCAGACCTGATCGCGCTGGTCGGGTTTGGCGCGTTCTGGCTGACGGCCGGGTACCTGATCTTCAACTGGATGGAACGCCGCGCCCGCCGCACTGGCGCGATTGGACAATATTGATATGGCCGCACAAATACAATCCCTTTCCCGTCCCAGCTTTGCCTCCAACCTGCGCGCGTTGTACATGGTCGCCGCGAAGGACTGGCAGACCTTCTGGCGCTACCCGGTGAACGCCGTGGGCTACGTGTTTCAGCCGCTCATCTGGCTGGCCCCGGTCTACTTTATGGGGCAGGCCTTCAGCGTGGATGGCAAGGCGATGGGCTTTGCCGGGTACTCCGGCACCACCGACTACGTCTCCTTCGTACTGCTCGGCGCGGTGCTGAATAATTTCATCCAGAGCGTGTTCTGGGGCATTGGCTACGCGCTCAAGAATGATATGGATGCCGGGGTGCTCGAATCGAACTGGTTGACGCCCGCGCCGCGCTACGTGCTGCTGGTTGGGCGCACCTTCTCCAGCCTGCTGACCACCACGATCATCTCGCTGGTCATGCTGGCGGCAGCAGCGCTGCTGTTTGGCTTCCACCCCACCGGAGATGTACTGTTGGCGCTGGCCCCCGTCATCCCCATGCTGATCGGGCTGTACGGTTTTGGCATGGCCTTTGCCGCCATCGTGCTGCTGATGCGCGATGCCAATACCCTGGTGGATATGTCCAGCTACCTGGTGGGGCTGTTCTCTGGGTCGCAGTTCCCGGTGCAGGCCCTGCCGCGCTTCCTGGTGCCCATCTCGCTGGTGCTGCCCCTCACCTACGGCTTCGACGCCGTGCGTGGGGTGCTGCTCCACACCGCCACGATCATCCCAATCGAATATGAGATTGGCCTGTTGGTAGCGGTGATGTTCGTCATGGTCTGGTTGGGCATGGTCATTTTCAACCGCATGGAACGCAAGGTGCGCATGAAAGGTACCCTCGGTCAGCATTAAGCGACCGCAGTGTGCAATCCCCCGCTGGTCATGCCAGCGGGGGATTGCACGTTTAATCAGGTACAATTTCCAATCTATGAAACCTCACAGACACTTCTCTATTCGTTCTGCCTGGAAATGGACCTGGCGCATGGCTCTAATCGCCGCCGGCGTGTACCTTACCGCCGCGGTGGTGCTGATGCTGTTCGGCCTGCAAGAAGATGCCCGCCCCGCGGATGTGGGCGTGGTATTTGGCAACAAGGTCGAGCCGTGGGGCGAGCCCTCTCCCAGTCTGGCCTCGCGCCTGGACAAAGCCGTGGATCTCTATCACCGCGGCTATTACCCATCCATCATCGTCAGCGGCGGGTATGGCAAAGAAGGTTGGGATGAAGCCCAGGTCATGGCCGATTATCTTGCCGCGCGCGGCGTGCCCCGTTCGGCCATCCTCCTCGACCACGAGGGCAATAACACCTACCTCACCGCCCTGCACACCGCGCAGATCGCCAGAGACAAGGGCTTTCAGAGCTTCGTGCTGGTATCGCATTTCTACCACCTGCCCCGCGCCCGGCTGGCCTTCGCGCGGTTTCAGATGGCGTCCACCACCATCGCCCACGCGGACCGCTACGTCGCCCGCGATTTTTACTTCGGCCTGCTGCGCGAGGTGATTGCCTTCCCGGCTTATTTCGTCCGCTCATTTGAAGAGCCGTCCTGAGTCCTTAAGGGCTTGTCTATACGCAAATCTAGTGAATGCCCAGACATTCTCGCTGTCTGGGCATTCAACGCGCTACTTATGCTTATCTCGCCAGTACTGCCGACCGTTCGCATCCCTGGAGATCATCTTCTTATCTACCAGGTAGCGGCGCAGCGAGGCGTAATCGGCGTGGTAAAAGGCCAGCCGTTCATTCACCTCTTTTTCAGAATAGCGCATGCCCGGCTTGAACGTCTCCGCCACGTGCCGCAGCACCGGCAGCAGCTTTTTCTCCTGGGTGGGGATTTCTTTCAGCCGCCCATCCGGGTAGGAGTAATTGCGAATCACCTGCCGGTCGAAGTCATCCGCGTCTTCGTCGTTTGAGTGGGCCAGCACTACCGGTTTCTGGTCAGCCAGCACATCCCGCGAAAGCGTCTCGAAGGCTTTACGGTCCAGCAGATAACCCTCTTCCTCCACCAGCAGCAACCCCAGCTTCTTAAGCTGGGTCAGGTGCCGGTCAACGTCTTTATCGCTCATATCAAAGCGCTCGGCAATCTCCCAGGCTTTCCGGGGCTTTTCCGAAAGATAAACAGCCAGCCGCATCCGGTCGAAGTCGGCAAATGTTTTGAAGAAATTCAACAGCTTGACGTCCATTTCATATTCCCTAAAACTAATTCTACGTTTATAGAATTAATTATACACAGATTTTCGCGGTTGTCAACACCAACCAGATTCTCCACAAAAGGTATAATGTGCTTATCTATAACAGATGAATCATAACCCACACCCGGTCAAAGACAATGCCCAACCAACCCAAGAGACAAAATAAAATCACGCTGATCCAGATTGTGGCGGCGCTGGTATTCCTCGTCATGATCACGCTGATCCAAAATTGGAGCCGCGGCAACCAGCCCGGCGAGGCTCCCCCGGTAACTATCACGCCAGTCCGCATCCTCACCGATACCCCGGTCGGCCCTGCCGGCGAACCGCCTACCGTCACGGCTGTCGCGCAGCCCCCCGCCCCCAACCTGCCGCCGCTGGACTCGCTCAGCAAGTTCGATTACTTCCTGCTGGCGCTGTCCTGGTCGCCCGATTACTGCGCATCCAACGGCAGCAATGACCCCCAGCAGTGTTCGATTGGCCGCAAGCTGGGCTTTGTGCTGCACGGCCTCTGGCCGCAGAACAACCGGGGCTACCCCTCCAACTGCACCCGCGAGAAAATGCCCGAAGATGTGAAAGCGCAGTTCCCCGGGCTATATCCCAACGATGCCCTGTTCGACCACGAATGGGAAAAGCACGGCACCTGCACCGGCCTCTCGACCACCGATTACCTTTTACTCTCAAAGGGGTTGAAAGAGTCGGTCGTCATCCCGGATGCATACCGCTCCCCCGAACAGCCCTTTCGCTCAACCGTCCAGAAGCTGACCGAGGATTTTACAACCGCCAACCCTGCCTATCCCGCCACAGCCTTCGCGGTCAACTGCTCCAGCAACGGGCGCTACCTGAAAGAACTGTACGTGTGCTTTTCCAAAGACGGCCAGCCCGCGGCCTGCAGCACGGAGGTGCAGAAGAACGCCCAGAGAACGTGCCAGAGCCCGGACTTTTTGGTCCGCAATACCCGCTGAGCACTGCGCCGAAAGGCGATCGCATGAGGAACGAAATCTGGCATCCCTGCCACGCATAACGGAGGATAACGACCATGGAAACTGCGCAACCTGCCAACCGCCGGACCTTTCGAATCCTGGGTTGGATCCTGCTGTTGGGCCTGATCAGCGGCCTGGTCGGCTGTGGGGCGGCTTACGGCATTACAACCAAAGCATTTGTCGCCTGGCGAGCGCTGCCCACCCTGCCCGAAGCCGCGAAGTCGATCGCCGGGGCTACCACCAGCACCGTCGACGTTGAAACACAGTCGGGCCGCTTGCTACGCTTTGACCCGCAAATAGGGGATGCCCGCTGGAATCCGGTCACCACGCCGCAAACCGAAACCGACTCTGGCTGCGAGCAGTTCAACCGCTCCCGCCCACTGAAAGGCGTGATCGACCAGCGCGTGGCCTGCCATATCTATGCCGACGGCTATTTTACCGCCGTTTATGCCCTGCGCGACGACGGTAAGGTGTATGCCTGGACGGCAGGCGGCAGTGGTTTTGAAGTGGTGCTGCTGGCTGTGTTTCCTGCCGTCTGCGCACCGCTGGGCATGGCGGCCGGTTTGATCGTTGGCCTCATCCGCAACCGCAAACGCGACGAATATTCAAACGCGGTTTGATTTCTTACGAATACACCGCCTGGCGCAGCCCGCGGATATACCCGATAGCGTACAACCGGCCAAACGAGGAATAGCCCGCCTGCTGATTGCTGTCGCCCTCCACCGTTGGGACGTGGTCGGGCCGCAACACGCCTTCAAAGCCGATATCCTTATAGGCCCGCATGCACTCGAGCATATTGGTTTTCCCGGCGTCGTGCCAGGTTTCTTCGTACTTCTCGACCGTGCCCTGCACGTCGCGGAAGTGAACGAAGGAGATTTTCCCCTGGCTGCCAAACTTGCGGATGGCCCCGGGCAGGTCATCGGTCATCAGGGTGAAGTTGCCCTGGCACATGGTGATGGTGTTCATCGGGCTGGGGGCCATATCCATCAGGCGCTGGTAGTTATCGATGCTGCGCATGATACGCCCTACCCCGCGCAGGGGCGAAATCGGCGGGTCATCCGGGTGCATGGAAAGCTTCACCCCGGCTTTTTCGGCCACCGGCAGCACCTTCTGGATGAAATACTGCAAGTTCTCCCACAGCGCTTCTTCGGTGATGGTGCCGGTTTCCGGCGGGGGCATCTGCTGCGCCACGGAATAGTCAAAACTGGTCACCAGCGAGCCGCCGCGCGAAACCGTGGTCGTCGAGGTACGCGTCCAGTTAAACCCGGCCATCCATTCGTAGCACCATACCGGGATGCCCAGCTTGCCCATGTTTTCGATCAGCGTGCAGGCCGTGGCTATTTCTTCATCCCGCCCGGGCTGTCCGCGCTTGGCTTTCTCCAGCGGCGGGCGCGCTTCAATCACGGAGAGCTTGAATCCGCCATCTTCGTATTCCTGCTTCATCTTCATCAAGGGCCGGTAGTCCCAGGGGCGCTCATCGCCAGTCATTTCCGGCGTGGGCAGCCCGCCAACCACGTAATCGATACCAGCCTGTTTGGCCAGCTTCCATAACGGGGTGCGGTTGGGGGAGAGAACTTCGGCAATTTCAATCATTATCGGGTCTCCTTGGGTAGGGGGAATAGAGATTTGGGATTGGGGATTGGGAAATGGGAAATGGGGTCTTTCCCATTATACGCCCAATCAGAACACCAGGCGCCCGGCAGAATTCTTACACGTGCCGGGCATTGATTTAAAACGCAATCGGGGAATAGTTATTTTACGATCACTGGAAGATAAACATACTTCTTAGGCGTTTGGGGAATTTCTTCCAGGTATCTTTTGATTCGACCATCACTACCCACTGCCCAGCCATAATAATCTTTCATGTCAACGCCAAAGTAGTAACGGTCCGAGTAAGTCCCGGCGACCCGTTTCCAGGTTGTCCCGTCCCAATGGGCGATTATATTTCCAACTACCCAACCATCGGAACTGGACTTCATTTTGATACCGTATAGAGCGCCTTCTACGGGGGTATCTAAACTCCAATCCGATCCACTCCAGCGAACGATTTTTCCTTGATTTTCTCCTGCTGCCCAGATATTATCAGAGGAAATCGCCGACAATGATCTAAACCGATCTCCTAAGGCAAATTTCTCATTCATCTTCCAATAACTGCCATCATAATGGGCAAACAGATAGCCATATTCCGTCTGGCCCACAGCCCATACATCGGTTGTTGATACTGCTTCGACAGCATCCAAAAAGGATGTCGAAGCCAGGTAAGTTCTGCCAAACCAACTTCCGGAATACTCCAAAATGCAGTCCGTTCCAACAGCCCATCCTTTTGTTGCCGTAGCCATTGAAATGGATGTCAATCTCTCACAGCCCGTGGGAATTGCTGCGGCGCTCCAGTTGCTGCCATCCCAGCGCAATATTGCCGCATCACCCACCAGGCCGCTGCCCGCTTGACCAACAGCCCATCCATTGGTTGTTGAAAGCATCGCAACGTCCCATAAAGAAACTGAGGTGGTGGTCTGGATACTCCAGTCACTACCATTCCAATACAGGATTACGCCCCATTGGGATTTCCATTCGGCGCTGTTTTGTAACCAACAGCCCAGGCAGCATTGGGGCCTACAATTGATACGGAACGCAAAATATAGTTGTTCACAGGGCTAGTTACATCGCTCCAGGTTCCAATACTCTGGAGAATGGGTCGAGCTTCTTTCGATGCATCTACGCTATCGACTTGTAAAGTAGAAAACATTCCAAGAACCAAAAGTACATTCAATGCAAACAACAGGCCGGTTTTTAAAAATCGACTAAACATATATTGTCTCCAGAGTATAAATATGCCACAAAATTGTGGCAGTGATTTCATTTGTGCACAACCAGCGATCGTATCTATACAAAAATTACCCGGATACAATACATGACTGTTCCGTGATATAAACAGAATTTCCTTGTGCAATCAAAGGATGCTAATCTGATACCTATTATAAGATATTTTGGCAAACTAAGTAAACTGCCATGGGTTCTTATACCAAAAGGCATCTGGGCCAGATGGTTTACTCGAGTCATTCGCCGCGCGAAATAATCCCTTTTGTTAAGATACATTCGGCGAATTACTTGTTTAGCGGCTTACTTTACTTGATCGTCACCTTCATGGTAAAGGTAAGCGAGTCGACCGCCGGGACCACCGCGATGATGTAATCTTGCGAGGCTGGCAGTTTGCCCGTCCAGGTGGTGGCCCCGCTTTCGGCGCGTACCAGCGGCTGCCCATCCGCCAGGCCGTAAATGGTCAGGCCGACGTTATTGCCCACCAGTTCCACCGTCATGGTCTGCCCGGCTTTGGCCCACAGGATGTACGAAACCTGCAGGCGGTTGCCCACGCTGCCGTTTACGCTCGCGGAGGTCGCACCGGAGGCAAACTGGATGCGGGCCGGGATGGTCACCGACAGACTGAAGTTCGCCGCCTGGCTGCCAGTCGACACCCACACCACATAATCCTGGGTGGATGGAAGCGCCGCCATGGCGTACTTTCCATCTTGCCCGCTGCTGCCTTGCAGCGCCGCGCCGGTGGTGGTGGTGATTTTTACCTTCACGCCGGACGCCGCTGAAGAAAGCTGGGCAATGATCACCTGGTCCTTCTGCGCGCCAAGCACGTAGCCCCGCGCCTCGTTCGCGCCCAAGCTGTCCTCGATAACCTTTGTCGTAGCGCCGCTGGCAAAATTGACCCGGGTGAACGCCCGGCTGACCTGAATCCGCGCGTACAGGGGTTGGTCCCCCTGCGCGCCCAGGCCCACGTAGGAGCCGCCGCTTCGCAAGAACATCCAATTGCTGGTGTAGCTGCCCGGATCATTGGGCGCGGTCATGCTCACCGAAACATCCACCCACTGCCCAGGCTTGACCTCCAGGGGCAGTTCAACGGTACTGCGCGCGCCGAGCTGGTTGCCGCCCGTGTACGCAATCGCGTGCAGGTCGGCGCCCGGGCCCCAGGTGCAGGTGCCGTCGTTGCGCACCCGCCAGGTCTTCACAAATTTACTGCCCGGCTGCATTAAGCTGTCATCCGGTACAGACACATCGGCCACAAACGTGGCGCGGTAGGTGCATGCGCCACCGCTGGTGCCGCCCCCACTGGTCGCGGTAGGTTTGGCGGTTGCCGTGGGCGCCGCCTGGGTTGGAGAAGCCTGTGCCTGGGTCGGCGCGGGGTTGGAAGTGGCGGTGATGACCGGGGGAAGAGTAGCCGTGGGGGAACCGCTCACAGGCGGCGTTGCGCTTGCGGTGAACCGGTCCTTGCGGTTCAATGCGGTGGGGAAGTTACAGGCAATCTGTAACAAAGCAAGCACACAGATAATTAAAATCACCCTGGCAAAACGCTTCATCTTTCGCTCCTTCTACAGCAAAAAACAGCCAAAAATCATCGGGGCAGCGATGTCCAAGTATTAAGACGGAAAGAAGCGTTGTTTTGTTCCAGCCAGCGACCAGAGCCCCATCATCGGCTTCTTTCCGCTTCTCGCAGCTTCTTCAAGAACCCATGCAACACATCCGGGTTTTGAAATTCCTCGCCATGGCTGTTGATCACCAGCAGAAAACCCTTGCCGCCCAGGTTCTCGACGATGCGCAGCGCGCCTTCCGGGCTGACAAAAACCTGGCACAGCTTGCCACCATCGCGGATGCGCTTGAGCAGGCTGGGCCACTGGTCCGGTGAAGGCTGCCCATCCCCGGGGATCCACTGGATACCGCGCAGGCGCTTCAGGGACAGCAGGTGATCCAGGTGCGGAATTTCGCCTTTGCCGTCCAGGTGGTAAAACGGGTGGCTCAGGTGATCGCATATCGCCGACAGGTCCGGCAGCACATAACGCTCGAACATCTTCGGGCTGATCATGTAGGAAAAATCGCACTGCAGCATGTAGGTGGTGCCGCTGGACCACAGGGGCGTCCAGCAGGACGTGCCGCGGCAGGCCGGGCGGATGATGGCGTTCAGCGCGTCATAATACCGGATCCACAGCTCGGTCACCTGGCGGACCAGGCGCAGCACTTCCTCCGGCTGCTCCACCACATCGAACAGAAACTGTTCGGTGGTCAGGAACGAAGCCAGGATATCGAGGTTGCCGCCCAGGTCGGTATGGGACACCTGGAGCATATTCCCGTACCGCTCGATGAAAGCCCGGGTGATGGCTTTAACCCTCGCCCACCATATATTGTCCGGGTCATATACCAGGTTCAGCTCGCTCGCAGACTGCCTGCGGGGCGGGTTGAACCACACCGTTTCCGATGGTTCAGTAACGCTGTTGACCTGCGCGCCCAGGAATCCGGCGGCAATCCCCGGGCCGAAATTGACCCACACCCACGGAAAGCTGTCCCCGTAGAAGCGCGTCGACGCCAGGAGCGGGGCATAGCGGTCCACAACATCCTCGGCTGGCATCTCCAGGGGATAATTGCTGTGGTAATCATAAGGGTAGGAGGGTGGGGATACCGGGCCGGGAACCGCCAGGTACACCAGGGCGCGTTCGAGTTCTCCATTCCACCAGGCCTCTGTGTCCCGCGCAACGCGCGCCCAGTCTTCTTCGGTAAAACGCAGTTCTGCCATGTTTCCTCCATGGGATAACTTCGCTGTTAAGCTTAGCAACGAACGATGCGGCGGTCAATAGATCGGGCGAAGCCAGCCTCACTGCCCAAAAGAAATCTGTTTCAGGCTTGCGTTCTGGCCCATATCCAGGTAGGATTCTACCAACGACATTCCCAGCCCACCCAACTGAGGAGACCATGAATATTCTATACACCATCACCTGGCCCAACAGCGAATCCGATGAGCAGCCGCGCCAGTTCTATGAACAGCTTCGCGCGGGCGCGGCCCGCGGGGTGCCGTTTCCATTCGAAACCCCGTATGAGGTTGGGCTGGTTCACGTCACCGAGACGCCCGACGCCACCCCTCCCGCCCACGATTGGGCGGTCGCCATCATGGCGATGTCGGTTGCTACGGAAGAAATGGGCGCCGCCGACCGCACCCTGCCGGTATTGGAAAACTGGTTCAAGGCCTGCGCACCAGAGGGCATCGCCCCAGGGGCAATCCAAACCGCTGAGGCGAGCCACCTGAAGCTAGAATCCGAGATGCGCACCGATTACGAGGTCGTGTCCAGCTTTGGCACCTTTGTTGGCGAGCCCGAAGCCGACAGCGCTGCCCCTGCCGCGCCGCCCAAACCCACCCTGACCACGGAAATGGAAGCCCTCAAAGCCGTGGTCAACGAGCCGCCAGCGCCGAAAATCGAGCCCGTCTCCGCGGCTGTCCCTCCGCCCGTGCCACCTCCGGTCGCCCCGCCGCCTGCCACTGCCCCCGCCACGGCCAACGATTCGAACACCCTCAGCACCTGCGTGGGGATCGGGTTCATGGCTGCCGGCGTGCTGCTCATCCCGGTCAGCATCCTGCTGGCGGCGCTGTTTGCCCTGGAGCAGTTTTCCACCAACCCCGAAACCGGGGCGGCATCCACCACCACCATGACCGACTTTGTGCTGATCCTGGCCTGCTGCCCGCTGCCGCTGTTGATTATGGGGATTGGCCTCATTCTCCTGGGCGTTTTTCTTCCGCGCTGGATCAAGCAAAACCAGGCCCGGCCTGTGATACGATAATTTTACCTATTCGTTGATTCCTGGCGGGGGCGGAATGTATTCCTCCAGAGGAGCTTCCGTTTCGACTGCCGTTTCCAGCGGAGCGGTGGAGCTGGCGGGCGCCTTCCAATCGACCAGCACGCTCTTTTCGCCGACCACCACCTGGGTCTGCCCGTTTACCGCCCCCGAGAATACCACCGTGTACGTGCCAGGAGAGAGGATCGGGATGGCATACCCACCCCCAACGGCTGTAACCGCATAAAAACTGCCCGGATAGGTATTTACCGTTACGTTGCCGTAGCCTTCGCCGGGGTCATACATCGCATTGCCGTTGCGGTCCTGCCATACCGTGCCTACAATAAAGCGGTGATAGTGGTTGGCGGTGTTCGTATTAGGGTTCGCGTAATTTCCCGTCGTCACCAGCGGCCCAACGCTCGTATTGGGGTTTTGCTCTGGCACCATAGCGATACCCACATTGCTGTAATAA
Source organism: uncultured Anaerolineaceae bacterium (assembly GCA_964437595.1). Taxonomy (GTDB): domain Bacteria; phylum Chloroflexota; class Anaerolineae; order Anaerolineales; family Anaerolineaceae; genus DSYU01. Next base: position 17,737 of record CAYTHO010000018.1, read on the forward strand.
TCGTTATCGATGGACATGATCGCCTTGCGGTGACCGCGGCTATCCTGCATTCCATCCCCATCATTCGGGCCACCCCAATCGATATTAAACGCGGCATGGGCATACACGCTGTTGTTCGAGTACGAGAAAACGTTGCCGCGAATATACCGGTAGACGAAACCTTCCGCCTTTACCCGATCAAACTGCCCGGTATGCCCCTGCCCATCGATCGAAATCAGGTATTCCGAATGCGCCTTAGCCGCCCGGTATAAGCGCGCATCGAATGCCGCAGGCGGCCTCACCGCGATGCTGGCAAATTCGCTCTGCAGCAAAATAACATTTACACCAAAATAGCGGCGCGGGCCTGCGATATTGCTGTCTTCCGTTGTCGCCAGCCAGATGCCCTCCTGGGTGGGGTTCGATCGGGCGCGGTTCATTAACCACATCATCTGCTGCTCGTTGCCGTCCGGGTGCAGACCATCATCCGTCTTATGCAACTTCCACTCGGCTGAGGCCTGTAAAACGGCAGGCAGGTAAGCCCAATGCGGCCCATCCAAAGACGCCGCCCGCAGGTTCGGCGAAGACTGGGGAACCAAAATAACGACGGCGATGACGAAAATGGGCAGAATACGGCCCAGCGCCTTATATATTTTCGATGTTTTGGATGCAGGCATTCTTTGTCTCCCATTTTGCAGGCAGTTTAACTGCGGCAGGGCGGTCGCGAAAATCCCCCAGGCCTGATTCATTTTTTCGAGCAATGGATGGGATGAGTATAGCATAAACCAGTGGAGGATTTAAATCGTCAAGAGAGGGTTTGTCTCGCGGCAGGGGACAAACCCTCTCTTGTCTCTTATTTCAATCCCCGTTGTTAAGAAACGGCCTGTGGGTTCTCTGCCCCGGTCAGGTTGAGCGTCTCCTGATCGATCACCGAAAGCGCCGGGCGGCGGCTGAGTGCAAACAGGAACGCCCCGATCCAGATGCCGCCCATAGCGAACGGCAGGGCGATATCCGCCAGCCCGATGGCAAACCCTTCCGGGAAAAAGGCCGGTTTCACCTGCCAGAAGTTGACCATCAAGTGCGCCGACAGCACCATCGCGCTGACCCCGCCCAGGGCGCGCAGGTTATGCCGCACGCGCGTGGTCAGCAGCAGGGCAAACGGCAGTATAAACGCCAGGATGGCGATCATCCACACCAGCGCAGCCCACCCGCCGTTGGTGCGGGCGATATACCAGACCACTTCGCGGGGGATGTTGCCGGCCCACTGGATCAGGAACTGGAAGTAAGACACATACGCCCAGGCCATCACCAGCGTCATCGTCAGCGCGCCCAGGTCGCGGTAAGGCACTGGGGTCATATCATAGCGCCAGCGCCGGGCGAACCCCAGGCTGAGCCCCGGGAACAGGTTCAGGATCAAGATGGCAAAGGCCAGCCCCGAGGCCACCTGGCTGATCATGGTGATGACGCCAATCGCAGTTGAGATCCAGTTGCTCTGCAGCGACATGATCCAATCGACCGACGCGAAGAAGATGCTGAACCCGTACAGAATGGCCCCGAACGCGCCCAGCCCTTGCAAGCGCCCGCGCAGCACCGGGTTGCCGGTGCGCGGGCTGCCGATGCGCGCCAGCATCCGGTTGGCGAAAAATGCCAGCAGCACCCAGATGGCGAAGTAAATCGCCGCGCGGATAATGAAGAACGGAACATTCAGATACCAGGTCTGGTGCTGCATATGTTCGCTGGCTGCCACTTCGGCGGGCCGCGCCCACGCGAACAGGTACGGCGCGCCTATCGCCACCGGGATGAACAGCACGGCCATCACCCAGATGCTCCCGGCCCCGGCCTCCATTATCCGCCGGATGGTCAGCCCCCAGCGCGCCGAGGTGACGAAATGCAGCATTAACAACCCCAGCAGGCCCAGGCTGATGCCCAGCCAGAACAGGAACGAATACAGGTAGGCCTGGAAGAACTGCCCAGGGCCAGAAATAAAGATACTGGCGATGCTGACTACCGCGGCAAGGGCGCCAACCGCGAAGGCGATCAGCATGGGACGCTTGAAGTTTGACGGCGCTGGACGGTTGGTGCTCATTTCTGGCTCCCTATCTGTTCAATTTGCTCTGGGGTCAATTCCTGGGCATTGACCGCGCCGTTCTGCGTTTGCATGGCGCGCATATAGGCAATCACGGCCCACCGGTCCGCGGCAGCTACCCGCGAACCATACGGGAACATTTTGCCCCTGCCGTTCTTGATGATCTCGAACATCTCTCCATTCGACAGCCCTTTCGCATTCTCGGCCAGCAGGCTGGGCGGCTTCTCATACCCAAACTGGGTAACCCTGCCGTTACCTTCCCCGGCTGGGCCGTGACAGGGAACGCAAAAGATGGCGTAGCGCTCCTCGCCGCGCTGAAGCAGATCCGCGTCCACGGCAACCGGGAAGCCCTGGAAAGGCGTTCCATCTTCCGCCAGGCCCGTCAGCTCCGGGCTGTTCGGCGAGGTTTCGCCGGTGTACGGCACGGAACCAGCCACCGGCGCTCGCGCCGACACGCCATCGGGGAATAGCTCGCTGGATTCCATTGGGTCGTAGCGCGGCTGTTCGATCATGGTCCCGGTCTGGTCGCAGCCGGCAAGAAACAAGAATAGGATGGCCAGGGCTGCCGCTGCCAGCCAGCGGGAGATAGATGTTGGGTGAGATGTTTGGAGAGATATCATAATCGTTTGCCTCGGATTGTGCCGCGAGTTATGTTCAGGTTCTTCGGCATGTTATTCCGCAATCTCCGAAACCAGCACCGATCCCTGTTCTTCCAAAAACCGGCGCGTGCGTTCCAGGTCAAATTGCGGGTCATTGGCCTCGATGCTCAGGTAAAAAGCATCCTGAGAGCCGTGTTCGTTGAAGTCCTCCGAGTTGAACACCGGGTGGTAAGGCTGTGGAAAGCGCGTGAAGAAGAACAGGCCCAATATACCAGCTAGCGCGCTGACCAGCACCACCAGTTCGAAGGTAATCGGGATGTAGGCCGGCCAGCTAAACAACGGCCTGCCGCCGATGTTCTGCGGGTAATCGATCACCGTGGCATACGTCATCATCAGGAACCCGCCGATCCCGCCTGCCAGCCCACCAGCCAGCATGAGGTATGGCAGCGGCGAAGACTTCAGATGCATCGCCCGCGCCAGGTCGGCCACCGGGTAGGGGGAATAGGCATCAAAATCGCGGTAGCCCTGCGAGTAAACGCGCTCAGCGGCGGCGATCAGATCTTCCTGGTGGTCAAATTTTGCCAGCAGCCCGTAGAGGCCAGGAATTTTGGATTTTCGAGGTTTTATCAATCGATTGAGCATATTCATGTTCGCCTCCATTAATCCGCCGAAACGCCGTCATTTACCGGGGCAGAGCCGCCGTGCGCTTTGGCCTGTTTGGACTGCCCGTGGGCGTGCGCTTCGTGGTGAATCAGCTCGCGCATCTCGAATATCGAGATTGCTGGGAGCACCCGCAGGAATAGGAAGAGCAGCGTTAGGAACAGGCCAATCGTGCCAACGAAGGTCAGCACATCCCACTGGGTGGGGATGTAAACCTGCCAGGAAGATGGTAAGAAATCTTTGGACAGGCTCTGCGAAATGATGATGAACCGCTCCAGCCACATGCCAATGTTGACCACGATGGAGATAACGAAAAGAATCAGCGGGTTGCGCCGGATGCCTTTGAACCACAAGAGCTGCGGGATCAGCACGTTGCAGAGCACCAGCCCCCAGTACAGCGGCGCATAATAGCCGCTGATACGGTCCATAGTAATGAAAATCTCGAAGATATCGCCGCTGTAGAAGGCGGCGAACACCTCAGTCAGGTAGCCATACGCCACCACCATGCCCATCGCCAGCATTACTTTCGCCATGTTCTCCAGGTGGCGCATGGTGATAAATTCGCTCATGTTGCGGAAGACTTTCCGCAGCGGGATGATGAGCGTCAGCACCATGGCGAAGCCCGAGAAAACCGCCCCAGCCACAAAGTAGGGTGGAAATACGGTGCTGTGCCAGCCCGGAATCACGCCGTAAGCGAAGTCCATACCCACAATGCTGTGCACCGACAGCACCAGCGGGGTCGCCAGCACCGCGAACAGGAAATACACGCTCTGGTAGTGGTTCCAGTGGCGGGCCGAATTGCGCCAGCCCAGCGCCATCAGCCCGTAAATGCGCCGTACCCACACGTTCTTTGCCCGGTCGCGCATGGTCGCCAGGTCTGGCACCAGGCCCATGAACCAGAACAAAAACGAAACCGCAATATAGGTAGTAATGGCGAACACGTCCCACACCAGCGGGCTGCGGAACTGCGGCCACAGGTGCATTGAGTTAGGATAGGGCATCAGGTAGAAGAACAGCCAGGGCCGCCCCAGGTGCAGAATGGGGAACAGCGCGGCGTTCGCCACCGCGAACAACGTCATCGCCTCAGCAAAGCGGTTGATCGATGTGCGCCATTCCTGGCGCATCAACAGCAAAATGGCCGAAATCAGGGTGCCCGCGTGGCCGATACCGATCCACCACACGAAGTTGATGATATCGAAGCCCCACCCCACCGGGATGTTGATGCCGAAGACCCCCACGCCAAAGTAGAAGAGATATCCGACTGCGTACAGCAGCGCCATCATAATCAGGAAGGCTACCCCAAAACCCAGAATCCACGAACGCGGCGTGCGCCTGGGGTGGGTCAAAGGCAGTTCACTGATGTTCTGGTTGACCGAGGCGTACGAATGACCGGGCTGCACAATAGGCGTTTGATCGGTTATTTCCATAATGGTTTCCTATGCCTGTTCCGGAATCAGCGGGTTCAGATTCTTCACCTTCGCCAGGTAGGTGGTGCGCGGCTTAGTGCCGAGTTCGGCCAGCAGGCCATAATTCAGCGGTGTATCCTTCAGCTTGCGCACGGCGCTGTTCGCGTCGTGGATATTACCGAAGACGATGGCATCCGTGGGGCAGGCTTGCTGGCAGGCGGTTTTCACTTCGCCGTCAGCAATCTTGCGCCCTTCTACCTCGGCCTGGGTGCGCGCCAGGTTGACGCGCTGCACGCAGTAGGTGCACTTTTCCATCACGCCACGCGGACGGACAGTGACGTTCGGGTTGCGCATCGCTTTGAGCGCGGGTTCCTTATCATCGATGTACTTGTAGAAATTGAACCGCCGCACCTTGTACGGGCAGTTGTTGGAGCAGTAGCGCGTGCCCACGCAGCGGTTGTAGGTCATTTCGTTGATGCCCTCCGCACTGTGGCTGGTCGCCTCCACCGGGCAGACCGGCTCGCAGGGAGCGGTTTCGCAGTGCATGCAGGGCACCGGCTGGAAGGCAATCGGTTTGGCGTTCTTGGCCGTGCCCTGGTAGTAGCGATCGATGCGCAGCCAGTGCATTTCACGACCGCGCGCCACCTGGTCTTTGCCGACGGTGGGGATGTTGTTCTCTGCCTGGCAGGCCACCACGCAGGCGTTACAGCCAATGCAGGTGTTCAGGTTGATCGACATACCCCAGGCATAGTCCGGGGAGGCATAGACGCCCTCGGTATCGTACAGAGTTTCCGGTTCGTGCTGGTCTTCCTGGGCGAAGTTCGGGTGCGCCTCGTATTCTTCTACCGTGGCAGTGCGGATCAGGTCGCGGTTTTCCATGCTATAGTGATCGTTAGTCACCACCAGGCGGTACGTTCCGCCCGTCTTGCTCAACTCCACCCCACTGTCAAACCAGGGCGCTTCGCTGGTGCGGATGGCGTACGCGTTGTACCCGCTGTCCAACGAAACCTTGCCGCCAGCCTTTCGCCCATACCCCAGCGATACAACCACCACATCGTCCGGCTGGCCCGGCTGCACGTACACCGCCGCCTGAACGCTGCGCCCGCGCAGTTGAATGTTCACCAGGTCGTTGGTTGCCAGTCCCAGGCGCTCGGCGGTTGCCGGGCTGATGCAGGCCGCGTTGTCCCAGGTGAGCTTGGTCAGCGGCTTGGGCAGTTCCTGCAGCCAGGCGTTGTTGCTGAAACGCCCATCCCACACAGTGAAGTCAGGCTCGAAGACAATTTCCAGCCCGCCGCCGGCAGCCGCCTGTACGTCACTCACAGCGCCCGCGCCCACCTGCGCCAGGTTTTGCAGTGGTTGAGCAGCATTGGCTGCCATGCCTTTGCTGAGAAGCTCGCGCCAGTCGCGCTCGAAGTTTCCTCCCTGCATCTGTCCCTGCCAGAAGGCGCGCAGCAGGTCATAGCCTTTGGCATCGGCCTGCCCCATTAGCGCTGCAACCAGTTCGGCGGGCGATTTTCCGCCGTACAGCGGCTCGATCACCGGCTGGATCAGCGTGGGCGTGCCGTCGAACGCCAGGGCATCGCCCCACATTTCCATATCGTGCGCGGCGGGGATCACCCAGGTGGCCTGCGCGGCGGTTTCATCGGGATAATAGGCCAGGGTTATGCTCTGGCCCGCTTTCTGCATCGCCGTCCCGAAGTTCAGGTCGGCGGGGGCGCTGTACACCGGATTGCTTCCCAGGATCACCAGCGTCTCCACCCCACCGCCGTCCAGGTCCTGCACCAGTTCCTGCAGGGAAGTGTAAGTGACGCCCTCGTCAACACCCAGTGGGGCGATGAGATTGACCGTACTGCCAATGGAACCGAGAGCCTGGTTCATGGCGTGCGCCAAGGCGTGTACCACGGCGGGCTGGCGCTCCCCGGCAGCCACCAGGGCGGCCCGCCCGGCGCGCTGCAAATCGGCGGCCAGCGGTTCCAGCCATTCCTGACCGGGTACTTCTCCAACCGGTGCGCCAGCATCGATTCCCAGCCGCCCGGCCAGCGCCCGCGCAAAGGCTTCCACCTGCGAGGGCTTGACCGCCAGGCGGTGGTCGGCGTTGGCCCCGGTGAGGGTAGCGCTGCTTTCCACCACGTACAGGCGGTTCATCGTGCCGCTGCTCGAAATCGGCTGGTGGCGGCTGGCAAAATCCTTACTGTAGCGGACGTGCCCCGGCTCGCTGAACAGGAAATCGCAGTCCAGCGAGAGGATCACATCCGCGTTTTTGATGTTATAGACCACATCCAGCGGCTGCCCGAAGGCCTGGCTTGCCCCGGCGCGCGTGTTTTCGCGGCCCACCGGGCTGTAGCGCGTCCATTTGGCCTGCGGGTACCGCTCCAGCAGGGCCTTGAGTTGGGCGTTCAAGGACGGCGAAGTCACCGCGCCGGTCAGGATGCGCAGGCCGCTGCCGTCGCCCAGGCTGGTCAGCGCCGCGGTAAAGTCCTGCCACGTGCGCGGAGCGCCCTGGTTGGTGATCTGTTTCAGCCGTTCCGGGTCGTACATCTCCAGCAGCGAAGCCTGCATGAACACATCCGTCGCGCCCAGGCTGTCGGGGTGGTTGGGGCTGCCTTCCACCTTGATCGGGCGGCCAAAGGTGGTCTGCACCAGCACGCCTTTGGCGTAGCCATCCTGGACCATCGCGCTGGCGTAGAACAGCGGCTTGGCCGGTTCAATCTCTTCGGGAGCCTTCACGTACGGGATGATCTTCTGCGAATCCTGTGGGACGCAGGCGGTCAAACCCGCCAGCGCCAGCGACGCCCCCAGCACCTTTAAGAAATCGCGCCTGCTCATATCCTCCAGCAGGCTGCCCTGGCGCGGGAACTCCTGCCGCACCATCGCCTCAAATGCCTCGTCATCGGCCAGTTCGTTCAGGCTGCGCCAGTATTCCTTGCCGGTCTTCCCGGTCACCTTCTTGCGGAAAGATGCCAGGTCCGTGGGCCTGTGCTCGTGTGAATGAGAATGATCGTGATCGTGGTGGGTCATGGATTTTACCTGTGGCAAATCGAGCAGTTCATCAACTGTTGGGCTGGCTTGATGTTATATTCCTGGACCAGTTTTGGCCCCAGGCTGGCCTGGTTTTCCGCCGGGGTGTATCCCATCGTGTACACCTGGTCGAGCGGGCGGACAAACCGCTCCGGGTTTCGGTGGCAGTCGATACACTCGGCCATGTAAAAAGCCTTCTCCTTCACCGCCGTTGTCTGGGTGTCTACCCGCCCGTGGCAGGTCTCGCAGCCCACCCCTTTGTTGATATGGATTTTATGGTCGAAGAAAGCATGATCGGGCAGGTTGTTAACCCGGTTCCACTGGATGGGCGTTCCGGTATTCCAACTATCGCGCACCGGGATCAGCAGCGGTTTATCCAGGGCAACCTGGCTGTGACAGCTCATGCAGGTTTGGGTGGGCGGCAGCCCGGCAAACGTGGAGTCTTCGACGCCTTCATGGCAGTAGCGGCAGTCTAACCCCACTGCGGAAACATGAAAGCTGTGCGGAAACGCGACCGGCTGTCCAATCGTGACCCCCACCTTATTAAAGGTGCTGGAATGCAACCACCAAACCAAAAACAATACGATTGCGCCCAGGAGGATCATTAGCACCAGAATACTGGCTCTGGCAAAAGTGTTGCTGCGAGGTGGAAAAATTGGAGGCATAGTTTTTCCAGTTATGAGATTGAGGATCAAATTGTCGAGCTGATTTCAGGTGGAACAAAGTACAAAACGAGGGGTTCTCTCCCCCGTACAAACCGGATTTTTCAGAGGTGCAAAGAATACTTGCCAAAAACCCCTTTATTTACGATTTTACATCATATCTTTAATATATAGCAAGAGTAGATGACGAAGTAGTTATAAGGTTAATTTAATGTTTCGCAGCACGCCAGGGCCCTGGTTTTCAACCGGCTTATGCAAGATTCTGGTTACGCGGAATACTGTTTATGCAAGATACTGTCTGCCCGGGGTATTTTTTTCGAAATCGACCGCGCCAGTCTTGCAGGGCAGCATCCACATCCGTATCTTGCATAACCAATACCGGAGTTGCACCGTAAGATTCCCGAAGAACGAATGGACCGCAGAAGGCGGATAATTTTTTCAGTATTGCCAGCATCACCGCATCTGTACTGCGCTGCCCCGAGAAGAAAAAATCATAATATCCCTCGGCAGTGCGGTTTCCCAGCATCTGGGCAAAGCCAGGCTCCTCCGGGTTTCCCAGAGTGACGGAAATGACTTCATCGATTTCCGTATTTACCGCGAGTCCATTGAAAGTGTGCAATACCGAGAGAAGCTCATCCAGTGTCGGAAAGCGGCCTTTGATGTTGGGAATATCGACGCCTTCCGATTCTAGCCAGGCGTGGAAATCCTGGTTATCGGGGTCTAAAGGGTGCACGCCATAATCCATGGACATAACGAAAATTCTCAACTCCGGGAGAGCACAATTTTGTAGTAAAGTTAATTCTCTCATAACAACGGCTCGCACGCAAACGAAGTCTGCTCAACAATTAACCACCAAAACCGAAAAGCAAATTACCACCGCAACACCCAGGAGGCTTATGCCCACATTGATTCACGAACGAGTCGCGCAGGCTCAGCGCGGCGAGAATCCCAAAGTCATCTGCCGCGTACCATCCGGCTGGATCGTTATCGGCGATAATCAGTTCCTGCCCGGCTATTCGCTGCTGCTGGCTGACCCCGTTGTGTCCAGCATTAACGATCTGGATGGCGCCGCTCGCGCCCGGTTCTTGCACGATATGGTGCTGTTAGGCGATGCCCTGCTCGAGGTGACCGGGGCGGCGCGCATCAACTACGAAATTCTGGGCAACAGCGAGGCGGCCCTGCACGCCCATGTGCTCCCCCGCTATGAAAGCGAGCCGGATGATCTGCGCCGCCGACCGGCCTGGTTTTACGATTGGGCCTCATCCGTCGATTTCGACCCGCAGCGCGACCAGAACCTGATGCAGCGCATCGCGGAGGCGATCAGGCGGCGGTTGTAGGGGAAACCGGCGCGCCCTGCCGCTTTGCCAGGCGCGCCAGGAACGCCCCGTGAATTGCGCCCACCACCGCGCCCGCGGCGAATAAAACACCTGCCATGATCAGGATTGCCTGCCAGGCCGGCTGGCCTTTCTGAGCGGCGTCGATGCCCCAAAAGATGATGGGCATGCCCAGCATCCAGGCCAGCATATTGGCCGGGATCCACACACCCGCGCCGGGTACGCTTTTCCGCAGCACCAGCCACTGCGCAAAGGACAGCACCGCCCCGCCTACCAGGCCTAACCCAGCGGCAAGCAGCAGCACGATCCACTGCGCCGGTTCTTGCATCGGCGCAGCCTGCCCGGCTGCCGCGGGCGCCTGTTCGCCCAGGCTCATAATGGTGGATGGAAGGTAGCCCAGCACATAGGCCAGCAGCGCCCCTGCCAGCGTCGCCCGGAACCAATCGCGCCGCCTTACCTGAGGGAACCAGGGATGCAGAGCCCACCACTGCGCCAGGCCTACGATGCAGGCCTCTATCGCGCCGCTGCCAACGGCCACGGCAAAAGATAGCAGCACCATGCCGATACCCGCCGCGCTGCCGTAGCGGGTGAAGAACAGCGCGCCCACCGCAAAGGTCAGCCCCAGGCCAACTATTTCGCCCAGGGCATTCACTGCCACCCAGCGCAGCCAGAGGTTGTTTTTCATCTACGGTATCCTCGGTTTCGCCAGGATTTCGCGGATTTCTAATTGGTGGAACAGGCGCGGGTATGCCGGCTTGCAGACGATGGCTGTATCGGCGCCGCTGCCCGTGCCACCAATGGCGATCACCTCGCGGCTCATATCCAGCAGTCCAGCATCCGCGGCCATCAACAGGCATTCCACGGCCACTTTCATCCCCTGGCAAAAGCGGTACAGCGTCTCGCGCACGATCTCTTCCGTCGTGCGCCCGCCGTCCCGGTCGGTAAAGGCCGAGCCAACACCGTCGCCCAGCGCGTGCGTGCCGGTGAAGACGGTCACGCCCAGTTCCTCCAGCACGCGCCGTTCCTGCGGCTTCATCGGCCAGCCCTCGCTCTCCCAACCGTGGCTGATGCTGACCGCGATCACCTGGATGCGCATGGGCGCGAACACGACCTGGGCTTTGCGCCCCGTAGCGCCATGCGATGTAGCCACTACCACCTGGCGGATACCAAGCGCCGCAGCCCGTTCGCTGGCGATGCGCAGGGTTTCTTCGGTGTTGTGCTCGCCGGACTTTTCAAAAACCATTGTCTTCAATTCCATGGTTCCCTCCTCGGATGTCAAAAATCGCTTTTGGCGCGCTTATTTGATTACAATATGATACACGGAAAGTAAAAGAAAAGGAGCAGCGAAATGATTCCCGATCCATCCATTCACGAACGCAACCGAGCAGCTACCAACCGCATCCACCAGATAGCAAGCCTGAGCGATGTCGAAATGCAAACGCCGGTCGGCCAGCATTGGACTATCGCCATTTTGCTGGCGCACCTGGCCTTCTGGGACCGGCGGGTAATGTATGTGCTGGAGAAAACCGAGCAGGACGGCAAGCTGTACATCCCGCAAATCGAAGTTGCTGTAAACGACCTGTTGCTGCCGCTGTGGGCCGCCATCCCGCCCAAGGAGGCCGCCCGCCTGGCCATCGAAAGTGCCGAAGCGCTCGACCAGCGGCTGGAGAATTATCCTCCAGAACTGCTCGAAACCATCTACACTCACAGCCAGCGTTGGGTCGACCGGTCGCTGCACCGCAACGAACACCTGGATGAAGCAGACGAAGCTCGTAGAGCTTGAAGCTCTGCACATGTAGGTCGGCGATCCCTCGCCGACGATCGCTTGATGATGGCTCGCTGCCCGCCGTTTCCTTACGACCCAATAAATAAAATATCACTGGTGCCGCGCTCATCGCTGCGGCCCAGGGGATTGTTGACTACCTGGCCCATAAAGTACATGGTAGACGAACCGCCGCCGTCGATGTTGTAGGCCTCGCTGCAGCCCAGGTCCTGGAATATTTCCGCGAACTGCGCCAGGGTGACCCCCATGCTGTAACCACTGCTGCGTCCATCGACCACTACAAAAACAAAATGGTTATTGGAAACCATCCCGACGCCGGTTCGGGGGTTGCGCCCCTGGATGGAACGGTTGCCGATGTTCTTGTCCACGCTGGCATCCTCGAAGGACGTTTCGACCACTCCATCGTCGATCAGCGCGGGGCCAAAAGACAGCGTATTCCATACCCCTTCCACCAGCAGCGCCTTCGCGCTGGTCTGGGTCTCATCATAAACGCGCATCGAACCGTCCCGGTAAAAGGCCAGCCCCATCCGGGCGGGTTCGTCGCGGTAGATAACCCCATTGCGGATCTCAATCCCGTCGGTGCGGAAACCGTAATAGTCGCCGTTGATGGCAAAGACCGCGCCGTTCTGCGCGGCAATTTCTGACGTATCCGCGATGATGTTGCGGCCAAACTGGTTATCAGCGAACGCGCTCCGCAGCGTTTCGGCGTCCGCCAGGGTAACATCGGCCACAAAATAGGTCAGCGCATTCCTGCCGCTGCCGGACGAAACCTTCGTGATCGAAATGGATGCATCTTCATCCCGATAGCTCCAATCGCCAGCAGGAAGATCTTCAGCAGGGATGCCTCCGGCAGGATCGACCGCTGCCTGAGCCTGCGCGGGCGCCGCCGCGGGCGCATCCGGCTCCATCGAGAGCGCGCTGCCGCCCGCGCTGACTTCGGCGGCATAATCAGTTACATCCGCAATCTCCACGTGCCGGATCAGGTAGCGGTCCGCAAGGATATACGAAACAGCCAGGAGTACAATGATAATGATCGAAAGTAGTATAATCTGCTTCTTGAAGGTATGCATTTATAACCTCATCAAAGAGTGCTTTCTTCATAAATTTTAAGCAATACCATTTTGATTGGGTTCAGATCTTGTAAAGAAATCATTCAGAGACGAAAACGCGCATTCTGAACCTTTTCTTGGTCAAATCTAAACCCCAGGCTGTTATATTGAAACAGAGGCAGCCAGGATCGATAATTTGCCCGTTTCAATTTGGAGAACCGCGAATGCTTGAAGACTTAATTATCCCGCCCTTATCGACCATCCTCCTGTACTGCGTGCTGGCGCTGTCTGCCATGGCAGAAGGCCCTGTCGCCAGCCTGGCTGGCGGGGCGGCGAGCTCAAAGGGGCTGCTGCTGCCGGTGCCCGCCTACCTCTCCGTCGTTCTCGGCAATCTCACCGCCGACATGGGCTGGTACGCTGTGGGCCGCTTCAGCAAGCTGGAATGGCTGGTCCGTTTTATGCGTAAATTCGGGGTCGACCCCCGCCGAGTCGAATCGGTCACGCGGCAGGTTCGCGCGCACGCTCCCCGCCTGGTCTTCTTCGCCAAGCTGTCGGTCGGCTTCCCGATCCCCACCCTGGTCGCCACCGGGCTGAGCCGCGTGCCCATCCGCCGCTGGGCCGGCATGCTCGTCCTGGGCGAATTGATCAAATCCGCGGCCCTGGTTCTGGTCGGCTATCTGTATGCCCGGGCTATCTCCCAGGCCTCGCAGGAAGTGCAGATCGTACTCTGGTCCATAACGGGCTGCATTATAGTGGTTGGTATGCTGTGGTACCGCCGCGCCAAGAAGAAGGATAATTCATAAACTGGTAATCACCACTTGACTTTTCTGTAATCGCATGTAATAATATGGGTGACCGCCCACCCATATTATTTACCCCCTCCAATTCCATCCCTATCTATGGCCAGATACAAAGAAGACGAACGAATAGAAGCCAGGAGCTTTACGAGGCAGAAGTTCATCACTGCCGCCATCAAGGAGTTCGCCCGTGAAGGGTACGAGAATGCCAATATCAACCGCATCTCGCAGGCTGCCGGGTATGCCAAAGGCACGATCTACAATCACTTTCTCAACAAACAATCGCTGCTGCTGGAGATTATCAAACTGCTTGGAAAAGATCACCTGGCTTATATCGCGGAACAGGTTTTTCAGGAAACACACCCTAAACCTCGCCTGGAACGGTTTTTCACCGCTGGTTTTCAATACGTCGAGACCCATCCTGACGAAGCGCAGCTCCTGGTCCAGACGCTGTACAGCCCGAATACCGAGTTCCGCGAGCCGTTGGGTGAGGCTTATCTTCCCATGTTTCAGCTCATCAGCCAGGAAATCCTGAGGCCGGGTGTGGCTGAGGGGACATTCCGGAAAGTAGACCTTCCCCAATACGCCTCCCTGCTGATGACCTTATATCTGGGTACCTGCTCTCAGGTAGATGCCAACGGTAAACCGTTGGTCGATCCAAACAGCGTAGCCGAGTTTGCCTTCCAAGCATTACGCGGGACGGAAACGGATTCGTCATTTTAACGGATGATAGTCACCAGACCATCAAGGAATTTCATGAACATTTTAATATTAATCGGCAGCCATCGACGAAATGGCAATACCGGGCAGCTTTGCAGCCTGATCCAAAACCACCTGGAAGCGATCGCGCAGCGCCACTCCGTCCCGCTGAATATCGAAACCATTCATCTGGGGCAGCGGACCCTCGAGTTCTGCCGTGGATGCCGGATTTGCTTTGACCGGGGCGAGGACCAATGCCCAATCCAGGACGACATCCCCATGATCCGGGCCAAGATGCGCGCCGCCGACGGCCTGCTGATCGCCTCCCCAATTTATGTCGATGACGTAAATGGAATCACCAAGACCTGGATCGACCGAATGGCGTATGCCTGCCACCGCCCCGAATTCGCCGGAAAGATTGCCTTTTCTGTGGCTACGGTGGGCAGTTCCCGTTTTTCGCACGCATTTGACACCCTCAGCCTGGCCTTAGGCACCTGGGGCTTTCACATCGCCGGGCAGGCCGGTTTCAAGACCGGCGCGTTGATGAAGTCCGGCGAGGCGGCCCAGCATGATGCAAAAGCCCGCCAGGCCGCCGAGTCCTTCTTCCGCGCTCTGCACACCCAGGCTTATACCCGTCCCTCGTTCAAGGCGCTGCTGATTTTTAAAATTGTGCAGATGGCCTGGATCAATGCGAAGGACGATCATGATACAATCGACTACCAGTATTGGAAAAACAAGGGCTGGCTGGACCCGCAGCGTAAGTTCTTTATCCCCATTCAAACCCACCCGATCATTGTCGCGTTAGCGCGCATTACCGGCAGGGCCATCTCCCGCTTTGTCTCTTAAACAAGGAAGCCCCATGAACAACACACCCCAACCGGACTGGTACGAGAAAGTTCCTAAAGTAGAGCTGCATCTTCACCTGGAAGGCGCTATCCCGCTGGATGCGCTGTGGGAACTGGTGCAAAAATACGGCGGCGACCCCGCCCTCCCCAATATCGAGGCCATCCAGCGCCGTTTTGCCTACCGCGATTTCCCCCATTTCATCGAAACCTGGATCTGGAAGAACCAGTTCCTGCGCGAGTACGAGGATTTCACCTACATCGCCGAAGCCTTCGCCCGCGACCTGGAGCACCAGAACATCCGCTATGCCGAAGTGTTCTTCTCCCCGCTTGATTTCGTACAGGTTGGACTGAGCGTGCCGGGGCTGGCCGCGGCCATCCGCAAAGGGCTTGCCCGCGTTCCGGGCACGCACATCCAGTTAATCTGCGACTTTGGCCGCGATTGGGGGCCAGACAAAGCCGCTGCCGCCCTGGCGACCATCCGCGAAGCGCGCGATCAGGGCGTGATTGGCATCGGTATCGGCGGCTCGGAGCAGAAATTCCCTCCCGAACCATTTCACCAGGTTTACGCCGAAGCCCGCGGCATGGGATTTCACACCACAGCCCATGCTGGCGAGGCCGCCGGAGCAGAAAGCATCTGGGGAGCCATCCGAACGCTGCAGGTCGAACGCATCGGACACGGCGCGCGGGCCGGTGAAGATGAACGGCTGCTGGATACCCTCGCCGAAAAGCAAATCCCGGTTGAAATGTGCCCGCTCTCCAACGTCCGCACTGGGGTGGTTTCTTCGATCAATGAACATCCCATACGGCGCTTTTATCAACGCGGCCTGATGGTTACGGTAAGCACCGATGACCCTAAGATGTTCGGAAACAGTCTTTCCGAGGAATACCGGCTTTTGGAAACCAGCCTGGGTTTTTCTCGTGATGAAATCCGCGGACTGATCCTGAACGGCATCCGCTCCAGCTGGCTGCCGGAGGATCGAAAACAACGGCTCATCGAGGAATACCGCGGCGACCCAAACTGGATGTAGACGCTACGCTGGCTGCGCAAAGACAGCCCACCGGGCCGCTGGTGGGAGCGGGTAGGATGTGAAGCCAACCATTAATCAAAAACAGCGCAGGTATTAGCCGGTCAAGACACCAGCCAATACCTGCGCTGCCGCACAAACTCAGGTGCGCTAATTGAGAATCGTCTTCACCCACTTTACAAAAGCGGGGAAGATCACTTCGGGTTCGGGCAGTTCGGGGTGCCAGCGTTTCTCGTGCTCGAACTGCAGCCAGCCAGTGTAGCCATTGTCGATCAGCAGGTGGAGCGAATCCGCCAGCGGAAGCTGGCCCGTGCCAGGGATGACGTAGCGCCAGCCGTCTTCCATCGCCTGGGGATGTTTGGGGTCATACAGCGCATCCTTGATGTGCGTGTACCCCACCCGCGGGCCAATCGCCGCGAAGGTTTGGGCCGGGGTTTCGCCGCCCACCCGGCTGGTATGGCCGGTATCCCACAACGCGCCAAAGGCCGGGTGTGGAATAGCGTCCAGCAGCAGCTTGCAGTCGGTCGATTTAATCCACAAGTCGTGCGTCTCGAAGACCCACTTGATGTCCCCCGCGCCGTCCAGCGCCAGAATGCTCTCGATGCAGTCACAGCCGACTTTCGCCAGCTCCGCGCGGGTGTTCTTGCTTAAGTCGCCGCCGCCAAAGATGCGCACGACCTTCGCGCCCAGCGCTTTTGCCACCGGAATGGTGCGCCGGGCTTCTTCCAGGTTCTTCTCTCGGGCATCCGCGTTGCAGACGGTGATGCTGGAGCTGACCGCGCTCACTTCCAGCCCGGCATCCGCCAGCTTCCGTTTGGTTTCGGCAGCGCCGCTGGTGAACATCGGCAGCGTGGTAATGTCGATCGCATCCAGGTACCCGCGGAAATCCACGCCGTCGAAGCCGTACGCGCGGCCATTGCGGCAGATCGTTTCCAGGTCCCATTTGGGGCAGCCCAGGGTCATAAAGCTAATCCTCATATGCACCTCCTACTATTCGTTTATTGGGCGCTTAATGATTTGCTGAAATCATCCATCGAGCCGGTTTGCGAGGCCGGTTTCTGGTAGCGGCTGGTGCCGATCAGTTCCATCAGCTTCGCTTCGTAGGCATCTTCATCCAACGGCAGATCAACTGGCTTTCCGGTGAATGAGGAATACATCATGGCATTCCCGATGGTCACCGATTTGATTCCCTCCTCGCCCGGGATCATTACCGGGGTGTGGTGAAGAATGGCATTGGCAAAGTCTTCGGTAACGATGCGGTGGCCCGGCTGCCCGTGGTGGGTAAATGGAACCTCTTCCACGGCATTCTCCACCTTGGCGAAGGCGCCCGGGTGAGTCTTGCTGAATTCAAACATCGACTGCGCATTCCTGGTGAAGAGCAGCTTGCCGCCTTCAAAAACCAGTTTGCCGTTTTCGCCGATGATCTCCAGGCGGTTGGTGCCGGGGGATTCGGCGGTGGTGGTCAAGAAGTGCCCGACCATGCCGTTCTCATATTCGAAGTAGCCGGTGACTTCATCCTCAACTTCGATATTGTGGTACTTGCCGATGGAAGCAAACCCGGCGACCCGCTTGGGCATGCCGGTGAACCACTGATACAGGTCCAGGTTGTGGGGGCACTGGTTGAGCAGCACGCCGCCGCCTTCGCCGCGCCAGGTGGCGCGCCAGCCGCCCATATCGTAGTAATACTGGGTGCGGTACCAATCGGTGATGATCCAGGTGGTGCGAACCAGCTTGCCCAACTCGCCTTCATCGATCATCGCTTTGATCTTCTGCCAGAAGCCGTACGTGCGCTGCATGAACATGATCTCAAAGACCAGGTTGGGGTTGTTGGCCTTTGCCGCGCGGTATGCTTCGATCATCTTGCGCGCGTCTTTGGCATGCACAGCGATCGGCTTTTCCGTCAGCACGTTGATCCCGCGCTGGAAAGCATCGATGCTGATGGGGGTATGATCGTAGTGCGGCGTGGCGATTAAAACCCCATCCGGGGCCTCTTTTTCTAATAAATCGCGGTAGTCGTAATACGCCGGCGCATGGTATTCGGCGGAAAACTTGTCAGCCTTTTCCCGGTCGGTATCGCAAATCCCTACCAACTCGGCATTTTCCATACTAGCGATATCGCGAACATGCTGGCTGCCCATTACACCTACCCCAATCACCGCTAAGCGTGCTTTCATATCGTTACCCATCCCTGGCTCCTTTTTATGAGATTGTTTTCATTTTATCGCAAAATCACCCGCAGGGCGGCGTCATCCAACCGGCGAGCCCACGCCGCGCAGTGAGAGTTCCTCTGCGAAGTGACAGGCAACCTGGCGCCCGCTGCCAATCGGTCGAAGCGCGGGAGCCTCCGCCTTGCAGCGCTCCTGGGCATAGGCGCAGCGCGGGTGAAAATAACAGCCAGAAGGCGGGTTGGCCGGGTCAGCCACATCGCCCTTGAGGATAATGCGCTGCGGCTTGCGTTTGGGATCGGTCTTGGGCACGGCAGAGAGCAGCGCTTCCGTGTAAGGGTGCTTCGGCGACTGGAAGAGGTTCTGGGTGGGCGCAATCTCCACCAGCAGGCCCACGTACATCACCGCCACGCGGTTCGCCAGGTACTCTACCACGCTCAGGTCGTGTGAGATAAACAGATAGGTGAGTTTGAACTCTTCTTGAAGGTCCAGCAGCAGGTTCAGGATTTGGGCCTGAACGGATACATCCAGCGCGGAGACGGGTTCATCGCACACCACCACGCGCGGATTGAGCGCCAGGGCGCGGGCAATGCCGATGCGCTGGCGCTGCCCGCCCGAAAAAGCGTGCGGGTAACGGCGCATATACTCAGGCCGCAGCCCCACTTTACGCAGCAGTTCCGCTACCAGTTCTTCTCTTTCCCTGGCATCGCCAATCTGGTGAATGCGCAGCGGCTCAGCGACGATATCGAGCACGGTCATGCGCGGGTTCAGCGAGGAGTACGGGTCTTGAAAGATCATACGCAGCTGGCGGCGGTAAGGGGCCAGCGCATCGCCCTTCAGCCTTGCCAGGTCAACCCGGCTGCCAGAGTCATCATTGTAATAAATCGATCCATGGGTGGGGTCGTAAGCGCGCAGGATACAGCGCCCAATGGTCGTTTTTCCGCAGCCGCTCTCACCCACCAGGCCGAGGGTTTCTCCCTGGCTGACCGCAAAACTCACATCATCCACCGCGCGCACGTTGCCCACGATCTTCCGTGAGAACCCTTTGCGGATGGGGAAATGCATTTTTAGATTTTCTACCGATAAAAGCACATCTTGGGTTTTCCCAGCGTTTTCGGTCATGTCACGCTCCATACAGGAAACAGCGAACCATCGCGCCCGAGGCATGTTTCAACAGCGGCGGCTCCTTCTGGTCGCAAAGCCCGGCCATAAACTTATCGCAGCGCGGGTGGAAAGAGCAGCCCTTGGGGCGGTTGTACGGATCGGGCACCATGCCTTTGATCGGGTTAATCCGCCCCACCGTGCGCTGCCCGATACGCGGGATCGAGCGCAGCAGCGCCTGCGTGTACGGGTGCTTTGGATCGTTGAACAGCGCCTGAGTATCAGCCTGTTCGACGACCTGCCCCAGGTACATGACCACCACCTGGTCGCAGGTTTCAGCCACCACGCCCAGGTTGTGGGTGATGAGCAAAATCGACATGCCGAAATCCTCTTGAAGCTGGGTCATCAGCTCGAGGATTTGCGCCTGGGTGGTGACGTCCAGGGCCGTGGTGGGTTCATCGGCAATCAGCAGGCTGGGGCGGCAGGAAAGGGCCATCGCGATCATGGCGCGCTGGCGCATCCCCCCACTGAGTTGGAAGGGGTAGGCGTCTACGCGCTGTTCGGGCTTGGGGATCCCCACCCGCTGCAGCATGTCGACGGCCTGCGCCCGCGCTTCCGCATGGCTCATTTTGCGGTGCAGCAGGATCGCCTCGATGATCTGGTCGCCGACGGTGTGGATAGGTGAAAGCGAGGTGAGCGGCTCTTGAAAGATCATGGCAATCTCGCCGCCGCGGATTTCGCGTATCTGGCGGCTGCCGGGCTTGAGGGATGCCAGGTCGATGACCTCGGCGCCATTGGGAGTGGAGCGGTAGAAGTTGATCGACCCGGATACGATCCGCCCGGGAGATTCAACTAACTGCAAAATCGAATAGGCAGTAACGCTCTTTCCGCAGCCGCTCTCGCCCACGATGCCCACGGTAGAACCCCGCTGCACAGACAGGTCCGCGCCTTCCACCGCCTTTACCGTGCCTTCATCCAGGTAAAAATAGGTCTTTAATCCGTTGATCTCTAAAAGAGGAGAGGGTGTCACTTGACTCATGGTGTTTTCCATTATGGGCGCCTCATCAACGGGTATAGGGGTCGGCGGCGTCGCGCAGGCCGTCGCCCAGGAAGTTCAGCGCCAGCACCGAAATAACCACCGCCAGCGCCGGGATCAGCAGCCAGGGCGCGGTGGCAATGGAGCGTAGGTCCTGCGCGTCCTGTAGCAGGACGCCCCAACTGACCACCGGCTCGCGCAGCCCCAGGCCCAGAAAGCTGAGCGAGGTCTCGGAGAGGATCATACCGGGGATCGCCAGGGTGATCGAAGCGATGATGTGGCTGGTGAAGGCGGGCAGCATGTGGCGGAAAATCACCCGCCACTGGCTGGCCCCATCCAGGCGGGCAGCGGTTACAAAATCTTCCTCGCGCAGGGAGAGGAAGCGCCCGCGCACCACGCGCGCCAGGCTGGTCCAGCCGATCAATGACAGGATGACGGTAATGGCAAAGTACACGGTCTGCGCCGGCCACTGTAAGGGCATGGCGGCGGCCAACCCCATCCACAGGGGAATGGACGGGATCGAACGCAAAAAGTCGATCGTGCGCTGGATGAGCTGGTCCCAACTGCCGCCAAAGTACCCGGAAATGCCGCCCAGGAAAATACCGAGGATGAGGCTCATCAACACGCCGATCAACCCGATGGACATGGAAATGCGCGTGCCCATGATCATGCGGCTCAACAGGTCGCGCCCCAGGCGGTCGGCGCCCAGCAGGTAAACTGTCTGGGTGGGGTCGACCGGGCCAATCAGGTGAACGTCGGTTTTGAACAAACCCAAGAGCTTGTACGGCCAGCCTTTGGCGAAGAAGCGCAGCGGCACCTTCTGCTCTGGGTCGACCACAAACGTGCGGCGGAGCGCCACCGGGTCCACTTTGCTGGTGTAGCCATTGGCATATACCCCTTCGCCGCCGACATGAAGGCTCTGCGGTGGGGCAAACAGGTAGGTCGAATTGGTAAAGGTTGGTTCAACGGGGGCCAGGAAATCCGCAAAAATCGCCACCAGGTAGATCAGGATGAGGATGATCCCGCTGATTAAGGCGATTTTATGCTTGCGGAACTTCCACCACACCAGCTTCCACTGTGGAGCAACGAATACCTTTGCCTCCACTTCCCGGGTTGGTTCTGGGGCCGCTGAGGGGGGAGTGCTGCTGAAAGTCGTCATCTATCCCTTATCCTCTGATTATCTATTGATAGCGAATGCGCGGGTCGAGCAGCGCCAGCAGAATATCGGAGACCAGCGTGCCGATCACCGTTGCGACGCTGAGCACGAGGATCATCGAACCCGCCAGGTACATATCCTGGCTTTGCAGCGAACGCAGTAGCAGCGGGCCGGTGGTAGGCAGGTTCATCACCTGCGACAGGATAATCGAGCCGGAGATCAGGCCCGGCAGGATCCAACCCAGGGTGCTGACAAAGGGATTGAGCGCCATGCGAACCGGGTATTTGAGGATCACGCGCCATTCGGGCAGGCCCTTGGCGCGGGCGGTGATCACATACGGGCGGCGCAGTTCATCCAGCAGGTTGGCGCGCAGGATGCGCACCAGCTCTGCCGTACCGCTGAGGCCTAAAATCAGCGCCGGCAGCCAGAGATGGTCGAGCAGGTCCATCACTCTTGCCCAGCTCCACGGGGCATTGATAAATGGATCGGAGAAAAGGCCGCTGGTGGTCTTGCCCAGGTATTTAAACTGCAGGTACATAATCACCAGCGCCACCAGGAAGGCCGGTACGGATACGCCAATAAAACTCATCAGCGTGAAGAAATAGTCTCCGCCTGAATACTGCTTTACGGCGGAGTAAATTCCGATGGGAAATGCGATTATCCAGGTCAGCAGCACGCTGACCAGCGAGAGCCACATCGTCAGCCAGATGCGATCCCAGATCATACTGGATACTGGTTCCTTATGCTCGAAGGAAATTCCATAATCTCCGCGCAGGAGGATATTTCCGACCCATTTCGCGTATTGGATAATCACCGGTTGATCGAGGCCGTATTGGGCGCGCAGGTTCTGCAGCGTTTCCTGGCTGGCTGTGTCGCCCATTGCTGCCAGGTTGGCTACATACGAGGTCGCGAAATCGCCCGGGGGGAGCTGAATGATTATAAAGGCAACAATAGATGCCAGCAGCAGGGTAGGGATAATACTTAGGATTCTGCGGAAGATATAGCTGAGCACGCTGTTCCTCCGTGCGGATTTTCATTCTTTGTGATACCCGGCGCGCAGTGCGCGCCGGGTATCACAGGCTAGGTCTTAGAAACGCTCGTTATTTGTAATAGAGAGTGAACAGGTTGTATGGAGCCGGGCTGGGGAACGACCAGGAGAAGAGCATGGGGTCCACAACGTTGCCCATATTCTTCTTGGCGATACCGTAGCTGGGGGTTGGGGTGGAGACGCCAATGCAGAAGAAGTAATCTGCTGACATTTGCAGCAGCTTATTCATCTCTTCTACCTGCGCATCCCAGGTAGCCTGAGCTTTCACCACATCGAACTGTGCCATGATGGCTTTCACTTCCTCGGGGGGTTCTTCGCCGAGTTCATTGCCGTTGTACCACCACTGCCAGGCCATGGCATAACCAGCTTCGCCGCCATTGGGGAAGTAGTTGCGGGGATCAAGAATGGGGTTCACGCCGCCTTCACCACCCCAGATCATTGCGTCCAGGTCGTTGGAATCCTTGTGCTCATACATGAGCGAGCGGTCTTCCGACTTGGCTTCGGCCTTGATACCAACAGCCTTCCAGTACTTGGCGATCAGGTTGCCAGTATCCACCTGGTCAACGTTGGCATTGGCGATTTCAATGACGAAGGTAAAGGGTTTGCCATCCGGGCCCAAGCGGAAGCCTTCTGCATCTTTCTCAGGCAGCACCTTGTCCAGGTATTCATTGGCTTTAGCCACATCGTATTCGGTGTATTGCGTGGCGAGCTGCTTATTGTAGAACACCGTGCCTTCCAGCGGCGCGGGCTGCGCGGGCGTACCCATCGTCACGTAAACGGTGTTGATGATCTCCTGGCGGTTGATCGCATGGGAAAGGCCAATGCGGAAATCTTTATTCTGGAAAATCTCACGCTTCACCGGGTCTTTATGGGTGAGGTTCAGCATGACAATGGCCTGGTTGCTGCCGGACGTGGTGAAGGTAAAGAAGCGGTAACCGCCCTTTTCCATGTTATCGTACAGCACAGACTTATTGAGCAGGGTGTTAAAGTGGCGTCCCTGGAAGTCGATTTCGCCGTTCATGGCTTTCAACAGCATCGAGGGGATATCCTGGTAAACGCCGTAAATCACCTTATCGATATAGGGATACTGCTGGCCTTCCTTGTCGATCTTCCAGTAATACGGGTTGCGCACCAGGGTGACCTGCGTGGCATTGCCCGAGAACGGCTCTTCGACCATCCACGGCGCCAGGGTAGGCCGGCCCGCTACAGAGTAGGGGCCCATGCCGCCGCCATCCGCCGAAACCACTTTAGCGATGAACATATCGGTCCAGGCCGCGTAGTTGCCGTCTTTCATCATCGACTCTAGCTTGTCCGCTTCCAGATATGTAGCGTGGTACTGCTTGGCAAAATGGGCGGGGACAAAGGTCAGCAGACGGGAGTCAGGGGTGGCCAGGTACTGCAGGAAGAGGCCGTAGGGCTTGGCAAAGGTGAATTTCACGGTGAAATTATCCACTTTGGTGAACTTCGCCAGTTCGCCGCCAGACTTCAACCAGCCCATCGGTGATTTGGTCAGGTCCGTGTTCAGAACAACATCGTTCCACACGAACTCCAGATCATTGGCGGTGAAGGGCTCACCATCCGACCATTTGACGCCCTTGCGCAGGTAGAAGGTGTATTCGGTAGCGTCCGCGTTGACGTCCCATTTTTCCGCCAGGTTGGGGACAATGGTGTCCCAGTTGGGGCTCCAGCGCACGAGGTTCTCGTGCGAAACAACACGGTAGAAGCTGGGGTCATCGGTGCCGCCGCGCATGCCCATGCGCCATTCACCGCCGTACTTCCCGATTTCAGCGGCTTCTACGACCAGCGGGTTGGCTGGCAGGCGCTCGTCAATTGGGGGCAGCTTGCCAGCTTTGACCTGTTCCGCCAGTTCGGGGGCTTCTTTATATTTCGCTTCCGGAGCGGCAGTTGGTTCAACTTTTGGCTCAGCGGGTTTTTCCGTTGGTTTGGGCTGTTCTGGCGCCTTGGTCGGTTCAGCCTGTATTGCCTTGGTTGGCTCGGGCTGCGCGGGTGGCGGCGCTGCCGAAGGCGTAACCGGGGCGCAAGAGGATAGCAACATGGTAAGCACAACGATGATACTCAGCAAGAGTGAGGTGCGAGCTCGATTCATTTTTCCTCCGAAAGAAATCATAGAAATTGCGCGTCAATAGCCATTCAGGACAATGAGGTAGACAACCTCGCAAATGGTTCAATATCTGGCGCCTCCATTGATCCTTGTAATCAATTACATGCCTTGACACGATTTCAAGGCAGCACCATACCATAGATGGCAGCCGAATCATTTAAACAATGACACCAGCGTGCCCAACGCCCGAATATCAACCGTTTGTAGATGGACTTACCAATAAGGAGATTGCTGTAGAAAATGGAATAGAACCATAGTTAGTATAAAGATTTTCTGTAAATAAGTCAATAGTTTTCCGAATATTACATTGACAAACATGTTTATTTTCACTATACTTACAGTAATCTTACATATCACAATAAACCGACCAAGAGGAAATCATCGTGGGGAAAAGTAAAGCGACGCTTGCCGATGTCTCGAAGCTTGCTGGCGTTTCGTCCGCAACCGTTTCCAGGTTTATCAATGATACCGGGCCAGTGAGCGAAGATGTTCGCTTGCGAATCGAATCGGCCATTGCCACGCTTGCGTATGAGCCGAGAAAAGCACCCGCTGCCAGGAACAAAGAAGAAAGCATCGCGGTACTGGCAGGCGATATCGCCAACCCCTTCTTCCCAGAAATTATCCGCGGCGTTCAGGACGAAGCGGATAATTATGATTTGATCCTGTCGCTCTACAACATCACCGATCACCCGCAGCGCCAGACGCGCGTTATTCAAAAATTAGCCAACCACAGCCCCAGCGGCGTCATCGTGATGGGCACCCGGCCTCTCCCCGCTTTGATCGAATGGCAGCAGAAACAACAGGTGCCAATGGTGGTCATCAACCGCTCTTTAGACCTTCCGCTGGTGCATACGATCATGGTGGATTTTGAGAATGCCTTTTACCGGGCCACGCAGCACCTCATCATGCAAAAGCATGTGCGCATTGGGTATCTGTCGGCGTTTCAAATGACGGAGATTGCCGCCGCCCGCCGGAGAGGGATCGAACAGGCCCTGTCGGAAGTCGGGCTGTCGCTGCCCCCTGAGATGTGCGCCACCGTGCCGCCCGGAACCGACGCGGAGAGCGGCTACCAGGCAATGACCGTGCTGCTCAACCGGCCTGTCGAAGCGCGCCCCACCGCTGTGCTGTGTTTTAATGATTTCATCGCCATTGGCGCCATGCGCGCCATTCACCAACACGGCCTATGCATCCCGCAGGATATTTCCATCATCGGCGTAGATGATATTTTCGCCGCGGCATACTCTAATCCTTCGCTCACCACCATCGGGCAGCCCAAATTCCGCATGGGCGCGCTGGCCGTCCGGCGCCTGCGCCAGATGGTCCACGAAGATTATGACCCGACCAACAAACGCACCATCCTGGAAAGCCCGCTGATTGTGCGCGAATCGACCGGCCTGGCGCCCATGGATGCCGCGGCATCCTAAATGCCGCGCATCCTAAACACGGCAAGGATTATTCCGGCAGGGCTGCGCCCGGCGCGTATTTGGCGGCGAAGGCTGCTGCCCAATTGATGTATTCCTGGTAGGCCAGGGTATAACGCGCCGCTCGCTGCGGGTCCGGACGCATTCCCAACCGCGCCTCTGACACAGCCACCCGCACGGCCTCCTGAGCGCCAGCGTAAATGCCCGCGCCAATCCCCGCCAGCAGCGCCGCGCCGCGCGCCGTGGCTTCTTCAGACTGAGTGACATAAACTGGACGGTTGAAGATATCCGCCTGGAGCCGCAGCCAGAGCGGGTGGCGGGTGGCGCCGCCGGTGGCAATGATGCGCTCGACCGGAACCGCGAAACTTTCCATCAATTCCAGCCCCTGGCGCAGGGCAAACACCACCCCTTCCATGACGGCCCGCACCAGGTGAGGGTATCCGTGGCGTAGATGCATGCCAACAAAACCCGCGCGCAGAGCCGGGTTCATGTACGGCGTCCGCTCGCCCGCCAGGAAGGGCAGAAAGAATAGGCCATCTGGCCCGGCCTCCACCGCTGAGGCAGCGTCCGCCAGGGCGCTGTAAGATGAACCCGCGAACACCTGGTCGCGCAGCCAGCGCAGCGCCAGCCCGGCGGTAAGGATCGCCGCCTCATAGTGCCACAAGCCGGGCAGGCAGTGGCAAAAGAGGTGCAGGCGCAGTTGGGGGTCGGGACGCGCTTCAGCCAGCGGCGCAAATAACTGTCCGCCCGTACCGATGGTGCAAGAAAGGGTTCTCGGCTGGATGATGCCCTGCGCCAGCGCCTGGGCGGAAACATCGCTTGCGCCGTACACAACCGGCGTCCCCGGCGCCAGGCCGCACTGCTGGGCCAGTTCGGGCAGCAGGCCGCCGGCCACCCCTGCTGATGGAAACACCTCCGGCAGCCGCTCTGGCGATAGACCAGCTTCTTCTATCATCGGGCCAGACCAGCCGCAGGCGCGCGGGTCAAACAGCCCGGTGGAAGATGCGTCGCTGGGCTCGCTGCCAATTGCGCCTGTTAGCCGGTAGCGCACGTAGTCCTTTGGCAGCATAAGCCAGCGTGCGGCGGAGGCTGTATCGGGTTCGTGCTCTACCAACCAGCGCCAGGACGGCAGCATAAAACCCGCCGCCAGCGGGTTCCCGATCCATTGGGCCAGCCTGGGCCTGCCAAGGGCTGCTTCCAGCGCGCGTACTTGTTCCGCCGAGCGCTGGTCGGCCCACAGGATGGCAGGCCGCAGCACGCGCCCCGCTGCATCGAGGCAGACCAGCGTGTGCATCTGCCCGGCCAGGCCGATCCCGGCTACCCGGCGCGCATCCACCCCTGCTGACTGCATGGCCTGCTGGGTGCAGTAGATAACCGCCGCAAGCCAATCCTCCGGGTCCTGTTCAGCCCAACCGGGCTGCGGCATATGGATGGGATACTCCCGTGCGGCCCAGGCCAGCAGCTTCCCGCCCCGCTCTATCACCACCGCTTTCGCGCCGGAAGTGCCAATATCAAGACCGATCAGCAGCGGTTGGTTCATCGGGTATGAGGAAGGCTTGAGAAAATGGCGCGCCTGGGCGGTCTGTGTCCTGTAAATATCTCAGGCTTTTATGGCCCTGGTTGCCATGAAGGTAGGCATATATTTGTTGATAGATTCGCTGGGGTCGATATCTTCGTACATATCCACGATGGCGAAGCCAGCGGACAACTGCCCGCCCAGCAGATCGGTAAAGGTGTGGCTGAATTCTAAGGGTGTATCAGCCCCGAAGCGCTGGACGCGCTCCTCAGTGCTGATGCTGGTTGAGTCTGCATAGGGAAGGGAAAAGCGCAGGTGGTAAGTACCCTCGCGCTGGTCCAGGCAGTAGGCGTGCGGCTGTATAAAGCCGGTCAGCAGCGCGCCGCCTTTGCGCAAAACGCGGTAGCATTCTCTCCAGACCGGTAGCACATCCGGGACAAAGCAGGTGGAAACCGGGTTGAATATCAACGCAAAGCTTTCATCCGAAAATTCACTCAGATTGGCCATATCGCCAAGAACCAGGCGCAGATCAAGACCATCCCGCTCAGCAACCATGCGGTCGCGGGCCAGCTGGTTTGGAGAATTATCCAGCACCGTGACGCGCGCCCCAGCCGCGGCCAAAATAGGTCCCTGCTGCCCACCGCCCGAGGCCAGGCCCAGCACATCGACTCCGTTCATATCTTGCGGAAACCAACCACGCGGCACGGGCTTGGTCGGCGTGAGTACAACCTGCCACTCGCCGCGCCGAGCAGCCGCTATTAGTTCCGACGGCACCGGCACCGTCCAGGGATTTCCGCTTTCAACTTCCTTGTCCCAGGCTTTTCGATTATGTGAGAGAATGTCCATGTCAAAATTATAGCAGATGGACACGGTTTGTGTAACAAAATGAGCCAGAAATCCAACTTTTCTGGCTCATCTTTAACATACAAATGGTTTTTCGCGGAGCGCTCCGGCGATCCAAAAGAAATTCAAGAGGAACGGAGATTGTTCCCCATTATTCCAGGAACACCTCTACATGCTCGCCGTCTTTTTCATCGACCACATCCACAATCTGGCCAAGCTCGCCGGATTCGATAATTTGCATCAACTGCTCCGCATCCAGGCCTTCAACCTGCGGCGCAAATTTAGAGCCCATTTTCAGGCCCACGCTCACCATGCTGATCGGCAGCCGTACGTTTACCCGCGGACGGCCCGAATCGGTATCCGTGACCCGAACGCGCAGAAAGCGCGGCTTTCGCCCAAGGCCCAGAGCGGCATCCTGGGGTTCGCCCGGCGCGGCTGCCCGGCGCGGACCGGCAGGCGCTGCGCTTCCCGCGCTGATCGCCTCCAGTAGCTGCGCGGCCTCTTCCGGGGTGAGCTTGCCTTCCTGGACCATTTGAAGGATTTTCAATCGTTCTTCAGAAGTCGCCATTTTATTTCTCCTTTAGCAAACTACCTTCAAGTTACCAGGTTTCATTTCAGCCCCCACCGCGCAGGCGGCGTTTGGCCTCTTCCAGGTTGATCTCACCGCGGCTGAGCATATCGAGGATAGACTGCCGCTCCGCCGGACCAGGCGACGCCGGCGCCGCCACGGGCTCCGGTCGCACCGCATCATCCCGCGATGGCTCGTATCCCATGGCCCGGATGATTTCATTGAGCCGGTTGCGAAGGGTCGGGTAGGACAAATTCATTTCGTCTTCCATCCGGTTAAAGCGCCCTTCGCAGCGCACAAAGGTAAGCACAAACTGGAGCTGCTCGGCAGATAAGCGCGAAAAGGGTAAAAGCGGTTTTAACTGCTCGGGTGAAAACGCTTCCTGCAGGCGCCCCCGGACAGCACCCGGGTCGAATTCTCCCTCAATGGTTGTCTCACAGGCTGGGCAGTGGAGACGGGTTACCATCAAATCTCCACCACAAACCGGGCATTTCGATAACAACGGATTCATCTTACCTCCCATAAGACAACCAATCTACATTCAAAACCGCACAGTATGTCATTTCTTTATTTTCTATTTTTATTTTACTCGGCTATTGAATTTTGTCAAGGATACATTTACGATTTCTTTATGTTCCTTTCATTTTTCTAAAGGCCGGCTTAATAAATTCAACCATTCGCTCACACTTCGCCCATCATGCGGAACTGCACATACAACCCCACAAACCCCAGGATGATCCAGGCGGTGATCATGGTAGCGGAATGGCCCATATCCGATCCAGAAACGGCCAGGAAAGACCCGCCCAGCCCGGTGATCACTGCCGTTGCCCCCAGAAAGGCGCTGGCGGCGCAAATCATGAACTTTTGGAAACTGAAGGACAACCCGCCCAATACCAGCGCGCCGATTCCCCCGAACAGGTACTGCATCGCGGTCTGCGGCGTGGGCGGAAACGCCAGATCGGTAAAGCTGGTAAGCTGGCCAATGGTAGAGATTC
This sequence comes from uncultured Anaerolineaceae bacterium, assembly GCA_964437595.1. Classification (GTDB taxonomy): domain Bacteria; phylum Chloroflexota; class Anaerolineae; order Anaerolineales; family Anaerolineaceae; genus DSYU01. The sequence goes on from CAYTHO010000018.1 coordinate 47,647, forward strand.
CGCCCACATCGATCAGCGTGCCAAATAAGACTCCAACGATCATGCCCAATGCGGCGCCAGAGAGAAAGATGATCAAATAATACGCCGGGGCAGCCACCGCCGCACCGATCACCCCACCAATGAGAACGCCAACGATCAGAACAGCCACGTTTTCTGCCTGCGCGGGGCCAACGATGACGGGCAGGAATGTGTACGTGATCCAGCCCCCCAGGATAAATCCCCAGGCTGGCAACAGCCCCTGGAACATACTGTAACCTGCGAAGCAAGCGATCAGTCCAATCGCGGTTATGACTCCATCTTGTACTGTCATCACTTTACCCCTCCATTTAAACCATCTACTTACCCGAGGGATAACCGATATCAGTTTTTTTTCTTTGCACTCCGCACGATATAAATGGACCCAACCATACATAAAAAGTACAACGGCCCAAGATACGTGAATAAGTTCGTTTGCTGCATGAGGAGGAGTGTTGGAACCAATGCCAGAAGCCACAAACCCAAAATCGCCAGTTCGTGCTTCACGATGGAACACCATGCTCAGTCCACAGGATCATCGCCAGGCGACCTTCCTTCCCCGCTTCCACGCTGACCACATCATCCGCCGCATTCGCTGCTTCCACGCACACGAAACCGCGGTGCGCGCCTTCCCCCAGGCCCGGGATGTTCTTATCGTTTTGATTGGGATTCCAGACTACCGTGGTCCGGCTGCCCTCTTTCGCACAGTGGATGGTGCGACCCAGGCCTGGGTCCTGGATGGTTATTTCAGAAGTCGTATCCAGGAAAATGCCATCCATATCACCCGTGATGCGCAGCGGGCCTTCATTCATCTTACGCTGATACTGGTCGGTTTTATCCAGATAGGCGGTGTTTTCCAGGCCGCCGATAGTGATGAAGCGGATATTGCTGATGTGGAAATAGGGGTGAAACGCGCCTGTGTATGAATACCCGCCGCCATCCGGGCTGCGGGCTATCCATTCAATGCGCAGTTTCCGCCCAACCGAAACCACCATTTCCAGCTCGAAGGCATGCGGCCAGTGCTGCAGCGTTTCGGGCGTATCCCGCACCACCATGCGCAGTTCCGTTGATCCATCCGGTTGGGCGGTGCAGCCGGTCAGGTTCCACAGCATCCTGCCCACCAGGCCGTGGAAAGGCTTGTTTTTGGGTTCCGTGGGATGCGCTGCAAACCAGGGCCAGCAAACCGGCGCCCCGCCGCGCATGACCCAGAAAATATCGTTTGCTGCGTCCGGGCACTGCCAGAATAACTGCTCATGCCCGCGCGCCTGGTAAGAAATCACCCGCGCCCCCAACAGCGCAACCGAGGCACTGGCGTGCGCATTATTGATTTCAGCCGTAACGAAGTTGCCCGGGCCAGCGCGAAAAGATACCTGCCCCGGTATGGCATATTTCTGGTTCAATGATTGCAGATCCGCATCCATTTCCATTTTCACCCGTTGTAACAATATGTACGTGGATTATCTCACAGATTCAAGATTCATGATCCCGGGTCAAAAATAACAACGTCATACGTGAAAGATCGCATCTGCCCATTGACCAACACATTATTGATCGTGACGGTGTAGGTGGTGTCCACAATCGGATTGGGCCAGGGCCCCCAGGTTCCTGCCCACCACACCAGCGTGTTTTCCCCATAACCGTCGACGGGCGGATACTGCATGATATTTATAGAGAATCCGTTGACCGACATGCTGACAGTGGCCTGGGAGAAATCCGCCTGATCCAAAGAAAACGACCACAATGGATAGACCACTGGATAAGGTACGTAAGCCGCGGGCGGCCAGGAGACAAACTCGCTGCGCGTTGCGGGCCGCGCGGCGTAATAATGGTCATCCATGACTCTCAAGACGTTGACCGCCATGTAACCGCTTGTCGCCGGGACATCGCCGTTCCCCATTTCAAGCGTCTGGGGGAAAAGCAAGTAACGCCGGAGATAGACCAGGGTATCTCCCTCATGGCCCATATAAGTATTGATGGCTTGCGGGCCATTAAAACTGTCGATCGCGTTTGAGTACCAGACCCCCTCCCCTTCTAGCTCTGAGCAGTTGGCCCAGGTGGCGTCTACGCTGTGATCGACCTTGTTATTGGCGCTCATCAACAATGCCGCATCCTGGGCCTGCTGGTTATATTCCGTGCGGAAGCCTTGCAGCATAGGGACGCCCGCCATCAGGCGGAAGTAGTTGATGCGTTTCAAAACCGCAGCCCGGTAAGTTTCACTGATGTTCCCCGGACTGCAAACATCCACATCCCCATTCCAGCCCGTTGCCGTTGTTTCGGAGGCCAGGTACATGCTTCCATACATGGCAAGCGCATCGCTTCGGACCCGCGGGTCCGGCATGCGGGTCAGGAGCGGTAGAAAGAGACAATGGCCGGGTGGATCAGCGCATTCTGGGGCCGCGGCTGTTTCGCTGCTGGCCTGGGTGGCGCCAAGCAGCAGCAGGCCAGCCAATATTATCAATGTAAAACCCTGGCGCAGGTGCTTGCCCTCCCGATGCACACGGGGAAGGATCATAGCGGATGCCCTCATTTCTTAATAGAATGAACCGTCGCAGGTCGAACTTAATTATACAGCTTTCCGCAGGCGGTAACACACCGTGCCATCTGGGAGCTGTTCTGCATCGGAGATGATCGCATACCCCATGCGCTGCCAGAAGCGGATGGCTTTCGGATTATTCACCTGCACGCCAGCCTGGATTTCGCGCGGGGGGCTGGTTTCGCACATAGCCTTCTCCACCGCGCGAACCACCGCCTCGCCCAGGCCCTGGCCACGAAACGGGGCGGAAATCATCAACAGCGATAGATAAGCTGTGTGTGGATCGCCCTCGAAGCCAGCAGTCAAATAATCGACGATGCCCCACACCTCGCCCGAACTGGCGGAACAGATCAGGCAGTAGAGGCCGCCCTCGCCGCGCGAGTGCGCCAGGTCGGCCTGCACCATTTCCATGGATGCCGCCGCCACCGGGCCAAGCGCCAGAAAGTCCTCACACTGGCGATACACTTCCAGAATGGCCTGGTTGTCTGCCTGCGAGCCATTATAGGGGCGAATCACAAAATCACCGATACCTGAATTCATCAATAATCCACAACCTGCCATACCTAGATGCAATGGTTACCCGGTATTGATCTTATTAAGTGGATCTTCACTCGAATAACAAAGCCAGGGCAATATTGGTGGCCCAGGCCAGCACCTTAAACTGCCCGCTGCGCAAGGCCTGCTCAACTTCTTCCCGTTCCAGCAGCAGCAGGTGCTGCTCTTCCAGGTCGTCGGCATGGGGTTCGGTTACCCGGCAGGCGCCGCGGGCAAGGAAAAGGTAGCCAGTCGAAACGCCGCGGTTGGGGTCAACCAGGAAACTTCCAAGGGGAATCCATTCCGAGGCGGTATAGCCCGTCTCTTCCAGCAGCTCGCGTTTGGCCGCGGAGAGCGGCGGCTCATCCGGCTCAATATGCCCACCCACTGGGGCCAGCGACTCACCTTCCAGCGCGTATTTTCCCTGGCGAAAAACCAGGTATTTTTCATCTTCCGTAACCGCCAGGACATTCACATAATCCGGGGTGCGCACCCAGGCCCAATGCTCGATGACCTGGCCATCCGGGGTCTCTACGGTACGGTCCTCAACCTCAAGCCATTTGCCAAACGAGAGAACCGGGGTACGAGTAATTGTTTTCCAGTGATGATTTTCCATTGAACAGGTTATATCCTTCCTTTTTCACGGGCCCCACCCTGCGCGCGGAACACCGGCTGGGGGTATTCTTCCAGCGCGTCCCAGATGCGCTCGGCGTGCTTCAACAGCGTGTTGGCAGGCAGTTGGTCGGGGAGGAAAAAACGGCTCTCATCCGATTCGCTGGTGGTCGCCAGGCTGCCGCCAACCACGCGGCAGAGAAAGGCAAACACCAGCTCATTGCGATACACTTTTCCGTACACGCCCACCAGGCGCTCTGCCACCACCTCCAGGCCGGTTTCTTCGCGCACTTCGCGGCACGCGCCTGCATCGGGCAGTTCACCCGGCTCCAATCCGCCGCCGGGCAAGTTCCAGGCATCCATATCGCGCCGGTACGAAAGCAGCACCCGGCCCGCATCATCGAAAATTACGGCAAAGGCGCCAATGGTAAATAGTGCCCGATCATCCGTCATGGGCTGCTAACCAGAAACAGAGCTTGAATTGGCCAGCGCCGACACATATACGCGCAGCGCTGCATCCAATAAGGCCTGGGGCTGCCATTCCTTTAGAAGCGCATCGACCAGGGCAGCTTTTGCCCCGGAAGCTGGCAGCCCGCGCATATCGGCCAGGCGAACAAGCGCCGCCTGATCGAAATAGGTGCCCAGCATCCGGCGCAGCCAGCTCGAATCGACCGCTGGTGGAGGCTGCGGCGCCCCACCGGACTGCATGCGGAGGGCATCTAGCGTGGCAGCCGGCTCGATTTCGCCGGTTTGCAAGTTGTACCAGCCCGACTGGCTCTCACCAGGTATCTCGGCCACGTCAGAAAGAAGCGGCATAACAGAGGCGCCTGTGCCAACCATGGAGATCGGCGTACCTTCATACGAAAGCCCGGCAGGGGTAGTGGCTATGCGCATCACATGAAATTCTTCGTTGGTGCGCACCATCAGCCCCTTGCTGCCCGGCATTACCACCCGCTCCCAGCGCTCACTGTCGCGCTGCTCGATCCCATTCTCCCCGCCAAACGACAGGGTATCGCGCGGTTCCGTGAAGACCGTGCGCGCCATTTCGGCCAGCGCGGCAACGGATGCCGGGCTGCCCGATAAGCTCGTTTGCCTGCCGGCCAGCAGCGCTGCTTCGAAGAGCACCTGCCCCAGGGTAAGCGGATCAAGCAGGCGCGCCGTGAGCCGGAGTGAACCGTAGATCTGATCATAGATCGACAGGAAAGGCTGCCCTTCCCGGACCATCGGATCGCGGGATACGCGGAAGTGATCGGCAGCGAAACCGATATCCTGCCGCTCAAAGGGGATAGCCAGCATAAAGGCTTCATAGACAATCCCGGCCACCGCTTCCAGGTTTACCCCTTCCGCGGCCAGTGCCGGATGCGCCATGAGCACCCCGGTGGTAAAGTAATTGCGCGAAAAATACGGCTGTTCCTGGAAAAAGCCCATCTCGCGCGAGAGCGGGTACGGGTAAATGCTTTCTGTCCGCCCGCGCTGTTCCACCACCCCGCGGATCGACTCGCGAACCAGCAGGCTGGTTTCAAGGCAGGAGAGCCCGTTCTGGCTGGCCGTCGCGAAAATTCCACCTGGCGTAAGACGCGGGAACACCGCCGGGAGTGTTTTCTGCGGCTGAGTGGTGTAGCGCTTTTCCCTGCGCACCGTAACCACCTTCGCCTTTACATTGACGCGGGTCACCCGGTAGGGAATGGTGGCATAGTAATAGATGGCGCCGGGGTAGGCTTCGCGCATCAACTGCGCAAAGGAGAGCGAGCCCATCGCGGAAACATTTGGGCCATCCCTGCGCTCAACCTTGAACTGGCTTTCCACATCCCGTAGCGGGAAGGTATAGTTGGGCCGGTCATGCGCTTCCATTTTTAAACTGGCCAGGCTGCGCGGCGTCTCTCCGGCGCGTTCCTTCTGACACATTTTGATGAAGTTCTCCGGCCACTGCACCGGGCTGCTGAATAACATGCTGCTCCGCCGGGCAAAGGCCACCGCGGCTTTGGCGTTGGTTTTTGCGGCCACTTCCAGAACCTGGTCGTGCTCGCCGCCCTGGCGAGAGAGGCAAAGCACGTGGATATACTGAAGGTGTTCGTTCTCCAGGTACAGCGTGCTTTCAGCCAGCGGACGCTGGAAAAAGCTCTGCGGGTGGGCAAAAACCGCCTGGTCGTGCACGTCGCCGCCGTTCACCACCAGCACCACGCCCGGACCGTGCCGGCCAATGCGCCCGATGCGCTGCTGTAATGATGTAGCCGAGCCCGGCACGCCAATCAGCACGCAGATATCCAGGTTGGGGATATCGATGCCCAGCTCCAGGGCGCTGGTAGATACCACGCCGTTCAGCGTCCCCTCGACCAGGCGCTCCTGAATCTGGCGGCGGTCGTGGTCTTCATACCCGGCGCGGTACGGGAGCACGTTCAACTGCTGCAGCACGCCGGTGACCTCGCCCTCGGGATCGGCCTCATCTTCTGTTTCGGCGGCGCTCTTTGCCGCCCGGGTCCAGCGGCGGGCGCGCTGTTGAGGGACTTCGCCGCTTTCGTCTGGCTGCGGCTCTTCCTCGGCGGCTTTCGCGCTGTCGCGCAGCAGGCGGTTCAAGATGGTCGATATCAGCTCTACCTGCTTGCGGCTGTCTACGAAAGCGATGAAGCGCTTATTTTCATTCTGCTGGGTCAGAAACTCGAGCAGGCGCACCACTTCGTCTAGAAAGCGGTCGGCGCCGGGCGGCTGCACCAGGTACACATCCAGCGGGAAGCGCGGCGAGGTATCGTCCTGCGGGCCAATCAGGTGGAAATCCAGGCCAAAGAGGCTGGACAGGTGAATCTCGGGGTTGGCAATGGTCGCTGAAGCGCAGATGACCTGCGGTCTGGCGTCCAGCAGCGACATCAGGTGGCGCATGCGGCGGAAGAGCAGCGCGGAATTGGAGCCAAACACGCCGCTGTACGCGTGCACCTCGTCCACCACCATCAGGCGCACGGAGCGCAAGAAATCGATCACCACCGGCTGTTTGAGGTTGGAAAACAGCCAGGCATGGATGATATCGGGGGTAAAGACGACGATCCGCGAGCGTTCCAGGATATGCATGCGGAAACCAGGCGGCACGCTGCCGTCGATGCGCCCGACCATATTTTCGGCGGCGGCGGCGTTGGGGGCCAGGCCGGCGGAAACCATGGCGTTCTGCCAGCGCTCACGCTGCTCGTTACCGAGGGCTTTCATGGGGTAAATAGCCATGATGCGCGCCTTGGGGTCCTGGGCCAGCAGGTTGATCGCCGCCGCCTGAAAGACGAGGCTTTTCCCAGACGCCGTACCGGTGGAAAGGCAGATATTTTCGCCAGCCAGGGCCAGGCGCAGCGCCGTCTTTTGGTGGCAGTAGATACCGTTCGGATACTGGCGATCCAGGAAGGAAAGGCTGGCCTGCGCGAGCGGAAGATCGTTTACCGGCAGCAGTTCCGCCGCGCGCGGTTCGGTCGTTAAGACGTCTACAACGTCCCAATGGTTGCTTTGAAAAAAGTCCCGGAAAGCCACAGCCACCTCATTTCACTATGTCCTTTAATTGTACTCGATAAAGGCATTTGACAGTTGCGGGATTTATTACAGCCTATGGGGTTTTCAGTGGTGGGCGAAAAAACCTCTCCCCTTAGGGAACATGATTTAAATGTGGTGGTAGGCACGCCCCGGGACACAGTCCCGGGGCTAACGGGAGGGAGGAAGCCCGGCAAAGCCGGGCTGGCATAGCATTCGCGCGTCCATTCCACACACAGTCCGGCTCCGCCGGGCTTCGCGCTTTTCTAGCCCAGGGACTGCGTCCCTGGGCGGCTGGGCGGCGCCAACCGGACGGCTCCCCTGTTTCCGCACCAGGGAACTGCTGACGAATAATGACCGCAAAAATCTTGACCCCCTCTCTCCACTGTCACACGCTTACTGCGACAATAGAGAGGGCAATCAACCGCGTTTGGGCGGCTTTACGGGCCAGGCCATGATGTAGTGGGTTTCATTTTCGCCGGTGACGCCGAACCCCACGCGCTGGTACAGGCTGCGGGCGAGGATGTTGGTCTTCAGCACCTGGAGCGCCACCAGCCGGGACTGGCGCGAGGCCGCGTCCATCAACTGGCGCAGGATTTGCGTGCCGATTCCGCGCCGCTGAAATTGGGGGAGGATTTCCAGGCTGGCGATGTAGATTTCCTCGGCCCGCTCCTGAACGTGCAGGGCGCCCGCATCCACCCCATCTACCTGGATGATCTGCAGCACGGACGGGTCAAAATGCCGGCGAAAATACGCAAGCTGCCAGGCCTCATCCCACGGGCCGTAGGTTTCTTCAATGTAGGCGCGCATGGCCTGTTCGCGCAGGCGGAACAGGAAATCGAAATCCTCCGCAAGGGCTGCACGATACGAGAGGTTCACAGGCGAAACAATCCTCTACAACTCCAAGATCTGGGTTTCAGCGCGCGCCAGGGCAGCCTCGGGGCTTAACCCGGCATGCACCACTGCCAGCACGCCGGTGAAGTAGCGGTCCATGGTGCGCACGTTGGCGTACGTCATGGCGCGGACGATCGAAATATCCAGGTCGCCTTCGGGCACTTCGACGCTGGTGCGGAAGCGAACGTCGCCTGTGTCGAGGTTCATCTCGAAGTTGCCAACCGGGAGCTGGTAATTGACGCGGGTCAGATATTCCGCGACCGCGGCGCGGTACTGCAGCGGAATAAACATGCCGGAGGTGGAATAAAAAACAAACCGCCGGTTCTGCTCATCGATGTTCGCAAAGCAAACCCAGGTGCCGTGTTCGCCACGAAAGCCCGCCCGGACAACGGGCCTATCCTCCAACGGCTGAAAATTCCATCGATCTTCCCGAAAAAACCGGAGGACGACATCCATCATTGGTTGACCGCCCCTGACATTTTCCATATCAAACTCCTGTTTTCGGTGAAGTATGAGGAGTGAGGGTTATGGGCTGAGAGGTGAGCTCCTCCTGCGCTGCCGGGCAAAGGCCGCGCAGTGAATACAGATTTTCAAGCTAGGTGGTTCCTCGAACCATTTCTACCCGCCGGAAAATTTCGAAAAAGCCCATCTGCAGCAGTGACGGCAGGTGCGGGTCTTCTGCCGGAAGATTTTCCATGTACGTATCCACATGGGGGAAGCGATTGTACAGGGTGGTGGCCAGGGCAGCCGTAACCGCCCCATGGTCTCCGGACGTGGTATGGATGACAAAGTGGGAAAGCATAAATTTCTGGTGACGAAAAACCATCCAGCCGTGATCTCCACCGGGCAGCCGGATTTCCAGGCCCTGCGCATCGCCAGCGTTGATATACGATTCAAGCTCATTGGTCCAGGCCGGGTGAACCGGGTGGGCGCATAAGCGGTCGAGCGCTTCTTCCTTTTCCAGCCAGGAGGCATTCCCATCCAAACCAGGCGGCGGAGGCCCCGGCGGCCTGCGCAGCACCACCAGCTCGCGCTTGGGTTGAAAACCCACCTTCAGAAACAACTGGTGGGCGGGGGTATTGCCCTTAATGACTTCCAGGACCGACATGGGGCGACCTAACTGGCGGGTGCAATCAAGTAGAGCAAGCGTCAGCGCTTCCCCGGTGCCCTTCCGGCGGCGGGCAGGCAGCACGCCCAGACGGGTGATCCAGGTGCGGCCCGAGCGCACGCCTAACATGGCCAGGCCCAGCATTTCATCGCCATCCACCGCCACCCAGGAACGCTCCATGTCCACATCATAATTCTTGACGTAGGCAGCCAGCCGGGCGGCATTCATTGGCATGGGCACCATATAATCGACGCGCGTCTGGTTGTAGGCGTTTGTCAAATCTTCAATTGTGTATTGGCTGGCAGGAAATAACCGAACCGTTGAATCGGGTACTGGCAAAGGATGTTGCACAATTGTTGTCATGTGGATGAATGCCCGGCTTATGTTTCAACAAAGTAAGCGTTAATCATCTTGATAAAGGAACGCACATCGATGGGCTTGCTGATGTAGCCATTGCAGCCATAAGCCGTCACCATCAAGCGGGCAGTCTCCTCCGGCCAGGCCGTTACGGCGATGATCGGGGTGGTTTCGATGCCCGGGATGTCGCGCAGGTAGCCTATAAGCGTTTGCCCATCGATATCGGGCAGGCCCAGATCCAGCAAGATCAGGTCGGGGTGATTTTTCTCAGCCGCCGCCAGCCCCTCCTCGGCGGTTTCCGCCCAGGCCACATTGTAGCCCTGGGAAGTCAATATACGCTCCACCAGGGAAGCGTTATCCGCAATATCTTCGATCAATAGAATATCAGGCATGAAGTGTTCCCTTTGATGCCCCATCCACAATACGGGTGATTTTTGCCAACCGGCCTAAACCGCGCCGTAATTTCTGATAACCCCATTATATCTGGCGAAAGGAGCGGAGAAAAGTAATCGAGGCGTTTTTTAATTAAGCTGTAAGCAAAATGCAGAGTGTCAGTCAATTGTCAGTGGTTATGAGTATATTAATAGTAGAACGTTATAGATACAGACAATTTCAATCAAGTGCGGGAAATCAGGGGACCGCATTTGGCAAGAGACTTGCCAGACAGCAAGTCTCTTTTTTTTACATATTGCGCACGTCTGGGAAGCGCGTGGTGGGGAACGAGAACTGCACCTGGTGGAACAGCCAGCGCTCGCCGTTCGCTGGTGGGGCGCCATCGCCCGTGCCTGGAGCGCGGACCAGCACCGCGGTAAAGCGCAGCGGCCAGATGTACTGCTTGCCACGTTCGGCCTCGAACAGGGTGTTGGTGGCCCCGCGCAGCAGCTCTAACATGCGCGCCCGCGGATCGACGCCTTCATCCCCGGCGGATTCCTGCATATAGCTCAAGTAGTCGCGGATGGTCTCATTGGGGTCCAGGTCCATGGTGACGGCGCCGGTGGTGGCCAGCCAGGCAACGCTGCCCAGCACGTGGATGCGCGCGTCGGCCACATCCAGCCGCACGTCTCCCCAGCCTTCCCAATCGTTCTGGACAAGATCACAGGCCGCGTCACTGCCCAGGCACCACTCATCATCGCCTGGCTCGATGGCGCCGGTGCCGATCATCTCAAGGTCATCCCCGGCTATGAACAGGGCGCGGAAATCTTCGATAGCCGCTACGTTGCGCTGCTCGTACCCATCTTGAAATTTTTGGAGCGTATCGCGCACCGCCTGGATTTCGGATGCATTCATCATATGGCCTCCTTCCGAATCCAATATAGCAAAATTTTTCAGAAGGGGTTAGTCAAAAGGAGGTGGAAAAATACGCGGACGGACACAAGGCGAAGCGGGCCATGCATACCGCATGGTGCTCGCGCGGGCGGGGAGAGTCCTCGCTTCACGAGCGGCGGACAGGGATGTCCGCCCTACGAGGGCGCGGATTGGCGCCGAGCTGCTCATTTACGTCGACGTTGTAGGCGATGCCATCCACCGTCCAGTAGGCCCAGGGCGCGCCGGGCTGGCCCCAGGCAACATCGGTTTTGTAGGGGATGAGCAGGCCGTTGAATTCTTTCCAATCCAGCAGGTCCACGCGCCAGGGCTCCTTATCGGGCGAATCATCCGCAAAACGCAGGGCGCTGATGTGGGTCATGCGGCGGGTGAGGGGGTCAAAATGCACGTCCAGGCTTTCGGCGGCGTCTTTGTAGGGCACCACCAGGCGCGACGTGTGATCGTCTACGGGCAGCCAGCGGATATGCGGGTTGTGCACGTAGACAGACGGCAGCCAGACCATATCGGCCCACAGGGTGAGGAGCTGGCCCTGATCCACGCGATCGCCGGTTTCGACCTTTTCGCCCATCTCGAACAGGCCCGCGCCGTCGATCCAGGAATCGATGCCGCGCATGACCGGGCGGTGGAACCAGGTGACCTCCATGCGGCGGGAATAGGCCTCGCCGGCGCGGTACCAGGTCTTGAAGCGCAGCGGCACCCATACGCCGCGGATGGAGGCGCGGCCCCTGCCCCATACCACCGCCGAGGCGATGGCCGGGGGAGCTTCGCCGATGGTCTCCACAAAGTGACGGCGCACGGGCTCGGGCAGGCCGGGCTGCATGGGGGTGGGATCGCCCAGGCGGGCGGGGGCCGGGTGCGCTCGGAAAGGCCTGGGGACGATGACCAGCCCCAGGCTGAAAAGCCCGATTAGGCCGAGCAGGACGATCATCGCCAGAAAGAAGTAAAACAGCATGCGCGCAATCCCTGCCGGGCAGGGCCGGCTGAAGGCTACTTTTGGGCCACGATGGCGATCAGGTTGCTGCCGTCTTCCTCTCCGGTGAGGGAGGGGAAGAACTCAATATGCGAAAAGCCGCACGACTCGATCAATGACACGTACTCGGCGGTGGTGTAGGCCTGGTAGCTGGCGGCATAGCGGGTAACCTCACCCGTCGCGGCGTCGACGAGGATATGGCGGTTGGTGACCACCCGGGCGCTTTCATCCCAACAGGCTTCGAAGAGCATCAGGTGGGGCTGGTCGGAGAACAGGCCACTCTGGGCGGTGTACCAGGTGGAAGGGGCTTTACCCAACTGGCGGATGAAGTCTTCGGGGTGGGGTTCGAGCAGCAGGCGCCCGCCCGGCTTGAGCGCGGCGAAGGCTTTGGTGAGGATGGCCCTGGCATCGGCGGGGCAAAAGACGTTGAATTCGCCGTAGATCATCATCACCAGGTCGTTGCCGGCGGGGTACGGCACGGCGCGGATATCGCCGAGGGTGAAAGCGCAGGCGAACCCCGCTGAAGCGGCGGAGTTACCGGCGGGGTTACCGGCGAACTGGCGGGCATAGTCGATGGAGGCGGGGGAGAAATCGATGCCGTGGACGGCGTGCCCGGCCTGGGCCAGGCGCTGGGCGTACAAGCCGGGGCCGCAGCCCAGGTCGAGGATGCGGGCGGGGGCGCCGGGCGGGGTGGGCAGCACGCGGGCGATGATGAAGCGGGCGTGGCGGTCGATGGTCTGGAAGCGGCGCGAGGCGGCGTCGTGGTCCTGGCTGAGGTGCTCTTTGAGCATGCGCTGGCTGAACTGCGGGTCGTTCCAGGGGATGTTGTCGCCTTCGGACCAGGGGCGCGGCGCGGGACGGGAGACGAGATCGCTGAGGTTCATTGGATAATCTGCCCTCCGTGAAAATCGAGGCGGTAGATGACCTGCCCATCGAAGGCGATGGTTTCTTCGCCCCGGAAGGCCGTTGGGCTGCCTTCCCAGCGGCAGGCGTAGGTGAAGCGGCCCTGCTGAAATTCCGCCGGGCCGCGGTAGGGGGCCTCGGAGGGCGGCTGAAGCAGGGCGTGCTTGAGGAAGGGGGAGAAGCCATCCGGGAAGGTTTCGACGGTCATCGTGCCGTAATAGTTCATCGACCAGAGCGGCTGGCCCTGGTACCAGACGGCCTCCTCACCGGCAAAGGCGAAGCCGCCCAGGTAGGTGTCCAGATAGAGCCAATCGCCTTCCTGGTAACGCAAGTCGTGCGAGGCGGGGCGGGAAGGGTCGACTCTGCCGCCATCGCCGGCGCCGCTAGCGGCGGCGCCGCTTGCGGCGTAGGTGTTCTTTTTCGCCCGGAGGAGAAATGGGATGAAGTGTGGGTCGTGGATGTCCATAGAGAAATTTTAGCATAGATGCCGGGAGGCGATTCTGATATTGGAAGCCTCTCCGTAAACAATTACGCAAGAAAGCAGTGGAGAAACCCGCCACCTTCTCTCAACGTCTAGGGTCAATGGGGGGGGGGTTAATACGAATTAATGCAATTGGTAAGGTGCTATAATCCCAGCCACGAAGGATTTCGGGATAATTTCGCTTGCTCAAAGGTTTACTATCCCATTAGCCAGCACATTTCCACACCTATATAAAGCTGCACCTTCCTCATCTATTGTTTAGGATTGAGAATTTCAATATCGCCAGTAAAGGGATTTATCGCTATTTCAAAGATAACATCCCACCTCCCATCTTTATTATTCGAATAAGAAACACTCCAACCTTTTCTAACTGACCCAGGTGCCAGCACATTGATCGTGCAGTCGTTCCCAAATTTCAGCCGTCTTTCGGTTGCTCCATTCTGTTCCGCTATTTGTACGGCTTCCTCTGCCGATATTCTATACTGTGCTAGATTGATTGGCGTCTTGACCTGGATATTGGGCGTGTAATCTTCTTTCATCGTAAAGACATACTGATCTGGCGGTCTAATATAGGTATGGAATTCTCTTCGGGTTTCCTCCTTATCTGTTGGTAAAACGATAAAGGAGATTATTTCTGCCTCGTTAAAGAGCCCCTGCTCGATCTCCTCGCAATCCATCTTGAAGGTCATCGAGTATATATCCTGTGCTTCCAAAGATTCTTGCCATGCTTGTTGGTAGATGGCTTTGGCAATGCGTAAGTAATCTGCTTGGCTCCAAGACACCTCTTCATAAGTGGAAGACCTCGCCTGTGGAGTTGATTCAAGCAGTGTAAAAATATCTGTTTTGCCTTGATCAAGTGAATCGAGAATGGTTAATGAGTTGATGGCAAAATATCGGGACTCAAAATTAGAATGTGATTCGTTTGTATCAAACCATACATTACATCCCGAAAAGCCAAAAACAGTAGTACACAGAAGTAACACCACCCATCTTTTGAGTTTATACATCATAAGCTTTTTCCTTATTGGGAGGTTGAATTTCCATTATTCTGTGCCCATTCTATCCAATGTTTAAGATCACCCTCACTTATACCTTCTGGCAGAGCCCATCCTCTCCGGTAAAGCTCTAACATGTCTTGCATATATTTGGCAATCAGTAAATACCGAAAGTTATCAAAGTTTGGTGCTGTTCGAACCCTCAGCTCGAATGGAAAATCTGGATAATTACTATTAATGAATGTTTTCCAATCAATTCCTCCTCCATTAGCATCTCCGGAAGCTTGATATAAAACCACACGAGACTCTGGGGTACTGAATTCCCCATTTTGGGCCAGGGCGGCTACTATTAACATGTCGTCTGCGGTACATCCTTGACAATTTTCCAGCGCCTTTCCAATTCTAGCTTGCATTATTGTTCCTGCATCAGCTGGATTTTGCGGGTTCAAATTCCCCAAACCGAGTTCATTTAATTCTTCTGAGCCTATTTGTGCTAGCCCGTAGCCTGATGGGCCAGATCTTATATCACCTACTATATTGTCCAGCACTCCTGAGAATTGCCCTTGAACAGCGAGGCCAGCAGCAACCTGTATAGATCCTGTACTTCGATCCATCGCAGAATCAGCCATAGCAACACCTTGGTAATCGGGAATGTATCCTAACATAATTAAATACTCATAACCTCCAAAAATAACACCCGCAGCTAGCAAGATAAGAAGAGGGTTATGTCCGGTAGGATCTGTATATTTAACTGGGTTATTTCGCGTGTGTGGGGCAAGAAACAAGGAAGGTCCAGGGACGCCTGGAAACCTTTCAACCGGGTAGGGCCGGGCGGTACACTTGCAGTTGAGTGAGCAGGGATGCCGCCCGGGAGAGGCATTCAGGCCCATCGGGTATGCGTATGGGACGGCTGCGCTAGACGCAGAGAGCCCGCTCGACGTGTGTGATGGACCTGCTCGATTCCGCTCGACTGAGAAATCCCTTAGGGGATCAGCTCGATGCCATGTGTGAAACCTTGTCCTGAAAAATCGGTCCTCCCGGTTCCTCTTTTCATCTGTGGGTTCGCCTGAAAGGAGGTTGTGATGAAACCCACCCGTTTTCTCGGTCTGGATATCCACAAACACTATCTGGTCGCCATCGGCGTGGATAAAGATCAGAACCAGGTCTACGGCCCCAAGCGGGTCGAATGGCCGGAGTTCGAGGCGTGGATCGAGCGTGACCTGCTGCCTACCGACTCGGTGGTGGTAGAGATGACCACCAACACCTGGCAGGTGTACGACACGCTCCTTCCGAAGGTTTACAACGTCACCGTTGTCCATCCCCCAGATGTGAAAGCCATCGTCAAAGCGCGGGTGATGAACGACAAGCGCGCCGCCCTTATCCTGGCCCAGCTGCATGCCGCGAACGTGCTGCCCGGCATCTGGGTGCCTGATGAGCATACCCGCGAGCTGCGTGCTCTGGTCGCCCAGCGGCACAAGATGGGCGTGCTAGGCGCTATCGCCAAAAATCGCCTGCATTCCGTCATCCATCGCCACCATTTCATCCCGCCGGAAGGCTTTGAGCTGTTTCACCCCATGACCCGTCCCTGGTGGGAAGGGTTGAAGGTCAAGCCATTGGAGAAGGTCAATATCCTCTCCGACCTGGACACCCTGGCCTTTGCCCAGCAGCAAAAGAACAAGCTGGAAGAGGTGATGGGCCAGGAAGCCGCCAAGGATGAACGCATCCCACTGTTGATCCAGATCCCCGGCATTGGGCTACTCACCGCCCTCACTATTATCGCTGCCATCGGCACCATCACCCGCTTCCCGGATGCCCGCCACCTGGTCGGCTACGCGGGCATGGGCACCAGCGTGCACGACTCCGGCGAGAGCCATACCACCGGGCGGATCACCAAAACCGGGCGGCGCGATCTACGCGCGGCAGTGGTGGAAGCCGCCAACAACGCCGTAATGCATCATCCGTTCTGGAAAAAAGAACTGGCCCGGCTGGAACCCCGCCTGGGAAGAAGCAAAGCGATCGTTGCTATTGCCCGCAAGTTGCTGATTACCGTCTGGAATGTGCTGATGAAAGAAGTATTGGATAAGCACGCTGATCCGCGCAGCATTGCCTGTTCGTTGTTTGCCACGGCTTATCGTGTTAAGGTGCGAAACTTGCCGGAAGGGATGAGTGCCAAGCAGTGGGTGCGCTGGCAGTTGGATCGATTAGGCATTGGTGAGGAGGTGAAGGAGATCCCCTGGGGATCGAAGACATTTAAGCTACCGCCCAGCACAATCCAGCGGTGAAATAAATGGACAGATAATCGAATAACGGTAGCGCTCCTTCAGATCTTCGGTTTGAAGATGTATTAATGTTGTCTGCGTCCCGACTTTCGCGCTCTTTGACCTTCTCCTCTGGTGAGTTTACCGCTTTTAGGCCACCGGCTGAGCAGAAGAAAGGGCAGAGGTACAGCCCTCTGCCCAGCCGTTTGGCCCTCACCCGGCGCTCAGGTCGCTCTCCAGCGGAGCCCTATCCTCAAGGTGAGTTCCATCATTATAGCTTCTATTCGGGTGGCTTTTTATGTCTTATATATGTGACCCAGCCTAATTTTGGTGTTTTGTCTGAAACGCCTAATAGTGCTAATAGATCATTACCTAGTAAACGGAGATGTTGCCAATCGGGGCTTGATTGCATCGATGCCAGTGTCCATTGATTGTCATAATCCTTCTTCTCATTCATTTTTTCTAAATACTTATCGATTTCGTACACCGCTTTACTCTGTATTTCATTTACTAAATTGGCATCAATCACCTGGTCAAAAACTCGTAAAGCTTCATCAAAAGTGGATACAACCTCATCAGGGATAGACACATAGTCAGGGAATGCCTTAACTTGCGTTTCAAAGTCAGATGCGATTATTTTTATTGCCTCAACCATCATCTCTCGATATCTTACTTCAGCTTTCATGAATTACCTTCTTTCGAAATATTACACCATCAATTATTCCGGATGCATGAATTGGGGTCCTACACGTACTGTCCCTTTTAAAGGGTCACTTAGTTTCCAGTAGGGGTCTGGACCATGATGACCACCCCCTGGATGCCATTGTATCATTCGGCCAGTGGGTTTTCCATTGCTTCCATATTGGCGTAAAATAAAACCCTGCCCTTGATTGCTTCCCCTTCCAAGTGTTTCGGTTTTCCAGCCATTTTGTTCAGCCCATTTTGTTACATCTGAAATATCTCCCGGTTCTTTTCCTTCAAGCTGCCATGGATCATCAAACAAATTGTCTATTGGGTTTAAGCTATCATTTCCACCTAATGGGTTGCTATTGATTCGAGCAATTACCGCACCCCCATATACAGCGGTTGCAGCTCCCGCTACTCCTACCACAACCTCAACACCGACAACCACACCTCCTACGATAAGGCTTCCTCCTCCAGTGACTGGAGCCGCGGCAAGGCTAACCCCTGTAGTTGGTGTAATCCCTGCAGCTGCGGCCCCTACCATAGCAGCACCTGCTACTTCATCAACTGTCGCGGCAACGGTACTTACTACACGGCCAACCTGCCGACCGTTTTGGAAAGCTTCGCTTTGGTTATTATCCAAATTGCCTGACACATATGAAAACCCACCTAGGCTCATATCATCAAGATATTGGCAACCTGCACCCATCAAATAATCAAACCACTCTGGCCAATGTCCGCTCGGATCGTTATAATTAATGGGGTTGTTTCTGCCATGTTAGCATATAAACACCGGCCAACCAGGCGCCCGCAGCGGATCTTGCGGGCGCGGCGCGTTGAGTGCATAATTCCCAATGGCTGAGTGAACGGGAACGTTGCACCCGGGTGCGTGACGTGTGGGCCAGCCGGGTATGCTTATGGGATACCGTCTGTCGGTAAGCCCGTTGTACATGTTTGGCTGACCCGTTCGGATCCGCTCACCTGAGAAGGGCGAAGGCAGCCACCTTCGGCCAAGCTCGTATCCGTGTGTGAAGTCACGCCCATCCAAAACGCGCCCGGCCTGGCTGGCCGGTCTGCCAGCATTTCACAAATGGAGGTTCGTGTAATGCCTGCTTCTGATTCTACTCCAAATCGTTTCATTGGGCTCGACATCCACAAAAAATACTTCGTCGCCACCGGTGTGGATCGCGGCCTCAACCAGGTGTATGGGCCATACGAAGCGCCCATGCGCCAGCTCAAGCGATGGGCGGAGAAGGTCGTCACCAAACGCGATGCTCTGGTGGTAGAAATGACCACCAACACCTACGTGGTGTATGACACGCTCCAGCCCTTTGCGTATTCGGTCACCGTGGTCCATCCTCCGCACGTGGCGCTCATCGTTCGCGCCCAGGTGAAGACAGATAAGAAAGCTGCCCTCACCCTGGCGCAGCTGCACGCCTCGGGGCTGCTGCCCAAGGTGTGGATCCCGCCGGTGGCGGTGCGCGAGCTGCGCACGCTGGTGGCCCACCGGCAAAAAATGGTGCGCCTTTCATCCATCGCCAAATGCCGCCTGCAAGCGCTGCTCCACCGCCACGATTTTGAAGCGCCAGAAGGCATGGAGCTGTTCAAGCCCGACCTGCGCCCCTGGTGGGAAGGGCTGCATGTTTCCGCGCTGGAAAAGCACTGCCTGCTCTCCGACCTGGCTACCCTCGACTTTGCCCGCGAGCAGGTGGAGAAAACCGAGCTGTGTCTCAAAGAGCTGGCTGCGAACGATGCGCGCGTTCCCCTGCTCATCCAGATCACCGGCATCGGTTTTCTCACATCGATCACCATCCTGGCCGCCATCGGTGAGATCCAGCGCTTCCCTTCGGCCAAAAAGCTGGTGGGCTATGCGGGGCTAGGCTCGCGGGTGCACGACAGCGGCATGGCCTATTCCACCGGGCGCATCACCAAAGCCGGGCGGCGCGACCTGCGAAGAGCAATGGTGGATGCAGCCAACCACGCCATTATGGATCACGCTCACTGGAAAGCGCAGTACGAAGCGTTGTCCAGCCACATTGGCAAATCCAAGGCGATCGTCGCCATTGCCCGCAAGCTGCTGGTGGTGGTTTGGCACGTGCTGACCAAGGAAGCCGCCGACCGCTTCGCCAACCCAACCCAGGTGGCCTGCTCGATGTTCGCCTTTGCGCATAAGGTGCGGGTCAAGAACCTGCCCAAGGGGCAGACCGCGCTTGGCTTCACCCGCACCCAGCTCGACCGGCTGAAGATCGGTCAGGAGGTGCAGAAAATCCCGTGGGGCACGAAGACGTTCAAGCTCCCGGAGAGTAAGCTGACCGCGAAGTAAGCGGCAAGGTGAAACAACAGAATAGGCAGCCCAAAACCTGCTTTCGCACAAGCAGGCAGTGGAGATCATTGTGTTTTTAAGGTGCTGAGGTATTGGCTTTCGGCTCTGGCCGTTGTATACTGAAGACACACGGCAAGAGAAAGGCGAGCAGAGGTGGTCTTCCGACCCTTCGCTCGTCTTTCGATTTTTGGAACCGATTATCTCCACTCCCAATATTTTGCGCCTTGAGCAGTGACCAAGTGATCGAGCCATTCATGGAAGGATCTCGACACAATTGGCCAATCCTCAGCCACTTCATGAGGATTACCTTCGCGTATGGCAAAACTAGAGGCATCGGCTGTGGGTATTCTTAGGTCAAATAGCAAGACGTTTGCTTCCCCATATAATTCCGCAAAGGCAATGAATTTATCTTGCCATTTTTCGCCTAAACTGGTTTTCCATAATTCTTGTTTACTTACCACCTCCTCGTTACTATATATTTTGAACCCCCATTGGCCATAAACCGCATCGTAATATAAAACACACCCATTCGCGACTTCTTTAAGAAAAGCAATGTAATCATTCGGTAAAGATTTTTCAAAAACCTTATTTACGGAAGAAGCTTGAAGAGGCGGCTGCCATTCAAAACGCGCAGTCCATGTATGATCCCCATGAGTGACCTCTAAGAGGCGCTCTGGTGAAAGTTTCTTTCTTAATGAGAGAATAGCCTCAAACATATATACGACCCCTTCATCTTGGCTGGTAACCGGACCACCAAGGGTTTATTGTTCTTTGATGAAATTCCCTTGGGACAGGAACAAGATTCCCAAAAGCGTTTGTTCCTCCACGCTCTCGTGGAATTATATGGTGTATATCGTAATTCTCCCATCCTCCATCGGGCACTTTGTACCCTTTATCTAACCACTCCTTGATAAATTCACCTCTTTGCTTAGGCCCCCACTCTACTCTTTGAGACTCAGGCACTATCTGTAAATTATCCGATGGAGCCGGGACAGGCTCACCAGTTCGAGGATCGATAATAGTGGGGAATGGATCCCCATTAGAATTGGTAGCAGCTCTGCCTGGGTTGGCATTATTTGATTGTCCAGGGAAACCAGGTCCATCCTCGTTCGAACTCGCGTTCGAAGCAAATTGCGCAAACTTTTCAGCTGCTTGTAAGGCCCGGACTCCAGCAGGTAAGCGCAATACTCCCTGAATGGCTGCTTCCCCTCCTAATCTTACAGCAATACCACCGCCTGTTCCGTAAGGAATAACAGCGCAAACTGCATCTGCTGCTAGTGCAGCCATATTTACCGTTGTTGGTCCTTCGATGAGGATCGCCCCTACATCGTAAGCCAAGAATACCAAATCTAAAATTATATCGACAGGAATATGTCCAGATGGGTCGGTATATCTTGACGGATTGTTTAATCCGTAGGAATAACGGTCCCAGTCTAGTGGATTATACTGATTTGGTACAATTGTGTCAGGCTGAGTCCAGCGATTAAGCTCACTGTCATACCACCTGGCCCCGTAATAATACAGCCCGCCCATTGCTTCGTACTGCCCGGTGTAGCGGGCGTTGGTGGGCGTGCTGCCGCTGTCGATGCGCGTGTCACCCCAGGCGCCGTAGCGCAGCTCGCCGGTGGGGGTGCTGGTCGCGGCGTTTACCGATACGGAGGTGCTGCCCAGGTGGTCGGAAAAGAGGAAGGTGAGTCCGGTGGTGCCGGTGGTGTTCCCATCGCGCACGGCCACGCGCTGCGCGCCGGCGAAGTAATATTTCTTCATCGTACTGGTGGTAGCATTCCATTCGAAGTGCGCGCCGATGTAGAGCGTGGTCACGCTGCCGACCGTGCCCTTCACCCGCTTGCCGTCGCCGTTGTAGACGAATTTGGCGGTCGTCCCGGTGGTGGTGTAGTCGGTCATATGGTTTTCGGCGTCGTAGGTCATGGTAATGGTCTGGGCGGGGGCGGCGGTGAGATCGGTCAGGCTGATATCGTCAAAGGCCACCCAGCCGGATATCATGTAGGCGATGAGCTGCACACGCACGAAAGCTGCATCGACGGGTGGGGTGAAGGTTCCCCCTACGGATTTCCAGCCCTCGTTCAACGATCCCTCGCCGCCGGAGGCGGTATTGGCGTAATTCGATATCCAGCCACCATTGGCATTAAAGTACTGGGCGCGAACAAACCAATTTCCCTGACCCGCCGCCGGGTCCATTTCACCGCGAACGAACGCGCGCAGGTCATACGTCCGGCCTGGGGTGACGGGAATGTTGCTGCTGGTCGAGATCGTGCCGTAGGCATGGTTGCTGATCACGTAGCTGTATGTGCCGCCATGCGGTGCGGCGGTGCCATAATAAGCGCGGAAAATGCCGGTGTTGGGGAACCGCCCATCGCGGCTCTCCGTCCAACCGCTGCCGGTTTCAAAACCTGGATCAGGCAGCAAATTCGTGGTGGTGCCTGCCTTCACCAATGATACATCGTCATAGGCCACCCAGCCGCTGCCGATAAACAGGAATGGACGGAATTTTACAAAGGCAGCATCGGCTGGTGTGGTAACGGTTCCCGATTTTTGCGCCCAGGTCGTATTGATACTCCCCGGTCCGCCACCTAATCCGCTGGTTGATACACAAGGGGAGATAGAAGTACCGTCTGATTTGTAAGCGCACAATTCTATTTTCCAACTGCCATAATCCGTATCTTTACCATCCAGTTCGCCGCGCACCCAGGCGCTCAACGTGTACTGGGTATTGGCGCTAACGGGAATCATCTCCGAAAACACCGATCCATATGCCAGATTACTTATGATATACGCAATCGTTCCACCGTGGGGCGCTGGCATGCCGCTCGTGCCAGAAGCGCGCCAGAAGGACGTTCCCGCGAATACCCGGTGTTCGGCCCAACCAGTCGTGTCTTCAAATCCCGGGTTGTTCACTGTAAGTGGTTGGCCTCCAGCGGTAAGGGATACATCATCAAAGGCCACCCATCCGGCATTCATATAACTTAAAAGCTGGATGCGCATCTTGGCAGCACCGCTTGGGGCGGTAACTGTACCGGTCTTTTGTGTCCAGGTAGACGTGATCGCGGTAGTGTGTACGGCGTCTTTATAATTGTTGGGAGCGGCAAGGGCGTTGCCCGCGCTGTCAAAGAAGACCGCGCGGAGGACCCAGGCCCCCTTGCTGTCCGCCAGGTCGATCTCGCCTTTCACATATACAGAAAGCGTGTAGGAAGTGCTTGCGGTAACTGCAATCACATCGGATTCAAGGTAACCGTAAGCCTGGTTGTTGATGGAATAGCCAAAGGCGCCATCATGCGGTCCTGCATTGCCCCAGGTAGATCGATATAACGCTGTGTTTGGATATGCGCTAGCTGGGGATGCTGTCCAGCCGTCACTGCTTTCATATGAAGAATTCGGGACCATTTGCGCATATACCCGCTTCTGGGTCTGGTTGCCATTCGCATCATAGCAATAGCTGGCAAGATCTGTACGTACAACTGCATGGGCAGGGCTTGATGTTCCGCCACATCCTGCATCTTCCGTACCATATTCAAGATTATTTTCGCCATTAAAACTGAGATTTCCCGAGGTTGGATCATACTGGTGATCGCCAGTAACTGTTCCTTTTGTTCCTCCAATAACACTGGCGCTGGTCAGGCGGCTGGCGGAATCA
Organism: uncultured Anaerolineaceae bacterium; assembly: GCA_964437595.1. Lineage (GTDB taxonomy): Bacteria > Chloroflexota > Anaerolineae > Anaerolineales > Anaerolineaceae > DSYU01. Next base: position 70,787 of record CAYTHO010000018.1, read on the forward strand.
TAGCCAAAGGTTTGCGTTTGCAATCCCGAATTCAGCACATTATCCACGATTTTGGTAATATTTCCAATGGAATCGTAGGTGTAGGTCAGGTTTTGCAGGTTGCTCGGGATCGGGATATTCGGATCGCTTGTGCCGCTTTTCAGGGTATTCAGCCGGCCCCCTTGCGTCGTCCAGGGATAATAGCTGAAGTTTGATTCGAGGCTGTTGTTAAAGATACGCTCAACGATCCGGCTGGCCTCGTCATATTTTGTATCCGACACATAATCGATTGCGCTGTTTTTAACCGTATCGAGTGTTCCTTGCGGAAGGTACGTATAATTTACTACCTCGCCGGCTCCCCCACTCGCGTTGCCAGGGTAAGTGATCGATTCCACCTGGTCGTTGCTGAAATAGGTCCATTGAGTGAGGAAGGTACCACCGTCGGTGATGATTTTCTTTTCCTCAGTCATCCGCCCGCGCGCATCATACTTCCAGGATGTTGAACCGGAGGCATCTGTCATGCTTGTGCGACGGCCTATGCCGTTTACCCCAGCGGTTTCATCGTAATTATAAGTAATCCCGGTGGTCGAGCTGCAACCCGTGGAAAATGATTTTCCTTTAAGCTGGTTGATCTTATTATAGCTCAGCGTGGTGGTGCAAGCGCGGGCATCGGTTTGGGTTATTAAATTACTCAACGCATCGTAGGTGTAAATCCAGGTGCCCATATCGGGGTCAATCATTTGCGTCTTGCGCCCAGCCAAATCGTAGGTTAGTGTGGTCGTTACACCACCGCGGGTGGCCGTTTTGAGTAAACCGCCTGGAGTATACACATAACTCACACCCGGTCCGGTAGGCGGCGTCACCAGTATAGTTTGGCCTTCGGCGTCGGTCTGGGTCTGGGTAACATTACCCTTGGCGTCAGTCACGCTGGTGAGCATTCTACCGCCACTGATCGTGTAGGCGTAGCTGGTATAAGTGTCATCCGGCGCGGTAACTTTTTCCATATGCCCTGAATCAAAGTATGATGTTATCGTGAAGTTCTTGGGGGTATTTATGAAGACACCTGTCCGTCGTGGAGAATTACTTCCATTCCATGTCCATACCGTTAGTGGAGTGGGAGCCGATTGTTTTACCACCTGTCCGTAGGCATTGTATTCGGTCTCAACAACGATATCTTTCTTCTGTTCGGTACTTTGCCCTGTGGGAACCACATCCACATTGCCGATCTGGGTCTGGATAAGCTGCCCAAGCCCATTGTAAACGTTTCGCGTGGCTATTCTTGTTTGATCCGCAACCAAGCGCGACACCTCAATCCAGTAGGGCATCGTTGAGGATCCTGTATGATATACAGCTTCGTAGGTGGTTTCCGTATCAGGGTCTATCCTGAGCCAGACCATCCGGCCAAAGGCGTCGTACATGGCAACAGCCGAGGCTCCATTTGGGTCTGTTTCGGTTTGGGGCAATCCCAGCCAATAACTGTTATCCGATGTTCCGCCGTAACTATAGGTAGTTGTGTGGTCTAATGCATTTTTCACACTGGTCGGGCGGGCGTGAAAGTAAACATCATAGGTGGTGGTTGTTTTCCGAGCATCCGTTTCCACGGCGCGTTGGGTGGCAGTCCCGGCCAGGGGTGAACTCTTAGCCTCTATCTGGTTCCCCCATTCATCGTACTTATACCATTCATCAGCGTAACTGTTGCTAAACAGCAGCGTGCGCTTGCCGGTAAGCAAACCAGATTGTGGCGTATCGATCGTCATATTTCCGGCAGCATCCATACCGCAAATTCCACTGCCGCCATTGATTGGATGATCATAAATGAAACAGGTTGAAGACACCAGCGCACCGTTACTGCTAGTGTATAGGTTCTGGAAGGTGGGCAGCCCAACTCGATAAATGGTGGATTCGGAAGAGACAGAGCCGCTAAAACTGATCATCCCATCAAACGAGTAGCCCGTGTTGTTTCCACCGTAACCAGAAAGCGTTACACGTTTCTCCTCCCAGGCATTGCCGGAAGCATCGCGGGCTTTTTGTACTGTTTTTATAACGTTTCCCCAGTCATCATATACATACTCCGTCCTGGTCCCCATGAAAGTAGATGGAAATTGTGCTTGGGGAATACCCGTGGTACCAAAGTCCATCTGTTCTTCCGAGGATACCTGTACTTTGTACCGGCGCATATCGGCGAAGCAGAGATCATATAAATCGCTATTATCGATGTGCGCGCAGTATGGGGTATTTCGGTTATCCCGATCGGGTGAGATAGTAGAGCTTCCCTCATAGTAAATAAGTTTACGTGTAAATATAGTTTGACTTTCACTTTGATCTTGATTTATATGTACGTGGCGGGTTTCTATTTGCCAAGGCCTTCCTTTCAGTAAATCATCCTGATAGAAGTAAGTTGCCAAACGATTATTGTACAAATCTGTAGACACGGTCCAATTGTGTCCACGAAATTCCGAATTATCGGGTGTGAGAACGGGACGCCAATCATCACCTTCTTCTGGTCTATTATAGATTGCAGCGACTTCAGAATGGGCGCTGTCATTTACCGCCGGGGTGCCGTAGAGGTAAGTAAATGAATTAACCGTTTTATTAGTAATGGAGTCGGAGATCGTTTTTTTCGTTACCCGGTAAGGGGTGACCATTGAATAAACCTTACATTGATCGAGTTCGAATGAACGGGTCCATTGAACTACTTCAATATTAACCTTCATCAAACTGGCCGTACTTGGCAGCACCAAATCATCTTGAACGATCGCACCTCCTGTGCCTTGAGGAAGCGTAATCACTTGCCCTCTCACTTTTAATAATCCAGAACTATCCCCAACTAATACGTAGCGAACTTGGGCACCTTGCCCCGCGTTTTCGGAATCCTCAACAACCGAACGCCTGCAGGTAATTCTGTACCGAAGACCTGGTTGGAAAGTTTTTATCCTATCAGTAGATATAATCTCGGTTTCCCCACCTGTTTCAATGTTTCCGCCAGAGCCAATGAAATCATGAAAGGGGCCGGTAGCATTTGGATTCCAGGGATTAGCTTCGTATGCAAAGGAAACGGAACCACCCTGCCCGTTATCTACTTTTGTGAGAAGCATATCATTGTTCAATCCGGGGTAATTGCCAAGAGCATCCGGAGTGGTATTATCAGTGGAAACCCCATAAGTAAGGGTTATTGGCGGAAGGCAGTTATTTGCCACAGCCGCTCCACCGATCCCGCATTCCGTTACGGATTTCAGTACGAGGGTTTTTCGATAACTGTCATGTGTTAGCGGATCCCATTTAATCCCTGGAAGTACCATAACCTCGGCATCATTGAAAACCTCCAGATCATACTCGCGGATGATCTTATCGCTGCCGTTCTCACTAATAAGCACTTGAATTTTAGTCAAGTTCGATGTGTGGAACCTTGGACGATCATAAGGGTGGTTTACCCATTCATGTAGGAAATCTCCGCGCTCCTTTGCCCAGTTGAATACCACCTTGGTTTTACCATCTGGGTATAATACGCTCGTTGGATAAAATGACACATCATCCATACCACATAAGGTTTGAGAACAACTAGTCTTCCGCCCATCATCCAAAAAACTATATTGGTACTCAATTTTCTTACCGACCGCATTCTGGTAATATGCAGCTCCCCAGATCCAGGTTCGGTAAAAATCCATCCAGCGGTTCGTTCCCTCTTGAAAATACGTATCCATTTTCCATGCGCGGTTATATGCGGACCAATTATTAGTATTTGCATTTGCATTTGGTTTGAACGCATATAATCCACCAGTTTTGTCCCATACATACCATTCATCAAAATCCCGATCGTCTCTACCACCGGTTATAACGTAGCGGCGAATCTTTATAAACGATTCATCGGCGGTCTTGTAATCGATGTACTTGGTCACGCTGTGTCTGTAGTTTTCGGAGTCATCATAAAATATGACCGGTTGCATAGGTGTAGAGTTAATCGGAATTAACTTGTACCCAGTATTGCCGGGTATCACCACACTAAAACGTGGAAAGGGATAACCCTTTACAAAAATAGGGGTT
>CAYTHO010000019.1:0-73931 GCA_964437595.1 uncultured Anaerolineaceae bacterium
TTTCCCTGTTTGATCCACCGGCGCTGCCTTTACCCACCGGGCGTGAGTAGATACGCCTCTATTATAGAACATATTTTCTGGAATAGATTAAAAAGAATGGATTGGCAAAGCCTTTCCTATGTTTCGCCAGTCCACTTATTTGTTTATAACTTGCGTTCTACGATATAGTTTGCCAGTTCCTCAAGAACGTAACGCTCGGAAGTTTGTGGGAGGCGGCGGAGGGCCTTGATCCCGTTCGCCACGTGTTCTACAGCATCCTCATGGCTGCGGCGGATCGCATCGCTGCCGCGGATGGATGCAATCATCTTTTCTACCTTCTCACCATCAAGACAGACACCCTCGCGCAGCGCCTGGGTGAGTGGGTCGTTGGGATGGGTCTCTACGTAGTGCAGCGCGGGAAGGGTAACAATGCCCATCCGCAAATCGCTGCCAACGGGCTTGCCAATGGTGGCCTGGTCGCCGGTAAAGTCCAGGATGTCATCAATTATCTGGAAGGCCAGTCCAATTTCATAGCCAAAGACGCGCATGATGTCTTGAACTTCATCGCTGGCTTGAGCAATAATTGCGGGGGACTGCCCGGATGTCTCGAACAGCGAGGCTGTTTTGGCATAGATGCGCTTCATATAGCCCTCGCGGTCGGCTTTACAGCGGCTGCCGAGCATCTGGGTGATTTCACCGTCAACAATTGTGGTCAACGTGCGGGAGAACAGCTTCATTACTGCTACAGAATCGGTGTCGGCGGCCAGCCTGGCCGCACAGGCGAAGATAAAGTCGCCAGTAAGCACCGTTGCTCCCGGAGCCCAACGGGAGTTGAGGGTGGGCATACCGCGCCGCAGCAGCGCGCCATCAATTAAATCGTCATGCACCAATGTCGCTGTATGCAGCATTTCAATGGCAGTAGCCATCGAAATCAATTTCTGATGCGGAGCGCCGAGCATTTTCCCGGTCAAGATTGTCAGCACTGGGCGGATACGTTTGCCGCCGGCGGATATGAGTAAATCCATGGCTGCGCGCAGGTCTGGGTGATAATTGTTGGCCTGTGAGCGCATCAGGGCTTCTACAGCCAGGAGATCATCCTGAACTGGGATCATAAAAGAAACAGTTGTGGTCAAGAATTCGTTCTCCATCTAAATAACTGCGTGGCGTTATTCCATGTTATTTGGGTCACAGTATCCAGCGGCTTATGGTGAAGTTCGGCAATCTTCTCTGCAACATACCTTACATATGCCGGCTCATTCGGCCAGCGCCCGCGGTAAGGGTGGGGGGTGAGAAATGGCGTGTCTGTTTCGATCAACAAATGCTCAAGCGGCAGTGCAGATACGAGATTTTGGTGTGCGACTGCGTTCTTAAACGTTACTGGGCCGCTTACGCCAATGAAGAAACCGCTTGCAATAGCACGCTGGGCCATCTCTAATGTGTCATCATACGAGTGCAGCACACCGGGGTGTTCTGCTAGCATGGACCTGTGCTGCGACAGGTGGGCATGCCATTCTGCAAGATCCGCCCACAGGTCGTCCATTGACTCGCGGTTATGAATAATCAGGGGCAGGCCGATCTCTGCGGCCAGCACCAATTGGGCACGGAACACATCACGCTGCTGGGAGCGGGGCGCCTTATCGCGGTAGTAATCCAGGCCAATCTCACCAATTGCCACGACTTTGGGATGCTGCGCGAGTTCTCGCAGGCTGTCCAGGGTACCTGACTGCCATGTGCTGGCATCACCCGGATGGACGCCTACCGCAGCGTACAGATTCTCATGGCGCCCGGCCAATGCTACTGCTGCCCGGCTGCTTTCTATATCGATGCCAGGGATGAGAATACGCCCAATGCCACCTTCCCAGGCTCGCGCCAAAACGGGGTCCAGGCAATCCTGGAAGATGTTCAGGTTCAGATGGCAGTGTGTATCCGTCAGCCAGGTCACGATTATCCCAATCCCGCAATCCGCAGGCCGTCTTTCAAAATAGCCTGCACCTTATCCTTTTGAGTAGTTTCGGTATAGAAGCGCATAATCGGCTCGGTGCCTGAAAAACGGATCAGCAGCCAACCCCCATCTTCAAACCAGAACTTATATCCATCCGATGTGTCAAGTCTGACAACTGGAATTCCGGCGATGGTTTTTGGATTTGCTTTCCGGATCCATTTTTCGCGTTCAGAGCGCCCGCCAGTGAAGGTTGAATCGATGCGGTCATAGTAGTGTGGCCCTACTTTGTCGAAGAGCATCTGCAGCAGCTCGGATGGCTTCTTCTTCATCTTCACCATGAAGTCCAAGAAGTAGAGGCCGGCCAGGATGCCATCCCGCTCCGGAACATTCCCGCGAAAAGCGTAACCGCCTGATTCCTCACCGCCGACCATCGCGCCTGTTTCGGTCATCTTGGGAGCGACAAACTTAAAACCGACCCCCGTTTCATGAACAGGAACATTGTATATCTTTCCAAGCTCTTCCAGCATGCTGGTAGTGGATAGGGTTTTGACAATCGCTCCGCGTTCTTTGCGTACCTCAAGCATGTAATACGCCAGCAGCCCGTAAACTTCGAGCTGGTTGATAAAGCGCCCGTTCTCGTCGCCAATACCTATCCGGTCGCCGTCGCCATCCGTGACTACCAACACATCCGCGCCCTGCCTGACGGTTTCGCGCAAGCCAACATCCACATTGGGCGGAATAGGCTCAGGGCGCAGCATTTCTGGAAACACCGGGTTGCGGGAATTGTGGATTTCGTTTACCCGGGTCTTTCCACCATTCAAAAGCCGCGGGAACCAGCCCGCACCGTTACCCCACATCGAATCTACCAGTATGTTCAAGCCGGCCTGTCGTATGGGTTCCAGATCGATCAGGCCATCCTTTTCCAGGTGATCAATATAGGCGGGCGCCGCATCAAACCTGGCAACCTGGCCCAGTGATTCTGCTTCCGCAAAAGGTGTGGTTTTAACCTTATTAAGCGAGCCAGGGATCAGGGATTCAATTTCCTTCAAACCCTTTGGATAAATAGAGCCGCCTGTTTCATCACGCACCTTGAAGCCATTATCCAACGGGGGGTTATGGGACGCGGTGATGTTCACTGCACCGGCAGCTTTATAATGAACAACCGCATAAGAGATCACGGGGGTAGCCGTTGCGCCATCTGTGAGCATGACGCGGAAGCCGTTTCCGGCCAGAACTTCGGCCACCGATCTGGCGAAATTTTCCGATTGGAACCGTTTGTCGTGACCGACAATGATGGTATGACCCTTTTTCCCCTGCCCGGTCATATAGGAGGCAAAACCCTGTGCGCAACGATATACATTGTCGAAAGTATAGGTTTTGGCTATTTCACCCCTCCAACCATCGGTGCCAAACCGGATTTTATACGACATAAATCCTCCACAATGTGAGATTTGTAACGATTTATGTTATTATATCAAGGCTTGATCGAAGATGAAAGTTCTTGTACTGGGGTGAACTGTTTGAATCGCGCGAAATTTCACAAAAAGCCAGGGAACGGCGATCGTGCTATAATCTCCCAATTAATGTTTGCCATGATATACCGGCGATCTGGAGGTAGATATGAATACGAACCATAGAACCTATCTCGATTACGCCGCTACAACACCGGTTGATGAACGAGTGCTGGCGGCGATGCTGCCGTATTTCCGTGAAACCTTCGGCAATCCTTCTTCGGTTCACTTTTTTGGGCAGCAGGCTGAGTCCGCTTTAGAAGAGGCGCGCCAGGAGGTAGCCCGAGTGCTGCACGCCCGGGCAGAAGAAATTGTTTTTACGGCCTGCGGTACCGAGAGCGATAACCTGGCCCTGCGCGGGGTTGCATGGTCGCAGCAAGCACGGGGCCGCCGGCATATCTTGATCAGCCCGGTGGAGCACCACGCCGTACTGCATACCGCCGACCAACTGCGTGCTCTGCATGGCTTCGATGTTGAGGAACTGCCAGTAGATGAATATGGCCGAGTCAGCCCTGAGGATGTGGCGGCAATGATCCGCCCCGATACAGCCCTGGTATCGGTGATTTATGCCAATAACGAGATCGGCACGATTAATCCGATTGCTGCAATCGGCGTAATTTGCCGCGAGCGGGGCGTGCCCTTCCATACGGATGCGGTGCAGGCTGCGGCGCATTTGCCGATGAATGTGGAGGCAGATCGAGTGGACCTACTGGCGATCGGCGCGCACAAGTTCTACGGCCCAAAGGGGGTTGGCGCGCTGTACGTTCACCGCGGCACGCCCATTCTCCCTACCCTTACCGGTGGAAAACAGGAGCATGCCCTGCGCGCCGGGACTCAAAATATTCCTTACATTGTTGGACTGGCGGAAGCCCTGCGCCTGGCGCAGGAGGGCGCGCCTGAGGGCGCGCCATCGGGCGTGGATGCGCGAGCGCAGCGAATGCTGCCTCTGCGCGACCACCTGATTGGCACCGTTCTGGAAGAGATTCCACGCTCTCACCTTACCGGGCATCCAAGCGAGCGGCTGCCCAACCACGCCAGTTTTGTCTTTGAGGGGGTGGATGGCAATACCCTGCTGCAAATGCTGGATGCCGCAGGGTTTGCCTGTTCCTCCGGCTCGGCGTGCAAAACTGGCAGTCCGCAGCCGTCTGAAGTACTGACGTCGATTGGGTTTTCTCGCGCCTGGGCGCTGGGCTCGCTACGCGTCACCCTGGGCCAGCAGACCACGCCTGAAGAGATCGAGTCGTTCTTGAAGGTGCTGCCAGGGGTTGTAGAGAAAGTGCGCAGGCTGTCATGAACGTTCCATCTACCCCGACGGTAGTCATCGCGATGAGCGGCGGTGTAGACAGCTCGGTTGCCGCGGCCCTGCTGGTTGAGCAGGGCTACCGCGTGATCGGTATGATGCTGCGCCTGTGGAGCGAGCCGGGCATGGAAGATGAAAACCGCTGCTGCACGCCCGACGCGATGGCAATAGCTCGCCGGGTGGCGGCGAAGTTGGGCGTACCTTTCTATGCCATCGATGTACGCGAGCGGTTTTACGATGTTGTTGTCCAATCCTTCATTACCAGCTACGAGCAGGGCGCCACGCCGAACCCGTGCATCCTCTGCAACCGGGAAATTCGCTGGGGTGTTCTACGCGAGCGAGCGCTGGCGTTTGGCGCCGATTACCTGGCGACCGGCCATTATGCCCGGCTGGATAGAAGCAAAGACGGCGCCGTGCGCTTGCTGCGGGGAAGGGATTCTGCCAAAGATCAGTCCTATGTGTTGAGCGTGCTCGATCAGCCGCGGCTGCGCCAGACGCTGCTGCCAGTGGGCGAATACACCAAGCCCGAAGTCCGCGAGCTGGCACGCCGTTTTGACCTGCCAGCTGCCTCCCGCCCGGACAGCCAGGATTTATGTTTCCTTGCCGGGCGCGATTACCGCGGGTTCCTCAACCGCTACGCGCCGCAGACCGTTCGCCCCGGGAAGATTGTGAACCAGCGTGGGAAGATCCTGGGCGAGCACACTGGCCTGGCCTTCTATACGATCGGCCAGCGTAAAGGGCTTGGCCTGTATACACCCGAACCACTGTATGTGCTGGATAAGGATTTACAGAATAATACGCTGGTAGTGGGTGTTCAGGCTGAGTTAGGCCGCAGCGAACTGCGGGCCGTTGAAGTGAACTGGATCGCTGGCGAACCGCCAGCCCAGCCGCTGCGCGCCCAGGTGAAGATTCGTTACAAGGCGACCGAAGCTGCTGCCGTGGTAACCCCGATGGCAGACGGGCAGGCCCAGGTCGTATTTGAAAATCCACTGCGCGATATTACCCCCGGACAGCGCGTAGTGTTTTACAATGGAGAGGAATGTCTCGGAGGCGGGACGATTGTGTGAAAGGCTGATTCCCAGCAGGTAACAGCCAGTCGCCACAAGGAGGGATATATGACACTTACACTGCCGGCGCTTCTGTTTGGTTTCTTGATTTCAACTTTGATGGGCGCTGTATTCCATCTCTGGAAGAACGGTGGGTTTGGTCGTTTGTTGTTATATCTTATCCTGGCGTGGGTGGGCTTTTGGGCTGGCCATATTCTTGGCAACGCGCTTGGTTGGACCTTCGGCAGTATTGGCCCGCTTCGGTTGGGAATGGCACTGCTGGTAGGAGCTGCGATGATAGGCGTCGGTTACTGGTTGAGCCTGATCCAGGGCGAGGAATCACACAATCGAAGATAGCTGCTGGATAAGGCCGTTCGAACGCGGTGCGCGCCTGCCGTGACGATTGGATAAGGAGTTTGAGTTATGTTTCGGATTGAATCGCTTCTTTCGGCGCGGCTGTTTCTAGCGCCGCAAATCATCGGACAGCGTATTACCTTCATCTCCAATATCAGCGGTCACATGAGCCTGTATGCCATGGACTTTGGGGGGAGCGTTCCTGAGCCGCTGCTGCCGCCGTACATTGCACTGCAAAACCCCGAGCTGATCGGTGGTAAACCGTACCAGGTATTCCCGGGTTTGGGCAAAATCCTGGTTATGATTGACGAGGACGGCGATGAAAACTACCAGCCCATGCTCATCCCGGTGGGCGGCGGATTCCCTGAACCGGCTTTTGGCGGCGCGCTGGCCAATTATCGCTCGCATCTCATGTACGCCGTACCGGAGAAAAACCTGGTTTACCTGTTGAGCGAGTCACGCGAGGCTCAAATTAGTGTTAGTTTCCGGGCCAACGTAGAAACCGGCAAAGTGGTAAAGCTGGCGGAAGGTCCATGGGAAGCAGCTCCGGCTGCCAGCACTCGCGATCAGCGCCATGTCGTTGTGGTTGAAGGCTATTCCGTTGGTGATTCAACGGTGTACCTGTGGGAACAGGGCCAGGAGGGGCTGCGCGTTTTCTATGGCGTGCCATTCGAACATCGCCAGCCCGGGCAGGTGGTTCCACTAAACGGCATTAATTCGGTTGAGTTTTCACCCGACGAACGGGGGCTGCTGGTGGTATGCGCTGTATTCCATGATACCTACGGCCCGGCGTACCTGGACCTGGAAAACCCGCAGGCGGGCTTCCAGGAAGTAAAAATGGAAGGACTCGTTCACCAGGGGGCAGGGGAGATGCTTGAGCTGCGCCATCTGCAGGGCGATCGTTATGCGGCGGTATTCAATATCGACGGCTGTTCGTGGGTGTATGAAGCGATATTCGATCAGCCTTCCTGCATTCTGAAGCTGGAGTCCCCGGTGGTTGGAGCACTTGCGCCGCTGGCGAACGGCAAGCTGGAGAGCTACGATTACGATAAAAACACTAGCCGCTTTATCTTTTCTTTCTCTACTGCCACCTCCCCTACGCAGATTTACACTGTTGAAGGGAAGCAGCCAGTCCGGGTGATCACCCACACCCGAGAGCGGGTGCTGGGCATCAGCATCGATCAACTTTCGCCGGGCGAGGATGCCTCATTTATTTCATTCGACGGTTTGCGCATTTCGGCGCGACTGTACCTGCCGGCGGAATCCCTGGGATATGCAGGAGCGCGCCCGCTGGTGTACTACATCCACGGAGGGCCACAGGGCCAGGAACGGCCCGACTTTGCCTGGTTCTCCATGCCGTTGATCCAATTTCTGACGCTGAATGGCTTTGGGGTCTTTGTGCCAAACGCGCGCGGCAGCACCGGATACGGAATGAACTTTACCAAGCAGGTCGATCGCGATTGGGGCGGGCAGGACCGGCTGGACCACGTGCACGCCATGCAGGTGCTGGCTAGAGATAAACGGGTAGATGTTTCGCGAGCCGGGGTGGTTGGTCGCTCATATGGCGGTTACATGACCTTGACTCTGGCGGGGCGGCACCCCGAGTTGTGGTCCGCCGCGGTGGATATGTTTGGCCCGTATGATATGTTCTCCTTTATGGATCGCATTCCTGAAACCTGGAAGCCGTATTTCCGTATCGCGGTTGGCGACCCGGAGAAGGACCATGACATGCTGGTCGAGCGCTCGCCGCGCACGTACGTCGATCAGGTGGCTTGCCCGATGCTGGTCATCCAGGGCAAAAATGACCCGCGCGTGATCGAACGCGAGTCGCGGGACCTGGTGGAGCACCTGCGCGGCATCGGCAAACAGGTGGAATATTTGGTATTTGAAAATGAGGGTCACGACGTGCTCAAGTTTGAAAATCGGGTGCGTTGTTATACTGCCATCACTGACTTTTTTAAGCAGAATCTAAAACCCTAGGAGTACTCCCTTGCCCTGGAATCTACACGGCACACATGTACAGGACGGCGATCTGGTTCAACTGGTTGGGCTGAACCACAAGCACTTTATTATCCGCCTGAAATCTGGCGGCGTTTTTCAAACCCATCGCGGCGTGCTAAAGCACGATGATATGATTGGGCAGCCCTGGGGCACGCAGATCTTCAGCCACAACGGCGCGCCGTTTTTCCTGATCCAGCCTGCGCTGGGCGACCTGCTGCGCGGAATCAAGCGCAATACGCAAATTCTGTATCCGAAGGATATTGGTTATCTTATGGTTACGATGGGCATTGGCCCCGGGATGCACGTGCTGGAGGCTGGCACCGGCTCGGGGGCGATGACATCGGCTTTTGCGTATTACGTGGGGCCGCAGGGCCAGGTAACCACCTACGAGGCCCGCCCAGAAATGCAGGAGATGGCGCGCAGCAACGTGACCAACCTGGGGCTTGAGGACCGGGTAACGTTCAAACTGGGCAATGTTGGCGACGGCTTTGCCGAGCGCGATGTGGATGCACTGTTCCTCGACCTGCCCAATCCCTACGATTACATCGCCCAGGTGCGCGCTGCGCTGAAGCCGGGCGGGTTCTTTGGCTGCATTGTGCCCACCGGCAACCAGGTGAGCGCGCTGCTGAATGCGCTGCGGCGGGAGCGGTTTGCGTTCATCGACGTGTGCGAAATTATGCTGCGCTTTTTCAAGCCGGAGCCTAACCGCCTGCGCCCTGCGGACCGCATGGTAGCGCATACGGGCTACCTCGTTTTTGCCCGCCCGGTGATCATCGACCCCGCTCGCGCCAACCGCGCCCTGCTGCGCGAAACCGGTTTCCTCTCCGAAACTGAGTCGGATGAAGGCCCGCTGGAGCCATCTTCAGAAGAGGATGCAGCCGCTGCGCCTGTGACGGAATTTGAAGCCGGGAACCTTCCCGAAGAAGGAAACCTTACCGAGGATGAAGCATAGGGAGAAGAGATGCTTCCAGGCGGATCTGGCGAGCTAACTGATGATGTAATCATTCAACTGCTTCAGCAGTCGCTCCTGACTGTACAGCCGCCTGACGAAACGTTCAGCGACCGTTTTGCGGCGCTGCGCCCTGCCGCTGTGCTGGTGCCGTTGCTGTGGGAGGGCAACCAGTGGCGCCTTTTGTTCACCCGGCGCACGGAAATTGTCAACAGTCATAAGGGGCAGGTTTCTTTTCCTGGGGGAGCGGCTGATGCGGGGGATGGTTCGCCTGAGGCAACCGCCCTGCGGGAGGCTTATGAGGAGATTGGACTGCTGGCGGAGGACGTAAAAGTTTTCGGAAGGTTGTTGAGCCGCCCTACCGTCTCCAACTATTTAATCACTCCGGTGGTTGGGCAGGTGCGCTGGCCGGCAGAATTTCGGATTTCACCGCAAGAAGTTAGCCGCCTGTTCACTATTCCGCTCGATTGGCTGGCAGACCCTGCCCACCGCGAAGAACGACCCCGCACCCTGCCGGGTGGCTGGCATGAAAAAATCATCTACTACCAGCCGTACGATGATGAAATCCTTTGGGGAATTTCGGCTCGCATTACATTGGATTTATTGAATGCACTACGATTGAACGATGACCTTCCTTAACAAAAAAAACCGCCCAGTCAATGGGCGGTTTTTCATGCATAGGTTATTTCCAAATGAAGAAGTTAGTCTTCTTCCTCTTCCTTCTTGCCGCGTTCGATCACTTCCGGTTCGGCGGCTTCTTCCGCAGCGGCCTCTTCGACCTCTTCCGGAGCAGCACCAGTGGCCACAACGATGATTTCATCGGGATCCGCAAGCACTTCAACGGCATCCGAGACTTCTAAATCACGTACGTGAATGGCATCGCCGATGTTGGCGAGTTTCGAAACGTCAATGGTAAAGCGTTCGGGCAGGTCTCTCGGCAGAGCTTCAACTTCAACCTGGGTAATGTTATGCACCAGAACGGCGTTGTAATCTTTCACTGCCGGCGACAGGCCGTGGGTATCGATACGAACCATCGCGCGGATCTTCTCGGTTAGCGAAACAACCTGAAAATCGATGTGCAGGAATGTATTGCGAACATAATCCTTCTGGCGTTCGCGCACCAGGGTAGCATGCTGCTCGCCGTCCAGTTCGATATTAACAATAGTGGACGCAGACAGCCCGGTGAGGACCAGGGATGCTTCGTGCGCATCTAACGAGATCGAGATGGGTTCCACTTTGTGACCGTACAGAACGGCCGGGAGACGACCCTGGCGGCGCAGGGCTTTTACCTGTTTCCCCGTCACATCGCGGCGGGTAGCTTTCAAAACAACATTGTCCATTGCGTGCTTCCTTTGAGCGCCTCTCACCTCACATAGGAGGTTACCTTCACTCGGTTGGGATAGATTTGGATAAACACCGGGAAATTTCTTCCCGCAGGGAGGGATTTTAGCCTCGAATGCTGATTTCGTCAAGATGCGTTCGAAAAAATGGCAGGCCTGGCCAAATTTATGTATCATCCGGCTGTCCAAAAAACCGCTTACCCTTGACAATTCGCCTTGAACGATTGAAAATGGAGCGACGCTATATAAGGCCAGGTAACTGGCACAAAAATGGAGGAATCTATCATGAATAAACTGCAAAAAACCACCCGGTTTATTGCAATTCTGGCACTTGTGCTCATCCTGGCTGGCTGCAGCACCCCGACTGTGGTCATGGAACCGACCGTGGACGTTCCGAAAATCCGTACTGAGTCGGCCCAAACCGTGGTCGCAAAAGTAACGATAGAGGCAGCATTGAATCCTACAGCGACCGCCACCGAAGCCCCGGTGGTTTTTACCGCTACCGCCGAGCCCAGCCCAACAACTCCGGCGCAGCCCACGGCAACGCTCGTCCCAACCAATACCCCTGTACCCACGCTCGTTCCGCCTACAGGCGGCGGTGGAGTAGTGTATCCTACGGCCACACGCCGGGCGGGTCCAGACCAGGCGGATTTGCTGTCTCAGACGCCGAAAGATGGCACGAAATTTAACGCAGGCGAGGAGTTTGATGGCGCCTGGACGTTTAAGAACGTTGGCACCAGCACCTGGAATACGAAGTATTATTATGATTTCGCGGAGCGGGGCACCAACATTGCCAAGACAAACCGCTACTATCTGCCTAAGGAAGTCAAGCCCGGTGAATCCATCACGATTTATGCGGATATGGTTGCCCCGGCTTCGACGGGTCGCTATGTAAGCTACTGGCAGCTGCGCAACGATAATGGTGCTGTATTCTATGGATTCTACATCGTTGTCGATGTGAAGTAGCGAACGTTTATCCCTGGTAAAAATGAAAGCGCCCGGAACTGCCGGGCGCTTTTAGGTGATGCGGGGAAATTAAAGCGCCATGCCGCGCTGAACGATCACCACCACCAGCCAGATGCCGTAGATGGTGAATACGACCCCGCCGATGATGAAGAGGATGTCGATCGTCCGCAGCAGTTTTGCGGATGGGTTCATATCGAGCACGATGCTACGCAGGCCGATCAGCGCGTGGGAGATGACGAAGATCAAAAAGAAAACTTCCATCACCGGTACGATAGGATTTGTATAGTAGCGCAGCACATCATTGTAGGTCAGCAGCCCTTCCGGCGCGACCAGGTGATTGACCACAAAGTGCACTGCCAGCAGGATGACAATCAGCCCGCCGGCAACCATTTTGTACAGCCAGAGCCAGGTGCCCTCATGCGATTTGGAAACGCGGGATATCTCAGCCATGCCATCCTCCTACGCGCTGAACATTTTGATGCCAAAGAAAACCAGCCCGATCAGCGCCAGGGCCATCATCCCGGCAAAAATTACCTTCTGCTGCCGGGCGCCAATACCAAAACTGGTCAGGCCAATGCGGATGCCGTTCAAACCGTGAATCAAGCCGCCGGCGATGACAAACATTTCAGCGACTTTGATCACCGGGGTATGGGCAAACTTGATAAAGTTATCGTAAGCTTCTTGCCCAATTGCCATCTGACCCAGGGCGATCAGGTGGATGAACAGGTACAGCGTCAGTCCCAGCGCGGTAATCCGGTTGAGAATAAAGGCCCAGGTGCTGATGCTACGGTTGCGCGGGTCGAACCAGCGCCAGAATTTTGTTGGAGAAGGAGCATTGCTCATCGTTTCCTCCTAGCGGCGCCCAAATAATTTTCCAATGCGCCAGCTCACCACCCGCCGGCGCAGGTTCATGATCCGCCAGGCCGGGTCGACGTTCGAGGGGCACACCGCAGTGCACTCGTAAGCGCTGTGACAGCGCCAGGCGCCGTTGGCGTGATCGGCATGATCCAGCAGTCTTTGCGTCTGCGGAAGATTTTGAACCAGGCCCTGCTGGATGCCAGCCAGCACCGCCGGACCGACATATTCCGGCGTGGTCAGGGCAATCGGGCAGGCGCTGATGCAGCAGCCGCACTCGATGCAGTCGACCAGGCGCTCATATTCTTTATCGTCTTGAGTGGTTTTTTCGTACCCTAATTTCGCATCATCCAGGTCGGCTACCTGGTGAAAGCGGGCTTCGTCCAGGCGCAGGTAAAGGTCGCTCATATCTACGACCAGGTCGCTGACCACCGGGAAGTTGCGCAGCGGCTCGACCCGCAGCGTGCCGCCGTCATGCGTGACCGAACGGATGGTGGTGATGCAGGTCAGTTTTTCCACACCATTGACGCGCATGCCGCATGCCCCGCAGGTAGAATGGTGGCATGCATGCCGGAAGGCCAGGGTGCGGTCGTGGAAGGCCCACACGCGCTCAATGCCGTCCAGCACATACTCATCTGGGTCAACTTCCAGTTTGAAGGACTGCGTGTGCGGTTTTTCGTTTCCCTTCTGGCGGGTAATCACGAAAGTAACGTTCCATTTTTCGGTGCTCATTGTTCCCTCCGGTAGTATGCCCGGTAGGAGTCCAGCACAACCTCTTTGGTGGTGCAGACCGCGTTGACCGCCAGTTTCTGGCAAACCACATCGACGGTGGTTTCGGCCATAGCGCGGCAGGTAGTTGCTTTTCCGCCGGTAATGGTGACCATTCCATCGATATTGTCCACTTCTTTGTGATCGAAGCACTTAAAGGTGCGCGCCATGGAACGACCGCCCGCGCTGCTGCCGACCAGCGGTCGGGCCGACATCCAGATGCCGCGCTTGTTGGTTTTGGCAATATCCGGTATCAGTTCCACAGCGCACTGCTGCATGGCGTCCACCTGGTCTTGATATACCGGGATGTAGTCGACATCGGTGACTTCAAAAGAGGTGGTGCCGATGCACATCATGCGCCGCTGCGGGATGATGATATCGCCATCTCCAGCGGGGGCCAGGCGGTTGATCACGTGATTGATCAGGCGCTGGTCATAGGCGACCATGACACCCGGGGTGGGGGTCACTGAAACCGATGCGCGGGCCATGCTGGTGATTTGCCCTGCCCAGGCGCCGGTGGCGTTGATAACGATGTCGCCGCGCAGCTCGTAAATTTTGTTTGTCGTGCGGTCCATCACTTTTACGCCAACCACGTCCCCTGTGCCGTTCAATAGCAGTTCCTCTACCTGGTGAAAGGTACGGAAGGCGGCGCCATTTTTCCTGGCGGATGCGGCAAAAGCCAGCGCCAGGCGCAGCGGGTCGAATGCACCATCGGGGGCAGAGTAGGCAGCCAGGATGCGCGGGCTGTAGTGCGGTTCGATGCGCAGCAGCTCTTTTACTGGCACGTTTTCAATTTCGATGCCGCATTCCTGCGCTCCCTGCTCGAACAGCGGGGCATATTCCAGGTCGCGCTCGTTGAGGGCAACAAAATATCCTCCATTGAACTCAATGCACTGCTTGGCAATCTTTCGCAGCAGGATATTCTCCTGGATGCACTCGACCGCCGACTCTTTATCTTTCACGCAGTAGCGCCCGCCGCTGTGCAGCAGCCCATGGGTGCGGCCCGAGGTCCCCGAGGCAATTTCCCCGCGTTCCAGCACCGTTGCCTGGAAGCCGCGCAGCGCCAGGTCATGCGCGATGGCACAGCCGGTAAATCCGGCGCCAATGACGATGGCATGCGGTTTATCTTTCATAAATATTCCCTTTAGTATCAGAAATACTTTGTGAAATTATACACAAGAAAAATGACCTGGCCAGTTAATCAAGGCCAGGAGATTACTCAACCCAATCAAACGTTCTGGTAACCGCTTTTTTCCACCAACCGTAGAGGCGATCCGCCTCGACCTGCTCCATGGAAGGGTTCCATTCGGCGCCTTTCTGCCAGTTCTTGCGCAGCGCATCGAAGTCTGGCCAGAAGCCCAATGCCAGGCCGGCGGCGTAGGCCGCTCCGAGCGAGGTGGTTTCGGATACTCTGGGGCGCACCACCGGAACCTTGAGAATATCAGCCTGGAACTGCATCAATAGGTTATTGGCGACCATTCCACCGTCGACCTTTAGATTATTCAATCGAATACCCGAGTCCTTTTCCATGGCTTCCAGCACCTCGCGGCTTTGGAAGGCGCTGGCTTCCAACACAGCCCGGGCAATGTGGCCGCGGTTGGCGTAGCGCGTCAGCCCGGCGATTACGCCGCGGGCATCGCTGCGCCAGTAGGGGGCGAACAGTCCGGAAAAGGCCGGCACAAAGTACACACCGCCGTTGTCCTCAACCGTGCGCGCCAGCGGCTCGATGTCAGACGATTTCTCAATCATCCCCAGGTTATCGCGCAGCCATTGTACCAGCGCTCCAGTGATGGCGATCGAGCCTTCCAGTGCGTACACCGCTGGGCGGCTGCCGATTTTATAGCCCGGCGTGGTCAGCAGCCCCGACTGGCTAGGGATCAGGCGGTCGCCGGTGTTCATCAGCATGAAGCAGCCGGTGCCGTAGGTGTTCTTCGCATCCCCCGGTTCGTAGCAGGTCTGGCCGAATAAGGCTGCCTGCTGATCGCCCAGGTCGCCGGCGATAGGCAGCCCATCCAGAGTGCCGCCGGAGACGCGCCCGTAAACTTCCGCGGAAGAGCAGATACGAGGCAGCATAGCGCGCGGCACGCCCAGTACCTCGAGGATCGACTCGTCCCAATCCAGCGTTTCCAGGTTCATCAAGAGGGTACGCGAAGCATTGGTCGGGTCAGTCACGTGTATGCCGCCTCGCGGTCCGCCGGTCAGGTTCCAGATCAGCCAGGTGTCAATGTTGCCGAAGATGGCCTCGCCCTTCATGGCATCCGCGCGCACGCCGGGGACATTGTCCAGAATCCAGCGGATTTTCGGGCCGGAGAAGTAGGTCGCCAGGGGTAGGCCGGTGAGGGGACGAAAACGATCCTGCCCGCCATCGCGTCCAAGCTCATTGATCATTGCATCGGTGCGCGTGTCCTGCCAGACAATGGCGTTGTAGTAAGGCTGGCCCGTACGGCGGTTCCAGACGACAGCCGTTTCGCGCTGGTTGGTGATGCCCAATCCTACCAGGTCGGCGCGGCTGACTGCGGATTTGGTCAGCGCATCCCGGATCACCTCCTGGGTGCGCTGCCAGATCTCCAGCGCATCATGCTCCACCCAACCGGGGCGGGGGAAGATCTGTCGGTGCTCTTTCTGCTCGACGGACACCACATTCCCATGTACATCGAAAACCATAAAGCGCGTGCTGGTCGTGCCCTGGTCAATCGCGGCTATGTACTTGGTCACCTCTGCCTCCCTGCTGTTGCGTTTCCGTTTCGATCCGGGAATGTTTATGCAGGCAGGCCAATGCAGCAGAACTGCTGGCCTGTATGCGAAAGGGATACTATTAAACCGGATGCCTGGAGATATTATACAGATATTTATCTGATACACTAAACGTTCCACCAACTTAGCCAAAAGCAGTTTGCCCAAGGCCGGTTCCCCCGTGGGACGGAAGTGCTGGTGGTCCCTTACGGCGGAATCACGTATCCAGATATGGGGTGAAGGCAGTAGGGCAAGGCCCCGGCTTACGGTTGAGGCGTTTGTGAGCGCACTGCATCTTGCGTGGCGAGCAGGTTATCCTGCGTGCCTGGGATGAGCAGATTGGCGAACCCGGTCATGGTCATGCTGCTGTAAACCTCACGGCGTGTTAAGAAGTATAACTGCCGGGTTGTGTGCGTATTGAGAATGTCTATTCCAACGCCCGATTCATATCCCATTTGCGCGGCGAGATCCTTGATTTCCTGATTGGCTTCACCATAGGGGTACGAAAAAGAACGCACCTTGATGCCCAGTTTCTTTTCCAGATCCACTTTGGATTGTCTCATCTCGTTGCCCGCACCCAGCTTTGTTTTCTTCAGACTGGTATGGGTTACGCTGTGACTGCCAATTTCCCAACCGGCGGCAATCAATTCTGTGAGGGCATCTTCCTGCATATACCCGTAGGATTTGTCGGTGCCCAGCGTGCCGGTGATGATGTAAACGGTGGCGGTAAAGCCTAACTCGCTCAAGATGGGGAAGGCATTTTCGTAGGTATCCAGGTAGCCATCATCAAAAGTAATCGCCACGGGCTTCTGGGGCAACGTACCGCCGCCGCGGATTACATCCGCCACCTGCGAAACGGTCACTGCCTGATAGCCTTCCTTCTTCAACCATTCCATTTGCTCGCGGAAGACCTGGGGCGTCACGCGGTATTGTGCGGACCCTTCTTCGCTGACGCGGTGATAGAGTAAGATGGGCATCACGACCTTTCCGGCGAGAAAGGTGGCGCCCGCGGCGGTGGCGGTAAACGATGCGGTAGGCGCTGGAAGCGTGGCGATTGGGGCAGGGGTTTGTGGCTCTGCTGACGGCTGCGGGGCAGGCGGCTGAGAATGGGTAGGTTGTATGGTCAGCGTTGGCTGCAAGATGGGATCGTTTGTGGCGATCGTGCTGCTGTTAGCTGCTCCCTGGCATGCACTGAGTAGAATGGTGGCAAGCAGGATGACTGAGAGCCATCCCATCTGCCCGTGGATGTGTCTGGTCGGCGCTGGCGTCATTCGAAATTTATTGGAGCGTTACCCCGCAGATAGTGACTACCGAGGTATTGGCCTGATCTGCCGGGCAGACGGCGTAACCGTGGTTGAGTCCTTTAAGCGGGGCCAGCAGGCGCAGCGTGAGGTAAATCGGGGAAACGCCGCAGATATTGTTGCGGTCCTGCACGCGGCGAATGGCATCATAGAAACCTTCCGCATCGCCCTGGCACATTGTCCGGATCAATTCGTCATCCGCGCTTTTTAGTGATATTAATTTGCCGGGGTCGACCGGATCAGTGTCAAAGGCCGGTCCCACGTGAGCCAGGTCGCCAGCCGCTACCACAATGGTCCTGCGCCCCTGAATCTTTTCACGCAGCGTATTCACAAATTCATTCAGGCGCGCACTGATGTCGCTGCTGTCTGCCGGGTCGAAAGATCCGGTCAGGATGGGCACGACCTGGATTGGCTGGCCTTCACGAATATGGTGCATCCAAACCGCAGCCAGTTCGATGGAATGCTCGCGGCGGTGGTGCAGTTCCCCGGCGAAGGCCTCTTTCTCGCCCACCACGGCTGCCAGCGCATCAACGATGGTGGTATCAGTGGGAAGCACACCGTAGGGCGTGGCATAATTCTGGCGGGTGAGCGTGAAAGGCCGCCCTTCACTGAAATGGTCGGTGCCAAAGATGACTGCCAGATCGGCCTTGCGCACGGACTCTGCGGCTTGCCCCCAAACCTGTGCATACACCGGTCCGCCGCGCTCGTAGTCGATATGCGGGCTGATGATCCCTCGGACACTGCCATTCGCCCTACCGTTACCGTTTTGGCCAGGGGGATTCGCATGTTGCAGGTAACCCTGCAAGACAGCGCTTAACTCCGCGGGTTCTTTTGGATACGAAAGCCCCGCGCTGGCAGGCGGGCGGAAGGCGGCCCGGCGGAACTGAGCCTGCGCCGCAGCCCGCGCCTTGCGCGAGCGGTTATTTTCCAGCAGCAGGGCATCATCCAGCGCGATAAGGAACTCCTCGATGCGCTGGGTAGAAAGAAACAACCCGTAGCGTATGGCTAACGCAGCCCGCAGGGTAGCCGGGCTGCGCGAGCCATCGCATAATGCCAGGGCCGGGATCATCGGCTGGGGGATGAGAATGGTGCGGTCGGTCAGCAGCAGCGGATCACGCAACAGCAGGTAGGCCTCACCTTCGTAGTTGACCACCTGGGTATCCACCAGGCGCAGGCGGGGGAATTCAATGTCTGGGCTCATTAATCAAGAATCATATCATTAATCAAGCCCGAATAGAATTCTCCTTACAGGTCGCGTTTCCCAAACTGGCGGATGGCGATTACCACCATCACCAGCAGGTAGAAACCGGCATATGCCAGCATCAGGGTGCTTGGCTCAGAACCAGATGTGAAGGGATTTACCCCGCCCATATTCATCAGCCTGGAGCTCAACAGGCCGCCGGCCTTGCTCCAGATGGCGTCACTGGGCATAATCAGGCTGGAGAGAATGCCTATGTTGGCGGCAGTCTGGTTATTTAAAAAGGTTCCGATGCGTTCTACCCACCCGCCGATAAAGGCCAGCCCGTACGCGCCAAAGACGGCCCCGCCGGTTGCCAGGGTTGAAAGCGTGCTGCTGAAAGCCAGGGTGAGGCTCATTACGATCAGGCAGTTAAAGTAAATCAGTACCAGTCCGGTGAGCCAGTTGCTGGTGGTGAACCGCGCCAGCAGCCAGACGACGAATACCACCCCGCCGCCCAGCAGCAGCAAATACAGCAGCAGCAGCGCGGCGTGCCCCAGCCACTTACCCAGCACAACCTCGCTCCGCCGGATGGGCTTGGTGATGACGGCCTGGATGGTGCCAGACTGAATCTCTCCGGCCAGGCTGTCGGCGGTGATCAGCGCGGAGATGGCAATGCACAGAAAATTTACCACGTACAGGCCGGCTAACAGCAGTACGTTATAAGCCTGGTTGCGGACTCCTTCACGGAAGGTGGGAGCCTGTGAGTGCATGGCAAATTCCTGCTGGATGTAATAAAAGCCGAGGCCATACAGCAGTAAGAAGGCAATTCCTAATATCAGGGCTGCCAGGACGATCTTGCGCCGGATGGCCTCGCGAAAGGTAAGCCCGGCAATGGTTCGTATGGTATCCATATTACAATCCCCCGTCCGTTCCAACCACCTGGATGAACAGATCCTCTAGCGACAGGCGCTGCGGGATAATGGCGTATACATCTACGCCGCTTTCCACCAGGCAGCGGTTGATTTGCGGCAGCACATCTTCATCACTGACGGTCATCAGGATGGCTTCCCCTTCTGTGCGTACGTCTTTTCCCCACTGCGATATCGCGTTGAGTGTTTCAGGAAAATATCCTCGGGCGTGGATGGTGACGGTGGTCGCGCCGTCCATCAGCGCGCTGACTGTGCTGACGCGCAGCACCTCGCCGTGCTTGATAAATGCCACCCGGTCGCAGGTAATTTCTACTTCGCTGAGCAGGTGCGAGTTGAGAAAGACGGTAGTGCCTTCCTGGCGTAATTGGCGGATGATATCGCGCACCAGGCGCCGCCCGACCGGGTCCAGCCCGGAGGTGGGCTCATCCAGGAAAACTAGTTCTGGGTGGTTGAGCAGGGCCTGGGCCAGCCCGATGCGCTGCAGCATGCCCTTAGAAAAGGTGCGCAGTTGTTTATTGCGGAAAGGAGTGAGTCCCACGCGTTCAAGCAGTTCCGCGGCGCGCTGCTCCAGGTGAGATGGGTCCATGCGGTACAGCTTTCCGTGCAGCGTAAGAAACTCCGCCGCGGTGAGCCAGTCGTGGAAGCGGAAATGTTCAGGGAGAAAACCGGTTTTCTCCCGCGCGCGGCGGTCTGTTACCGGTTGTCCCAGCAGAGCGGCGCTGCCTGAGGTAGGCTTTACCAGCCCCAGGAACATTTTTATGGAGGTAGTTTTGCCGGCTCCATTCGGGCCGAGGAAACCAAACACCTCGCCGCGTTTTACATCAAGGGTCAGCCCGCGCACGGCAACCTGGCTGTTAAACTCCTTGCGCAGCTCGCGGGCTTCGATGGCGTAGTCAGTATTCATAGGCATAGATTATAAAGTATCCAGCGCAACGTTTCGATTTATAGCAAAATATTGGGATAATTCCGTAAATAGGACGGTTCCTATCAACCAGGAACCGCCCTATCTCCGGAAAGGCTGAACTCTATGAGGTCAGATTGGTTTACTTCAGTGAACCTGCCAGTTCGATGGCCTGGCTTTTGCCGCCCGGACCATGCAGGCCGTAGAGCATGCCCTCTTTGATCCAGATGAGATCGTAGAAACCGTGCTCGGCATCTACAAACAAGGTGGCGGAAACGCCATCTACATACACCTCTTCATACTGAATTTCTCCACCCTGCGGGATGGGCACGACCAGCGTAGAAGTCCAGTCGATGCGCTGGCTGAGCTGTGCCGCTTCATCGGGTGAAAGGCCAAGGAATTCAAACATGGCGGCGCCCATTGCGGGCATGTCCAGGCTTTCCGGGGCATCCACCGTGGGGCTGGGCATCTGCACCAGGTTGATGCAGTCACTCGACATGGCCTTTTCCTCTTGCGGTTCCTCGCAGCCCGAAGTTGCGACCACAGCCTGGGGGATTTCCACGGTTACGATCTTGCCATCCACATCTTCCGGCAGTTGAATGTTTACACCAGCTACATCCAGTAACTCCTGAAGCTTGGCCCGATCGATGGTGAAGACAGCGCTTCCGCTGCCTTCTACCTGCAGGTCAAAGCCAGGGCCGGCTGCGGGCAGGCGCGGGGTGAACCCGGCTTTTTCGCTGGCTTCTTCTACGGAAGCAACATCGACCGGTTCACTCTTTTCGATTACCTTGAGATCATCCTGGAATACCTGCTCGATCACATCCTGGCTCGATTCCAGGCTAGCGAGAGCATTTTCAGCCGCGGCTGGGTCAATGGTAACCACCTGTACCTTCTGCACTCGGAACAGGCCTAAGAGATCGCTGGCCCAGGCGCTGGCAGGGGTGAGGGTGAAAATGAGAGTCAGCACGGCGAAGATCGCCAGAGCAGTCCAAAGCGGACGTCTTTTTAACATAGTTGGTATCGTCTCCTTTTTTTGTTTTTGATGCAAATTGTTGGCGAAGCGTTTATAAACCGTCTGGGTAGAGCGCGGCTGCTCCAGCATCCCGGGCGCCAGAAAATCCATCCGCGCACGCACCATTTCAGCGCGCCTCATCATCTGACCGAGGCGGTTTTGGCAGGCCGGGCAGGCATTCAGGTGATCCTGAGCCTTCGCGGCCTGTTCGCCAGGCATTTCCTTATCTATCCAGGCGCGCAGTTGATCATCTTTCAGGTGCATCATCTTTCTCTCCTCGACGGAACAACGCTTCAAACTTCGCCTCCGCGCGGGACAGGAATGTCCCCACGGAACCAGCGGCGACATCGATCACGGCGGCGATTTCTTTGTACGACAGGCCCGAGTGGCGCAGGATCAACACCTGAACATCGCGCAGCGGCATCTGGCGCAGTACAGCGCGCACGCACTGGCGCTCGATGTGCTGTTCTGCTAAACAGGCCGGGTCGTTGGCGGGTTTCGTTTCCATCATGGCTGCTGCCGCAGCTTCGCTATACCGCTCGCGGCGCTGACCGGCGCGCAGGGTGTTGTAGCCCAGGCGCGTGGCGACCCGGTAGAGCCAACCCGCCAGGTTTTCATCCTGGGCAGGCGGGCGCTCCCACAGCCGCCAGAATGTTTCGGCGGCCAGGTCATCGGCCTCGTAGCGGTCGCCGGTCAGCCGGAACAGGATAGCGTACACCTTCGGGTAGTGTTCGTGAAAAATTGATTCGAAGGCGCGCTCGTCCAACCGTAGTGCGGTGCGGAATAAGTCAGCTTTGGTCACAGTCATTATTGTAAACCCACCATGGCGTGCTGCGTTGTCGCCGTTTGGTGATCACATAATAGAAACACCGCTCAGCGCTCATTTGTGACAGGCTGACCTTTTCGACTGGTCGCTTCCTGCTTTACAGCAGGAGGGAGACTTGGATTAACTTTTGCTTGCCAGATCGATTTCGATCGCCTGGATTCCAGCGCCCCGGTCAGACTTTGCCAGTTCAAATTCGAAGAACAGGTTGCGCGTAGGCAGCGCCGCCGGGTTGATTTGTGATGGCAGGTTGGAATCGTGGAAGAAGGCGGTCATGTACGGAGAATCGGGGTTGCGAGTATCCGTGATCCACAGGTCAGGTGAGATGGCCTTCAGGAAGCGCATGAACCCGTAGCCCTGATCGCTGTGCCAGTAACACCATCCGCGCACGCGCGAACCCATTTCACCCCAAACGCTGGAGCTTGGCTCATACTTCTGGCGGGCATTGACCGGGATCAGATCGGGAATCAGGTAGCCAGAAACGAACATGTCGCATTCTTGCTTCAAGCGCGAGGAGACGTTCTCCAGTCCGATGATCTCTACCCGGCAGCCTTTGTTCTGCAGGGCGCGCACGACCTGAACGAAATCGCCGTCGCCGCTGGCAATCAGCACCCGGTCCAGGTTTTCGGACTGCAGCAGGGCGTCGACCGCCAGGTCCAGGTCGGCGTTGGCTTTGCCGATTACCCGTCCTGATTCATCCTCGTACCAGCGAATCTCTTTGACAATGACCTTGTAACCCAGGTCGCGCAGCGCCGAGTGGAAATTTGCCGATCCTTTGCGATAGTCCTCATCGCGTTCTGCCCGGGCCGAATCATAGGTTACATATGCATTGAGGCGAACAGGTTCTGCATAGTCGCGGCAGGCAAACTCGCGAAGAACATCATACTGCATGCGCTGACCGCCGTTGTTATAGATGTTTGCTACATCAACATAAACGCCGACTTTAAACGTAGAATTTCTTTGGCTAGGTGACATGTTTTTACTCGAACAAATTTTATACGGTTGCTCTATTCAGATGTGTAAAGATAATTTGATTTTATCGTAGTGAGTTTACCTTAATACAGTATATGTCGTCAAACAAAACAAAGATACAGGTACATTACAGATTATAACGTTGATTTTCGAAATCGGGTGCTTTATACTAGCGGCATGCCCATCGATGCTGATCTTCCAGGTAATTTCGTCCAGAATCCACATTTCCAGGTGCGCCAGTGCACGCGCGATACCTGCCGGCTGCGCTTTTCTACTGTTCTTGGCGACCCGAAGGCCGAACGCTGCCCGCTCTGCCGCGCGCAGACCCAGGTGATCGACACCGCTTATGAACGAGCCATGGTTGAGCAAGGTGTTGACCATGCTCGCGGCCCTGATCTGGAAGTATTTCTGGATAATATTCGCAGTGCGTGGAATGTTGGCTCCATGCTGCGTTCGGCGGATGGGGCAGGTGTACGCCATGTGCACCTGTGCGGGGTCAGCTCGCAGCCAGATAATCCCAAAGTAGCGAAAACGGCGTTAGGCGCGGAAAAGAGCCTGCCCTGGACGTTTTATCCGGATGGCGTGGTGGGCGCGCGGAGGATAAAGGAACAAGGGATGCGCCTATGGGCGCTGGAAGGCGGCCCTAGAGCCGAGTCGTTATTCGACGCTGCCGTTGATCTGCCCGGCCCACCGCTGGTGCTGGTGGCAGGCAATGAGCTAACTGGCGTCGACCCGGGCATCCTTGACCTGTGCGACCGGGTTGTCTGCCTGCCTATGCAGGGCGTAAAAGGTTCGCTGAATGTGGCCGTGGCGTTTGGAATTGCGGTCTATACAATCCGGTATCATGCAGGGTAACCAGCTTATGGATGCCAACCCAACCCCCCCTTCCGAAATGCGCGCGATGGTTCTGGAAGCTCCGGGGCAGCCGCTGCGGCTTCGCGCCGTTCCGGCGCCCTGGCCCGGGCCAGGGCAGATGCTGATCCGCGTGCGGGCGTGCGGCGTGTGCCGCACCGACCTGCACATCGTCGATGGCGAGCTAGCCGGGCCCAAGCTGCCGCTGATCCTGGGGCACGAAATTGTTGGGGAAGTGGCTGCGCTGGGGGTAGGTGTGGAACGCTTCCAACTCGGGCAGCGGGTAGGCGTGCCGTGGTTGGGCTATACCGATGGTGTATGCCTCTACTGCCGATCTGGGCAAGAAAACCTGTGCGATCATCCGCGCTTTACCGGGTATACCATCGATGGTGGTTATGCGGAATATACTGTCGCGGACCAGCGCTACTGCTTTGCGCTCCCTGATCGCTTCAATGATGCCGAAGCCGCCCCGCTGCTGTGCGCCGGGCTGATTGGCTACCGCACGTACCGGATGGCCGGGCCGGGGATCCGCCGTTTAGGGATTTATGGGTTCGGCGGGGCAGCGCACATTATTGCCCAGGTGGCGGTCCACCAGGGCGTGCAGGTGTATGCATTTACCCGTCCAGGCGATTCCGATGCGCAGAATTTTGCCAGAAGCCTGGGCGCTATCTGGGCAGGTGGCTCTGATGATCGTCCTCCTGAGCTTCTCGATGCCGCTTTGATTTTTGCTCCGGTGGGGGCACTGGTTCCGGCTGCTTTGCGCATCGTACGCAAGGGTGGCGCGGTGGTGTGCGGTGGAATCCATATGAGCGATATCCCACCTTTCCCGTATTCTTCGTTGTGGGAAGAACGGTCGATCCGCTCGGTCGCAAACCTCACTCGCCAGGATGGTGAAGAACTGATGGCTGTTGCTTTGCGCGTGCCCTTGCGCACTGAAATTACGCCCTTCCCGCTGGACCAGGCCAACGAAGCCCTGGACCGGCTGCGATCCGGAAGACTGCAAGGCGCCGCAGTTCTGCTTCCATAAAGCACTGGCCCTTTGGACAACGAAAACCCTCGCCATATGACCAGGACAAAAATCAGGCGGGCGGGTCAAACGATTCTTGCGCTGGTGTGATAAGGTAGAGTCATGCAGAAGCGAGATGTGCAACCCAGCCTGGACCCTCACGAGGGTGAAGAAACGGAACCATGTATAGAGGACACTTCTGTTCTCCTGACGCTGCAGGTTCCTGTGCTCACTCGCCTGGATGCTATAGTACAAATATTATTCTCTGCCGGGCTGATTGCAGATGTTCTTCCGCGCTTATGGGAGCGCAGTCCCCAGGAGGGGCGCATCCGGCAAGCTGAACTCACTCTGCTGACCCATGGGGCACTTGCAGAGGTGCGGGGGCTGCTGTTGGAACTGCGGCTGACTGAGCCTGTCGAAATTGACCCAAGCGCTTCTCTTATCCAAAAGGAGCCCTGATATTTGATGGAAAAAATCCGGCCCATTCGTATATTGCTGGTGGATGATCATGCCGTGGTACGCAGCGGGTTGAAGGCTTTTCTGATGGTATTTGACGATCTGGAATTTGTTGGCGAAGCAGGTGATGGGCGGGAAGCCGTGCAGCAATGCGCGGAGCTTCAGCCAGATGTAGTGTTGATGGACCTGGTGATGCCCGATATGGATGGGGCTACGGCGACCCAGGCTATTCGTTCGCAGTGGCCCGAGATCCAGGTGGTTGTGCTGACAAGTTTTAAGGAAGATGACCTGGTTCAGGGCGCGCTGCGCGCGGGAGCCATCGGGTACCTGTTGAAGAATGCTTCCGCTTCTGATCTGGCGCTGGCGATTCGCTCCGCGGTCGCCGGGCGGACGATGCTTGCCCCCGAAGCTGCTCAGGCGCTCATCCAGGCTAACCGTTCGATGCAGCAGGCTATTCGTTACGATCTTACCGGTCGAGAAAAAGAAGTGCTGGCCCTGATGTCGCTCGGGCTGAACAACCTGGAAATAGCCGACCGGCTGGTTGTTTCGCGCTCTACGGTGAAATTTCATGTCAGCAGCGTGCTATCCAAGCTTGGGGCTGCCTCACGCACTGAGGCCGTTGCAATTGCCGTGCAAAACCACCTGGTCGAATCGCCATCAAAGGACGGGCGGGTTCTATCCCCTCCTCAGAGTGCGTCTGGGGCCATAAGAAAATAAATCCGCCATAATTACCCCGATTTATTGACACATGTCGGTTCCCTCTATGACAACAGTCCCTTGTGACTGCTTTTGCACATCGGTAAAATGAGTGCATTCGCCCGCTCTTTTTAAAACAGCACATTCGCTTGCTGGTTTTATACAAGGCGCTCTGCCTGGAGCCTTGGACAAAAAGCATTGAGTTATCCCAGCGGGAATTTCTGGAGGAAACATGGATCAAACGAAGAAAGGGATGTCACGCCGCGATTCGCTGCGCTGGATGATGCTGGCCAGCAGCGGCGCGGTTCTGGCGGCCTGTGGGGGACAGGCAGCAACCCCGGCCACGGTAGATGAACCGCAGGGTAATGGAGGGGGAGAGGTCTCGCAGCCAACCACTGCTCCTACCGCCGGGCAGCCAGCCGCGGCACAGCCTGCTGAACGGCAGGCCGCGCAGGCAACAGCTCCGGCTCAAGAAGTCCCCGCCGGGCAGGCTTACCTGTCGGTTGCTCGCGGAGAGGACACGACGGCAATTACTGAGGCAGCGATCAAGGCGCTGGGCGGGATCGAGCGATTCGTTAAGCCAGGCAGCAATGTGATCATCAAGCCCAATATCTGCACTGACTACTATCCGTATGAATACGGCGCCACCACCAATCCGCAGGTCGTGGCAACGCTGGTCAAACTGGCGCTGGGCGCCGGGGCCAGCCGCGTGCGGGTGATGGATTTTCCTTTTGGGGGCAAGGCCGAAAGCGCTTACGCGAACAGCGGGATCGAGGAAGCGGTGAAAGCCGCTGGCGGTGAAATGGAAATGATGAACCGCAACAAGTTCAAGAAAACCCAGATCCCGCAGGGCAAGGCTATGAAGGAATGGGAAATCTACCAGGAAGTACTCACCTGCGACCTGCTCATTGATGTAGGTACAGCAAAGCATCACAGCCTGGCACGTATGACTGCCGCGATGAAGAACCTGCTGGGCGTGGTGCAGAACCGCGGCGGAGTCCACTCAATTATGACAGATGGGCTGGGCGATCTGCTGAGCGTGATTAAGCCAGGGCTGACTGTGGTGGATGCCGTGCGCACGCTGATGCGCAACGGCCCCTCTGGCGGCAACCTGGATGATGTGATGCTGAATAACACGGTGATTGCCAGCCAGGATATGGTGGCAGCGGATGCTTATTCCACGCGCTTTTTGAACCTGGAGCCGAAATCGATTGGTTATATCCGCTCGGCGGCTGAGCGCGGCCTGGGCCTCATCGATCTGGATGCGGTGAAGATCGAAGAAATTTCGCTCTAGCCCTGTTGAGAGGAGCAAACGACATTGGAAACGCAAACTACGCAGAAGGAGCGTACGTTCCCTGTCAGCCTGGCTCGCCCGCGGTTAATCCGAACCGCTCGCCGGTGCGTGCAGATTCTGGCGCTGCTGCTCTTTATCGGCCTGTTTGTTTCAACTACGTTTATGAACCCCATGCCTGGGGTGTCCGACCTGTTCTACCGTCTTGATCCGCTGGTGGCGCTGACGGCCATGCTGGCCGGGCGTGTTTTTATCCCCGGGCTGGCCCTGGCCGCGATCACTCTGCTGCTTACCGTGGCATTCGGGCGCGTGTGGTGTGGGTGGATCTGCCCGATGGGCACCACGCTGGATCTACTCAGCCCCAGCCGGCGAGCGCGCCGCGGCCTGCCTGAGCCGCCTGGCGAGCGCTGGCGCGCGATTAAATATATGCTGCTTGCTTTCTTGCTGACAGCAGCCGTATTTGGCAACCAATCACTGCTGTTCCTCGACCCGATTACGCTGATGACACGCACGCTGGCGAATGCTGTCTGGCCGGCGCTGCGCAGCTCCGGCTACGCGGTGGAAGCGTTTCTTTACCAGTTCGAGTTTTTATGGAGCGGGCTGGATGCCGTGCATGAAGTGGTGGTCTACCCGCTGTTCCGGGATGAACAGAGCGTATTTATCCTCGCAGTACCCATCTTCCTCTTCTTTGCCGGGATCATCGCGCTTAACTGGGTGGCTGAGCGCTTCTGGTGCCGCTACCTGTGCCCGTTAGGCGGGCTACTGGGGCTGGTTTCGCGGGTGGCGCCGTTCCGCCGGGTAGTTGGCGAGCCGTGCACGGCCTGTGGGGCCTGTGCGCTCCGCTGCCCGACTGGGACGATTAACCCTGCTCAGAATTATGCCAGCGACCCGGCGGAGTGCACGGTGTGCTACAACTGCATCAAAGCCTGTCCGCGCGATGGCGCGGCGTTTCGCTGGCACCTTCCTGGGCGTCAGGTGCGTGTGCCTTCCGCCCCTGGTTGGAAAACGGCAGCAGCCCAACCTTACGACCTTGGGCGGCGCGAAGCGCTGGGCGCATTAGGCGCTGCGGCAGTTTGGGCGGCGCTGGCTAAGGTAGAGCCTATCCAGAAGCGACAGCCGGCAGAGCTGATCCGTCCGCCGGGCGCGGGGCAAACCGCATTCGAAGAGCTGTGCATCCGCTGCAACGCGTGCGTAAAGGTATGCGCCACGCAGGGGCTGCAGGCCAGTTTTCTGGAAGGCGGCTGGCAGAACGCGCTCACGCCGCGCCTGGTGCCGCGCCTGGGCTACTGCAGTTACAACTGCAACGCCTGCGGGCAGGTCTGCCCCAGTGGAGCCATACCTAACCTGACTCTGGAAGCTAAGCGCTTTACCCCAATCGGACTGGCGCGCGTTGACCGCAACCGCTGCCTGCCGTGGGTGTATGGCATCGACTGCATTGTTTGTGAAGAGGCATGCCCGCTGGGGAACAAGGCCATTAAGCTGGAAGTCGCCGAAATCACCAACGGGCGCGGCGAGCGGGTTACCGTTCAGCGCCCGTATGTGATCAAGGAACTGTGCATTGGCTGCGGTGTGTGCGAATACCAGTGCCCTATGGGTGGCGAAGCTGCCATCCGCGTATTCACATATACAGAGATCGGCGGGTATTTTGGCGACGACCTGAATTTTGGGAAGAAAGAATAAGCGCTAGAAAAAGGTTCGCAGCAGCTTGAGAAACACCCTGCGGTAATAGGTGAGCATGGTCAGCACAAAGAACTGGACCAGGGCAATGACAACCGCACCAAACTGGTCGAAGTAAAACACCAGCAGGTTAATAATCGTGATCCAGGTGACCAGGCTGATCATACCAAGCTGAGTGCCTTTGCGCTCGCGCCCGACAGCCATCAATCCACCCGAGATGATCAGCACCAGGCCAGTAATCCCCTCCAGCGAAGTTCGGATCAGGAACCACAGCGCCTCCTGGGTGCTGTGCAGCTGACCACGGGTTACCAGGGGGGCCAGCAGGTTTTCGATGGAGGGGACTTCGGAGGGGATCGCGATGAGCAGGCGGGCAAAGTCCAGCATAGCCAGCACGCCCATCACGCCCATTGAGAGAATCAGGAAGGCTTTCAGCCGCCGTTGATTCAAGGCTTTGGTGAGGATAGGGACCACGCGGTCTCCAATACGCTGCCCGATGTGCGGCCTGGGCTTAGTGAGGATCAGGTGCTTGCCGTCTACAAACCGATTAATTGCCGCTACCAGGTCGCTGAGATTTGGATCGTCCGACTCGGCGGCAATGATTTCTAAACGCCGGTCGATGGAGGCGCGCTCGTGGGGATCCAGGTCGCGGTCGAGAATTTCCGTCATATCCTCCAGAACGCGGTACATCATTCCGCGCGGGGTGTGCACGTCTGGCCTGCGCACGTTCAGGTACAACAGCACGGTCAGCAGGAAGAAGGCATAGATGATCGGCGCGGCGGGGGGGTAGAAGTAATCGTTGGTCTGGGTAATAAACTTGCCGACCTCATCGATAAACAATCCTACCCCAACCCCACTGAGGATGGCTGAGAGGTTGAGCACCCAGCGGTTGGCAAAGATCAGCGGCAGCAGCGCGGCGATAAACAGCAGCAACCCGCCCCACAAAACATGCGCGATATGCAGCGTGCCGTTGCCAAGCTGCGGGTACCCGGTCAATTCCAGGAAGGTGCGCGTCATGATTACGGATGCAGCAAAGCTGATCAGGGAGAGGAAGATGTAGCGTTCAGCGCCTTCGCGCTTCACGGGAGAGCGGTTGCTGAGATTCTTATGATTCATTTCGAATAACGACTGATTGCGTCCCCATCGTAGGATGCATCAAAACCTTTATACTACAATTTTATATACGTACGCAAAACGCCTGAAGTTTCAGTAAAATGGGCATGGCGCACAAGTTCTATTCACCGGTGGGAGATTGCTTTCACCCGAGAGGGTTGGTAAAACCAGTAAAGGCGGATACCATGTACCTCTTCGATTATGATTATAATATGTTGGCAAGCGATGAAACCGCAGGTTGACCTATTTGAACCGTGTCTGATTCTCTTTCTCAAACCGAGGAACCTATGGCCAAACTCATTTATCGCGCGGAAGATATCAAAAATTACAGCGTACGCTTTTTCATCCAGCACGGCGTTCCTGAGGAAAATGCGCGCATCGCGGCGGAAATCCTGGTTTCGGCGGATATGCGCGGGGTCGATTCCCATGGGGTGATCCGCCTGGATACGTATTACGGCTCGCGCCTGCGCTCCGGGCTGATTGACCCCAAAACGCCCCTTACTGTGCTGCGCGAGACGCCCACCAGCCTGGCGCTGGATGCCGGCAGTGGGCTGGGCCAGGTTGCCGGGTACCATGCCATGGAACGCTGCATAGCCAAAGCTAATGAAGTGGGTATGGCGATGGTGACCGTGCGCAACAGTAATCACTACGGGATTGCCGGGTACTACGCGATGATGGCTCTTCCACACAACATGATTGGAATCAGTTTTACCAATTCGCAGCCGCTGGTTGCCCCCACATACGGGCGCACCGCCATCCTGGGCACCAATCCCATTGCGGTGGCGGCTCCCGCCGGACATAACCGGCCTTATGTGTTGGACATGGCTACCAGCATCGTACCGATTGGGCGCGTTACCGTCTATCAGAAGGCCAACAAACCCATCCCCGACGGCTGGGGTATCGATAACGAAGGCCTCATCACCACCGACCCGAACGCGGTGCTCAAGGGCGGCGCGCTGCTGGCTCTGGGCGGATCTGATGTGATGCGCGGCTATAAGGGTTACGGCCTGTCGCTGCTGGTGGACATCTTCTCCGGCATTCTTTCCGGGGCTTCGTTTGGCAAGCATGTGGGCCATCCGAACGAGGGCAAGCCCGCGGATGTGGGGCACTTCTTCGGCACGATCCGCGTGGATGCCTTCCGCGATCTTGGCGATTTCACCCGTGATATGGACGCCCTGCTCGATGAGCTGAAAAATGCGCCTAAAGCTGTGGGTCAGGAACGCATTTACATCCACGGCGAGAAAGAATTCGAGCTATCCGACCGTTATGCTAAAGAGGGCGTACCGATCATGGTCGAAGTGGTCAACGGCCTGAAAGAGGTTGGAGAGAAGGTAGGAGTGCCTTTCGATCTACAACCACTCGGTGAAATAGCGTAAAGAGGGAAAATATCATTAAGGCGCAGGTGCAGCATAATTGCACCTGTGCCTTTACATTTGTATTTTATCTAGAATAAACTCGGCGATCTGATCTGCACCGTTGGTAGCAGCGGGTTTGTGGGGCGGGCGGGCGAGCAGTTCAGGGAGCAGGTCGAGCCAGGCGCCGCTGAAAAACCGTTCCTCAGATAATTCCATCGCGTTCATGGTTTCGCGGGCAAAGCGTGCCATAGGAGGGGACTCGGGGAAGCGCTCGCGCGGCACGTATACAAAGGGGAGCCCTGCGGCATATGCTTCCGCGAGGGTCGAATAACCCAATTTCCCCACGATGACGTTCGCTGCTTCCACCATATCGGGGTGATAAACATCGGAATGGTGTGGAAGCAGCACCAGGCTGCCGCGCTGCTCGTACTGATCTGACCCACCTGGGATCAGGAAGCGGATATCTCTGGAATTTTCTAAGCGGTGCAGGAACGGGTACTTGGTGACAATGCCGCCCATCGTGATCATCACCAGCGGGGCATCTTCAGGAACGCTCAGCCGCTTGCGGGTAAGGTGTGGGGCGGTGCGTGGTTTGCGTGATACCACGCTGCTCACCAGGTCGACGCCGGGGCGGTATACGCAAACCGGCTCCGTTTGAATATGGCTCCCGGCTTCCGAAAACCATTCGTGTAGGTATTGGATATAGGGCGCAAAACGCGGCTCAACATCCAGGTAGGCTTCATAGATCCAGTCCCAGGTGAAGTTCTCTTGCAGCACGGAGGGCAGCCGGGCTTCTTTTGCCACGGCAATCCCCAGCGGAGCCACATCGCATACGACCAACTTGCATTTCAATGCGCGTACCTGGCGGGCCAGATCCTGTACCAGCGCGGGGGGATAGGGCAGTAATTTTTCTAATTGGCGGATCGTCTCAGTCAGGTTTTCTTCCATCGATGTGTTTTGCACCATGCCCAGGTCGGTCAACACCTCGTGGTAGTGATATTCGGAGCGCAGGGACATATCAAAAAACCACCGCGGCACGCGGGTGAAAATTTCAAAGCACACGCCTGGCAGCCGCTCACGGATGGCGTTCATCACAGCGCAGGCACGCGCCGCGTGCCCGTAGCCGTGCGGGGTGATAAAGAAAGCAATGCGATGGTGGGGTGTTTGCGGCATGGCAATATTCATAACGCCGGTAATTATACCGAAAAGTCTATGGCGCTCCTTTGGAATTTCCGCTAAACTAAACAAATCGCAAGGTGAAATCTGCGCATAAACTGGATTGGAAAGGATTTCCTATGGGAACGATCCGAACGCTGGTTTTATCCGGTGGTGGCGGGCGTGGGGCATTTCACGCCGGTGTATATCGCTACCTGTCACAGAATCACAAACCGGGCGTCAACGACAGCCACCAGGGCGCCTGGAACCCGGACATCGTGGTGGGCACATCCATTGGCGCGGTGAACGGCGCGGCCATCGTCCAGGGCATTTCTGCTGATGATCTGCTTTCCTTCTGGCGTTCTCTTCGCGAGCGCGACATCCAGGGCCTCCCGCCAACCATGACGCCGCTCACCCGCATGGTGGTTAACCAGATCATGAAAGGGATGATCGGCGTTACCCTTCCGATGGTACACCCCAAAGAGGCGACATCCACAAAACCATCGAACAACTGGCCGGTGCCCGGTTTGGGCGGGTTGGTGGGGCGCTTTGCTAACCTGCTGGATACCGGCCCCTTGCGCAAAACCATCACCCAGCGCCTGGGACTGGACGAAACCAAAATCGCCGCCAGCCAGGATACCCTGTTGATTAATGCGACCAACGTTAGCACCGGCCAGCGCGTAACCTTCAGCAACCATACAATTTTTCGTAGGGGAACGGAAGAACGCCGCCCCGACGTACTGGACGGAATCACCATTCAGCGCATCCTGGCAAGCTGTTCCATCCCACTAATGTACCCCTGGACGTTCGATGAGCTTTCGCAGGGCGTTTACTGGGACGGGGCGGTGGTCGCCAATACTCCGCTGGGAGTATCGCTCGACGCGGCCAACCGCTTCCCGCTGGAAGATCGCATGGAAGTCATCGTGGTTTTGATGACCCCCTGGCGCGATTCTCAGCCAGCCCAGGAGCGCGGCGGGCAGCAGCTTCCGCAGGATTTCTCCGAGGCGCTTACCTGGGTGCTGGATTGGGCGCTGCTGGCTTCCTTCCGTGAGCGCCTGGACCTGATCAATGCCTATAACAAGCTGGGACGGATTGGCCGGCGTATTAACGACCCCGAACTGTCCGCTATCCGCGAAGTGAGCGTTGTTATTGTTGCCCCGGATGATTTCTTCCCCGCCGCACGCATCATCGATTATGACGAGCGCACTGAACTGCTGATCGAGCAGGGCGCGAAAGCGGCGAAGAAAGCGTTCGAAGAACATTTCCCCGAGGACCAGGATGCGCCGCAGCCTGCCGATGAGGCCCAGGCGTTTTAGGGTGGTTTTTCAGCTACTTATTTAGCCTATCGAGGTAATGCGCCAGGTTGTGCTGGCTGATGATGGTCAGGTCCGCTGGCATCTGCTGGGGGGCAAACCAGCCAATCTCTGTGCATTTACCCGGTTCGAGGATGCGCGGCTCAGCGGTCCCGTCGGCAGGTCTGCACAGGTAGGTAGGGGACACCCAATGCTGGCCTTCTTCGGGCAGGATATGGTCTACTACGTCCAGCAGCGAGCCAACTTCGATCTCCATGCCGTATTCTTCGCGCATTTCGCGGCGCAGCGCATCGGCAAGCCGCTCGCCAAACTCGACCGAGCCGCCCGGAAATTCCCACAGCCCGCGTTCGTTCTTGGCCAGCGGCCCGCGCCGTGCCAGGAACAGCTCTCCGCGCTGGTTAATGATGATTGCTCCCACCCCGACTCCAATGTAATCAACGCCTCGTTTCATTTCGCTCCAATCCCTGCTTTATACTATACTAAGTAAACTGCCTAAGTGGTTTTACGAACAAGCATTAAGCCCAGGCGGTTTACTTAATTCAGACATGATATCACGAGATTATAAGCGTTACCCTATCCCGGCGGCGGAAGCCCGGGCTGAGACTATGGTGATTAACTCGCGCTTTATTGCCGCAGCTGCGCCGGCCTTCAGCGTAGAAGAAGCGCGCGCCTACATCGCTGGCATCCGAGCAGAGTTCCCGGACGCATCACACCACGTTCCGGCATTTCTCGTTGGCTACGGCACCAGCGTAACCGCGCACTGTACTGATGACGGCGAGCCGCAGGGCACTGCCGGGCGGCCCGCGCTTTCGGTTTTACAGGGCAGCGGGTTGGGGGATGTGGTTGTGGTGGTGACCCGCTACTTCGGCGGCACCAAACTGGGCACCGGCGGGCTGGTGCATGCTTACAGCGAAGCGGTTAAGGCTGTGCTGGGCGTGCTGCCGCGCGCGGAAAAGATCCCTACTCATACCGTCATGCTGGCTTGCGAGTACAGCTACTTTGAGCGCATCCGACTGCTGATCCAGGCTCACCACGGGCAGGTGCTGGATGAGGATTTTGGCGCCGATGTCACCGTCACGGCCCGCTTTGCCGCCTGGCACCTGGAGCCGTTCCAGGGTGCGCTGAGCGAGCTTTCGCGCGGCAGCCTGCACGCGGAAATTATCGAAAGCAACCCTGAAACGATCATGCCCATCGATGCTTTCCCGGGACCCGAGGTGTGAAGTGGGAACTTCCACCACGGATTGTTCGTCCTATTATTGAAGCCTGAATAATGCAGGCTGGTGTTACGTTCATTTAGCAAAATCATCGCCGCGAAGAGGAGACGATCCGCCAGCGGAATGAGGAGAAGAAAACCATGAACCGGAAATATTTATTCGCCATCGTTGGTGTCTGCCTGATTGGCCTGGTTTCCAGCGCCTGTTTGCCGCGCGTACCATCGGGGATTAACAGCGAGAGCCAGGCAGCCACGCAGAACGCCATCATTATTCAGGCCGTTGAGGCTACCGCGACAACCAGCGCGATGATGACGCAGATCTCGCAGTTAGAGACGCAGATCGCCGCGGCCACTACGCCGCAGGCGCAGCAGCCTACTGCCCAGGCGACCACTGAACCCGGGAAGGACATCGCGCCATCTTCCACTGCCTCACCTACACAAATCCCGGCTACGGCTACCAACACCCCGGTCCCGCCGACCAATACGCCCGTCCCGCCCACCAATACGCCTGTTCCGCCAACAGCCACCGTCACGGCTACTCCTCTCCCCTGCAACCAGGCCCAGTTTATCGCGGACGTGACCGTTCAGGACGGCTCTACATTCTTGCCCGGCGCTTCCTTTACCAAAACGTGGCGGCTGAAGAACACCGGCGCCTGCACCTGGACGACCGGGTTCGATGTGGTATTTGTTGACGGCAACCAGCTTGGCGCGCCAAAGGTTATTGATATGCCCGGCAATGTTGCCAACGGGCAGGTCATTGATATATCGGTGACCATGGTGGCCCCAACCAGCGCGGGCAGCTACCGCAGCAATTGGAAGCTCCGCGATGCGTCTGGTGTTCTGTTTGGGGTGGGGGAGAAAAGCTCACCGTTTTACGCCGATATTCGCGTTACGGCGTCGTCATCCGGTGCCCCGCTGGACTTTATTGCCAGAATGTGCGAAGCTAAGTGGTCGAATGCGTCCGAGTCGCTGCCCTGCCCGGGTAACAATAATGATGCTCGCGGCTTTGTGCGCCGCATCGATAAGCCAACGCTCGAAAGTGGCTACATCGATGATGAGCCGGTGCTGCAGATGCATCCCCAGATGGTTACCGACGGCCTAATTCGCGGGACTTACCCTTCCTTCGCGGTGGAAAAAGGTCACTATTTTGTGGCAACGATTGGCTGTGGTTATGAAGAACCTTCCTGTGATGTCACCTTCCGCCTCGACTATCAGATTGGGAACGGGTCCATTCAGACGTTGAAAACCTGGCAGGAGAAATATGATAAACAGTTTGCCCTGGTGGAGGTGGACCTGAGCAGTCTTGCCGGGACGGACGTAAAATTCATACTCACCGTGCTGGCCAACGGATCATCTCACCAGGACCGCGCGCAGTGGCTGCTGCCGCGCGTCATCAAGAAGTAATCGGCCCTGCGATGTACCGCAAGTTGGTTTTACTGGCTGCACTGCTGGTTTTGGGGAGTATTCTTACCAGCGCCTGCTCCGGGGAGATTCCCATTTCGGGCGATCCCCGGCCTACGGAAGACACCAGCAGTGCAGCTACGCAGGGCGCAATGCAGACCGAAATTGCCGGGTTGTATACGCAGGTTGCTCAGGTGACGGCGGGGGCGGCGAGACGGCTGTGCCTGAGCTGCCCACGCCCACAATTACGGACACCGTGGAGCCACCGCCTACCTTTACTCCGGAACCCACGGCTACGGAAACTGCCGTGCCGCCCACGCCGACCGCTACCAGGCCGCCCCTACCCTGCAACGCGGCCATTTTCATAGGCGATATCAGCATCCCCGATGGCTCGGTGCTGCCCCCTGGAACGGGGTTCACCAAGACCTGGCGGCTGGAGAACGCCGGCGCCTGCACCTGGACAACCGCTTACGCGCTGGTTTTTGTGGATGGCAGCCGCCTGGGAGGCCCCAATGTCCTCTCTCTGCCGGGCAATGTGGTTCCAGGAGAGGTGATTGACCTGTCTGTCAACCTGGTCTCGCCCAATGAAGAGGGCAGCTACCGCGGCAACTGGATGCTGGCGAACGCCTCGGGCGAATTATTTGGCATCGGCAGCAAGAGCAGCCCGTTCTTCGTTGATATCCGCGTGGCCGAATCGGTCAGCAGCGGACCGCTCGACTTTGTGGCCGCGTACTGCCAGGCCGAATGGCACAGCGGAGCGGAACGCCTGCCCTGCCAGGGCCGCAACAATGACAGCCGCGGCTACGTACGCCGCATCGATAACCCTACCCTGGAATCGGGCTATATCGATGACGAGCCTGCCCTGCTCACCCACCCGCAGATGATCACGGATGGTTATATCAGCGGTAAATACCCGGCCATCCGCGTTGAGGCGAATTATTTCTTCTCTGCGGTCATCGGCTGCGCATACCAGGCCGGGGCCTGCGATGTCACCTTCCGACTCGAATACCAGCTCGAAAATGGCCGTGTCTACACCCTGGCTACCTGGGATGAGGTGTACGATGAGGAGTTTCACCTGGCCGAAGTCGATTTGAGCGGCCTGGCCGGGCAGAATGTGCGCTTTATCCTCACCGTGGAAGCGAACGGCACCTCTTCGCACAACCGGGCGCAGTGGCTTGCTCCCCACATTTCGGAGCGCTGACGTCCAGCAGTCTGATGGCAAGGGACGAGCGGGGTATTATAAACAGCCAGGTGGGAGCTGCTATCGCTGCGGTTTCTTTCCCAGAAAACCCTTTTCTCTCGGCAGAAATGCGGTAAAATAAATGTCATCTGGGGCGGTGGCGGAATAGGCAGACGCAGCAGACTTAAAATCTGCCGGCCGAGAGGTCATCAGGGTTCGACCCCCTGCCGCCCCATAGTTGAAACATCCGTATTACTGGCGCGTTCAATGACGCGCCAGGCGTGTTTAATTCCTTTTTTACCGTTTTCTGCGCGGACCCGGCGGGCAAACATGCTACAATTGTTTATCTCAACAAAGGATATGAAAATGGAACCT
Source organism: uncultured Anaerolineaceae bacterium (assembly GCA_964437595.1). Classification (GTDB taxonomy): domain Bacteria; phylum Chloroflexota; class Anaerolineae; order Anaerolineales; family Anaerolineaceae; genus DSYU01. Next base: position 37,943 of record CAYTHO010000019.1, read on the forward strand.
GGTCAAAGTTTAGATGACTCCATTATTCACCAGCTTGCGATTGAGTTTGCCAAAGCAGAGGCCCTACGTTTGATCAATTCCACCACCAAGGGGGATCTGGTCAACCGCAAAATGGTGACAGATGAATTCTATAATGCCTATGATGAATATATCCTGAAACTGCGGAGTGAAAACCAGACCCGGGACCGGTCCTACATCGAGGCTTTTGACGATCCGTTAAAAGATATCTAATGACGCATCCATCCGTGCAAGCGGATTAGAAACAACTTCAGCATTCTATTCGCCTGGCGTAACGTTGAATTCAGGAAGGGACTGCCGCGATTCACACGGCAGTCCCTTCTCCTACTCATTTACTGGGTTCTTTGGGCGTTTCGTAGAAGCGAGGCACGTTTTCGCCCCGACCATCAGGGATATGGATCAGCTCGCCGCGCATCAACTGATTAGGATCGTCAATCTGCGGGTTCGCGGCCAGCAGTTTTTCCAGCGTCAGGCCATAGCTTTTGGCAATGCGGTTCAGGTTATCGCCGCTTTTGACAAGGTACATCTGGTCCTCAAGCTCGACCCGCCCGTCGTCTTTCTCGCGCTGCCACACAAATACCCGCGCCCGGTCCAGGCGCGGCAGGCCTTCACTGCGACCAGCAGGCAGGATGATGACCTGGCCCGTGCGGAGCAGGTTGGGATTGGTGATGGCCGGGTTAACCGCCAGCAGTTGGTCAACGGTCAGCCCGAAGCGTTTTGCGATGGACGTAAGTGTCTCGCCATGCTTGACGGCGTATTCTGCGGTGCCGCTGCCTTGAGCAAAAACCGGAGCAGCGCTCAGCAGCAAGGTTGCCATCAGAATCATAACCGCCAGAATGGGGAACAGGCGTGGTTTTGGAATGGTGAACATCGTTTTTCCCTTTGATCTATATGAATGATTGGGTTGGTACAGCAATTCCGCCCTTGTTTCATCTATAAGACGAAAATGAAAAATGATAAGTTCCCGCAGACGCATGCTTTTGTAAAGTAGGTGAAAACAAGGCCGTAAGGTTTGGGTCTATAATTACCTTATCTTCAGACCATAGGAGATGATGGATGACGCGCTGGCTGTACAATTCCGATGGCGATCCAATTGCGTATATTTATGGAACTCATGTGTTCACCCGGCGGGGTGACTTCTTCGGCAAGCTGTACGAAGATAATACAGTTTGGAACGGGGAATATCTTGGGGAATTGTTTGCTGATGACCGGCTGATCTACGATGCGCGCAAATTAAAAGGCTCCCGCGGCATTCCCGGTATGCCCGGGCTGCCCGGTTTTATCGGCGATCCGGCATTCAAAGGGCCGGTCACACTGCCGTTAGGATACCGCGACGTAGAACCGGATTAGGCTGGAACCGCCCGTATTGCCAGCGGCGGCGGGCCGTCAGTTGGGGCTTGCGCTGCTTTCCGGTTAAAACAACTGCTTGGAAAGCACGCGCCCTTTATATGCGCTGTCTTCCGGCGTGTCGATCTCAACCAGGTTGGCGTCTTCCCAGCGCAGAAGCACCTTCCCCAGCAGATCCGCGCGGATTACCACCAATGCAATCGCATACTGCTGCGAATCGACGGCGGCCAAACCGGCCTGCCAGCCCTCGCCGCGTTCCAGTTCCAGCGGTCCAAGCTCGTCAACCACCAGCAGGTCACACGGTGTGCAATGTGCCAGCACCTGGTTGCCCCATTCCAGGGCGCCTGGGTGAAAGCGCCAGTGTTTTGCGCCAGGGGTGGCGGCTCCGCCTGGCGCGACGGCTGCTGCGAGCCGCCGGATTTCTCCGGTGCGCAAATCCTCTGTGTCAATGGCTGCCCTCCGGATTCCTTCGAACACGGGATGGGAAATCAGCCCGCCCGGCTTCCAGCCAGCTTCTCGCGCAGCCTTTACCAGGCGGCTGCAAAAGGTGGTTTTGCCCGCCCCGCGGCATCCGGTAATAAGAAAGAGCATGGGTTTCGTTTGGCCCATGCTCTTATTATAGCGGTATAGCGTTTTCTCTAGCGGCGAATCACACCCTGCAGGTTTAATTCCTCGGCGTAGTGACAGGCCACAAAGTGCTCGTTGCCCATATCGCGAAGCTGTGGTTCCTCGCTGGAGCATCGTTCGCGGGCGTAAGGGCAGCGCGGGTGAAAATAACATCCGCTGGGCGGGTTGGATGGGTCGGCAATTTCGCCTTTGAGTTGAATGCGTTTGCGATCTTCGCGTCCAATGGGGTTGGCAATGGGCACGGCGGATAGCAGCGCCTCAGCGTAGGGATGACGCGGGTTCACATATAGATCCAGCGAATTGGAAACTTCCACCACCTTTCCTACATACATCACCACGATGCGATCGCAGATATGGCGAATAACGCTCAGGTCGTGGGAGATGAAGAGGTAGGTCAGGTTGAATTCGTTCTGAAGTTCTTCGAGCAGGTTCAGGATTTGCGCGCGGATAGATACATCCAGCGCGGAAACCGCCTCGTCGCAGATGATCAGGCGCGGCGAAGTGATCAATGCCCGGGCTACGACCAGGCGCTGGCGCTCTCCGCCGCTGAATGCATGCGGGTAGCGCTGCATATACTCGGGGCGCAGTCCTACGCGCTTGAGCAGTTCTTCCACGCGCGGCTGCATCTCGCTATCAGGGCAAATCTTGTTTACCCGCAGCGCCTCGCTGACGATATCAAAGACGGTCATGCGGGGATTGAGCGAGGAGTATGGGTCCTGAAAGATCATGCGGATATCGCGGCGGTATGGCTGGATTTCTTCTTCTTTAAATCCTGCCAGGTCCACCACACTCCCATCCGCACGCTGGTAAAGGATCTCGCCTGCGGTTGGTTTATAGGCACGGACGATGCTGCGCCCGACGGTTGTTTTCCCGCAGCCGCTTTCGCCAACCAGGCCAAGCGTTTCGCCTGGGTGGATGAAGAAGTTCACATCGTCTACAGCTTTTACATACCCGCTGACCCTGGCAAAAACCCCTTTGGTTATTGGGAAGTGCATCTTCAGGTGTTTTACTTCCAGCAGGTAATTGGTATTCTTTCCATTGGATCCTGGTATGGTCGAATCAACGGGCTGCTGCATGTTCATGCTCCCTTACCTCCTGTAAATTTTTATCGTATAACAGGCAGCGGACCGTGTGATTGGGTCCGATTTCAATGGTGGAAGGATCGACCGAGCGGCAGACTTCCATGGCCATCGCGCAGCGTGGGTTGAACGTGCAGCCTGCCGGGCGGCGGAATGGGCTGGGCACCATCCCCTTGATCGGATCCAGTTCGCTGCGGTCGATCGCAATTTTCGGAATCGAGCGCAGCAGAGCCTGAGTGTAGGGATGCTTCGGAGCGTGGAAGATCGTTTTTACATCACTGCATTCGACGATTTTGCCCAGGTACATCACAGCCACATCGTCGGCTACTTCCGCAACAACGCCCAGGTCATGGGTGATGAACAATACCGCCATGTTCAAATCGTTCTGGAGGGACTTGATCAGCTCCAGAATCTGGGCTTGAGTGGTTACATCCAGCGCGGTAGTAGGTTCATCTGCGATCAGCATGGACGGGTTGCAGGAAAGGGCCATAGCGATCATTGCGCGCTGGCGCATGCCGCCGCTCAGGCGGAACGGGTATTCATCGACCATGCGGTCAGGGCGTGGGATGCCGACCTTGCGCAGCAAATCTATGGCTTTTGCGCGGGCTTCTTCTTTGGTGGTTTTTTGGTGCAGTAAAATGGCTTCACTGATCTGTGAGCCAACCGTGTGCATCATGCTCAGCGATGACATAGGCTCTTGAAAGATCATCGCTATTTCTTTCCCGCGGATGCTGCGGATTTCACGACTGCGCGTGTGGAGCTTTGCGATATCAACCACACCTTCTTGCTGGTTGCTGTGCCGCTGGCGGAAAATGATATTCCCGTCCACAATCCTGCCTGGGGCGTGAATGATCTTCAGAAAGGCCCGGCTCGCAACGCTTTTCCCGCAGCCGCTTTCACCCACCAAGCACAGTGTCTTTCCGCGGTAGATATTCAGGTCAATGCCATCCACCGCTTTCACTACACCTTCATCGGTGAAGAAATGGATTTTCAAGTCTCGTACTTCTAGTAATAAGTTCTCATCCATGGCTACCTCCATTAATAGGGATCAGCGGCGTCGCGCAGGCCGTCGCCCAGGAAGTTAAGGGCCAACACGGTGAGGATTACCGCCGCGCCCGGGAACATCATCCAGGGGTTGTTGGCAATGACGGATACCTGCTGGCAGTCTTGCAGCATCACGCCCCAGCTTACCACAGGGGGGCGCAGCCCCAAGCCCAAGAAGCTCAACGCCGTTTCGCCCAGGATCATTCCGGGGATAGCCAGGGTGATAGAGGCGATGATATGGCTCAAGAAGGAGGGCACCATGTGGCGGGTGATCAACCGCCAGCGGTTGCAGCCGTCCAGGCGCGCGGCGAGAACAAAATCCTCTTCGCGCAGGGCCAGGAATTTGCTGCGTACCACGCGCGCCATCCCTGTCCATCCTACGAAGGAGAGGATGATGGAAATCATAAAGTAGACGCGCAGGGCTGGCCAGTCGATGGGTACCACCGCGGCCAGGGCTAACCAGATTGGCAGGGTGGGGATGGAGATAAAAATTTCGATAACGCGCTGGATCAGGTTATCAATCCAGCCTCCCACCAGGCCAGAAATGCCGCCTAACAGGATGCCAATTGACAGGCTGATGAATACCCCAACCAAGCCCACGGTCAGCGAGATGCGGCTGCTGTAGATGATGCGGGTGAGCACATCGCGGCCCAACTTATCCGCGCCAAGGAGAAAGAAGGGGTCCTTGGGGTTTTCTGGGCCAATCAAGTGGACATCGCCGGGAAATAACCCCCACAGCTTATACTTTTCGCCTTTGGCGAAGAATTTGATCGGCACGATTTTGGTTTTGTCTACTACCCAAATCCTTTTGAGTGATTGGGGATCGCGGGTAAAACTCAAACCGTAAACAAAGGGTTTGAACTTCCCGTCCAGGAAAAAGTAAATGGGTTGGGGCGGTGCAACGACATAATCACTGTAAACTTTAAACGGCTGCGATGGGGAGATAAACTCACAAAAGAGCGCGCCAATGTAGAGGAGGATAACAATTACACCGCTGATCATGGCCAGCTTGTGCTTGCGCAGCTTCCACCACATCAGCTTCCATTGTGAAGCTACTTCTACTTTTAAGTCCTCCTGGCGTGGGGCTTGAATACCTGGAGTACCTATAGGGAGGGTATCGGTTGCCATAAGAGATCCCTTTCAGATAAATCACATGAGCCGTATGCGTGGATCGAGCCAGGCCAGGGCCAGGTCGGATAGAAATGTGCCGACGACTGTCAGCGAGCTCAGCAGCAGGATAAACCCGGCAGCCAGGAACATATCTTGATTCATCAACGACTGCAGTAGGATCGGGCCAGAGGTAGGCAGGTTCAATACCATGGAGACGATCGCCTCACCGGATACCAGCCCCGGCAGTGACCAGCCAATGGTGCTGATGAAAGGATTCAACGCGTGCCTTACCGGGTATTTGACCAGCAGTTTGGTCTCATCGAGGCCCTTCGCGCGCGCTGTATCAACATACGGCTTATTGAGCTCATCTAGCAGGTTGGCGCGCATGGTGCGGATCATACCGGCTGTGCCGCCAATGCCGATGATCACCACCGGAATCCACACATGCTTGAGCAGGTCCAGAACTTTCGCCGTGCTCCACGGCGCGCTGGCATATTCTGGAGAAAACAGGCCAATCATCGATTGGTCAAAGAATTTGAAGTTGATATAAATCAAGACCAGGGCCAGCAGGAAATTTGGCACGGCCAGGCCGATGAACCCCAGGGAGGTAAAGAAATAATCGCCAAGCGTATATTTCTTTACCGCTGAATAGATGCCGATGGGTATCGCCACAATCCAGACAAAGATCATCGAGAGGAAAGAAAGCGCAAAAGACATGGGTAGGCGCTCTGCGATCATATTCGACGCATCTTTCTGGTAAATAAAGCTGTAACCGAAGCGGCCTTTCGTAACAATGTTGGTAATCCACTTCCAGTACTGCACAACCAACGGCTGGTCCAGGCCGTATGTCTCGCGCATCATCTGTTCGTACTCTTGAGGGATTTCTTTTGTGCCGGTCGCGTACATTCTTCCGATCAGGTTTGACACATAATCGCCTGGAGGCAATTGGATCACGATGAACGATATGATGGAAATGATGAATATGGTCACAACCATATACAAAGACCGGCGGGCGACATATTTAACCATAGTGTCCTCCTCTTGATAATCATTGCTCCAGGCCCATACTTCTGATCTACGGATAAGGCGTGAGCAAGCTTTACCTTCGTTCGCGGTTGTGTGTGAAACGGCATTTTCGCCGTTTCACACACAACTGGTATTTCACTTACAGACGGGTGTCTCAAAAAACGTACTTTTGAGACACCCGTTTTTAATCTGAAACTACGTTACTCTTTGATGTACCAGGTATCGGGCTGCATGATGTGGTAAACGCCTTCAACCCAGCCGGAGATCCACTCATCGGGGATGTTGCCCATGCGGGTGCTGAAGGGCTGGTAGCCCTCGCCAGGCCGGGCGGTGCCCATGCAGTAGAATTCTTCCTGGGCGTCCGCGAGAACTTCCTTCATGAGCGCGATCTGCTCTTCCTGGGTGGTAGCAACCAGAACTTTTTCGTACTTGTCGCGCAGATCAAGATACTTCTGAGGCATTTCTACCTGAACGCTGGTGCCATCTTCAACCTTGTTCCGCCAGGCGAACCAGCCGTTACCGAACAGGCCGAAGTACTCGCCAGGCGTGAAGTAGCGTGCATCCATGATAGCGTTCAAGCCCGCGCCACCTTCACCGGTGTAGATGCTCATTTCGAGTTCGTTCTTCTTCTTGAGCTCAGTCCACGGATCGTTTGCCTGCGCGTTCAACTGGACATTCAGGCCAACCTCTTTCAGGTCTTCAATGATCAGTTCAGCTTGTTTGGCCCACGTGGTGCCGTAGGAAAGGCCGTTGTTGACCAGGGCGATGATGGTGAGGGGTTTGCCGTCGGGGCCGAGCCGCATGCCATCGCTGCCCTTGTCGGGGATGACTTTGTCGAGGTACTCGTTGGCCTTGGCAGTATCGTACTCGGTGTACTGGTTGGTCAGCGTTTCGTTATAGAGCGGTGAGCTCTCAAGCGGGGAGGGCTGTGCGGGCACGCCCTGGCCGTCGAAGAGGGTGTCGATGATGCGCTGGCGGTTAATGGCGTGGGAAACGCCGATGCGGAAGTCTTTATTCTGGAACAGTTCCGCTTTCACCGGGTCAGCAACGGTGAAGTTGAAGTGAACCGTGGTTTGAACGCCACCGTCGGAGATCTGCTTGTTGATCTGGATCGGTTTGCCGCTGTTCATCGCATCAAAGAACAGAGCGCGGTCTTCGTTGGCGGGGTCTTTGATGAAGTCAACGTCGCCGTTGGCCGCGGCGGTCGTGCGGCTCTGAGCGTCCTGGAAGATGATGCCGGTCCATTTGTCAATGTAGGGCAGTTGGTTGCCTTCGGGGTCCACTTTCCAGTAGTAGGGGTTGCGTTCCAACTTGATTTCGGTGCCGCTGCCCAGGGGCTGGACGGTGCGCCAGGGGAACAGAACCGGGCGCTCGGGGTACAGCAACCAGCTGTTGAAATCCAGCTTCTTGTTGAACAGACCGACCCAATCCTGTACGCCTTCTTCAGCCTTTACCAGATCGTCTACCTTATCATTGTATTTTTTGTGGAACTGCTGGGCGTAGTGCTTGGGGTAGAAGGCCAGCATATTGCCTTCCCAAGCCGCCACTTTCATCGGGAACAAACCGTAGGGCTTGGCGAAGGAGAACTTCACGGTGTAGTCATCGATCTTGGTGGCTTTGAAATCTTTCGCGCCATCCTGAGGCAGCCAGTCGGCCACGGGGCCGCTCTTGTTGATTTCTTCGTTGAAAACAACATCTTCAACGTAGAACATAATGTCATCCGCGGTGAAATCAACACCATCTGACCACTTCATTCCCTTGCGCAGGTGGATTGTGTATTCCTTGACATCGGCGCTGGCTTCGTAGCTTTCGGCAATGGCGGGGACAACACCAGAATAGTCAGGCTTCCATGCAATCAGGCGCTCCCAGGCGATACCGTACAGGCCGCCGCCCCACAATGGGTCGCCGGTCATACCGTTCTTCAATTCGCCGCCGTACTTGCCAATTTCTTTGGCGGGCGTAACTACCATGGGGTTCTCGGGAATGCGCTCGTCAAGCGGGGGCAGTGTGCCAGCCTTGACCTGCTCTTCCAGCATGGGGGCTTCTTTGAAGGCCGGCGCGGGGGGCTCAGTCGGCGCGGCGGTCGGTTCAGCCTCGGCCTTGGTTGCCTCGGGGGCTTTGGTTGGTTCAGGGGCCTTGGTGGGCTCGACCTGGGCTTTGGTTGGTTCCGGGGCCAGCGTGGGCTGTGCCGGTTCGGGGGTGACCGACGTAGCGCATGCAGACAGCAGCATGGTTACGATCAGAATCAGATTTAGAGCGAACATCTTACGCATGAGAATCTTCCTCCTAAAAGTCGAAACATTTTTTGAACGTTCACTACATTGATTGGGGCACTACTATATTGCTGTTTCTTTGCTAAACATCACCTCCTCTAAATCTACTTATGTGTGATCTAACAAGTTGCTAATCGATCACCCTGGCAATGAAAATCTGCCAGGGCTGCCCGTGGTCAGGGGGGTGGGTTACGCGTCGCCACGGAATCGCGGATAATTAACTGGGTTGATACGCGCGTTGTGATTTTGGGCTGTTCCGGGTTCTGCACCCGGTCTACCAGATGGCGGACACTCATCATTCCCATCCATGTTTTATGGACATGTACGGTGGTGAGCGCCGGGGTAACAGCCCTGGAAAGATCGATGTTATCGAACCCTACGATGGAGATGTCATCTGGGACGCGCAGTTTCATCTCTCGCACCGTGGCATAGATGCCAATGGCGATATCATCGTTGCAGGTAAAAATTGCTGAAACCTGCGGGTGCTCTGCACGCATTTGCTTGAATGCTTCGCTGGCAGGGGTCCGGTCTAACGTGGATATTCCGAGATAGCTATCTGTGAGTCCGTTATCAGCAAGCGCCTTCAGGTAGCCTTCTTTTCGCTCCTGTATGCTCGGGTGGGGATCTTCGTACCAACCGATCAGGCCGATGTGACGATGGCCTTGTTTTGCCAGGTAATTGACTGCGTTGTAGGCGCCTTCAAAGTTTTCGATATTGATGCTGTCAAAGGGGAGATTGGGAGCAAACCCGTCAACAAGGACTACTGGTACGCAGAGAGTCTTTTGAATTTGTTCGATTGCGTCTTCCAGGAATGTGCCGATTAAAATCAACCCTTCGATACGTTGATCGTGGATGACGGCAGGCCAATTCACTGGCCGCTTGCGCTTGTCCACGTCAATGGTTGAGAACATTAAGCTGATGCCGTGCTTGCGGCACTCGCTTTCAACCCCTGACTGAATATGGGTGTAAAAAACGCTGGGCTCAATTTCGGTGCCAACATCATGCATGACCAGCATCCCAATCATGGAAAGTGGTTTTTCACCGGTCATTGCGGCTGGCACGCGCGCCTGGTACCCCAAAGCAATCGCGGCCTCCAGCACCCGCGTGCGTGTAGCGGGTGAGACGTTTGGCCGGTTATTAATCGCTTGAGACGCTGTACCAACAGAAACGCCCGCATATTCGGCAACATTGCGCAGCGTTACTTCTGAGGCCATTAAGGGACTCTCTTCTTAACTTATTAGGGCAACGAAAATGTTCACGGGAATAGTGTGAAGTTTCAATGAACGATTTTATAATACTATAAAAAATTTTTAAAGTCAATCATAAAAAAAATTGCAATTTGATCACAAATTTTGATCAATGCGCATCCCTTATCCAGGCTTCTAACAGGTCGATGGCTCGATTCACCAGGGCTGAGGTCTTCGGTGAAAGCTCTCTGGTGAACTCAAACTGGTAACCCCGCACGGAGAGCAGCCTTGCTTCAGGTTTCTTTTCATAAATTGCCTCTGTCAGTGCAAGGCAGGCTGCTGGCGTAAGGTGATGGGTAAACGCGGATGCCGCCGGGCTGGCCTCTACAGGTTGAAGCATGATTTCTTCCGCAATATTGCCGGTATGCGCATCTACAAAACAGATGCGCTCATACTGTGCAAAATCCTCCGACATTTCCGGCACAAGCTGCAGTACGTACCACAGGTCAACCTCATTTCCTTCGGGGAAAAAGCCGTCTTCCGGGGCGGCTGGAACGGGCTGCCCTAAATTTTGTGCCAGCCTGGTGAGTATATGCCATGCTACACCATCATCCTGCCGATCGGCATTACCGTATCCTACAATTAATACTCTGGTCATCTTCATTCCTGGGTAGAAGACGGTCGGCGTTGGGGTGAGCTATGGAGAAAGATCATAAGCGCTTCCATTTCTGTGGCGTCTGGTGAAATTAACCCCGGCCCCGGATATTCCGGAGCCGGGAAAATATCATGGGGAACGCACTTACCTCAATTTGGGTTTCAGTAAACGCTCTATTCCATATTGCGATGCAGGGTCTGTACAAGCTCCCCTTCGCTATCCAGCACATTTACCACTATGGGCATCTGGCCTACGGCGTGCGTGGAGCAGGACAGGCAGGGGTCGTAAGCGCGGATTGCGGCTTCTACCCGGTTCAGCAGCCCTTCGCGGATTTCGCCCTGGATGTATGTTTTTGCCACACTGTCGACCGCGTTGCTCATTGCCCAGTTGTTGTGGCCGGTAGAGACGATCATGTTGACTTTGGTCAACTGCCCCGAAGGTTCGGCCCAATAGTGGTGGATCAGCGTGCCGCGCGGCGCTTCGATCACGCCGACGCCCTGGCCCTGGAAGGTTTGTTTGGTGTTCAGAATGTCGGTGCTCAAAATATCCGGGTCTTCGCACAGCATCCGCACCCGCTCCGCCGCAAACAGGATTTCAACCAGGCGGGCGTAGTGATAATACAGGGTGTTTTCGACCGGCTTACCACCGTTGAAGGATTTGAATTTTTTCAGTTCTTCATTAGCCAGCGGCGTGTCGATTTTATCCGATGTGTTGAGCCGGCCCAGCGGGCCAACGCGGTATACGCCCTGCGGGTACCCCATCTTCTTATAGTAGGGGAACTTCAGGTACGACCAGTTTTCAACGTGCTCCAGGATGTAATCGAGGTAGTTTTTTCCATCGAACTTTTCAAGCTGGCGGCCATCCGAGCCAATCAGACGGATCTGGCCATCATACAGCTCAAGCCCATTTTCCGGAGTGACCAGGCCGAAATAGCCGGTGGGGAACACGGCGAACTTGTTGATATCTTCCATGTTCGCTTCCGCCCATTGGCTCATGATCTGCAGCCCCACCTGAACGGTGGCAATCGCATCGTCTACTCCCGCCAGGATCAGGTCGCGTTCGCTTGCTTTCAGTGCGTTGTTGACTCCGCCCGGCACGGCAAAGGTCGGGTGGATGCGCCGCCCGCCCAGAGTATGGATGATCTCCTGCCCAAATTTGCGCAGCATCACCGCTCTGGTCGCCAGGGCCGGGTTTGCGCCAATCAGCCCAACCACGTTGCGCGTGGCGGGGTCGGCATCGAATCCAAGCAGCAAATCCGGGCCGGCCAACTCGAAGAAATGCATCCCATGGCTCTGAATTATCTGGCCCATGTGCATCAGCTCGCGCAGCAGGGAAGCCGGGCGGGGTGGGGGGCAGTCCATCAGCGCATCACCGGCCTTAGCTGCCGCCAGGTGGTGGCTGACCGGACAGATTCCGCAGATGCGCGGGGTGATCTGCGGCATTTCAAAGTACATGCGCCCTTCGCAGAATTTTTCGAAGCCACGGAATTCGTTCACGTGCATGTAGGCCCGCTCGACTTTTCCGGCATCATTCAGGTGAATGGTGACCTTGGCGTGCCCTTCAATGCGGGTGACGGGTTCGATCGTCACTTTTTGTGACGCAGTTATTTTTTGAGTTGCCATAGCTTACCTCTAATCCCTTAGTGCCACTGAAGTTTGCCGTCATCGAGGACGGGCTTGCGGCCCTGCGCCAGCTCCGACAGGACGTAAAAGATCGTGTCTGGGTCGGGCGGGCAGCCCGGGACAAAAAGATCGACCGGAACCACCTCCTGCAGGGCGCGCACTTTGGTCATCTGCGCCAGCTCGGGGTCCGATGGGATCATCGCTTCGCTGTCGTTGCTGTCGGCTTCCACATATGCCCGGCGCAGCGCCTCTTCCAGGGTAAAGAAGTTGCGCATGGCCGGTACGCCGCCAAACACGGCGCAGTCGCCAAATGCCACCAGGAGCTTGCAGCGCTTGCGGAATTTCTGCGCTACCTCTTCATTGTATGTGTTGTTAATTCCGCCTTCTAGAATGCCAACATCCACGCCCTCTTCATCCGGCTCTTTCAAGTCGGTGATTGGGGTGGAGCGCAGGTCGGCTAATTCGGCAACCGTAATAATGCGTTCATCGATGTCCAGCAGTGACATGTGACAGCCCGCGCATCCGCAAAGCCAATCTGAGGAAATTTTGGGTTTCGCCATTGTTTTCTCCTTCGTTCATTACCAATAACTACGCCGCGTTGTCGATAGAGATGATTTGAACCGGGGCGGGCCGGGAACCGATGGCGGCTTTCCAGTTCTCGTCTGGCTGCAGGTCGAGTTTTTGGGCCAGTGCTCTCAAAGCATCTGCATTTGAAGGCACGCCTTCGGGCGCGGTAAGAATGCGGTTGGCTTTTTGAAGGTGACCATCCAGGTTGAGGTAATGGCCTTCCTGTTCGGCCCAATTGCCCACCGGCAGGACGACATCGGCGGCTGCACTCAGGCTGGATGCGTAGCTGGCCTGTACGGCCAAGAAGGGTGCTTTTTCGACCCGCTGATTGAGCCGTTGAGATGGATATTCATCTGCCATGGCGACAAAAACGGCCTGGTGCCCGTTCATCTGGAAAGGCTTTTCCAGCCGAAGCTGCGCGGCGGCCAATGAGTTGGCATTACCCTTCATGCTCAGCAGCGCGGCCCCGGCCTGCTGGCTCAGCACGAGCAGCTGGCGCATGGCCTGGATCGAATCCTGAATGGTGATGCCTTTGCCATATATGATAACGGGCCGTTCTGCAATGCCCAGCATGCCCGCTGCGGCCAGGATATCGTCCGCGGAGATACCCGTGGTCTGCGCAGCCTGGGCCAGTTCTACCTCGGCACTGACCATGGCTTTTGCGTCTGCCACGGTAGCTGTCTTAACCAAAGCCAGCTTCACCAACCCGGCCTGGATGCCCCTCAAGACATCCTGATCCGACCCGCGTGCTGCTTTCATTACCAGGTTAGCGTTTTTATCCAGACCGTTTTCACGGGGGTCTATCACAATCAGGTTGGTACCATTCGGCAGATTGCGCTTAACCAGGAAACCGGCCACCATGTGACTTTCAGCCAGGTCCGCGCCTACCACCAGCACGCAGTCGGAGATTTTTAGTGCATTCAGGTCGCCTTCAAAGGGATGGCCCAGTTCTTCAGCCAGCGCGGAGGCGATGGCCGTCGTCCGGCCTTCTTCGATGCTGGTGACCATCTCGCTGCCCAGGTGATCACTGAAGATTTGCTTGAAAAGGGTGAGCGCTTCAACCGGCATGTAAGTCGATGCCAGCGCGGCCACGCCATCCCCGTTTTTGCCGGACAGTGGTTTGAGTCTGGCTGCCAATACTTCCAGGGCTTCATTCCATGTAGCGGGCTGGAGGCTGCCATTTTTCTTGACCATCGGGGTGGTGATCCGCTCGCGATTTTCTTCCAGGGGCAGAAAACGGCCCGTTTTGCACAGCACGCCGCCGTTAATCGCCGCGTCCCAATCGCCTAAAATGCGTACCAGGCGGTTATCACGGGTGTACACTGATACCCCGCAGCCCACGCTGCAGCCGGTGCAGATCGATTGGGTTTGTGTTAATTGTTCATTCAGGCCCTGGTAGGCGCTGCGCCGTTCAATCAGCGCGCCGGTGGGGCATACGGCAACACACGTGCCGCAGCTAACGCAGGAGCTTTCGCCCAGCGGTAAACCAGAATCGGCGGTGAGCATACTGCTGGCGCCGCGTTCTTCGACTCCTAGCGTAAAATTGCCCACCAACTGACCGCAGGCGCGAATGCAGCGGTGACATAGGATGCAGCGGTTGTGATCCATTACATAGTACGGATGGCTGGCATCCACTGGATATTTTTGCCAGGCTGGCGGGTAAGGCCAATGCGACATACCCTCATCCAGAGCTGCATTCTGCAGTTCGCAGTCGGCGCCGGTCACATGGCAGTAAGGGCAGAAGTGATTGCGATCGCTGAAAATGAGCGTCAGTACAAATTTCCGGGCCGTTTTTATTTTTTCTGTGTTGGTAAGGACTACCATTTTCTCACTCACTGGCAGCGTGCAGGAAGGCTGCAAGGAACGCGCGCCTTCCACCTCTACCAGGCATAACCGGCAGCCGCCGAATGGTTTTAATGAGGGGTGGTTGCAGAGGGTCGGAATCGGCACTCCAGCAGCCTGCGCCGCTTCCAGTACTGTTGTCCCTTCTGGGACCGCAACTGGTCTACCATCAATTGTCAAACTGACCATGATCATCCTGCTCCATGCTTCAGTAAAATATATAAAATGGTTCAAGAAAACCTCTGAAATTCTAAAACCATGTTTTTATGCATGCAAGTGACATTTATCCTCAAAGAAGGCAAAAATAGTGGGCAAAGTAGTGCAAATTTTCACAAACATTCTATTTTAAAGCATTTGCTTGACGGCGACGGTAGCAGCGAACCCTGGAAAATAATAAATGGTATAATCAAAACTCGAGTAATCGATTATTGTCAGGACCGAAGGAGTTTCATCATTGGCACCAAATTTATTTAAGTGGCTGCTGGGTTTGTTCTCCCTGGATATTGGGATTGACCTGGGGACCGCTAACACGCTGGTGCACATCCGCGGGAAGGGGATTGTTATAAATGAACCTTCCTGGGTCACCATCGATAAGCGCTCCCGGCGACCGCTTGCGATTGGTGCTTCCGCTAAGGAAATGGTTGGCCGGACCCCGGCAGATGTGCTGGCGATTCGTCCCCTGCGTGACGGGGTCATTTCTGAATTCGAAATTACCAAGGCGATGCTGGGTTATTTTATTGGCAAAGCGCACCAGCAGAGTGTTGTTCCCATGCCCCTGCCCAGGGTCGTTATTGGTATTCCATCGGGGGCAACGGAAGTAGAAAAGAAAGCAGTGGAAGATGCGGCTATGGCTGCCGGCGCCCGTGAGGTACATCTTATTGAAGAACCCCGCGCTGCTGCGTTGGGCGCGGGACTGCCAATCAGTGAGGTGCGCGGCAGCATGGTGGTAGACATTGGCGGCGGCACGACTGAAGTTGCCGTGATTTCTACCGGGCGCATTGTGGTCTCGCGTTCTCTGCGCGTGGCTGGCGATGAGCTGGATCAAGACATCATCAATTACATTCGCAATAAATACAACCTGTTCATCGGCGAGCGGATGGCCGAACAGGTGAAAATTCAAGTTGGCTCGGCTTACCCATTACCCACCGAGAAAACCATGCCTGTGCGCGGGCGTAACCTGGTTACAGGCCTGCCGGAAGCCATCGAAGTTTCCTCCGTTGAAATCCGCGAGGGGATCGCTGCTTCTGTTCAGGTGATTGTTGATACCATTAAGGATGCATTGGATGAGGCCCCGCCTGAAATTGTTGCCGATCTGATTGAAACAGGCGTATGCCTGGCTGGTGGGGGAGCGCAACTGCAAGGACTGTCTGACCGTCTCACCGATGAGCTTCACCTGCGGGTGTGGGTTGCAGAAGACCCCATGACCTGCGTGGCCAGAGGCGCCGGGCTGATCCTCGAAGATATCGACCGGTGGGAGCAGTTCCTGGTAGACGTTGAGCGTAACGGCTCGCGGCCCAGGTAGAGAATTGAACGTATAACGAATGAGAGATTTCATACAGAAATACTGGCGTACTGGCGCTGCTGCCCTGCTGGTTGCGGGCGTGATGCTGCTGGCACTGAGTGGATACCTGGCCCCTTACCTGAAAGTTCTGGTGGATCCAGTGGTTGGCGCGCAGCGTTGGCTGGCAACGCGCTACCTGGCTGTCTATCAGATGGTTCGTTCTCCTACAGACCTGAATGCGCTGCGGACGGAGAACGATCGCCTGCAAAATGAAAATGCCCAGCTCCGTACACAGGTGATCCAGCTCCAGGAGGAGCAGAAAGACAACGATATTCTCTACTCGCTGCTCAAAGTGGCGCGCACCCGCCCTGACAGCAGCTATGTTGCCGCCATGGTCATTGGCCGCGATACCAACCCCTTCATGCGCTATATTCTCATTGACCAGGGTTCCGATTCGGGGCTGCGGCACGGGATGCCCGTCATCACCTCGCAGGGATTGGTGGGGCGCATTGATGCGGTGACGGCCAACGCCGCCCGCGTTCAGTTAATCACCGATGCTGGATCAGCGGTTAACGTGCAGCTTCCAGACTCCAATGCCAATGGCACCTTGATTGGTTCGGTGACCGGGGACCTTTCACTGGAGATGATTTCTCAGGAAGTGGATCTGCGACCCGGGGAGATCATCTTGACTTCTGGTTTGGGTGGTAACTATCCCAGCAATATTTTGGTTGGCCAGGTTGCCAGCGTGCGCAAACAAGAAACGGCTCTTTTCCAGGGTGCCTCGGTGCAGCCTGTAGTCGATTTCTCCAGCCTGCGTGCTGTACTGGTGGTGACGAACTTCAAGCCCGTGGATCTTGGCCCATTGATCGAAGAACAGTGATGCTTTTTGGCGGATACAGCCATGTCTATCCTGCTCTCCATCCCTATTTTAGCTCTGGTATTGATGCTGCAAACCATCATTATCAGCACGCTGCCGCTGTTGAGTGGCTATGCAGACCTGATGCTGCTGGTATTGGTGGCCTGGGCGCTTCAGGAAAAGGCTCGCTCCGCCTGGTTTTGGGCGCTTTTGGGTGGGGTATTGGTTAGTTATGTTTCGGCTGTGCCTTTGGGGATGCCGCTGGTGGGCTATCTGGCGGTCACGGCTGTTGCTCGCCTGTTCCGGCGGCGAGTCTGGCAGACGCCGATCTTATCGATGTTCTTCGTTACCTTTCTCGGCTCACTGATTACACAGGGTTTCATCGCGGGCGCGTTGATCTTTCAAGGCACGCCCTTACCCATTAATGATAGTATCAACATGGTAATCATGCCTTCTACACTGTTGAACCTGCTGCTGGCATTACCGGTGTATGCAATGGTCGCCGATTTGGCGCAGTGGGTCTACCCTGAAGAGGTTGAAGTATGAACGCAAATGATGCGCAGAAGGCCGAGCATCACCTGGAGCCGTGGCGTATGGTGGTTGTTTCCGGCATGGTGATCGTGCTGTTCCTCTTTTATGCATTCCGGCTGTTCTCGTTACAGGTTTTAGATGGAGCCGACTATTTAGCCAGAGCAGACGAAAACCGCACCACGCGTGTGAGCGATACTACTCAGCGTGGGATTATCTACGATCGTAACGGCATCGTTCTGGCGCGCAATGTAGCTTCCTATAACGTTACCGTCACCCCGGCGTATTTGCCAGAGGTGCTTCCAATCACATATGAAGAAATCGTTCCAGGGCCAGATCAGGAGATCTATCGCCGCTTATCTGAACTGCTGGATATTCCCGTCTCCGCCGGCGCGGTAGAGGTGGATGAGGAGATGACCCTTACCGACGAAATTGTGCTCTTATTCAAACCTTGTGAGACGGATTTGGGTATTAAGGAAATCGTATATATCCAGGATACCACCGCACCTTATGACCCGGTGCGGATTAAGTGCGACATTGATCGAGATACTGCTATGCAGATCCGCGAGCAGGCGGCAGATATGCCGGGCGTAAATATTGAAGTCGAGCCGGTGCGCGATTACCCTACCGGCGAGCTGACCGCGGAGATCATCGGTTTTCTTGGGCCGGTGCCAGCCAACCAGGAGCAGTACTACCGCGAAAAGGGGTTTATCCCGGGACGAGATAAGGTGGGTTATGCCGGGATTGAAAACTCGCTGCAGGATTTGCTGGGCGGCAGCAACGGCGAGCGCTTTGTGGAGGTAGATGTAGCCGGACGCGAGCTGCGCAACCTGACGGAGCCTGTCAAGCCGGTACCTGGCAATAATGTGCGCCTGACCCTGGATGTTCGCCTGCAGCAGGCGGCTCGCGCTGCGCTGGTCTATGAAATTGATTTCTGGAACACCTATTTCAACCGCATCCAGTCCAACCAGGGTGTGGTGGTTGCCATGAATGTAAAAACCGGCGAGATCCTGGCCATGGTTTCTTATCCCAGCTATGAGAATAACCGCTTTTCCAAGCTGATCCCTTCCTATTACTATAATCAACTGACGGTAGACCCGGCCAAGCCACTGCTGAATAAGGCCATTTCTGGCACATACCCGCCTGGCTCGGTGTTCAAGATGCCCACCGCCGTGGGCGCGCTTAACGAACGCGTAGTAGCGCCCGACCAGAAGCTTTTCGACCCAGGCCTGATCGCAATTGAGGAAAAGCCGCTGCCGAATTCGCCCAGTACAAACACCCGTGAATACGTTTGCTGGTTAGACGCCGGTCACGGCGACCAGGACTGGTTGCGCGGGGTGATGAATTCATGTGATGTGTATTTTTATAAGATCGGCGGCGGGTACCGAGATGAGGTTCCGGGCGGCGGGCTGGGTATCTGGCGGTTAGGTGAGTATTCCCGGGCGCTTGGGTATGACGCGATTTCTGGTATCGAACTGCCCGGTGAAAACCCGGGCCTCATCCCTAACCCCGACTGGAAACGAAAGTATCAGAATGAAAGCTGGACCACCGGTGATACCTATATCGCTTCGATGGGCCAGGGTTTGATTCTCTCGACCCCGCTGCAAGTATTACTCTCCGCCGCCATTCTTGCAAACGATGGCAAATTTATGCGCCCAACACTGATTCGCGAAGTGCTCGATTCGGAAGGCAACGTGATTAAACCGTTTGAGCCGGATCTGAAATGGGACATCACCAAAGATCCCGTCATCCAGATCTATGAGAATAACATCGGCACGGGCGAATATAAACCAGTAGATGCATGGGTGGTGGCAATGGCCAAACAGGCCATGCGCCTGGTGGTTACAGAAGGAACCGCCGTGCGCCCAATGCAGGAAGAACTGGCCCTGGAGACGCGCAACCCACCAATATTAACCGCCGGGAAAACAGGCACCGCTGAATATTGTGATGATGTTGCCAGTGCAGCAAACCGCTGTAAACCCGGGGAATGGCCCACGCACTCCTGGTACTTCGGTTATGCGCCCTATGACAATCCCGAGATTGCTGTTGTGGCTTTCGTGTATAATGGTGGAGAAGGCGCTAGTGTGGCGGCTCCCATTGTTGGGAAAGTAATCGAAGCATATTACAACCTGAAAGCGATTGACGCGCAGATGGGCGCTCCGGTAGGCGAGCCCTGATTGTGCGTTGATTCACCAGGGAAGATGGCGTAAATTATCGTATGCTAAATGAACGGCGGCAAATGCAAATTAAAGGCATAAAAGATGGTCTGCTGGTCACCCTTGGTGAAGGAGACTGGTCCGAGCTGGAATCCACGCTGCTGGCGCACGTGGAGGAGAAGGCGGCCTTTTTCCAGGGCGCGCGGGTGGCGATTGATGTGGGCAACCATATCGTTCGCGCCGCCGAATTAGGGGCGCTGCGCGATCGTCTTTCCAGCAAAGGTATCAGCCTGTGGGCTGTGATTAGCAATTCTCCCGTTACGGAACAGACGGCTCAGGTGCTGGGCCTTGCCACGCGCATTTCCACCCCCCGCCCCGAACGCACCATTCGTTCGATGGACACCAACCTGGAAGGCGAAAATGCGGTATTCGTCCAGCGAACTTTGCGCTCTGGTTTCAAAGTTTCTCACCGCGGCCACGTGATCGTTTTGGGTGATGTGAACCCGGGTGCTGAAGTGATTGCCGGGGGCAGCGTTATTGTATGGGGCCGGCTGCGCGGTGTTGTGCATGCTGGCGCGGACGGAGATGAAAATGCAGTGGTATGCGCGCTTGAAATGACGCCCACCCAACTGCGCATCGCCGGGATGATCTATACAGCGCCGCCAAAGCGCCCGGTTTTTGGTCGTGGAAAATCGGAGCCTGAAATGGCTCGAATCGTGAATGGGCAGATGGTCGCGGAATCATGGAATCCGAAGAAATAATTTTTTATTTCATTAAGGGGAAGGGCAGGCATGACGGCAACGGTAGCAACGATTTCTTCAGGTAAAGGTGGGGTGGGGAAAACCACAACAACGGCTAACCTCGCGGTGGCATTGGCGATGGGCGGCAAAAAGGTTGTTTGTATTGATGGCGATATCGGGCTGCGCAATCTGGATGTGGTGCTCGGTCTTGAAAATCGCATCGTCTATGACCTGGTGGACGTGATTGAAGGCCGCTGCCGGTTGCGACAGGCCATGATCCGCGATAAACGCCTGCCGGATCTATATCTGATCCCGGCTGCTCAAACACGCGACAAGAGCGCAGTTTCACCCAGCGATATGGTCCGCCTGTGCGATGAACTGCGCCCCGAATATGATTGGATTTTGATCGACTCCCCGGCAGGCATTGAACGCGGTTTTCGCAATGCCGTGGCCCCTTCGGATATTATTATCGTGGTTACCAACCCGGAAGTATCCGCCGTGCGCGATGCGGACCGCATCATTGGGTTGGTAGAAGCCGAGGAGAAAGGTCCGGCGCGCTTGATCATCAACCGGGTTAACCCATCGATGACCAAACGTGGCGACATGCTCACCCCTGACGATGTGCTTGAACTGCTGGCGGTTGAACTGATTGGCGTGATCCCAGAAGATGAAAACGTTATCATCAGTACCAACCGCGGAACGCCTGTGGCGATGGATGGTAAAACAAAAGCTGGCGAAGCTTTCCATAACATTGCGAGGCGGTTGAACGGCGAGAAGGTGCCGTTCTTGAACCTGGAGGAGAAAGAAGATATTTTCAAGCGGATTGCCCGTTTTATGCGGCGCGACGAACGCAGCGGAGGGTTCTGATATGGCCGGCTGGCTGGAATGGCTTACTGGACAGAAAAACAAGAGCGCTGGTCAGGCGAAAGAACGGTTGAAATTGGTGCTGATCAACGATCGCACAGACCTGACCCCAACGGAGCTTGACCTGCTTAAGAATGAGCTGCTGGAGGTTATTTCGCGCCATATCGAAATCGACCCCGCAGCGGTGCAAATTACCATGGCCCAGGAGGGCCGCGAGCAGCGTTTGCTCGCCGACATCCCGCTGAAGCCGGTAATGAGGAGAAAAAGGTAATTGTATGACTTGTTGGTGGTCTCACCACCAGCAAGCCGTACAAAATGAAAATACGTATGGAAAAAAGACAAATCTGGCGGCATTTCGACTTCTGGTTATTTGGGGCCGTCATTATCCTTTGTGTTTTTGGTGTAGCGATGATTCGCTCGGCGATTGCCGGGAATGAGACGCTGATGTACCTGATTCAGCGGCAGATGATCTTCATTGCCGTCAGCCTGGTGGTAATCCTGGCTGCCGCCTGGGTCGATTATCATTACTGGTTTTCGCTGTCCAATGTCATGTACGTGGTGGCAGTAGGCTCGCTGCTCGGGATTTATGTTTTTGGCACCGCCATTTATGGCTCTGCCCGCTGGTTGGATACGGGCTTGATCTTGATCCAGCCTTCCGAGCTGGCAAAGATTATTATGATCATTGTGCTGGCGGCCTATTTTGCCCGGCAGCAGAATGCTCCTCGCGATATCAAGTGGATAGCGCGCGGCCTGATTATGACATTTGGCGTGGTAGTCTGGATTTTGCTCCAGCCAAACCTCAGCACCTCGCTGGTGATCATGGTCCTGTGGTTTGCGATGATGTGGGTTAGTGGTCTGCCCACCCGCTACCTGATCATTATCGCCGCAATTGGGATTGTTGTATTGATTGCATTTCTTGGCCTGCTGGCAATGGGAATCAAAATTCCTTTCATTGAGGATTATCAGCTCCAGCGGGTGGCCAACTTTCTCTTCCCTGACCCGAATGCCCGCCATGGCGAAACCTACAACGTTGACCAGGCGCTGATCACGATCGGCTCAGGCGGCTGGTCTGGGCAGGGATATGGGCAGGGCACGCAGGTGCAGCTGCGTTACCTCAAGGTGCGCCATACCGATTTTATTTTTGCTGCTATGGCCGAGGAATTTGGCTTTATTGGCACGGTGATCGTGGTTTCCGTGCTGGTGTTTGTGATATTTCGCTGCTTCCGCGCTGCCCGCAAAGCCAGTGATATGTTTGGAGCTTTAATCGCTTATGGCTTTGGGTTCCTGATTTTCTTTCAAACTGCCGTTAATATCGGGGTAAACCTAAAAGTCTTGCCAGTCACCGGCCTGACCCTTCCTTTCATTAGCTATGGCGGCAGTTCACTGCTGTCACTGGCGCTTGGGATTGGGCTGGTAGAGAGTGTGATCTTGCGGCACAAACCGCTTGAATTCTAAGGGTACTAAAATTTTTCAACACACAAGTCCTAACCCTGGACAAATAGAAATGGGAGTGTTAAAATACTCTCCGTTGAGCGCACACTGGGGGCTCGTCTAACGGCAGGACAGCAGACTCTGGATTTGCTTGTAGCGGTTCGAATCCGTTGCCCCCAGCCTAAAAAGAGTTGTAAATAAAGTAGAGAGCATTTGGATCAGCGAGACTGGTCAGAATGCTCTCTTCTTTTTGGCGCGCCGGTTGACATATTTGATATTAGAAAATATGTTCTGCGTACTATGGTTTATGATATACTTATAATCATAAATTGTTCCTGTGTTTACAAAGTTTGGGAAGGAAGATTTTGAAGACACTGCTTTCATTTTTTGGTCAGATCTTTTTCGCTGTACTGGCCATTCTGGGCATCGGCCTGCTACTTTTTTACATGAACCTGACCGATACTCCAGGGATTTTGCGAAACCTGGCCCAGCGCGTGCAGGCTGAGTTTTCACAGACTACCGCAACCCTGGAAGGGCCCAACATACCGGACCTGACGAACCCGGATTCGCCTGATGTTCAAATTACCGTGGTTGGCAGTGGGAAAATGGAGAAGACTGACTTGCTGCCCGCACACTCGCTGCCTATCGTTCCAACGCAATCGGAACCCGTAATGGAAAACCTCGTACCGGTTCCTGAACCGACCTTTACGCCCATTCCGCCGATGGACCCGCTGGTTTACCAGACGGAAGCCACTATCCGTCTGAAACGTTTTGCAGCGTCCCTGGAACGCTGGATGGTCTCCAATGACCGGCTGATGCTGGATGATTCCCTGATGCAGGATGCCGCCTGGCGCGAAGAGGTTACGGCGAACCTGGACGCGGCTGCCTCCGAAGGGCAGCTTCTGGCAAATATTGGCCAGCCGCCAGAACAACACGCGGAGATTGATGGTTGGCTGGTGCGCGCCGGGTTGGAAGCTGACCGCCTGCAAGCCTACTATCTCCAGGGTCTCGAAACCGGCAGTCCCAATGATTTTGCCTCCGCAGCCGACAGCTTCACCCGCATTAAAAAATTCCTGGCTGAGGCTGCCCAGCGAATGCTCCTGGCCGGTTGGGAGTTTGAGCCATAAGGGCGAAGCATCCACGAAAAAAATCAGACTGCGGCGCATAAACGCTGCAGTCTGATTTTTTGGTGATGTAATTTGGCAGTGCGTTATTTTGCTCGCTGGCGGATGACTTTTACTGTCTCAACCGCAGCAAAGACGATGACGCTGAAAGCCAGGCTGATCAACAAGTCTCGCAGGGAGAGCGGGGTGGTTGAGAAAGCCGCATTCAGGAATGGTGTATAAATCACCGCAAGCTGCAGCAAGAAGGTCAGCAGCACAGAGCCCAGCATGGCTTTGTTCGAGAACAGGCCGATCTGGAAGATTGTGTCACGCTCTGAACGAGTTGCCAGGGCATTTCCCATCTGCGCCAATGTGAGGGTGGTAAAGGTGACCGTTTGCCAGACGGCAGGGGACGCGGCAGGGTCGATCCGGTAATAAATATACCCAACGGCCAGCGATACCAGGCCCATCAGCAGGCCGATCCATAAAATATCCCGTGCCATACCGCGCCCGAAGATGTTTTCTTTTGGTGGATGGGGCGGGCGATTCATGGTGTTCCGCTCGGCTGGTTCAATGGTCAGCGCCAGGCCGGGCAGTCCATCGGTAACCAGATTGACCCATAAGATTTGCAGCGGGGTGAGCGGCAGGGGCATGCCTATAAATGGCGCGGCAAGCATTACCCAGATCTCACCGGCATTCGAGGTCATTGTATATTTGATGAACTTGCGGATGTTGTCATAAATGCGCCGGCCTTCTTCAACTGCCGCAACAATGGTAGCAAAGTTATCATCCAGCAGGATCATATCCGATGCTTCTTTAGAAACGTCCGTGCCGGTAATGCCCATTGCCACGCCAATCTGCGCCTTCTTTAGCGCGGGGGCATCATTCACACCGTCGCCGGTCATGGCTACCACGTGCCCCCGGTCCTGCAGGGCCTGGACAATTTTTAGCTTATGCTCTGGCGAAACCCTTGCATATACTGGAATTTCTTCTACAACGGATTCGAACTGCTGAACCGGCATTTCATCCAGCTCGCGCCCGGTCAGCGTTCGCCCTTGTTGGGCAATACCCAACTCGCTGGCGATGTAGCTGGCCGTAAGAGGATGGTCACCCGTAATCATCACCGGGCGGATGCCGGCAGTTTGTGCGATACGCACGGCATCTTTTACTTCAGCGCGGGCGGGGTCAATCATGCCAAACATGCCCAGGAAGATTAAGTCACTTTCCAATGGCCCTTCACCCAGATTGGTAGCAACCGCCTCATCGACCACACCCAGCTCGCGCAGCCCGAATGCCACACCTAACACGCGCATGCCGTTCTGCGCCAGTTCATTATTGGCTTTCAGGATGCGTTCTCGCCATTTTTCGTCCATCGGCTCGGCTTCGCCACGCGTCCATACCCAATTTGAAACATCCAGCAGTCCATCTACCGCGCCTTTGGTAATGACCAGGTACTGATCGGGCGAGAAGAAGTCAGGGCGCTCATCTTTATAGGGGTCCAGCAGGGCCGGGACTTTTTCGGGCACGGGGCGGTGAACGGTGGTCATCCGTTTGCGTTCGGAGTCGAACGGCAATTCGGCAACCCGTGGAAAGGCCTGGTCTAGCTCGGCTTTCCATAACCCGGCGCGAGCGGCAGCGATCACCAGGGCGCCTTCTGTCGGATCGCCAATGCTTGAAAAGGTGCCTGGTTCCCCGGAGATGGGCTCCAGGCTGGCATCGCTGCACAATGCTCCACCAGCCATGGTCAGCACTACGGCGGGGCTATCAACCAGCAAAGTTTCGACCGGGTCATCGCGGCTGACGGTGGGGCTAAAACTGCGCAGGCGCTCTTTCAGGTTCAGTGAGTTGCCAGCTACATCTACCACGGTAACCGTCATGCGGTTTTCTGTCAGCGTGCCGGTTTTATCTGAGCAGATAACGGTAACTGAGCCGAGTGTTTCCACAGCAGGCAGTTTCCGGATCAGTGCATTGCGCTTTAACATACGCTGCGCGCCCAGGGCCAGTGCAATGGTCACAACCGCGGGTAAACCTTCTGGCACGGCGGCCACGGCCATGCTGATGGCCGTCATAATGAGCACGCGGACTTCCTCGCCGCGCAACAGTCCCAGTACAAAAACAACCGCAACGATGGCCAGCGCTGCCAGAGCCAGGCCTTTACCTAACTGTTCCAGGCGGCGCTGCAGGGGGGTTTTCTCTGACCCAACCGACTGGATCATGTCGGCGATTTTACCCAGTTGTGTCTGCATGCCGGTATCGGTTACCAATACCGTTCCCCGGCCATAAGAAACCGCGGTTCCCATATGCACCATGTTCACCCGGTCGCCAATAGGCGCGTTTTCCAGGCTCAGCGGCGCAATATTCTTCTCAACCGCCTCTGATTCCCCGGTCAGCACGGCTTCTTGCACGCGCAGGTTGATGCTTTCCAAAAGGCGGCCATCCGCAGGAACCGTATTACCGGCTTCTAGCTGGAGAACGTCTCCCGGTACAACCTCACGCGCACTGATCTCAACCAGATGGCCGTCGCGCCGGGCATGCACTTTTGGAACGGCCATTCGTTTCAGGGCTGCCATGGCCTGCTCAGCGCGATATTCTTGGGTAAAACCGAGAATGGCGTTCAAAACAACAATAATAAAGATGACCAACGCATCGGTAAATTCTCCCATAATGATCGAAACGACCGCGGAAACGATAAGAATAACCACCATAATCCCGGTTAGCTGTTCCCAAAGAATCGCCCAGGGGCCTTTTGCTCCCCGTTCGACTAATTCATTTGGTCCATACTTTTGTAAACGTTGGGCAGCTTCATCCGTGCTGAGACCATTTTTGTCGGTGTTTAGTTTTAATATCGTTTCTTCTGTATTGAGCTGGTACCAATCTGTCATAGGTTATTCCTCCGGATTACTGTTATTGTATATTAAAGCGTGAGATCTGTGCCATTTGAATAACAAATTTTCCCAAAGATCTTTCTTCTAAAAATATAAATCATTATCCGTTTGGATGATTGCGTACAACCCCCACTTCAATTTCTGCAATGGCCTCATCCGGCGGCATGCCAGTATTTTCATCCCACCCTGATTCTCTCCAGTACAACCGGACCATCTCATCTATGTTAAGGGTCCGCATGCGGTTTGCTCCCCTGGTCTGCGGCGGAAGGCCGAGGGCACGGGCGTTGATTGCGTGGCGCAGTGGGACGCCCTGGCGCGCATTAAACATCTGCTTTAGGGTTTGAATGCGCGCCCCAATTTGCATATATCCCAGCGGCGTTTCTTCCCAACCGGTGGCGGCATTCAACCATTCGAAAACCGGTACGCGGTGCACGCCAATCAGGGCTCCGAACAGGCATAAACCGACCCCGTTCATCACCTGGCTGAATTGGCTGCAGGCCACGGCTGCCCTGGCCAGGTCGCGGCCCTGTTTCCCATGGGTTGTATATTTCGCGCTTTTCCAATACAGCGGCTTCGAGGGCGGCAGCCCAGGAACGCGCTTCCAGAGCTGAAACATTTCATAGTACAACTGCGATCCGTTGGTATGCCGGCCCGGCATTGGCTCGACCACGGCGTGCAGCGAGAAACCCGGATCATTGCGCCCATCGTGCATTGCCAGTTCCTGCCCGCCAGCGTGTACCGCGAATTTCTCCGCGCCGTTTCCGATTCGGGCGGCTGCAGCGCGACTGCCATCTGCCAGCAGATCTCCAATCCCTTGCCGGGCAATCATCCGGTCAACCAGTTCCATAATTGCCTGGGTGTTTCCCCAACGCAAATCTAATCCATCTAGCTGTGCCTTACTGAGCATTCCATGTTCCGCGCACTCGATGGCAAATGCAATTGTTCCTCCGGCAGAGATCGAGTCCATACCGGCGCGGTTTAGCTTTTCGTTAATCGCGAATATACTTTCCAGATCCTTGTTGCCCAGCAGCCCGCCCCATGAAAGAACGGTCTCGTATTCGGGCTTGTGCCCTTCTTTCACTACTTCGTTAGAGATAATTCCGCCGCAGCCCAGCGCGCACGAACGGCAGTGGTATTTTTTGTTTTCATACTGGGTAATCCGATCAGGATCGGAGGAATCCGAGTGCTTGAAACCAAAATCGGCGCTGCTGCCGCGCCAGTTCTGAATCGGCGCGTCACCCATCTCGACGCTGATCTGGTTCATACTGATTGTCCCCCAGCGCTGCAAGAGCCATTTATAGAGCATGCCGTCCTGCATCCATTGGAAGGGCAGTATACGCATGAGCGTACCCATAAATCGGGTGATTTTGCCCGGTGGAAGCGGAATTTTGAGCCGTACCGCCGATAATGCCTTCTGGCTCAACCGCTGCATGGACTCTTTATCATGCGCTGTGATCCTTTGTTTGCCTCGCAGAACAATCGCTTTAATGCGCTTGGCGCCCATCACAGCGCCTAAGCCAGAGCGAGCCGCCATTCTCCCACCATCATTGCTAATTGCCGCGATCAATGAAAGCCGCTCTCCGGCAGGGCCGATACAAGCTACGGCGCTGTCTGGAAAGGCATTGCGCAGTTCGCGTTCTGTTTCAACTGCATCCATTCCCCACAGTTGATCCGCATCATGCAGTTCCGCGGCGCCATTATTGACGACCAGGGTCACCGGCCATGGGCTGATCCCCTTGAAGAAAATGCCATCGTATCCGCTGCGCTTCAATGCGGATGCCAGGGTTCCGCCGCAGTTGGCTTCTCCCCATGCTCCAGTTAATGGCGATTTTGCTGCTGCCATCCAGCGCCCGGTAAACAGGCTGTTTGTTCCATTTAACAATCCAGAAACAAATCCCAGGACATTATCTGGCCCAAGCGGATCAGCACCAGGGGGAATTTCGCGATACAGAAGCAGGGCGGCAAGGCCAACCCCAGAGAGAAAGCGCCGGTATAGTTCATCTGGAATATGCTCTTCGTAAATCGTTCTGTGGGTCAGGTCAACCCATAATACCTTTCCCATTACGGCTGGCTGCATGAACTTCTCCTGGATAGGTTATGAATGCGGATTATACATCGTTATTTTCCTGGGCATGGCCACGGTTTGCAATACTGATAACCCTTTGCCCGCGATCCTGTTCTGGGTTATCATTGCGCCATTATTCAGTGGAGGTTCTTATTGAAGACGTTTGTAACCGGCGCGACCGGGTTTATCGGCAGGCATTTGGTTCAGCGGCTTGTACAGGACGGGCATGAAGTACGCTGCCTGGTTCGAAAAACCAGCCAAACCTATTTTCTCCAATACCTGGGAGCGCAATTGATCTATGGTGATGTAAATGACCTGGCGGCACTTCGTGAGGGTGTGTACGGCTGTGACTGGCTTTTTCATCTGGCAAACCTGTATTCCATGTGGGAGCCAGACCGCAGCAGGTATACCAACATCAATATCGAGGGAACCCGCAATGTGATGGAAGTCGCGCTGGAAACGGGGGTGAAAAAGGTTGTGTACGTCAGTACGGTGGCAGTATATGGCAAGCCTGAAGAGATCCCATTTAGAGAGGAAAGCCGCCCCGGCCCGCAGTTCTTCAGCGAGTATGCTCATACAAAAGCCGTAGCGAATGAAATTGCCTGGGATGCCCACCGCCGCGGTCTTCCGCTGGCAGTGTTATATCCGGGCATTGTTCTTGGCGCAGGAGATGAAAAGGCCTCTGGTCATTATATTCAGGATATTGTTCGCCGGCGCGTGCCCTCCACGATCTTTCATCATTCGCTGGCTACTTATGTATATGTGGGTGACCTGATAGAGGCGATGCTGTGCGCGGCAGAAAAGCCGGAGGCAATTGGTCAGAAGTATCTGATAGGCCGCCATACTCTGGATGGCCGCTCTTACGCCAAACTGATCAGCGAGGTTTCTGGCGTCCCGCTGCCGCTGTTTCAATTTCCAGATTGGATGGTTCTCGCCGCGGCTTATCTCCTCACTGCCGTATCTCAGATCACCCGCCGCCCGCCGCCCTGGGGACTCTCGGTGGATGCTGGCTGGACGTTGAAAAATGGTTTCTGCTGCGATGGCTCGAAGGCAGAGCGCGAGCTGGGAATCCGCTATACTCCCATCCGCGTAGCGCTTGAAGAAGCGATTGCTTCGTATCGTGCATTGTGGCGTAGGACAAAAGAGAATCGAAAGTAAACCCGGCGGCGGGGGAAGATGGGGTAACGATGCTGGCTGTTCAGGCCAGGTTTCCTGCGGGTTCCCCATTTTCTTCACCTGCCGGCCTCCGCTTCTTGGGGTCCTTTACAAACAGGTGAAATACAACCACGGAAACGAGTCCTGCGGCGGCCGCTGCTAAAAAGGTAGCCGGATAGCCCTGTTTATCTGCCAGCCAGCCACCTGCCAGCGGCGCGATGAACGTTGCCGGGGCGATCAGCGTATTGGCCATGCCAACATACGTTGGACGCTCGCCCTCGCTTCCAAACTGCAGCGTCATCGCAATGGTAATTGTCCAGAAAGCCGTGTTGGCAACGGCTGCCAATATGACAGACGGGTACATCCAGGTAACGGATGGTGCGAAGCGCGCGATCAACGCGCTGAGAACAATACAAACAGCGCCAATCTCTAAAATCCCTTTACGGCTCCAGCGGTCGGCAACCCAGCCGAGCAGGGGGTTGAAAATAACCTGCGCAATCATCATTACGCTGGTCAGCACGCCCACCGTGTAGGCGCCGGCCATCAGGCGAGATGCCGCGTATACCGTATAGAAGGAAAATGCCATGGTTCCAAACTGCACCAGGGTCCGCGCCACAAGGAACCAGTTGAAATTTGTATCCTTCTTAAAAATATCCATCATGCTGTGCCAGATGGCTGGCTGGGTTTCGGCAGTGATGGTTACCACATGGGCTGACTCACGGGTCATGCCCAAAGCAATATAAGAAAGGCTCAGCATGCCAAAAGCGATCACAAAACAAAGCACGAAGTTCATTGGGAATGGCTGCTGTTCGATGATTGTTCCGGCGGCAATGGCCCCAACGCTGGCAAGCAAGTTGCTTGCAGAACCCTGCAGACCAAAAAATGTGGCCAGGTAATCAGGCGGGATCACTTTGCTGATCATATTCTGCCAGGCGTTGGCGGTAAAACCGGCGCCCAACCCCTGCCATATCAACATAATGAATGTGAGAATCACGGCTGCCAGTGGGCCAAGCTGGTGGTAAAACAATGCAACGAGTGCTAGTCCAAGGAAAGGCACCCGCTCGTGGATTGTCAGCCACATCACCATCGGTTTATAGCGAGTCAGCCGCGAAACCGAACGGGCCATCAGCAGTTGCGGTACCTGAAACCCCATGACGTGAACCGCGGTGATCAATCCGATCAAGATGGCCGAATCGCTCATCGTATCGACAAACAACGGTATCACGGTTGTCCAAGAGGCAAAACCAATCCCAAACCCAAAGAAGCCGCCATCGAAGATATTGGCGATGTAGTTGCGCTTCAGGTTCTTTTGTTCTTCTGGATTCATGCGAGTAAGGTTTTATAGATGAAAGACCCCAGAACTGCAAAGGTCCGGGGTCTTCAGCAGACAATTTGCGAAGGAAAAAATACGTAAAAACCTGGTTACGAGGTTTCTTTACCCTTTCTTAGAATATGCAAGTCATTCTGAACGAAAGGAATCCTGCCTTACCGGTGGGAACGAAACTCTCCCTGGCAAAGCTTCGCTACTCCTCGTCTTCTTCCAGCCACATATCTTCCTCGTCCTCCAGATCTTCTTCCTCGACTTCCTCCCATTCTTCCAATTCTTCCTCATCATCCCATTCATCACCGGCAGCGGCTTCAGCATTTGGGCTGTAGGTGTTGCACCCGGTGTCTGGGTCAACTTCGACCTGGGCGGCACTGCAATATCCCTCATCAAGGAATACGCAATCGAGGTAGTGACAACGAATTCGAGGCATTGTTTTCCTCCTGCCTTAGGATTAGATTATGCCTGGCTTTTCAACCGGCAAGTCGGGTTCGGATAATTTCAACAGCGTCCTGAACAAATCACACGATGAGACTTTCATACCTACCGAGCAAAACCATATAGACTTCAGGTTGCGATCCATTTATCGTATAACAAGCACATTAATCATCATCGAAAAACCAGATTTCTACCTCCGTACCTGACGGGAGCGATTTTACACCAGAGGGGACAATCAGTAAAGCATTTGCTTGTACCAAAGAGTACAAATTCCCAGATCCCTGGTGTCCGGTCAGCGCCGCGACCAGTTTCCCGGCCTGATTCTGCACATTCGCCCTGAGGTAGCTCTCGCGCCCATCCGATTCGATCGGCTTTTCGATGGTCGCCAGGCGCCGTTGAGCAAACCATTCCTCTCGCCCGCTGAGCTTGCGGATCACGGGGAGGACGAACACCCGGCAGCCGACAAACGCAGATACCGGGTTGCCGGGCAGGCTGATCAGGGGCACCTCGGAAAATGAGCC
This sequence comes from uncultured Anaerolineaceae bacterium, assembly GCA_964437595.1. Lineage (GTDB taxonomy): Bacteria > Chloroflexota > Anaerolineae > Anaerolineales > Anaerolineaceae > DSYU01. The sequence continues at coordinate 69,907 of CAYTHO010000019.1, forward strand.
GAATGCCAGCGGCTTTCCCGGACGCATATTTACCGTCCAAAAGTTCAGGCGGCCTTTTGATTCGATGACTTGCCGGACGTAATCGAATGCCCCCACACTTACACCTGCCGAAGTGACAATCAGGTCAATTCGATGTTCCACGGCGCTGTCCAGCAGCGCCTCGATCTGAAGCGGGTTATCCCTTGCCGTTCCCAGGCGGATCACCTGCGCGCCTTCCCTTTCGAGAGTAGCTGCCAGGAAATAGCTGTTGGAATCATATATCTGGCCGGGCGCCAGGGTTTGACCAGGCTGCGCCAGTTCATCGCCGGAGGAAAACAGCGCCACCCGCGGGCGACGAAAAACCAGCACCTCCGCCCGGCCAATAGTGGCCAGCATGCCAACCTCCTGTGGCTTGAGCCTGCGGCCTTTTGTCAGCAGGGTTTGCCCCTGCTGCACATCCTGCCCGCGCGGGCGGATGAAAGCGCCAGGCTGTGCGCTTCGCAGGATGCGCACATGGTCCAGCACGGGTTGAGGTGCGCCTTGCGCGGCTGGGCCGCTGGGATGGTCGGTATCTTCTACGGGTACCACCGCGTCTGCGCCTTCTGGAAGGGGGGCGCCGGTCATAATTCGCGCGGCCTGCCCGGCTTGAATGACCGTGCTGGTAGGGATTCCAGCGGGGATATCCGCAACTATTTTGAGCAGAACGGGCTTATTCTTGATAGCGGTCAGCACATCGGCTGATCGCACCGCAAAGCCATCCATGCTCGAATTCGCGAAGGGCGGAAGGTCACCCGGGGCAGTAATGTCCTCAGCCAGTACCCGGCCTGCGCATTCGGCCAGTGGAATGATTTCGACATCGACCGGCTGGAAAAAGGATAGGATGCGCGCCTGTGCTTCTTTAACGGAGAGTATGTTCGCCAAATGAAACCCCTCTTCGGGTTGGGCAACAAGATTATAGCAGATTTTATCCGGGTGAATCTTTCACCCAGGCCGGGCCCGATACGATTCGATTACGTTGGGCAAGTTCTCGATACGAGTCAGCACCCGGCTGAGCTGGGCGATGTCACCTAATTCAAGAATCAGGTTGAATGTGGCCAGGTGGTGGCTCACTTTTACCCCAACTTCCAGAATATTTATATTTTCCTCGGCCAGCACATTGGAAATATCCTGGATCAAACCCTGCCGGTCATACGCTTTTACTTCCACTGGAACCGGATACGTTTTGGGAGCCTGCCCCCAGCCCACTTTGACCACGCGTTCCTGATCTTGCAGGCGTAAAATATTAGGGCAGTCGAAGCGATGAACGGTAACACCGCGCCCGCGGGTGACATACCCGGTAATAACATCCCCGGGAACCGGTTTGCAGCACCGCGCCAGGGTGGTCAGCATGCCCTTGAGGCCGTACACGGTGATCGCCGAAGGATCTGTTATGGTTTTTGACTCCGAGGCCTGGGTGCCCAACAGCGGGTCAAAGGCTTTGTCTTTTCCCAGGTCGGAGATTTTGTTGACGATTTTGACGGTAGACAGGTCGCCGGTGCCAACGGCCAGGAACATGTCATCTACCGAGTGGTAGTCAAAAAGCTTTGCCAGCTTTTCCAGTTCCGGCTCTATTCCCAGGCGCTTTAGTTCGCGCTCCAGCACGGTCCTACCTTGCAGGATGTTCTGCTCGCGGTTCTGCCATTTGAACCAGTTGCGGATTTTCGACCGCGCGCGTTGGGTCTTCACCAGGCCCAGGTTGGTGTTGAGCCAGTCGCGAGAAGGCCCACCATGCTTGGTCGTCAGGATTTCCACCACTTCGCCAGACTTAATCTGGTAATCTAATGTGACCAGGCGCCCGTTTACCTTAGCGCCCCGGCAGTGGTGACCGATCTCCGTGTGCACTGAGTAGGCAAAGTCGATGGGCGTGGCATGCTTTGGCAGGTCGATAACATCGCCGCGCGGGGTAAAGGCATATACCCGGTCCTGGAAAACATCGGTCTTTACACCGTCAACAAACTCCTGGTCATCGGTGACCTCTTTCAGCCAATCCAGGATGATCTTTCGAAATTCGTTGACCTGCTGCTGGTAGGCCTGCTCCAGCCTGCCTCCTTTTTCTTTGTACCGCCAGTGGGCCGCAAAGCCGTACTCGGCGTTCTGGTGCATCTCAGGCGTGCGTATTTGTACTTCTAACGGCTTTCCATCATCGTAGAGAACAGCCGTATGTAGAGATTGGTACTCGTTTTCCTTGGGCGCGGCAATGTAGTCATCAAATTCATTCGGGATTGGCCTCCAGTGGGAGTGGACAATGCCAAGGGCAGCGTAACAGGTTGGCTTGTCTGGCACAATGAGGCGCACAGCGCGTAAATCGAGCACCGATTCAAAGGTTTTGCCCTTTTCAGTCATCTTCTTATAAATAGAATAGATGTGCTTTGGGCGCCCTGTAACCTCTGTGGTAATGCCTTCGCGAGCCAGAACAGCCTGCAACTGGTGAATAATATCCTGAATCTGGTTTTCCCTATCCGTTCGCCGCTGTGCAAGTAGATCCGCGATCTCTTTATACTTGGCGGGATTGACATGGCTGAAAGCTAAATCTTCCAGTTCCCATTTTATTTGCCATATACCCAGTCGGTTCGCCAGCGGAGCAAAAATATCGAGTGTTTCCTGAGCGATGCGTTTTCGCTTATTTTCCGGCATAAAATGCAGCGTGCGCATATTATGCAAGCGGTCGGCAAGCTTCACAAGTATCACGCGTGAGTCGTTCGCCATTGCCAGCAGAATCTTGCGCAGCATTTCCGGAGAATGGCCACGCCTGCGCGAATCATCTTCACCTTCTACACTGGTTAATGTGTCATGATTCTTTAGCGCTTCTCCCTGGCGCTGGTCGCTGCGCGGGATGCCTGGCAGATTGGTAAGCATGGTTACCCCATCCACCATTTGGGCGACCTCGTCTCCAAAATTTGCTCGAATATCTTCAAGGGTTACAGAGCTGTCTTCAACCGTATCGTGCAGCAGCCCCGCGACGATAATCGGAACGGGCACTTTCAGATCAACAAGAATGTTGGCTACCGCGACACAATGCGTAACATATGGCTCTCCAGAGGCGCGTTTCTGACCCTCGTGAGCCTTTTCTGCAAAGTGGTACGCTTTTAAAACCACCTCTCGATCCACAACGGAAAGGTTCGCGACCAGCGAATCCATTACTTCATCAATTATCATACCCGATCCTTCTACAAAACCTTACGCCCTATCCTCCGACCACATCCAGGCGTGAATTATAACGGGCTTATCGTGAACATGGGGAGTCTCTACCGTCTGGAAGCTTGAGTGTGGCAGAGAAGGAATTGCAAATTCCACTTTATATATTATATATTTCGTCATTAAGCCTGGATACGATCGCGAGACGCGCATTTCCTCACACTCGCACTGGGAGACGTGAACCGGGCTGGCATCATCCGGTTTAATCCTCAACTCTTCTTCTAAACCGCGCAGGGCAGCTTCGTATGGCGTTTCGCCGGGCAGGATCTTTTCTGTTGGATACCCTCCCCGGCTGCGTTTCACACCTGCTCTTTCCTGATAATCTTCTTTTAGCACTTTGGAGCCATTTTTAATGATCATTTGGACAATATGCAAGACACGCATCGGCGGGTTGTTTTGCAGGCTGGTTTCCCCGGAATGAACTTCGTTCGACAGGTCTTGAACGGTTTTTGATCCATTGCTTTTTCCCCAAAGAGTTGTATCAATCTCGTTGGTTTTTAACCATTCAAGCAGCATTTCAACACGATCGTTATCCGCCATCTTAATTTCTTCGTTTCCTTTTTCTCGCCTCGGACTTCGTTATCAACGATTCCGCCTCCTGTAATTCCCGGTTCATATTCAGAAAATGCCTCAATGGAATCGGATATCCATCACCTTGCATTCTAGTGAAGGTTATTTTGAGAATATTATATTTAGAATACGATAATAATACAGGAGTTTAACCTCTTGCGGACCAAGCAACGATTTACCGAAAACATAGGGCAATCGCACTAAAAAGGAGGTGATAAGATGAAGCCATGACCAAAGGAGGC
>CAYTHO010000020.1:0-70429 GCA_964437595.1 uncultured Anaerolineaceae bacterium
ATCCCAACCCTCTATCTTAAGTCCACTAAGGTGCACTATGTCCAATGTATTGGATTGTTCCCGGCGTAAGCATACCTATCCCATGAAATTGGGTCGTTAGAATAGGGAATAATTGTGTCAGGCTGGATCCAGCGGTTAAGAAAACTGTCGTACCATCTGGCCTCGTAAAAATAAATCCCCAGCGATTCCTCCGCTGCCTGGCCCGTGAAGCGGCGGCTGGTGGGCGTTGTGCCGTTCTGGTAGCGCGTATCGCCCCAGGCGCCGTAGCGCAGCTCGCTGTGGAAGGTTCCGTCTGCTTTGATGGTGATCGCCGTGCTGCCCAGGTGGTCGCTGAGGAAGAAGTAGAGCGTGTTTGTCGAAGACGCGGTCTCCCGCATGGCAATGCGCTGCGTCTCCGCAAAGTAGTACCTGCGTATTTTCGCCGCCGTTCCTTCCCCTTCCACTTCATAGTGATTGCCCACGTAGACATTCTTCACCCCGTTGACTGTTCCCATTACCCGCTTACCGTCGCCGTCGTAGACAAACGCGGCGGTCGTTCCGGTCCCGGAATAGCCGGTCAGGCGGTTCTCGGCATCGTAGGTCAGGATGTAGGTGACGCCGCCGATCACGCGGGTGGTCATGTTGCCGTTGGCGTCATAAACGAAGCTCCGTCCGCCGGTCATGCTGGAAGCGGCGTGGATATGCCCGCTGGCGTTGTAGACGATGTTGGTGCCCGTCCCTTTTTGGGACAGACGCCCGTAGGTATCGTAGGTCGGGTTATCGGTGGTTGCGCCGTTGACTTTCATCCAGTCCAGGCGGTTGTTGGCGTCGTAGGCGTAGGTCAGCGTTTCATTGACACCGCTGCGCCCATCGATGATGGATAGGACATTGCCATTTGGATCATAGGAGTAGGTTAGCTTTTGCTTGAAGTTGGGAGCGGCGCCCGTTTCGGTATCCCACAGCCGCCCACCTTTTTGATAGCCATTATCCGTGGGTACAGTCGCCCAGGGATAGTACTCGAACTTTGTTGTCAGCAGGCTGCTGCCCAGCGTGCGCTTCACCATGCGGCCTTCCGCATCGTAGAGCGCCTGTTGGAGGTAGGTGCTGCTGCCGGTGACGCTCTTCAAATCAAGCTGGCGGTTGTAGGTGTAGTTCACCTGCTCGTTGCTTGGATACATCATTGATACTGGCAGGTCTACGGAGTTATACGTCCACTGCGTGGTGTAATCGATCCCCGAAATGGTTTTGACTTCCATGATCACCCGCCCGCGTGTATCATACATCCATTCAGAGGAAGCCGTTCCGCTCGCCATATCTGTGCGCTGGCCCTTCCCATTCGTTCCCAAATCGTAGGTAATTGACACATCCGGGGTGGAATCGCACGATGCTGGCGTGCCCGAATAAACCTTTGTTTTCAGGCGGTTGAGCAAATCATACGTCAGGGTAGTTATGCAGCCGCGCGCATCGGTTTGCTGGGTCAGGTTGCCCACCGCGTCATAGATATAATTCCAGGTGCCCATGTCCGGGTCGGCCATGCTATTTTTCCGTCCGGCGTTGTCGTAGGTCAGGGTCGTCGTCGCCAGCACGGTCAGATTCGGGGGGGTGTTCTTCATCTGCTCGGCCTTGATCATGCGGTCCATCTGGTCGTAGGTGTAGCGCGTCCAGGGATCCAGCGGCGGGTGCACTTCCACCAGCAGGCCCAACTCATTAACCACCTGGCGCGTCGCCTGGTTTTTCGCATCGCGGACAGTCGTTTCATTCCCGTTATAGGTGGTGCTTGTACTGCTGGCATCCGGGAGCAGGGTCACTGTTACCCTTCCCAAGGCATCATAGGTGTTTTGGGTATTGGGCTTGGTGAAATCTTGCGCCCGCATACCACTGCCGGTAGGAGAACTGTATGGAACGGTCTGCTTGACTACGCTGCCATAGGCATTATACAGGTAATCGGTCACCAGGTCCCGCGTGACCACCGTGCTGCCCTCCAGGATTTCGGCGTTCGCCACCTGCTTTTGTATCAACCGCCCCAATCCATTATAGAAGTTGCGTTCCTGATAGGTATCAGTGGTGGATCCGGCAGTGACCCGCGCAGTTACGAAGACGCTGGATGGGTAGGTATCCGTGTAACTATACTGGATGGTGGGGGAACCCGAACTGTCACCGGGACGAATCACTTTTGTCAGGCGGCAGAAGTTATCATACTCCAGGCTGGTTACATTGTTATTCGCATCGGTGACGCTGCTTGGCCGCCCGCAGCGGTAGGCATTGCTGCCGGCCGCGTATCCATTCGTGACCGTATGGCCCAGCGCGTTGGTGGTCTTGGTCAGGCGAGCATGGAACGTGCTGTCGTACTCGTAGGTGGTGATTTGCGACGGCACCTCTGTTGTGCTAATACCGAAGTAAGCCGCGGTATCCGGGGTCTTTAACCCCTCAGCTTGATACATAACCGTCTTCGTCCGGTTGCCATATGTGTCATACTGGTAACCCTCATCTTGATAGTGAGGGATGCCCGAGCCGTCATTATATAGAAAGGTTCTCTGTCCAGTTGGCACGCCACCCTGAGGGGCAGTTTTGAAGTCAGAAGGCTTGATGGTAGTTTCGCTTAGATCGTAGTAAAACATTTTCGAGCTTAACACCGTGCTCGCGGCAGGCAGAGGATCTCCGCTGTCAAAGCATTCCCCGTTGGTGGTGGCGCAGGGATAGGTATTCATCCATCCCGGCAGCCCCGTGATGTAATCATTGTCTACCAGGGCGCTGGAAAATCCTACCCAGGTGGGCAGCACCGCGGATGCCTGCACGGCCAATAGATCCGGAACGCTGGCATTTGGATAATATTGGGTAACATCTAACCGGTGATCTTTCCATGTGGTGCTGTTATCGCTGGTCGACAGCACCGTATGGGTCACATTGCCATACTGGACGCCGTTCTGCAAAGACGTTTCATAGGAATATTCCTTCTTTGTTCCCTGGTACGCGCCGTCATCTTTGAATGTTTTACTTGATTCCCAATCCGTTCGCAGCCAGAATACCTTCTGGTCCTGGTAACAGGCGCCCGCCCAGCCGGTCTTCGCGCAGAAAGTGGTGTTGAAGTACGTGCTCTGAATCAGTGAAATATAGGTGTAATTCTCGGAGACCATGATCCTGCCGCCATAATTTGGCTTATACACTCTCACCCGGTATACGCGGCCATTCAGCCCATCCCACTGGTTGTATACGGTTTCGGTTATGCGCCCGTTCGGGTCGGTCTCGGTGACGAAATTGTGCCCGCGGAATTCGCTGTTGTTTTTCGATAACCGCACTGCGCTGTCTAAATTCGCGATGTCCGAATGCGCCGTATCATTCACCGCCGCGCCGGTGTAAGCGTAATTCCAGTTGAACGATGCTCCCGTGCCGTCGTATAAGGTCTTGGTGAGCACGCGGTGGTGCGCAACCACCGGGACGGCATAACAGGTGTTGAAATATACCCCCGGCCCGCTGTTGTTCACGTGTTCAATATATACCTCCGCTTTCTCTGCTTTGCCCGGAATATAGACATATTCAACCTTTTCTGTGTAGGACGAGCCAGGCGCAACGGTAACTTCCGCGGACTCGTTCTTGTCAATGTTGGTATATTTGATTGAGTACTTAACTTTCGTATCCGTGGTTCCGGCGTTCTTTACTTCACAAGAAACTTTGTACGCCCCTCCCGCGCGCGCGCCGATAGTACCAAGGAGCGCCGTAGGATAACTTTGGATCACTCTTCCCGTCGTTTCGTAATTTACCTGGCTGTTTTGTCCCTCAATCCCTTCGGTGGCGTGCCATGGCGCAGCGCCGCCGGGTCCCTCGTAGGTAAATTTCACTCTGCCTGCTTGCCCGTTGTTCACTTCCGTGAGGAACATGTCATTACCATACGTAAAGGTAGTCGCGGCAGGGAACGAATTACCACCAATCCCTTTTTCCTGAATCTTATCTAAAGTGAGCACGTGTCCAATTTTCGAGTCATCCGTTACGTCATAGTGCCATTTGCTGCCTGGCAGCAGTTGTACCGCGGCATTTTTATCCCGGTGGGTTAAATCATATTGCTTTATAATTTCGCCGTTTACCCGGACAATGATGCTTACCAGCCGCATTCGTTGGTATAGAAGCAGCGTGCGCAGATCATCCCAGTAATAGTCAACATCTTGTCGCTGGGTATCGGTCCCAAATTCGATTTTCGTTACCCCATCCGGGTAAAGGATTTCTTTAGGGTAAACTGCCGTATCCATAAAGGCGCTGTACCCGCAGTCATTCTGGGGGCACTTCATGCTTCGCTCATTGTTATAGGTGTAGGAAAGCACCTGCCCATGCGGGTTGATCGTAGAAGTCAAGTACCAGCCCCAGGGTCGCATGGTAATGCAAGGGCCTGTGCCCGGGCAGCTTTCGCCTGTTTCCTCTTCGTGTTTTTCAACATAGTATGGGCGGTAATCAAATACATGCTTTGTCCCGCTCTTATCCCAAATCACCCAGAAGTCGAAATCACGCGCGTAATCTCCGGTAGCACCCGCGCGGAACCACACGTAGCGCCGGATGCGGAAGAAATTGTCATCCGTGGTTTTATAATCAATGGTTCCGTAAAAAGTATACGTGTTTCCATCCGTGCCTTGCTTTGTAAAGTTTTGCGCGCTCTTGGAAATGGGCACCAGACTATAGCTGCTGCCACCCAGGTCGAGGGAAAAGGTATCATCCTCGACCCGGTCCATATCTTCCCCCTTGTTACGCATAATAGCGCCGCCCGAAGACAACTGCCAGCCCAGGCCTACCCAGCTTGCCTGGGTTTTCTGGCCCACGCCTTCCACCGACTGGCTGTTATAGTTCAGGCTCACCGAAGGGGTCAACCCGCCAGGGCCTTGCGGAACGTTGATTGGGTACGAATAGGACGCCGACCCGGTAAAGGACGATACCTGGGCAGCATCCAGCGGCTGGACTTTCATATCCCAGGGATGTTCACCGGCAGTCCACTGGCTAAAATGTTTGGAGTATGCGCGCAGCCGGTTGTTTTTCTGATCGACTACTGTTGGGACCATCATCCATGTTTGCCTGGCCTCATCATAGAAATACAACGCCAGTTTGGATGGATGGATTCCAATCGTCGCTGGGTCGTATTGGATCTCGATTTCCACTTCTTTCTCAAATTTATGAATTTTTGCTTTGCTGGTTACGCCATCGGCTGTCAGTTCAAATGGTTTCCCAATGGTATACGGGCCAGCAGGGGCAGGGACTTTCGGCTCCTGAATGGTCACGCCCACATCCTCCAGCAGGGCATCTTTCGGGAACTTCACTTTTACCTTCCCGCCCAGCCCGTTCGCTTCGCCGCCGTCTTTCTTCACAAGTTTGGTATCTTTGCCTGCTAATACCAGGGCAGCTTTGCACAGAACGGTCTCGCCTTCTAACAACTCGGCGTAGATTTCGGCAATGCCTATTCCAGCGGTGGTTTTGAAAACCAATTCGTCTTTCATTGCGGATAGGGGCAGAACAAATGTGCCTGCCTGCGGATCGAATTTCCCATTCTCCGGGGCAACCGGTTCAATCCCAGATGGGAGAATGAAGCGCAGCAGCCAAGGGGTTTTTGAGGGCAAACTCGTTGCGCCATCGATGGCCCATTGAACGGCTAGTGGTTCGCCTGGATCATATGAGGTGCTAGTCAGTGTCAGACCAAGAGATTGTTTATTTGCCGTAACCGTTTGTGTAGGTTCCACCGTTGGGGCAATCGTGGGCGTGCCGGTCGGTTCGGGTGTAGTGATTGCGGTAGGCTCCGCTGTTGGTTCCGCGGTAACCTCGCTAGTTGGCTGTTGGGTGGGCGTTTCCGTGGCATCGACCGTTGGTTCGTTGGTTGGTTCAACCGTATCTGTTACAGTTGGCTCTGCTGTCGGCGTAGCACTTGCTTCCGGCGTCTCAGTTTCAAGGGGCGTCTCCATTACTACGGGGGTGTCACTGGGTACGATCGTTTCCACGGGTGGCGTTTCCGTGATGGGCGGTTCCTGGATAAAAACATGCTCGATACGCGGGTCATTTTGATATTCGTAATCATCCAATCGGGTAGACCGCAGATCGATTGGCCCCAGAGCAGTGAGGATCATTGAGAAGATGAGGATGAAGTTCAGGGCTTGGTACATGGTTTTTTCTCCAGGAACGCAAAATCACGCGGCCAACAAACAGCAAAGCTAGCCGCCAGGCAAAAATAGATTGCGGGTGGTATCCGGTATTTTTGTATTGACTAGGAAACAACAGCTAAAAAATGAGTGGCCCCACTAGCCAATTTTTGAACTATATGGACAAATAGAGCTGATTGCGAAAAATACTTCCCTAATTATAGGTAAGTTTTAGTTTGTTTTCAATTGTGAAACAAACCACAATGTCGGTTATTTTATAGAAATTGTCTATACAACCTTTATGGTTTTGGATGTCTGGCCTGATGATAATCGTTCCTCCAATCCTGCCTACTATCGTAACCGTATCAATTACCACAAGTAGGCAAATGGGTTTTTCCCTGCAAAAAATGTGTTACAATGCGAAAAACCTTATCAGAAACATCGGAAATACTCAGGAGAAATCCTTTTTGAATCCTTTGTCCTCTCTCTGGCGAACGATCGCCCGTTCTTTCAAAAACCCAACCATCCAAATTCTCTTGACCGCTCTGGTATGCCTGGCGGTACTGGGCGCGGTGTGGACCACAAAATACAAACCCTTCCAAAACCCCGGCGCGGCCCTTCATCCTACATCCACGCCCCCCGCTTCCGGGGATGCCCGCCCCTCCGGCGACCCCGGCGCGGACCTGCCCGCCCTGCCTTCATTGATCCCCCATAAAGCCGGCGTCCAGCGCCTGGCCAGCCTGCACACCGAGCTGCCCGACCGCGCTTCCTTCGCGGTGACGCAGTACACCGTGGAGAAGGGTGACACCATCTTCGACATCGCCGATAAATTCGGGCTGAAACCTTCGTCGATCCTGTGGGGCAACCTGATGCGCCTGGGCGATAACCCCAGCATGATCTACCCCGGCCAGGAATTGAACATCCTGCCGGTGGACGGGGTTTACTACGAATGGCACGAGGGCGACGGGCTGAACGGCGTAGCCAAAGCGCTCAGCGTCACCCCGGACGTGATCGTCGATTACCCCGGCAACAACCTCAACCCCGAAACCCTCGGCAACTGGTCGCGTCCCAATATCCAGCCGGGCACCTGGATCATCGTTCCCGGCGGCTACCGCAACTTCATTACCTGGAGCGCGCCGACCATCTCGCGCTTTAACCCCGGCGTGGCGCGGCTGTTTGGCCCGGGCGCCTGCGCTAAACCCACCGATGGCGCGGTTGGCACCGGCACCTTCGTCCACCCCACCGTCAGCCACTGGATCTCCGGTTATGACTATGCCCCTGAGGCCAACCACCCTGCCGTCGATTTTGCTGGCTCCATTGGCAACGCCATCTACGCCTCCGATAATGGCGTGGTGGTATACGCCGGGTGGAACGACTACGGCTTTGGCGAAGTCATCGTCATCGACCACGGTAACGGCTACCAGACCCTCTACGCTCACCTCTCGCAGATCAACGTCACCTGCGGGCAGAGCGTCTACCAGAGCAACCTCATCGGCCTGCTGGGCAGCACCGGGCGCTCCACCGGCCCGCACCTGCACTACGAAATCAGCTACAACGGCGCCAAACTCAGCCCGTATGATTTCCTGGAGATTGAGCGGTTGAAATAGGAAGAACATTGTCCCCTCAATTTACGCCGCCGGCGTAAATTGAGGGGACATACCCCCTTAAATCTCCTGGCCCTTGAACTGGCTCAGGTACAAATTATGATAGAAGCCGCGCCGGTCGAGCAACTCTTGGTGCGTGCCATGTTCGACGATCTCACCCTGGTTGATCACGATCACCTTATCCGCGTCGCGGATGGTGCTCAGGCGGTGAGCGATCACAAAGCTGGTGCGGCCTTCCATCAGGCGCAGCAGGGATTTCTGGATGCGCGCCTCGGTGCGTGTATCCACGCTGCTGGTGGCCTCGTCCAGGATCAGGATGGCCGGGTTGGCCAGGATGGCGCGCGCAATGGCCAGCAGCTGGCGCTGACCCTGGCTGAGGTTGCTGGCCCGCTCGGAGAGCATGGTTTGGTACCCCTGCGGAAGCTGGCGGATGAAGTGGTCGGCGTCGGCCAGCTCGGCGGCGCGCATCACCTCTTCGTCGGTGGCGGCGGGCGTGCTGCCCTCTTGCAGCTGGCCGTAACGGATGTTCTCCATTACCGTGTCGGCGAACAGGAAGGTATCCTGCAGCACCAGGCCCAGCTTGCGTCGCAGGTCGGCCTTGCACACCTTGCGGATGTCTTTATCGTCGATCAGAATGCGCCCGCCCTGGATCTCGTAGAAGCGGGTCAGCAGGTTGATGATAGTAGTCTTGCCCGCTCCGGTCGGCCCCACCAGCGCCACGGTCTGCCCGGGTTTGGCTTCCAGGCTCATGTTCTGGATGATGGGGGTTTCTGGATCATAGCCGAAATGCACATTCTCGAAGCATACGTGCCCTTCGGTTTCCTCCAGCGGAAGCGCGTCCGGCGCGTCTTCAATTTCGGGCGGCGTGTCGATGATCTCGAACACGCGCTCCGCGCCGGCCAGCGCGGCCTGGATGGCGTTGAACATGTTGGCAAGCTGTTGCAGCGGCCCAATGAAGTTCTTGCCGTAGGTGATAAAGGTGGCGATCATCCCCACCGTCACCAGCCCTTGCAGCGCCAGGTAGCCGCCCAGGCTGGCCAGCACGATCACGAAGAAGTTGCCCAGCACGGCGGAAATGGGCATCAGCATCATCGCGTAGGTGTTGGCATATACCGCCGCCTCGTACACAGCCTGGTTGTGGCGCTGGAACATGTCCGTCACCGATTGGTTGCGACGGAAGGCTTTCACCACTTTCTGCCCGCTGATGGCCTCTTCCATCACGCTGTTCATCCCGCCCAACTGCTTTTGCAGCTCGCGGAAACCTTTGCGCGTGTAGGTGGCGATGAAATTGGTGAACACATACATAATTGGCACGATGATGAGCGTAGCCAGCGCCAGCCAGGGGTTGAGCACCACCATCGCCACGATGATGCCCAGCAGCGAGAGCACGCTGGCTGCCAGCGCGGTAACGTTCTGCGACACGGCCTGGTTGATCGCGTCGATATCGTTGGTCAGGCGGCTCATCAGCTCGCCGGCGGTGTGGGTGTCGAAGAAGCCGATGGAAAGGGACTGGAGGTGGGTGAACAGGTCGCGGCGCACGTCTTTCAGCGCGTGCTGCGATACGCGCGCCATGGTCCAGTTGGCCGCGGCATGGAAAGCGTTGTAAAAGAAGTAGGAGAGCAGCATCAACAGCGCGAGGCGCCCCAGCCCGGCGGCGTCCTTACCATCGATAAAGCGGTCGATCGCCAGGCCCATCAGGTACGGGCCCAGCAGCCCCAGCAGGGTGTACACCACCACCAGTATCAGCACCAGCAGGATCGCCACCTTAAACTTCATCAGGTAAGGCAGTAGCCGCACCAGTGCCTGGCGCGCGTTGCGCGCCCGCTCGATCTTGCCAAAACGGTTTGGCCCCCCGCCGCCCCTTGGCCCAAAACCTACGCGTGGTCGTTCGTCCCGATTGGACGTGGTCATCGCTCACCCCCTTCCCGCTTTGGAAGGGCCCCTTCGCGTGTCGAGGGGAACCCCGCTTTTTCTTTCACTCCATTTCCGCCACCTAACTGCGAGTCGTAAATCTCCTGGTAAATGGGGCTGGTGCGCATCAGCTCGGCATGCGTGCCCTGCGCTGCAACCTTACCCCGCTCGATGACCACGATCTTATCCGCCTTGAGCACTGTGCTGATGCGCTGAGCGACCACAAAACTGGTGCGGCCTTCCATCAACCGGTCCAGGGCATCCTGGATTTTGGTCTCGGTTTCCACGTCCACAGCGCTGGTGCTGTCATCCAGGATGAGGATATCAGGCCGCGTGACCAGCGCGCGAGCGATGGCGATGCGCTGTTTCTGCCCGCCGGACAGGTTCACTCCGCGTTCCTCCACGTGGGTATCGTAACCCTGTGGAAGCTGGAGAATGAACTCATGCGCCTGGGCGGCCTTCGCCGCGGCGACCACTTCTTCGTCGCTGGCCTCAGGGGGCCCGTAGCGGATGTTATCGCGCACCGTTCCGGAAAACAGGATCGTCTCCTGCGGCACGATGCCCACCATACCCAGCAGCGAGTCCTGGCGGATGGTGCGGATGTCTACCCCATCGACCAGCACCTGGCCAGCGGTGGGGTCGTAGAAGCGCGGGATCAGGTTGATCAGCGATGTTTTGCCCGCCCCAGTGGCCCCCAGGATGGCGATCCTCTCGCCCGGCTCGGCGGTCAGGTTGACTCCGTCCAGCACGGTGGTTTCACTGCTGCCGTTGTAGTGAAAGCGCACGTTGCGGAATTCTACCCGCGCCTTCGCCCAATCCGGCAGGTTACCGGCCTCTGGCGCGTCCTGCACATCGGGGACGGTATCCAGAACTTCGTTAATGCGCCGGGCCGAGGCGATGCCGTTAGCCCAGGTATTGGCCAGCATCGCCATCAACATCAGCGGTCCCATGGTGGTGGAAAGATAATTGATAAAGGCCACGATCTCGCCGTCAGTCATGCTGCCCTGGATGGCGCGCAGCCCGCCCGAATACAGCACGATGACGATGCCAACATTGACGAAGAAGGTCAGCGCTGGCTGCATGGTCGACATAAACGTCATCACTGCCACGTTGCGTTGGGTGAAGTCCTCGTTGGTTGCCTCGAAGCGCGCGCCTTCATGTTCGGCGCGCACAAAGGCCTTCACCAGCCGCGCCCCGGCGATGTTCTCCTGTAGCACCGTGTTCAGCCGGTCCAACTTTTGCTGGACGCTGGTGAACAGCGGCTCCATCTTCAGACTGAAAAAGACAATCACCCCGCCGGTCAGCAGCAGCAGCGGCAGGATGGTCAGCGCCAGGCTGGGGTTGGTGGCAAACATCAAAATCAGGCTGCCCACCATCATCAGCGGCGCGCGGGTGCCAATACGCAGCGACACCTGGAAGATGCGCTGTACCGCGGTCGAGTCGCTGGAGAGCCGCACCATCAGCCGCCCGGTGGTGAAGCGGTCAATATTGCCGTAGGAGAAGGCCTGGATTTTCACAAACAGCGCTTCACGCAGGTCACGGGCCACACCTTCCCCCACCCGGATGGAAAAGATGTTGTTCATCAGCGCAATCAGGAACTGCACGATCGACAGTCCGATCATGATCGCCGAGGTCTGCAGGACCACGCTCATGTTGTTCTGCTTCACCCCCAGGTCAATGATGCGCTGCAGCAGGCGGGGAATCGACAGATCGATGAACAGCACCAATGTTAAGGTCACCAGCGAAATAACCGCTAGCGTTGAGTATGGCTTGATAAAGTGAAGTAATTTACGGATATCGGTCATAAGGGAAGTGATTAGTTGTCAGTTATCAGTTCATTTCTATTATCATAGCCTGCCGAACCATATGCAGGTCAATTTCTGCTCCCTGTTCATGTCCCGGGAAGGGAGCTAACGTTCAGCGTGTAACTTCGTTTCCATTGTCAATCGTTATCTTACGCTGAACCTTGGGGTTAGATCCTTTTACTCGTCCAGCGTCCGCTTCAATATCTCAAACGCCTCCACGATCTTTCCCATCTCCCCCTCATCTAGTCCGGAGAGCTTCTTGGCCATCCAGGCGCGGTTCTGCTGGAAGATCTTGTCCAGCAGCGTTTCGCCGCTTTTGGTCAGCGTCAGGCGCACGTAGCGGCGGTCATCCGCGGACTGCTGGCGCACGACCAGCCCTTTATCCACCAGCGCTTCCACCGCCTGGCTGACCGCCGGGCGGCTGATCTGCTTCACCTCCGCCAGCTGACTGACCGAAGTGATGCCCCTGCCGATATGGCGCAGGATGTGGAACTGCTCCACGCTGATCTCAAACGTCTCCGCCGCGCTGCAGCGCAGGTTATTGCGTACCTGGTGCCATATCTGCGGTACCGTCTCCCAGAAGCGGTCGATCACCTGCTGGCGCAGCGCTTCTTTGGTTTGCATCGATTCACCCCAGAAAACTGGATTATAGTTAAATATCTTAACGATTATAAAGCTTAACTTTTGGCTGTCAAGATTCGCAGGAATAATTAAAAAGTTGGGCCCTCACCTCAAAGGTAGGGCCCGATGAAAATAATAAATTAGAATGATTCCGGAGGGATAAACACTAGGATGAGGGGGGCACCCAAATGTTTATCGACTCTTATTATACCGTTTTATAACAAAAAAACAACTATAATTCTACCAGATCACCTTACAAAATTGTAAGGTTAGCACCCGTGAGGATTTTCACGGATGCCAGTATGTCCATATCGTGTACCAGGCCCACCCGTTATATGCCAGGAACAGTGCAAAAAAGAGGTAGATAAAATAATCGTGCACGCGCAGCCACTTCAGCGGCAGTTCCAGCAGCGCGTACCAACCCAGGCAGATGAAAAAGGCCGCTGCAATTATTGCTGGGAAAAAATAACGTGCTTGGGGTAGAAGGGTATTGGGATTATCCCAACTACCAATAAATCGGGTAAGCGTTAGGAAAAGAGCAGCCAGCATGAATAACAGTAAAAAAGCAAACTGATTCCAGTTGTGATTTTTACGGTAGCGCCACAGCGCGATCCAGTTTCCGATGAAAGACAGCACAGAGATGATGGCAAAGAACCGGTAAGGTTTTGTTCCTACTAGCCCCAGTGTTCCCCAGTTGAATCTCCCCCAAAAGGTGCGAAACAGGTAATTGGGAGCAGCTTGAAAATAAAATCTGCTGGTAACCGGATCGAACAAGGCCCACAGGTCGGTGACTTGTATGCGGTACGTTTGAGTGATGAGATTGGCCGCGCTATCTCGAAGCGAGAACCAGCCGCGTTCTCCAGAGGGATTGCGAACGAGATTTGCCCCTGCATAATTTTCCCATTGCACTTCGCTGCAGTTTTCGCTGGTATCAGGCATCGAGTTATGGTCGAGTTTGCCGGGCACCAGGATCATACAATCCCAATACAGTTCCACACCTGCGGGTAAGTTATTGTTCACCAAGCGCAGTACGGGTTTGGTGAATTTCTGAGGAATTTCTCCCGTCGCGGCGAAAAATTTGGGCTGCGTGGAAAGTGTAAGCTTGCCAAAGTGTAAAACGTCATTCCACGGAAACTCTAGCTTTGGCGGGGATACCACCACTGGTTGATTCGCCCACGCCCATACGCCAAAGGTCACCTTCCGATCGGTCGGTTTGGTTTGCTCGATCAGCGCATCTCGATTGATCACCTGGTAGAAGGCGTTATATTTTGAGGTGTTCATGAAAGCGTACGAGCCATCTACTGCCTGCTGTGATTGAGCTCGCCTGGGTGTGTTTCGATATTGGTAAAAATCAACCGGCAAATTTGATTGCCACTCGAAAGCCAAAACTGCTGCCAGTATGGCCAGGGCAAACACGCCCGTCCAAACTAGGTGCTGCCTTGTTTTGAAAAGGCTCAATAAAAGAGCCAGTACGGCAAAGGGCATTGTAACCCAGGCAGTCGATTTGGATAGTGCGCACAGCCCTATGCTTACCAAAATCCCGATTATCGTTTTCCAATCCGCTCCGCGATGAATACCACGCACGCTCATCCAGATGAAAAACGATACCGAGAAGACCGCCGCTGAATCGTCGTTGATCGCCGTCATCCGGTACACCAGTTGGGGCAACATCGCGATGAAAACTATCATCATCCATCCCAACAGGTGGCTGCCAAAAATTAGGTTGGTTGTTTGGATGGCGAAATACACCGCCGCCACGAACAATGCCAGCGATACCAGGCGCATCATATAAAGCTGCATTTCTATGTCTGTGCCGCGAACCAGACGCACGGGCAGTGATGCAAGGAAATAATACAGCGGCGGGCTGCCGATCTGTGGTACTGCAATATATATTGGCTGGGATGAATGAGCCCTGTAAGAGGGTACTGGCACGCCCTCAGGAAAATACCCGTTGGCGATCATCGATTCTATTACAGCCCGACGCATCTCATCGTTTACATCCCCGGGTTGGGGCCAGTGACCCAGGTGCGCGGCCAGCCAGACATATTCAAATTGGCCCGGTTCGTCGTTCTGCTGCCACGGGGGGGTGATATAAACATATACCAGCCCCAGCAGAAAGGCGACCAGGATCAGCCAGTTTTTCGAGAAGGGCGGGTTTTTCTGGCATGGCTGCCAACCTGCCATACTAGAAAGCCCCCTTACGCTGCACTACCGCAATCACCGTCTTGAAAAGGATGACAATATCAAGCCACAGTGAATAATGCTGTACGTAGTAAAGATCGTCTTCGGTGTTTTCGTGCATGGGTTTATTGCTGCGTCCATTCACCTGCCACCAACCCGTCAACCCCTGGGGCACAGCGAACCGCCGGCGCTGCCAGGGCTCATACTGCTCCACCAGGTGAGGCATCTCGGGGCGCGGTCCAACCCAGCTCATCTCGCCTCGCAGGATGTTATATAACTGGGGCAGTTCATCCAGGCTGGTGCGGCGCAGGAACCCACCTGCGCGGGTAACGCGCGGATCGAGCCGCCGTTTATCCTGCTGAATGCGGCCTTGCTCGTTCACCTGTTCGATTACATGGCGGAGTTTATCCGCGCCGTCGATCATGGTGCGGAATTTATACATTTTAAACAGCTTGCCGTTCTCACCTACTCGCGTTTGCTTGAAAATAATCGGCCCGGGGCTGTCCAGCTTGATCCATGCTGCGATGATAGCCATGGCCGGCAGCGCCACTGGTAAGGAAAGGAAAGTCAGCACTATATCAAAGACGCGCTTAACCATGCGCTGGTAATCGCCCAGCGCCGGGGCGCGCAGGTCGATCAGCGGGATGCCGGCAAATTCCTCCACACGAGCGCGGTTCAGCGCCAGGATGTAATAATCCGGCGCCACCCATACTCGTAAGGGCAGCTCATGTAACTGCCCCACCAGCGCGCCAATGCGGCTCCACACCCGCGAAGGCAGCGCCAGGATCACATCCTCCACGCTTTCGCGGTGGATCACTTCCAGCGCCTGCGCAATGGTTCCCAATACCTGCGGATCTTTCAACTTGAGTGGGTCGTCATCCAGGAAGCCCGCCACTTTCAGGCCGTTGTTGTTATCCATGGTGATTTGTTCGGCAATCTTTTTGCCTACCGGCCCGGCGCCCAGGATAAGCACCTTACGCACAGTGATCTCGCGTAGATTACGCAACCGGAAGGTTACGCGGTACACCACACGCGCCGTCAGTAGCAGCACAAAGGAAAAGAATGAGAAAGAGAGGAACAGGATGCGCGAATATTCCCGGAAGCTGAGATACAGAAAGCCCGCCAGCGCCATGGTCGCTAGGATACTGCCGCCCGTTAGGCTGCTCATTTCTTGATAGAAACGGAAGTTTTTCTGCCCATCGTAAACCGAGGCCAGCAAAAGCATGGCAACCCAGCAGACAGCAAAGACGGGGTACACCATCCATTCGATTTCCGTCCGCACCGTCATCGCCCGGGCAAAAGGCAGCGTATCTCCGATCCATGGGCGCAGTTGTACCGCGAGAAGCAGCGCTGCCATCACCAGCACGCTGTCGACCAGCATGGAAAAAATTGCAAAATCAACCGGAAACCTTCGCAGCATTGCCTGTCACCCCGATCTGGTTCATCTATCGTTTCTCTACAAGTGCCCATATTATATAATCGTAAGGTGCATCTTGTGAGAGATTTCTTTTCCCTTTTCTCCTGCGGTTTTCACCTGTTACTAAACACGAACGTCGCTAACCTGCTTTCTTGCAATGATGAACTGTGAGACTCCAAAGGATTCAAGAATTGGTGTTCGTTCCAGGAACGATGAGATTTTCCTCAATATCGGCTTTACTTTTGCAAATCCTTTTGGCTGCATATTTGAAATATTTTCAAACGTCTGCCAGACGAAATCGGTTTCAATTATTTTGAAACCCTTCGCTTCTACCATTCTTCTAAGTTCAGAGGGCCAATAATTGCGAGCCCAGTAAACAAAGATTTTTCGTCCGATTGCTTCGGGGACGTAGGGAATGAATGGAGTATAAACTGGCAGCGTTTTGCCAGTGGCCTTGAGTTTCACAGAGTGAGATTCGAACGGGTACAAGCGATTTGGCGAGAATATTACAATTAACCCACCTGGTTTTAGAACTCGAAAACCTTCACTTATCGCCTTTCCATCATCTGGCACATGTTCCAGAACTTCATTGTACAATGCAACATCAAAAAAGTTATCAGGATACTGGATGTTTTCAAGATCTCCCTGACGAATTCTCGTTTTTTGTACGGGAAAATTGTTCTGGAATTCAGCTACCTTGGCCGTTTCATATTCTATGCCATAGGCATCGTGGCCGGAGTTTATAAATTCGATCAGGTAATAACCCGGCCCGCATCCGCAGTCAAGGATCTTTTTACCATCAAGGTTGATGGATGCCTTTATTCTGGCTATTCTTTTTTGTAAATTGAGGGGTGTTCCAGTTGCTCCTCCAGCGGGGAGGATATTGCCAAAACTACTCATATCCTTTTTTCTTCCTCATAGCCATATTACTATTCAGGCAATTCTAACCCCGAGAGATTGTTTTGTCTATTGTTTGATCATTTCATCGCTGGTCAACCAGTGGTTGTTTGGTTTTTGCATCTGTTAATTCCGGAGGTTTTCGAATTTTTAGCAATTGGGCAAGAATAAGCAGGACAAATGCTGGGTTATTAGTCAAGTAACGCCGCCATAACCTTTCAGGTTCGCTTAACAGGCGGTAAAACCACTCTAGACCACTACGCTGCATCCAATGGGGAGCTTGTTTTTTTAATCCGGCATGAAAATCAAATGCTGCCCCTACGCCAATCATCACGGGCGCGTTAATTTCCCCCAGGTGCTTAGCCATCCAGTATTCTTGCTTAGGTGTACTGAGCCCAACCCAAACAAGATCCGCTTTAGACTGGTTGATTTCGTCCACCATAGTATTATCTTCTACTTCTGTGAGAGGCCGAAATGGCGGACAGTAAGAACCTGCCAATTTTATACCGGGAAAGCGTTCTTTCAGCTTCATGATGAGCGTGTCTGCTACACCTGGTCCACCCCCCATGAAATAATGGGACCAGCCAGCCTGTAATGACCGTTCGCAAACCGCCAGAAGCAGATCTGGACCGTACACTCTCTCAACGTGTTTATGCCCATACCAGCGGTTCAGCCAGACCAGCGGCATGCCGTCGGGGGTGACCATCCCGGCAGCGTTGTGAATTTGCCGCAGGTTTTCATCGCGCTGGCTTTCCATTACCCCATGCACGCCGGTAACACAAACATAGTGCTTTTCCCTGGCGTCGATCCAGTTATTGATCTGCTCGATAGCGATCCCCATATTGATCGCGCTGACGCCAACACCGAGGATATTTGACGTTTCAAGTTGCATAGGCTGAGGTTCCGTAAAGTAGTTTCGTAATTTCCGCATTCCCAATGCGGCCATCCTCCGGTTGGGCTTATGCGGATCGTTGTAAAGTCTTTTGAATATCTTCAATGATCAGCCGCGCTACAGCCTCACTGGTTAGTAGCGGACGGGAGTCCGCTGGCTGGATTTTCTTATCGAGCACTAGTCTAAGCGCCCTGTCAAAATCCTCAGAATCTAATGGGTCAAAACGATTCTCGGGAGGAACAATTTCGGAGGTGCAGCCGGCGTAAATGGAGGAAAGCACCGGTACGCCAGACCAAATAGATTCGTTAACCACAAGTCCCCAAAGGTCATCCAGCGTGGGGAAGACAAACACATCGGCACTGCGATAGACCGATGACATCTTATCCGGCGAATGGGGCGGGAGCATATGGACATCTTGTAACCCCAGTGTTACCGTCATCTGCCAGATAGATTCTTTTTCTGGGCCATCCCCTACCAGCAGGGTGGTAAAGCGGTAGCCTTCTTTTTGAATTTTTGCCGCGGCTTTTAAGTAGAGATCAAAACCCTTGCGCATAATCATCTGACCGGCCAGCAAAAATACCGGCCTGGGCTGGTATGTGTAAGCGGGTTCAACCGGCCCGGCATAGATGTTTTCGTCGACGCAGTTCTGAATTTGCAAAATCCGCTCGCGCTTGACCCCAATCCGCTGCAGGTAATCGGTCGAGGCGTTGCCATAGCTGATCCAGCGGCGCGCCAGTTTGACGATTGGCCAGCGCAGCCAACGTTTGAGAAAAATGCGCTTTTTCTCGGTATGGCTGGTACCCCCCCACCACACCCACACCGGTTTGCGGAACAGGGCCCCATACAGCAGCGCCATCACCGACCGAAACCCCATTTCAGTGGAAATCACCACATCAGGGTTTTCGCGCACCAGGTCGATAAAATAACCCGGGTTAATGTGCAGGTACCTGGTTTCAAAGATATGGCCGTCTTTTGCAAAATCTTTGAACCGATAAGTAAATCCACTGGCGACCTTTACCGCAATGCCATTCTCCACCAGGGGCGCCTCCATTCCCTGCCATTTCAAGGCATTATCTTCTTTCCCAGAAAGAATAACGGTAGTTTGGAATGCCTTACCTAAATGGATATAGATGGGTATGCGGTATGGAGGGACGATATTGTTTAAGAGTGCTAGTTTGATTAGGCGCGACATACCACCCTCTTACAATTATGGTACTGTTTCAACCATTACTGTATTCGGTTTTCCCTGATTATTTGTGAAAACGCTGGCCTTTATTATAATGCAGTAGATTAAGAAAACAGCCATATCGTTCATGATGTGTGATGTAAACGTGAGAATGATGAGCGAGAAGAATGCTAAAGCCTTGATCCACGAGATGCGGATTGTTCCATCGGTAATTGGGACTGTGATAGTGAATAAAAGAAAAAAACTGGCAATTAATCCAATAAACCCAATTTCGGAGAAAAACAAGAAAAAGTGACCAGTATTGCCCCTTGTCCGTATCCTTGTGATTGGATCATTATATGCAGATGGCCCATCTCCAAGCAGCGTAAACCCATCAGTAAACAGGTACTCTAACCCTGCGATTCTTGAATAGCCACCTTCCAGGTATGTGTTCTTATCACCAGGCATGGTTATTCGGTCGATAAATGTCGTAATACTTTCATTGAGTAAATTGCTTTGGTATAAAACGAGAACGATGATGCCAACCACCAGCGCGCCCAACCCAAAAGTAATCAGGGTCTTGATCTTGAAATTCCGAAGAACGTACACCCCCCAAACGATGATCAGCGGGATCTTCACAATCTGTGCATTGCACACCAATATCGATAAAGACAGCCACAAAGCAATGACGTACTTGTACTTTGCGAAAGGGTTGTTCTGTTTTACAAACAAAACATAGATAGTCACCATCAACAGGAAAAAGGACATAGCATAGTCCGTCTTGTAGTTGAAGGTACCTGACCCAAAATCTTCAAAAATAGCGGGGCCTCTGAGCCGTAAGGGGAGTACATCATACAACTGCCACTGTACAAGCATAATTGGTAGTTGTATGACCGCGACCCACACGCAGGCCTGCATTACTGGCCCAATGGATTTTTCCGTAATACTCACTTTCACCAGGTAATATATCAAATAAGAGAAAACCAGGATGCGCATGAACAAAATGAAATCCTGGATAGAAGTACTGTTTTCAATCGCTGAAAAAACGACAATACTCGCCAAGAATCCATAAGCGAGTAGTACCTGGTCAAGTTTTATCCCATAGATAAAAATGAGCGGGATGACCAGCAGAGAAACCATTGCCGCGCGGTATTGGAAGTTGGTGATTACAGCTAAGATAAACCCGAAACAAAATAATAGCAGGAAAACCAAAATAAAAATAATTCTTGTTGGGTAAAGGACAATTTTATTTTTTTGTTCCATCAAGTAGCCTGCAGAAATAAATGAATTCGGAGATCATTTTACCACTCAGGGGACGGCTTTGACAATGTCCAGCGTGCGCGGCAGTTGCAAACCTGACCCGTTATTTATATAGAATAGGGATTTTCCGTTAGAAATATTTACATTTGCATAGAAGTTCTGTTAGATAAACATTTCTCCTCGTTCCATTTCGTTCATCAGTCTATGCTTGAATGTGTGATTGTCCAGGCATTTTGTTTATAATTTTTGTTCATGTTTGTGATTTGATCATTGACATGCGTATTCGCATGCCTTATACTTTGGACCTGCATCATATCTTAAAGCATAGCCGTGGAAGTCAATAGAACAGAAATACATGCTTTAATTTGCAAAATCCCTCAAAGATCGAAACAGATATGGAATAGCTACATGGATGATATTACAGAAATTGATCTGAGAAAGGTCATTATCGACCTCTTGGCAGGCTGGAAGTGGATCGTTGGAATAACCTTATTGGTTGGAATTGCTGTTTTTGTTTTCTCATTGTTGCAGATGAACTACACAGCAACTGCGTTGGTTGTCATTACAGAGCCGCGCTACTTACCCAACTTCGATAGTCAACTCCAAACCACTGATAAAACGCCGCCTACCAATAAGGCGCTTGTTGATCTGGCAATGAGCGGTGAGATTGTGCGTAAAATGTATGATGCCTGGGAGAGTCGCGATAAGGCAAAGACAACCCTGGCTGAGTATCAAGAAAAGTATCTGATAGCTTCTGTGGGCAGCGATCCTACCATCGTGGTATTGTCCGTACAGGCCGATACGCCTGAAATGGCTTCTTCTTTGGCGAATGCCTGGGCGCAAACTACTGTGGAAGTGGCCAATCGCCTGTTTTACGGAACGAGCGCAACCACCAACAACGATTTCACTGCCCAAATTGT
This sequence comes from uncultured Anaerolineaceae bacterium, assembly GCA_964437595.1. Taxonomy (GTDB): domain Bacteria; phylum Chloroflexota; class Anaerolineae; order Anaerolineales; family Anaerolineaceae; genus DSYU01. Next base: position 20,757 of record CAYTHO010000020.1, read on the forward strand.
AGATGTGAAGGCAAATTTGCTTGCCGCCGAACAGGCCCTTTCCAGTTTCGAAAGCCGCAATCGCATTTCTATCTGGAAAAATGAGCTGGCATCTTTGTTGGCGCAGCAATCCGACTGGCTCCGCAAACAGCGCCTGATCGAAGACACTACCCGAGACGCTGCAGGGTTCATCAAACAGGTTCAAGAATTAGAGGAAGGCCAACCTGTCCCAGCCTCTCTTCAAACGAATTTTATGGTTTTGCAATTAAAGGTATACAACGATCTGACAACTGCAACAAGAATATCGGAGTCTATGCTGGTTTCGAGTGAAAGCGTTACTCCACTACAAGTTCAGCTACCGGACTCAAATCAGCTTCAGCCTCTATCCAAAACAGACTTTGTCAAACAGGCGCAGGAATGGATTGAAGATCTGAAATCCCAATCAGAAGAGATACAAAATTCCGTCGGGCAGTTATCCAGCCAGGTCACCAGCTTGCAGCAGCAAATACAAGACCAAACTAGCGAACGGGAGCGGCTGGAGCTTGAATATGAGAACTCCCAGAAAATTTACTCCACTTTCATGAAAAAGAATGAGGAGTTGAAAGTTACCTCCGGAGAATTGTATGCCAGCGCTCAGGTTGCTTCCAGCGCTTTGACGCCTGAGGAGCCGGACTCGAGAAATACCATACGAAATACAGCCATTGCTCTTGCGATGGGCTTCATCTTGTCGGCTGGTTTTGTTTTCATTAAGAACTGGTGGCAGTCTCAGAGACAAGCATAGGCGCGGCGATGACTTCTCTTTCACCTGACGCTGAGAATCCATTGCTCTTGTTTGAAATCGCCGTAATGCCAAATGAAGAAAATCCAGGGTAGTACCATTCGGAAGCTAAGTAAGGGCCTGTTATCGGTTGCTGACCAGGGCCTTTTTTCGGGCACAAATTTCATCGTGTCCTTGCTTTTAGGCAGGTGGCTCCTACCGAACGACTATGGTTCATATTCGGTTGCGATGTCTGTTTTCTTACTGGCATCCGGGGTTTACACAGCCATTGTGCTTGAGCCAATGAGTGTGCTGGGTTCAAAATCTCAGCAAGGCCAGGCCGAAAGGTATCCTGGCTCAATTCTCGTTATGCATATCATCACAACGGTAGGCATTGCATTTATCTTGCTCTTCTCCACCCTTTTTCCTTTTTTAGGGTTTGGCGAAAGTACTTCATCTATTCGGGTGATGACCCTGACTATTCCTTTTGTACTTGCTATTTGGTTGTTGCGCTGGCGTTTCTATACCCAATCAGAGCCATTCAAGGCCTTGAAGGTATCTGCTTTTTACGCAATTGGATTTATGGCCCTGGTGATTTTACTAAAAATATCTGGTTTTATCTCGTCTGAGATCACAATTTTGATCAGCGGGCTAATTGGTCTGATCATCAGTTTGTTCGTTTTACGGACTTCATATAAGCAAATTGGTTGGGATGCGGTCATCCGACACGTGAACATGCACTGGGGGTATGGCAAGTGGATTGTGGTCGCTTCGATCCTGCAGTGGTTCTCAACGCAGTTTTATTTGTTACTAGTTTCTACGAGTTTGAGCCTGGGCGATGGTGCTGGCTACCGTGCTGTTCAAAATCTGGCACAACCCTTAGAACAGGTATCTGTTGCGTTGGGTCTTTTGCTCACACCCTGGTTTTCGCGAAAATTCGCTAACGATTCATCATCATCCTTACAGCGAATTCCCTGGGTCAATGTAATTTTAGGATTATTGGGGTTTGCATATCTTGCCGCTGCCTGGTTAGGGAGTGATTTCTTGGTAAATGTAATTTACCAGGGGAAATATAATTCGTATGCTTGGTTGGTGCCGTACTTGGTCTGCGTTCCGTTAATCATGTCGTTGTCCAAAGGTGCGCAAATTGGTGTGCGCGTGCTCGAGAAACCTAGTTCGTTACTATATGCCTACATGGGCACGGCTGTTGTCACGGTCCTTTTAGGCCCGATGCTCATTAATACCTATGGTCTGATCGGAGCAGCGGCGGGCCGGCTTCTTTCAGCGGTAATTTATAGTATCCTTATCGCCGTGCTTTATCGCCGCAATACGAAAGCCATGAATGGTGAATTACCATTATCTCGTTAGGAGCTGATGATGAGAGCAAGGGTAAATTTCGATATCTTCGTTGCCAGGCTGCGCCGAAAAGTAAAACGGCGCCTTCCGGAGCCCGTTATCGCGCGAATAGAAAAAAGGAAGCGCCACAATGATCTCCTTGCTGTTGCGCGTTTACATGATCCAACTACTCCGCCTTGGTCGAGCCCGAATATTTGGGAAGAACTTGTGCGGGCATATCAAAAAATAGAACGCCCAGTCATCTTTGAATACGGCACAGGCTCTTCCTCATTATGGCATATTGAAAACTTAATGAAACAGGGCGGGGGCACTTATATTGGCGTTGAAATCGACCCAAACTGGTTCTGGTCGCTGATTGGAGCCGTTGTGGTACGAGTTGGCAAGCAATATCCCGCGATCAACATTATGAAGAATGCTTTTAAGGTAGATACAGAGCAAACACCATCGGTGAATGTATCGATCGTGGCAGACGCCTTGCAGATTATATTGAAACTACGCTCGGATACAGATGAATATGTGGCTGCGCTGGACCAGTTGTGCGACATCGTCGTTATCGATGGGGCGCACCGGAAGTTATGCGTCCGGCACATACTGGAAAATCAGCGCGTGAAACCTGGCGGCATGCTGATGCTCATGGAGGCTGGGCGCGGTTCGCCCGATTGGTGGGAGGGGCAGCGCACCGGCGATTACGATTATTCCGCGGAGCTGGCGCGCCTGATGGATTTGGGCGGCATTATACTGGATGGGAATGGCGTCGATTCGTGGCCGAACTGTAAACGGCGATCCCCCAAACCACAGTCTTATTACTACCCGATGGAAGCCTGTAAATTGGTCTTCCCACCGGGGCATTGATTGGATAGAAAAGACGCTAAGTGTTTCCTGCGGGCTTCTTTTCGTAAGCGACCGCCCGGATGATACCGTGATAAGCGAAGCGCACCGGCAGGGTGTGCATGGTGGGTCGAAAAACTTTAATATTACCGGGAGATATAACCCCGACATTATTCCATGGTATCAAAGGATTCTGAAGGATTTATATAAAGACGAGGCGATGCAGAATAAACAAACCTGGCTCGATGTTGGCTGCGGTCACGGTGAGTTCATCGAGGCGGTGCAAAAATACTGCCGCGAAATAAAAGTTAGGGGATCAGAACCAAATACCCACAAACAAGAATCAGCCAGAAAGCGGGGTCTGGATGTTGGCTATTTCGAAATCGATTCACACCACGAGAAGTATGATGTTGTTTCGCTTCTAAATGTATATTCTCACATCCCGAACCCACCCGTCTTTTTGCGATCATTAAAGCAGATCATAAAGCCGGGTGGGGAGCTGATCCTTGAAACCGGCGACCAGGCGGATCTTGCAGCGAGGGATCAACCGCGCCCCCTCTATCTGCCAGATCGCCTCAGCTTCCCTTCTGAGAAAATCGTGGTCGGCATTCTAGAGCAGATGGGTTTCGAGATTGTTTGTGTTCGCAAATACCCGTTTATGCGGCTGACATTCTTAACTGTTGCGAAAGAACTGGTAAAAGTATTCTTACACCAATATCAATCGCGGATCATCTACTTCTTCAAGAACCCCCGCACCGATATGTTCATCCGCGCGAGGTTAAAAGACTGAGTCGCAGCCGCACTGCTTGGGGTAGAGAGAAATAACTGCGTTACTTCCCCATCCTCACCACATTCCACGACATCGGCGGCAGCGTAACCTTGAGCACGCCATCATCAACCTTCGCCCCTTGGGCCGTATGCGGGACCACCGCGTCTGGGTGGGCGCGGGTGTTGGCCGCCAGCCAGTTCTTGCCATCCAGCACCAGGTGTTCCACCACGCGGTAGCCGGCCAGGTCGCGCGCATCCGCCTCGATCTCCAGCGGCTCGTTCAGGCTGCGGTTGACCGCGAACAGCGTTACCTGTTCTTTGTCCGCTTCATGGGTCGCCACGGCTTCCAGGTACGGCACCTGGTCGAACTCCTTGTTCGGGTAACTCGGCGATTGAATCTCCACATCCAGCACCGCGCCTTGCCCGTAAGTAGCCGCGTGCATAAATGGGTAGAAGATGGTCTGCCGCCAGGCCGGGCCGCCCGGTTCGGTCATAATCGGCGCGATCACATTGACAAGTTGCGCCAGGCAGGCCACCTTCACCCGGTCGGCGTGCCGCATCAGCGTGATCAACATGCAGCCCACCACTACCGCGTCTTCCAGCGTGTACACATCCTCCAGCAGCGGGCGCGCCACCGTCCACGGCGGCAGAACCTGGTCCTGCTCGTTGGAGTGGAACCACACATTCCACTCATCGAACGACAGGTGGATCTGCTTCTTGCCGCGCTTGCGCGCCTGAACGTGATCGCAGGTAGCCGCCACCGAGGAGATAAAGCGGTCCATGTCCAGTGTGCGCGCCAGGAAATTAGCCGTATCGTTGTCGCGATTGCCGTAATACGTGTGCAGCGACAGGTATTCCACGTGCTCGTAGGTGTGCATCAGTACGGTTTCTTCCCACTCGCCGAAAGTCTTCATCCCGCGTCCCGAAGAGCCGCATGCCACCAGCTCGATCGACGGGTCCACCAACTTCATCACCTTGGCCGTCTCGCATGCCAGCCGCCCGTACTCCTCAGCCGTCTTGGCCCCAATCTGCCAGGGACCATCCATCTCGTTGCCCAGGCACCATAATTTCACGCCGTATGGATTCTCCGATCCGTTGGCCTTGCGCAGATCCGACCAGTACGTGCCGCCGGGGAAGTTGCAGTATTCCACCAGGCTGCGCGCCGCATCCGCGCCGCGCGTGCCCAGGTTCACCGCCATCATCGGCTGCGTGCCAGACTGCTTGCACCAGCGCATAAACTCATCCGTGCCAAAGTGATTGTTCTCCAGCGTGGCCCAGGCCAGGTCCAGGCGAGCAGGGCGCTGGTCTTTGGGGCCAATGCCGTCTTCCCAGTTATACCCCGAAACGAAATTCCCGCCCGGGTAGCGCACCACCGATACCCCCATCTCGCGGATCAGCTCAATCACGTCGCCGCGCAGGCCGTCGGCGCCAGCGGAAGGATGGCCCGGCTCGTAAATACCGGTATAAACTGCCCGGCCCAGGTGCTCGATAAAGGAACCGAACAGGCGCGGGTCGATATCGCTGATCTTCCGCGATGGAGTCAGAGTAAGGGTAGCTTTAAGGGACATGGGATCTCCAGAAATGGAAATATAAACAGGTATAAATCGTATTGGCTATATTATATCCTGGAAAGCCTACTCGCTGTGCGTTTATTCAAACAGTATATCGTTTTGCGCATAGATATACTCACGTAGCTTTTGTGTTTCCACCATGCGCTCGCCCGCTGGAATATCCAGTTTCTCGCTGCGGTACAAATTGTCACCCGTGTAGCGTGAAAACAGGTGCACGTGATAGTGCCACACATCCTGGTTCCCGGCAGGTTCGTTATGCTGGCGGGTAGAAACTCCATCGCACCCGTACACGGCCTTCAGCGCCAACGCCATCGCCCGCGTCACCCGCTGGATCGCTGGAGCCAGCCGCGCGGGCAGGTCGTAGATATTCTCAAAATGCTCGTCCGGAATGATCAGCACATCTACCGGGCTGCGCCCCCATCGGTATATGCCCACAAACGCCGCCGCCCCCGCGGTGCGAGAAATAATCTCTTCCGGTTGGTTCTGCAAAATGTTACAAAAGGGGCACGCATACCCGGCTGGCTCGTGATTGTACATGGCATCCATTCTCCTGTAGCAATTATAGTTGGGCGCGGGTTCCCAGGGCTAAAGCCCAGGCCTAGATAACGAAGCCAGTGTTTTTGGCCAGCCGGAGACCGCCAGCACCTGTGGGTGGCCGTGGAAGTGCGCGCGGTCGCTAGAATATGAAAGCCGGCGAAGCCGAGCTGTGGATGCAGCTACTGTAACCATGCTACCCCGGCTTTGCCGGGCTTCTCTTCTCCGCTTGGCATTGGGGCTGCGCCTCGATGCGGCGTACGCCTGGGTTAGAAGAGTCGATGCTATACTTAAGCATCTATCTCATTCAAGAGGTACAATGAAACCAGCATTCCGCAGCGCATTCCTTCTCCTCTTATTTTTGCTGTTTTGTTCTCTGCCCGGTTCCAGCGCCGCTTTCAGTTCTCCCCAATACCTTCTGGCCTCGACCGCCGCCTGCGCGCCCCTGCCGCCCGCCTCCGGCTCGACGCGGACGGTTTCCACCGTCCAGCAGTTAGAGCAGGCTGTCAACGGCGCGGCGTCCAATTCCACCATCCTCATCGCCGATGGCACCTATAACCTCAACGGCGTTTACCTGCGCGTCGATACGCCTGGCCTGACCCTGCGATCCGTCTCCGGCAACCGCGATGCTGTCATCCTGAATGGTAATTACCGGACGGAAGAAATTCTAAATATTTCCGCCTCAAACGTTACCATCGCCGACCTCACCCTGCGCGAAGCCTACTATCATCCCATTCACGTGGTGAGCACCGAAAGCGCCGATACCCTCAATACCCTCATTTATAACGTCCACATCATCGACCCCGGCGAACAGGCCATCAAGGTCAACCCCTATACCGGCAGCAACGCCCAGCATTTTATCGATAACGGCATGATCGCCTGCTCGCACATTGAGCTGACCGCCGCGGGCCGAAGTCATATTCGCAATGACTGTTACACCGGTGGCATTGATATCCACCAGGCGCGCGGTTGGGTCATCCGTGACAACACCATCGAGGGCTTCTGGTGCCCGAGCGGCCTCTCCGAACACGCCATTCATATGTGGCGCAGCTGCCGCGATACCACCGTCGAGCGTAATCTGCTTCGCGACAATGCCCGCGGGGTCGGGTTTGGCATGGCCACCAGCGGCAGCGGCATCCGCACCTATCCCGATGACCCTTGCCCATCCGCCAGCGGTTATGTGGATGATTACGGCGGGATCATCCGCAACAACATGATCTTTGCGCAGGATGCCGGCCTGTTCGCCTCGCAGTTCGGGTTTGACTGTGGCATCTGCCTGTGGAACGCCTGCAGCGGTCGCGTGCTGCACAACACGGTCTATACCACCAATCCTGCCAGCACCTTCTCCAGCATCGAGTGGCGCTTTCCCAACACCCGCGCCGAAGTGACCAACAACCTGGTAAACGATACCATGCGCCAGCGTGATGGCGCGATCGCTACCCAGGCGGGCAACCTCACCACGGCGACCTCCGGCTGGTTCGCCAACGCCACCGCCGGTGATCTCCATATTCTGCCTTCGGCCTCGCAGGTTATCGATCATGCGGTGGCGGTTTCGGGCAGCCCGGATGATTTCGACGGCGACACCCGCCCGGCGGGCAGCGCTGCCGATATCGGCGCGGATGAATACCGCATTCCCGCCCCACCTGCCGTTCGCGATTTGCGCGTGGTCAGCGCCGTCCCCTCCTCCGGCTCGGTCACCCTCACCCTCCGCTGGACTCCGCCCCCCGGCGCGGCGGTTGCCATGCTGCGTTCTTCCAGCGCTCCCATCACCGCATCCTCCTGGCCGTCCGCCACCCTGATTAACGGCAGCCTATCCGGCGGTACGTCCACCTATACCGTCACCCTTCCCTATACGGGTGGAACGCTCTTCTTTGCCCTCAAAACGCGCAACGCCGAGGGGATTGAATCCGGTATCTCGAACCTGGCCTTTTATCCAAACTATCCCGATTATCTTCCAGTCATCCGGCATTAAGTCTTCTCGGTCCACCGCAAGGTCCATTCGCCATGCCCGAAATCCCCATCCTGCCCATTCTCACTTACACCTTTGCGGTGTGGTTTGGCCTGTACCTGCTCCGCCAGCGCTTCCACAAACCGGGCATGCGTTACACAGGTTTGGGGCTGATCGCCTATGCGGTGGGCCTGGCAGTTCAGGTGCTGTTTTCGCCGCCAGCCGCCCCGCGCGGCGCCGCCTTCCTGCTGCAGGAGCGCTTTTTTGTGGCCGTTTTGCCCTTCATCTGCTGGCTGGCGGCCATCATTCACCTGTTTTCATCTACTGCTGATCTCCGCCTGCGAGGGCAGACCCAGCCGCCCTTACAACTGCGCATGTCGCTGCGCCTGGTGCTGGTCGGCAGCATCTTCTTTGGCATGAGCCTATCCATGCTCATTTTGCCCCAGTCCTGGTTTTCTTCCAACCTGGTCGTGCTGGCCATCGGCCTGGACCTGGCGCTGCTAAGCTACGGTATCGCCGCGCTGGACGCCTACGATGAAGGCGAAGCCCTCTCGCGCGACTTCTTCCGCTCGCTGGGCGCCTCGTTCCTGGCCGCCCTGCTGTTTGGCGGGCAGGTGGCGCTGGTGATGGCCGTCACCGGCAGCGGCGGGGCCCCCATGCTGCTGCTACTGCTGGCGCTGATTACCTCGGCGGTGGCCCTGCAGATCTTCAACGACCCCCTCCAGACCCTGTTGGACCGGGTGCTGTTCTCCGCCTGGCCCGGCCTGCGCCGCGAGCGCGCCAACCTGCGCTCGGTAGCCAGCGCCCTGCCCCGTGTGGATGAAACCCTCGACCTCTCCAGCCTCTCCGGCGAAGAATTTGGCCGCCTCACCCGCCGCGCCCTCAGCCACATGGGCGACCTCAAGCGCCTGGCGGCCAGCCCGTTGGCGCGCCTGCCCGTGATCACCGAGCGCCTTGCCGCGCGCGGCCTGCCCGATAACACCCTCGACCGCGCCGCCGAGCTGAAAGCCCTGCTGGCCGAAAGCGTCGAGCGCCTGAAGCCGCGTGATAACGCGCGCGGCAGCGGGCGCGATAGCGGGCGCGGCGTGGAGATTGGCGGCGAGGCCTTCGGCGTCAGCGACGAATGGCGCTATTACAACGTCCTCTACTACCCTTACGTCCTGGGATGGAAGCCCAACCGCCAGCGCCTGCCCGCCCATGCCAGCGGTGACGGCCAGCGCGAGGTCATGGAATGGTTCCGCGCGCAGGTCCCCGAACGCACCCTGCACAACTGGCAGAACGCCGCCGCCGAACTGGTAGCAAAGGATTTACGGGAGCGTAGCGGTAAATTATAGTTATGTGTTATTCAAAATGAGCCTCGCTCATTTTGAATAACACACTCTGTTTTGGCAGGAAATGGCAGTATTTGTCATTCTCTTGGCAGTGATTTTTTCGTATCGTGGGTCAACATCATCTTACGATACGAAAGGATCTCAAGCAATGGCAACCAATGTTCGCATTCAAGAAACACCGTCTCTCGTCCTCGCCGACAATGCTCCCCTGCTGCGGCGCGCCTTCACCGTAAACGCCGCGGCCTCGCTGGCCTTTGGCCTGCTGCTGATCTTCGACGCGCAGCCCATCGCCGCCTTCCTCGGCATCCAGCACATGCAGTTCTTTGGCGCCGCCAATGTTGGCGCCGCCTCCATCATTCTGGACTTTGGCATCGTGGCAGTCGCCTTCGCCGCCTGGGTGGGCTACCTTGCCACCCGCCGTCCCATCTCGCGCTCCGCCGCCATCTCCGTCCTGGCGCTGGACTCCTTTATGGTCGCCGACCTCGCCCTCCTGCTCCTCAGCGGCGCGCTGCCCTTAACCACCGCTGGTTTGTGGTCCATACTGGCCGTCACCGACATTACCCTGGCCCTCGCCATCTGGGAATACTTCGGCATCCGCCGCATGAGCAGTAAGTAAAAAAAGTGGGTGGTGCAAAAGTGAAACTTTTACACCACCCACCACTTCAAGCCCAATGGAAAAGACGCACGAGTTTACATTCTTTAGCAGGCACCCCTTCCCGCACCGGGAAGGGGTCGGGGGTTAGGTCTTCTTTCTCCACAGATTCTCCCCGTATCCTTCCTCCAATCCCGGGCTATAATAAGTTCCTGTTGAATAAAACGTACGCCCTGTGCGTAATTAATCAGAGGAACTATTACCATGAACATCGACTCTACGCGCTTCGACGCGGCAAGCAATGGATTGCAGCCCCTTATCGAAGCCGACCACCTGGTCAAGAAATTCGGCGAAAAATCGGCTGTTGCTGATGTCTCCTTCTCCGTTCGCGGTGGTGAAATCTTTGGCTTCCTGGGCCCCAACGGCGCGGGCAAAACCACCACGATCAAAATGATCGTGGGCCTGCTCAAGCCTACTTCTGGCACCGCCCGCATCGCCGGGTACGATGTGCAGACCCAACCCCTGCTGGCCAAGGCTTCCAGCGGGTTTGTCCCCGATGAGCCGCACCTGTACAGTAAGCTCACCGCTCGCGAACTGCTGCGCTTTGTCGGCGACCTGTACGAACTGTCGCCCGAGCTAGTCGAGCGGCGCACCGAGGAACTGCTGCGCCTGTTCGACCTGGCCGATGCGGGCGATAACCTGGTGGACTCCTTCAGCCACGGTATGCAGCAGAAAACTTCTCTTGCTGCCGCCCTGCTCCACGACCCCAAGGTCCTCATCCTCGACGAGCCCACCGTGGGGCTCGATCCCAAGTCGGCCCGCATGATTAAAGATATCCTGCGTCAGATCGCCTCGCGCGGCTCGGCGGTGATGCTCTCTACCCACATCCTGGAAATCGCCGAGCGTATGTGTGACCGCATCGCCATCATCAATAAGGGCCAGGTCATTGCTATGGGCACCCTGGAAGAGCTGCGCGCTTCTGCCAGTACCGGAACGAACGGTGGCAGTCTGGAAGACATCTTCCTCGAACTCACCGGCGGCGCGGAGGACGCCGAGATCGCTGAGGTGCTCAAATGAGCCTCTCCGAATCGCTCCTCCAATCCCAGCCGAACAAGTTCGGGCTGTGGCCTTCGGTTTGGAAGCTGCTGCGCCTGCGCGCACGCATTATGTGGAATAATTTTAAGCGTGCCAAGCTGGCCAGTAAAATTGGCACCATTTTCATCCTGTTGCTGATTTTGGGCGGTATGGTGTTCTTGTTTTGGGTCTCCAGTATGCTGCTGCGCTTTATCGAGTCGCCAGAACTGGCCCAGTACATTGACGCGGCATCCTTCCTGGATGCCATACCCACCATGGTGCTCACCATGGCATTCTTCCTGATGATCATGACCAACTTCGGCGTGCTGCTCCAGTCGTTGTACCTCAGCCACGATATGGATTTTCTGGTTACTTCGCCGCTGCCCATGCGCGCGGTGTTCGTTGCCAAGCTGCTGGAAGCCATCCTGCCAACGTTTGTACTGTTTTGTGCTGCCAGCTTGCCGGTGCTGTTTGGCCTGGGCACTGCCAGTGGTTACAATCCCCTTTATTTTGGATTTCTTATTGCCATGCTGGCCCTGCTCGCGTTAGCTGCCAGTGGCATGGCATCCATCCTGGTAATGGCGGTGGTGCGTGTGGTTCCCGCCCGCCGGGTGGCCGAAGTACTGGGTTTTGTCGGCGCGATGGTTTCCATTTTGTGCGGGCAGTCCGGTAATATCGTCAACGCTATGGATATTGAAGGCGAACAGTTCGGCGCGGCGCTGGGAGCCTTTGCCACCCTCAACACCGCCTGGTCGCCGCTGGCCTGGGCCGGGCGCGGTCTGCTGGCCATTGGGCGCGGTGATTGGCTCCCTGGTCTGGGGCTGAGCCTGATCTCGTTAGTGTTGTTTGGCGCGGTCTTTGCGGCCGCTCTATACGCGGCAGAGCAGCTTTATTACACCGGTTGGTCATCCATGCAGGGTTCGCCCCAGCGCAAGCGCTCTTCTCACTCAAAGGCTCTCTCCAAGGCGGCGCCAGCTTCGGTGGAGGCCGCTCAAGCTACCCTCAACGGTGCGTTGGCTGGCAAAGGAGAAAAGCCGCGTGTTGGATGGCTGCCAGCCCCGCTGCGCGCGATGGTGATTAAAGATGCATTACTGCTACGCCGCGATCCGCGCAATCTTTCACAGTTATTTACCCCACTGATTATTGGTTTTGTCATGATCTTTTCGACACAGGCCGGGCGGGGTGAAGCCCGCGAGGCATTGGCCGAGGTGGGCATGGTGAACATTGAGTTTTACTTCATGGTAGCCCTGTCCATCTTCGTGGGCTGGATGTTAATGCTCAACCTGGCTTCGCTGGCCTTCACCCGCGAGGGCAAAAGCTACTGGATGTTGAAAAGTTCACCCGTGCATCCTTGGCACCTGCTGGGCGGCAAATACATCGTCTCGTACCTCCCGGCGGTGGCCTTCAGCGTGCTGTTTCTGGTGGTTACGTTCGCCCTGCGCGGGGTCAGCTTCGCCATGCTGCCTTTCAGCATTTTGGTGGTCTTGTTCACAATTGCCGGCGCCAATGCCATCGCTCTGGCCTTTGGCGTCGCTGGCGCAAACCTCGAGTGGGACAGTCCGCAGCGCCAGCGGTTGAGTGGGGCATCTGGCTGTCTGCTGTTTATTGCGATTTCCGTTTCGGTGGTGATTTATCTGGCGTTGTTCCTTGGTCCACCCATCGCCTGGCAAATAGTCGGTGCCATCCAGGGAACTGCCAGCACTCCGCCCGTACTTTCCTATATCCTTGGCCTGCTTCTGGGTGCTACTGCTTCCCTTGCTACAACCTTCTTCGCCTTGCGCCTGTCCATCCCCCGGCTGGCGAAGATTGGCGAGCCGGGTTAGGTCAGAAACAGATCTCGTCTATACCAGGCCTCAAAGGTTTGAAAAACCTTTGAGGCCTTCATTTATCCTCCCCACCCGCCTTTATCCACCGACCGCTGTACCAGCTCGCGCAGCACGCCCATATCCACATCGGACAGCTTATTGATATATAAACACGCCTTGCCAATTTTGTGTTTGCCTAACTTTTGCATCAGATGCGCGTCTTCTTCAAACCTGTAGATCAAGTAAAGCGTCAGGTTCTGCTTGCGTGGCGAAAAGCCTACTTTGAACCAATCGCCCTCGCGCCCGCTCGCGTATTTGAAGTGCGTGTTGCCAAACCCGATGATGCTGTCCCCCCACATCCTCGGCGCTTCGCCGCTCACCTGTGCCATCATCTCCACAATCGCCATGCTGTCCTGGCGCTTTGTCTCATCCGCGATCCCCTGGAGGAATGCCTCCACGCTCGCCGCGTTTGCCTTTGTTTTTAATTCGCTCATAATCGCTGTGTCTCCAGCACCTTCACTTCATCCCCCACCTTGACCGTCCCGCCCGTGATCACCCGCGCCAGAACGCCCAGCGGGCCGATCCCCAATATGCTCTTGCCCTGCGCCGCTTCCAGCCGCGAGCAGCCGGTGCGCTCCTTGGCCACCTCGATCAGCGCCTCGCCGCCAAGCCGCAGCCGCGCCCCCGGCGCCAGCGTTTCCACCGCCAGCCCGCCGATGATCATCTGCTCGCCGAACTGCCCCGGCCCGGTCAGGTAGCCCGCGTGGGCCAGCGCCTCCAGCCACTCCTGCGACAGCAGGTTCAACTGCCGGTCCGGGCTGTGCCCGCCTTTACAGTCGCCTTCGATGCCCACCCCCGCCACGAGCAGAGCCTCCTTCAGCGGCGCGCGCAGGTACGCCCCCGAGCGGTCCTCGTTCTCCGGCGAGTTGGGTTTATACACGATACTGGTAATGGTTGCCATGGTTGGATCCTTACGTAGAGGGGATTAGGGATTGGAGATTGGCGATGAGGAATCGCACTTTGCCTCTGCGTGATTTCCAAACTGAAAACAGTATATCAATATTGATAATATTTGTCTAGATTATCTTCGGGAGTAAGCGAAAGTTAAATAGGTGGATCTACCTTGATCAGTTCGGGGTACGGGCCCCGAACTGATCAAGGTTCTCTTCACCCTCCGCAAACACATTCAGCGGATGCCCTGCATCCACAAATACCCGCACCCGTTCGCCTACTGGGAACGTGGCGGTATGCTCCTTGAACGCCTCCACTTCCCGCCCCGAGTCCAGCCGCAGGCGGTACACGTTCAACGTGCCCTGGAAAATTCGCTCCGCGATCACCCCGTTCCCGGTGGAATCGGGCCGGAAGTCCACATCATCGGCCCGCACCGCTACTTCCACCCGTGTACCGGCGGGCGCGGCGACCGCCTGCGCCAGCATCCCCACCTCGGTGTAGTTTCCTTCACGGGTGATCCTGCCGGGGAGAAAGCGGCTGCCGCCCATGAACTCGGCCACAAAGCGGGTCGCCGATGCTCCAAAGACCGCCTCCGGCGTGCCCACCTGCACCAGCCGCCCCTGGTTGAACACCGCCAGCCGGTCGCCCATGTACAGCGCCTCCTCCTGGTCGTGGGTGACGAAGAGCACTGTGGCTCGGATGGCCTTCAACAGCCCGCGCACCTGCTCGCGCATCTCGGCGCGCCGGTCCGTGTCCAGGCTGCTGAATGGTTCATCCATCAACAGTAGCAGCGGGCGGGGGGCCAGTGCCCGCGCCAGCGACACCCGCTGGCGCTCCCCGCCGGAGAGGGCGTGCGGAAAGCGCTTTGCCAGCGCCGCCAGCCCGACCATCTCCAGCATCTCCCCGGCGATCTGGCGTGCCTGGGCTGGTGCTTTGCCACGCAGGCCAAAAGCCACATTATCGAACACGTTCAGGTGCGGGAACAGCGCGTGATCCTGGAAAACCATGCCCACTCCACGTTTTTCTGGGGGGACGAAGGCACTTTGCGATGCGGCGAATCGCCCGCCCAGCCAGATTTCGCCCGCGTCAGGGCGCTCCAACCCGGCGATCAGCCGCAGGGTGGTGGTTTTTCCACACCCGCTCGGGCCTACCAGCGCCAGGATTTCGCCTTCATCCAGGCAGAAGGAGATGTCGCAGACCGCCGGGTCAGGGGCCCCCTGGTAGTGTTTGATTAGATGGCGCGCGTCGAGAGTTGTCATTTGAATATTTGCTCCCTGCGTAAAAGAAACGCCAGCGGCAGCAAGGAGGCTAGCACCAGGAACAGGGCCGCCGGGGCTGCCTGCACATAAAATCCATCGTTGGCCCACATCCACACCCGCACCGCCAGGGTATCGAACCCGGCGGGGCGCAGTAAAAGCGTGGCGGGCAGCTCTTTCAGCGAAGTCAGGAACACCAGCGCCCCGCCCGCCATCAGTCCCGGCAGGATCAGCGGCAGGGTCACCTGGCTGAAAGCCTGGAGCACCGTATGCCCCGCGCTGCGAGCCGCCTCTTCCAAAGATGGTGCAACCTGCCCCAGGGCCGACTCACTGGCCCGCACCGCCTGGGGCATGTGCCGCAGCACATAGGCGATCACCACCACCAGCGGGGTAGCATACAGCACCGGCAGTGCCCGGTTTACAAGCAGCACCAGGCTGAGCGCCACCACCACGCCGGGGATGGCATAACCCACCTGGCAGAAGCGCGCCAGAAAGCGCGAAACGCGCCCGGGCTGGCGTGCCGCGAACAGCGCCACCGGCAGCGAGAGCGTCACCGCCGCCGCCGCCGCCAGCGCCGATGTCCACAGGCTGTTCCAGGCAAAGCTGCCAAAGCCCCGCGAGCCAGCGTGGAAAATCGCTTCCAGCGCCTGCGGATCCATGGTGGCCTGGATGCTCCACGCCGCCAGCGTGCCCAGCGGCACCACCAGGCTGGCGACCACCACTCCCAGCGCCAGAATCAGCGCCGGGATGCGCCAGCGCCCCAGCTTCACCGGCGGGGCGGGACGCCAGCCGCTTTCCATTTGCGTGAAGCGCGCCCGGCCCTGCAGGCGCAGCTCGGTCCATAACAGGGCCGCCGCCAGCCCCACCAGAACCCCGCTCAACACCGCCGCCGCCGAGCGGTCATAGCGCCCGGAAAGCTGCACGAAGATGGCCGAAGAAAAGGTCTCGTAGCGCAGCAGCGCCACCGTGCCATATTCGGCCAGCACGTCCAGCGCCACCAGCAGCGCGCCCGCCAGCAGGCCGGGACGCATCGCCGGCAGGGTGACGCGTGCCAGCGCCTGCCAGGGCCGCAGCCCCAGTGTGCGCGCGGCCTCTTCCAGCGAGGCGTGCAGCGAGCGGAACGCCGCCCCGCTCAACAGATAGACGTAGGGGAAGGTGAACAGCGTCAGGATAAAGGCCGCACCCCAGAAACCCAGCGGGCTGGGCGTGGCGACGGGCTGCCCAATGATGTCTTCCAGAAGCCGCGGCAGCAGCCCGCTGCGCGGGCGCAGCAGCGCCAGGTGGACGATTGCCCCGATATACGCGGGGATCGCCAGCGGCAGCGCAAACAGCCAGCGCAGGATCTTCCGCCCCGGCAGGTCGCTGCGCTCGGTCAGCCAGGCCAGCCCTGCACCAGTAACCAGCGTGCCGCCCGTCACCGCCGCCGCCAGCAGCGTCCAGATGCGCCCCTGCAGCAGCCGCTGCCACGCTTCCGCGTCGGCTCCGGCGGCACGCAGGAAGATGTACCCCACCGGCACGGCCACAAACAGCGCCACGAAACCTGCCCCCGCCGCCAGCGGGCTCGGCAGGGGCAGGCGATGGCACCTCTGACCGGTTGTGGTAGGTAGGTGCAGCAGGATGGGTGAAATGTTATCTTTCATCACGGATCTTTTTAGTCGCGTCTATTTAACCGGGCAGCTTCCAGCCCCGGGCAGCCGAGCATATTACGGCAGTCCGATCTTCTCGATCAGCCTGAACGTTGCGTCCACGTCCAGAGCGGCCTGGACCACGTCCACCTCCGCCAGCCGCAGCCCGTCCAGCGGCTGGACACCTTCGTGCAGTTTCACCCCGGGCAGCAGCGGGTATTCGTAGTTCAGCTCGGCGAATCGCTCCTGCCCTTCATTGGAAATGAGAAAATCGAGGAACGCCTCGGCCAAAGGCTCGGCTGCCGCCGCGTTGAGCGCGCCTTTCACCACCGACGCGGCGGTGGCGTTGGTAATCAGCCCTATCTGGCCCGCTCCCTGGTCCGGGTAGATCACCCCAACAGGGCTGCCTTCATCTTTTTGCAGGTGATAGTAATAGTGGTTCACCAGCCCCAGCGCGAACTCGCCCGCGCCGACTGCCTTGCGCACATCGGTGTGCCCGCCGAAAAAGGTCACATCGTTATCCAGCAGGCCGGTCAGCCAGGCTTCGGTCTGTTCCTCGCCCAGCAACTGCCGCAGCGCAGCAATCTGCGCCTGCATCGAGCCGTTTGTCGAGCCTGCTGCTGCAATCCTGCCTTTCCACCTCGGATCGGTCAGGTCGAAGATCGATTTAGGCAGGTCTTCTGGGGCCACCAGCTCGGTGTTGTACATGATCACCCGCGCGCGCCGGGTCAGCCCGACCCAGACATCATTGGGCCCGGTAAACTCCGCTGGGAGCAGGTCGGCCCCTTCCGGGCGGTAGGGCTGGAATATTCCCTGCTGCGCCAGCGACTGCACTGTGAAAAGCTCGGTGGTGATGAACACGTCCGCCTGCGGGTTAGCCTGTTCCTCGATCAGCGCATTGGCCAGCTCGCTGTTGCTGCCCGCCTTGAGCAGAATTTCCACGCCGGGGTGCCTGGCCTGGAACGCGTCCAGCACCGGCTGGATCAGCGGCTCGGAACGTCCAGAGTATATCACCAGCTTGCCGCTCAACGCCGCGCCAGATTGAGCAGGGGAACCGCTCGTGGAAGTCTCGCCCGTTGGGACGGCAGCCGCGCTGGTGGGCGTTTCCGCTGTCACCGGGATTTCCTGCGCCGCCGGAGCGCAGGCGGTCAACAACACAATCAGGGCTAGTAGGATGGTCGAGACACTACGGTTAATCAAGCTACACCTCAAAGAATGTGATAGAATGAGATACAGTAAGTACATATCCAGGAAGTTAGTATATGTTAACTATTGGAAGTCGTCAAGATATTTATATAAATTAGATAAAAAATGAATAAATTAACCCGCACCCAACCCCCCGAACGGCCAACCCATACCGTAGAAGATTACCTGATGACCATGTACGTGATGGAGCGCGATTTTGGCGAAATTGTCGCCGCCCGCCTGGCGGAAACACTCAACGTCTCGCCCGCAACCGTCGCCATGACCTTCAAGCGCATGGAGCGCGATAACTGGATTACCGGCAAAGGGCGCAAGAGCATCCAGCTTACCGAAACCGGGCGCGCCGCTGCCTCATCCGTGATCCGCCGCCACATGCTCACCGAATGGCTGCTGGTCAAACTGCTCAAGGTGCCCATCGCCCAAACCCACGATGAAGCCCACGGCATCGAGCACGCCATATCTCCCCAACTGGAGGCGCGCCTGCGCGAAGTGCTGGAAGATCCCAAGGTCTGCCCGCACGGCAACCCCTTCCCCGGCTGTGAGGCGTTCACCAGGGATTGGATCCCGCTGACCGAGATGGCCGTAGGAGACAGGGTGATCATCCGCCGCATCCATGAGGTGATTGAAGATAACCATCCTTTGCTGGTGTTCCTGGCTCAAAACGGCATCGCCCCCGACGCGGAAGTTGAGATTGTCGAAATTCTGCCCTTCAATCAGACCCTCTCCGTGCGCCTGGAGGACAAAGTCCTCGCCCTGGGCTTCCAGGCGGCAAAGTTCATCTTTGGGGAGAAAGCCTGAGACATTTCTTATTTCTCCGGCGTCCATTCCAGCGACCAGGGGCCTTTGCATGTCACGGAGATGCTGGTGATCTCTACCTTAATTGTCCCCTTGGGGAACCCGTTTGGGTAGCGCCAGCCAGCCCGGAAAGGAGCGACCGCGCTGTCCGGTGAGCCGCCAGTACCCATGATTTCGTGCTCTGTATCCATCGCGATCACCGAATGGATGCCTGAGTCGGAGGCTAGATACAGCATCATCCAGGGCGGGTCGCCGGGCTGGCCCTGCACGTACTCCGCCGAAACCACCCGCAGCGTGCGTCCGTCAATGTCGATACCCTGATTTATTTCCCAGGTTTGCCCTGGCTGGGGGTCGCTGCCCACATCAATGGCAAAGCTGGCGTTGGCGGGCTGGCGCACGATCACAGAATCAATCACCAACCGGGCTGGGCTGGGGTTTGCAATCGGCCCGGTCTCAAGGTTCAGCGCCAGTTCTGGCTGCCCGGCGTAAGACATGGGCGGGGTTCCGCCCTCGGGCCAGATAGGCACTTCTTGCCCCGCAGCGTCGTACAGGTGCGCCGCCTCTGGGTCGTACTGTACTTCCCAGATATCCGGGTCGATTTGCCAGCGCAGCATCGTCTGAAGGTAATACCCATCCTTCAGATTGGCCACGCCCTCCAGCGTTATCTGCAGCCAGTTATCGGCGGCAGACGCTTGGGTGGCTGGCGGCATATCCGGTGCGGCGGCGGTTGGGGATGGGCCGGCTGTGGGCGGGAGCGCTGGTTCAAACTGTGCGGCGGTTGACAGTTGGGTTGGGGGAATCGTCTCAGTTGGCTGTGGTTGGGCCGGTTCCACTACCGGGATCACGGTCAGCTCTGGTGGGGCAGGGGCGAATGCCAGCGGAATTTCCCAATTCAGCGGGCCTTCGCCGGCGGGCAGCTCAGCCAGACAGGGCAGTACCAGCATGGCGCTGTTCTCATCGGCGGGGAGCGGTCTAAAAACATCTTCCCACGATGATACACCGCCTGTTTGTCCACCCGTACGAGATGGGTACGTCAGCGCCGTCCCATCGGCCAGCCGTAGGCTGGGGTATTCCTGGCACATCACCGGCTGAAGCGTAGGGTCGGCCCAGGTTGGGAACGCTCCGCTGATCTTGTAGCGGATGACGGTATGCGCCGCGTCGAGCAGCGCGCTTTCCACCGTGATAGTGTACCCATCACGGGTGTTACTGACCGGGGCTGCCAGTACGCGCAGCGGGATGCTCTGGTCCACGGATCCTTGCCCGGGAATGTAGCCAATCAGCCGCCGGATTGCAGAGGCTACCCCGGGTGCTGCAAAGAAGGCAATCAGCAGCGCGGCTGACAGCAGCAGGATAGCCATTCCAATGCGCATAGTCGATTTTAATTTTATGCGGTTTCCTTGTTCGATTTTCGCCTTTATGCCCGGAAGCAGGTGGACGCCCTGCCGGATCTGTTCGCGCGAGATTTCATCTAATACATCGGCGGGATCTTTGCTGTTCATTCAGCGCTCCTTTCTGGGCGGAGGATGGCGCGCAGGCGCTGCCGGGCGGCGTTCAATAGCCATTTCACCGTACTGGGGGCCGCCGAAATGCTCTCAGCCATTTCTTTCTCGCTCATGCCCAGGTAGTAGCGCTGGACGATAACCGTGCGCTGGCGCGGCGGCAGGGCGGCCAGCGCCTGGGCGATTTCCGCCTTGATCCGCGCGTACTCTACCTGCTCCTCCACTGATACTGCCACGCGCAGCAGTTCGCCTACCCGCTCCACATCGGTGCCCGCCCCAATCTGCACCCAGCGGGCGGTCTTTTCGGCGGCATTCAGGGCGGCGTTCGCCACGCTGCGCAACAGGTACGGCCCAAAGGGGCGCGTTTCATCGAAATAGCGGATGCGCTGGTACAGCCGCACGAATGTATCCTGGACCACGTCTTCAGCAAGTTGTTCATCGTGGGTGATCAGGTAGGCTGCCTGCACCGCCTTCTGTTGGTAGCGGGCTACCAGCGCCTCCAGCCCGCCTATGTCGCCGTCTTTCAAGCGGCGAATGGCCTGCGAATCATCCATGAAGTTCTCCGATTTGTTTGAGCGCTCATAATAATACTACAGGCGCAGGGGCAAAAAGGTTAGGGAGCGGTTAATGGATGACGGCAGGCAAGAATTGGTGCTCGGGCAGGCTGCCAAAATCTGGGGTCAGCAGGAACCAGGTGCTGCCGTGGTCGTCACTGCCCCACAGGCCATCGCCCCTGGCGGCGAGGATGCGCCCGGGCGTTCCCCAGTCCGCGTCCAGGGTTTGGACCCCGGGCAGGGAGAGTTCTGTCCAGAGCGTGCCCTGGCTCTGGCTGCGCCACCAGGTGTTATCACAGCGCAGGTACAGGATCCCGGAAACCTTCGGGTCCGCCATCACTGCCCATTCCATGATCGATTTACAGGGATTGGTCTGGTATAGCTGCCAGTTCTGCCCGCCGTTCACGCTGTAACGGTCCGGGGCGTAAAGGATGTTCTCAGAGGATGGGTCAATGGCAAATACACCGCCCGGGCTTTCTATTTGACCGCTCCAGGTTTGCCCGGCATCTTCGCTGGTATACCACAGCCCAGTATTGTCAAAGAAGGAGACATACACTTTCCGTGGTGTGCGCGGCGATGGAATGACCCAGGTGGGGTAGCCCAGCTCAGAGGTATTCATGTTGGACCAACTGACCCCGGCGTCGAGGCTGGCATAGGCTTGCGCCACATGCACGCTGATTACGAACACATCCCATTCATACCAGGAGCTGACGAAATAAATTACCTGGGGATCGGATATGGTAGAAACAAGCTGGAGCGCTTGCATCGGATCATTCAACAGGGGAGCGAATGGTTCGACGACTTTCATGTTCACCCAGGTGCGACCCCAATCGCCGCTGCGGTAGACCGTGTCCGGCGTTATAAAACCTCCCTGAACAACTTTTGTCGGCGCAACCAGGAACCGGGTGAGCGGTTCTGTACTGCTGCGCGGCGTGACGGCCACCCGCACCGGGTCGATCCCGTCAGCCGACCACGCAGTGTTACCTACCGGTTCCCAGTTGATGCCCCGGCTGCGGCTGTAGCGCACCTCATTCGTCCCCACGAAGCTGGCCAGCAGCACCCCAGGCAGCGCAGGCGAGCTGGCAATCTGCCGCACGGTAGGGGCCGCCGCAAGCGCGGTTGGGCGCGCGCATACCCCCGGACCGGCGGCGGTCTGGAAGATGAACAGCACACCCACGATCCACAAAAGGTTCGCAACCTTCTTGCGCTTCGTATTCATCATTTCCCCTGGCGAACAATCATCCAGGGGTTATTATAGCATCCCTCGCAGCGCCTCACCCAGCCGATCGATCTCTTCCACCGTGTTGTAATGCACCGCGCCCACGCGCAGCAGTCCGCCGCCGGGATGTTCCAGCCCCAGGCGCTCCGTCACCGACAGCGCGTAGAAGTTGCCGTCCCAGGCATAGATATTTTCGCGGTCCAGCGCGCGGGCAATCTCTTCCGCGGAGCGGCCTTCCAGGGTGAAGGAGAAGGTTGGCACGCGCTCCTCTGGGTGAGCGGCATCGGCAGGCCCGTACAGCCGCAGCCCGGGGATGCCCTCCAGTGCGCTAAGCAGCGCACGGCTGAGGCCGTACTCATACGTCTGGATAGCGTGCATGGCCTGTTTATACACCAGCCGCCGTCCGCTGTATGCCGCGGCGAGGTCGTCCGGCATCGCCAGGTTTATCGGCGCGTTACCCCCGAACTGCTTCCCCACCCATTCCAGGTATTCCAGCGCGCCCAGCAGCCCGGCAATGCCTTCGTGATTGTTGGTGCCGGTCTCGAACTTGTACGGCGGTGCGTCGTGCGCGGGGCGCACTTTGTAGGCACGCAGGCTGTCGAGCATGTCGTAGCGCCCGTACAGCGCGCCAAGGTGCGGGCCAAAGAATTTATAGGCCGAGCACACTAAAAAATCGCAGCCCAGGCGCTGCACGTCGATGGGTCCGTGCGGCGCGTATTGCACCGCGTCGATGTAAGTCATCGCGCCAACCGAGCGGGCCATCTCCACGATCGACTCTACCGGGTTGATCGTGCCCAGCGCGTTAGAGGCATAACCTACCGCCACCAGCTTTGGCCGCGCGTCGATGGCCTTTTCCATGTCGGCCATGTCCAGCTTGCCGGTCTCCACGTCGAAGTCCACCCGCTGAATCTGCGCGCCGCGGTCCTCGGCCAGGCGCACCCAGGGCGCCACGTTGGCATCGTGGTCCAGCCGCGTGACAACGATTGTATCGCCGGGGTGGATGACGGGTGCCAGGGCGTGAGTCAGCCGGAAGGTCTGCGTGGTCATATTGGGACCCAGCACGATCTCCTCCGGCTGACCCGCGTTGACAAAGTCGGCCATGGCGGCGCGCGCCGCTTCGATGATGGCATCCGAGGCGCGCGAAGTGGCAAACTGCCCCTCATGGTTGGCATTGCACTCCACCAGGTAGCGCGTCATGCGCCCCAGGCTCTGGAGGACAATTTGCGTACCGCCCGGGTTATCAAGGAAGATCACCGGGCGGTCTAATGCGGGAAAATGTTCGCGTACTGCGGATACGTTAAAGGTCATCTTACGCCGTTGTCGAAGTCTTCATCATTGTCGAAATCGCCATCGTCTTCATCGCCGAAATCATCTTCGTCGTCATCGACGCCATCGCCGAAATCGGCCTCATCCTCTATATCATCGGGTTTCCGGCGGCACCACAGCAGCAGCATGTGACCTTCGTCGGTATCCACAGAGCGCACCGCCATGATGGGCGCCGTCTCTTCCAGGCCCATATCATTGCGGTAGTGCAGATTAATATTGTTTTGACTGTTCCAGGCGCGGTGGCAGCGCTCGACCAGCGCGGGACCGTTAAATGTGCGCAGTCGAGTCATTGCCAGATTGTAGATAGCCGGGCCTTCGTTCAAGCCCAGCGCCCAGCCATCCTCGATTTCTTCAAAAACCGGGGGCGGCCCTTCGATAATTGTAATTCTGTCGTCCATATCTACCTCAACTCGCTATCATACCATATCTGGCTGATAAATTGCAAAACGCGTTGTTTGTTTATATAACGTACGGTATGGGGAAAAAGTTTCCTGTACAGCATGAGAGCCGGATAAAAGCTGAATAAAATTCGATGTAAGTTCACCTATTTAACTGCGCGGCGGCGGTTCGCCCCCAGCCCGGGGTGGCACCGCCGCTCACAAAGAGTTTCTTTTTAGAAACTGAATATATTATATGGCTTTTGTGCTAATTTCAGCCTTTCGGTTTTGAAAGGCGCCGTTTCCGGCCCGCCTTGCACAATCGAAAAGCGCCGCGTATTTGCAAATCATCCTTATTGATGTTATCCTATGCACGCCTATTATCAAACAGACACAATTGTGTATTTTATTGAGAGGAATTTTATGACCACCAGCTCTACCGTTGCCGTACTGCGCACGCAGCCTGATACCGTTCTGGATGATTACCAGCGCCTGTTCGAACTGGCCGGAGGCCGCCAGGCGCTCGACCCATCCGCCACCACCATCCTCAAAGACAACATCTCCTGGCACTACCCCATGCCTTCGGCCAACTCGACCCCCTGGCAGATGGAAGGTACCATCCTGGCCTTGCGCCGCAGCGGTTTCAGCGATGTGGTCTGCGTGCAGAACAAAACCGTGGTGATAAACACCTTTAAAGGCGAAGACCTCAACGGCTACCTGCCCATCTTCCGGGGCCATCAGATCCCCGTGCGATACAACTTCAAGCCTGAAGACATGACTTGGGTGCCCTTTACTCCCAAAGCCAAGATGAACGTGCTCGACAAAATCTTCCCCGAAGGGCTGCGCATCCCCGATTACTTCTTCGGCAAGAACATCGTCCACCTGCCCACGGTCAAGTGCCACATCTACACCACCACCACCGGCGCGATGAAGAACGCCTTTGGTGGGCTGCTCTCCACCCACCGCCACTACACCCACTCCTGGATCAACGAAACCCTGGTCGACCTGCTCAAGATCCAGAAAGAGATCCACCCCGGCATCTTCGCCGTGATGGACGGCACCACCGCCGGTAACGGCCCCGGCCCGCGCACGCTGATCCCGGTGGTAAAGAACGTCATCCTGGCCTCTGAAGACCAGGTCGCCATCGACGCGGTGGCGGCCAAGATGATGGGCTTTGATCCCATGAGTCTTCCTTACATTCGCATAGCTACCGAACAGGGCCTGGGCTGCGGCGACCCGCGCCACATCCGCATCGTCGGCGACGAAGACGCCGCCGCCGAGAGCTGGGGCTTTCAGGTGGGCTACAACTTCCACCGCTTCCTGGGCTGGCTCTCGTGGTACGGCCCCACCAAATTCCTCCAGAAGCTCATCTTCCGCACCCCCATTGTCAACCTGCCCATCTTCGTCTCCGAATTCAACCACGACTACGTCCACTGGCCGCTCAAAGAAAAGCACATCTACGAGCAGTGGCGCGCCGAAACGGAGTGGGGCAGGCTGTTCCAGAGATATCAGCAGGAAGGGACGTTGGCGGAGATGGTTAATTAGGGTACAATATCCCCCGCACATTTTGTGGGGAAAGGACCCTTCCTTGTTCGAAATCACCTTCCTGGGTACGTCTGCCTCAGCGCCATCCGTAAAGCGCGGTCTGTCAGCACAGCTCATCCAGCACGATGAATACCGCTTCCTGGTCGACTGCGGCGAGGGCACCCAGCGCCAGATTCTGCAAGCCGGGGTCGGCTTCAAACGCATGAGTCGCATCCTCATCACCCACGGCCACCTCGACCATATCCTCGGACTGGCCGGTTTGCTCTCCACCTTTATGCGCTGGGAAGCCATCGAGGGCATGGAGATTTACGCCGGGCGCTCGGCGCTCGAGCGCATCCACGACCTGTTATATGGCGTGGTCCTGCGCGGCGCTACCCCGCCCATGCCCATTCAGATGATTCCTCTCGATTCGGGAAAGTTTTTCGAAGGCAGCGATTTCACCATCAGCGCGTTCCCTGTGTTCCACCGCTCACCAGACAGTTTAGGCTTTCTGTTTGAAGAAAACGCCCGCCGCCCCTTCCTGCCGGAAAAGGCTGAAGCGCTGGTCATTCCCCCCGGCCCCTGGCGGCGCGACCTGGTGGGAGGCAAAGCTGTCACACTGCCGGATGGCCGCGTGATCGAGCCGGAAATGGTGCTGGGCGACCTGCGCCCTGGCACGCGCCTGTGCTACGTGGGCGACACCGGCAATATTGATACCCTGGTTGAACCCGCCACCGGCGCGGATACGCTGGTCATCGAAGCCACCTACCTGGAAGAAGAGCGCGACATGGCCCGCCAGTTCGCGCACCTCACCGCCCGCCAGGCCGCCGAGTTAGCCAAACGCGCCGGGGTTAAAAAGCTCATCCTCACCCACATCTCGCGCCGCTACCGCGAAAAAGACGTGCTGGCCGAAGCCCAGGCCGTCTTCCCCGACACCTCCGTCGCCCGCGACTTCGACACCTACACCATTAAGCATGATTGAATTCACGATTTAATTTATAAAGCACTGCTCCAGGCGAGTGTCGATTTTTCCCATTAGATCATTAAAAATATCCAGCGTTATGCCGTCTTCCGTTATGGTCGCGGAGAAGAACATATAATAATCACCGCGCTGCCCAATCATCCGGCATTGATATTCTCCCTGGAACGCATTTCCACAGGTTACGTGTTCGTTGTAAAAAAAAGAACTGGATCGAGACAGCGCGGACGGGGTATCCCACATGCCGCCGTACTCAGCCGGCCCCGAAGCCATCTTTTTCTGCCTTGCAAATTCCTTTTCAACGGTATCACCGTCCGGATATTGACCGATTTCCTGATAAATCGCGCTGCCGTTAAGGCTCGCGTTGAACGCGGCAGACAGCTCAAGCACTTTGTCGACCGGGGAGTCGACGATGTGATAAACCGTTTTCGCGGGCAAATCCTTTTTTGCCAGCAGTATCGACTTCATGCTGCACGTCCGTCCGCTGTGTAGATCGCCGCAAGAGGTCAACAGGCAAATTACAAGGAAACACACCCAGGTTATTTTTCGCATTTTGGCCTCCCTGAGGTATCCATCAGCGCTTCTTGCTCCTCCATCGCTTATTCACAAACAGATCGATGAAAACCCCCACCACCGTTCCAATCGTAAACAAAAATCCAGAGCAGAAATACCCCCACCATCGGTTATAGGCTGGGTTAATAAAATCAATGTCCTGATTCCAGATCGCCACCCGCCCATTACCCCGGATGATGACGCTGAAGACCTCATAATGCATATCGTGATCGTGGTACGTGACGAACGACTTCTTCGCACCCACAGGAACCCTGGGAAATTTTAAGCGGGGGATTAGCGCTTGCTGCTCCTGGTAAGGCTCCTCCTTCGGGATGCTGATCCAGCAGTTGCCGGGGACCAGGAACCGGCAGCGGTAATAATTACCCTGGTCGGTGACCACATCGATGGAGTCGCGGAATAAAACCTCGGTGAAATCTTGGCCTGCTTCTCCATTCGGAAGCGGGGGTAAGTTTCTCCACTGGGGTAACCAGATGTAGATGTACGCATTGATGATCAGATAGCTGACCACGAAAAGCAATCCGCCGCAGCCAAAAATCCAGAACAACCGCTTTTCTTTATATTGAGCGATAGTGTTCATCGGCTACTCCGTTTTTGAGATGAAATGGAGCAATGCTCACGCACTGGTATGATCGCGGATTTCCAGCAGGATGTTAACTCCACATGTCCGCTGCCCTCTTACCTGGCGACTCCGCGGGACCGCCGCGTAACCCATAACCCGCCCGCTAGTGCCAGCAGTATCACCACCCGCACCCAGATGGCCGGTTGGATAAACGTCAGCACGAACAGCGCCACCACCGCCGCCAGCCCCACTGCCAGCGGAAGCTGCCAGTCGTCCCGTTTCATAAACCGTACCGCCGCGATGATCCCCACCGCCAGGGTCGCCAGCCACAGGAGAATTTCCAGCGGCTGCACGAAGCCGGGTTCGCCGCCGCCCTCGGCGCGCAGCTTGATCCCGGTCATCATCTTGCGCTCCATAATAAAGCCGCCCAGGTTCATAAAAACTTTCAGCGCATCGCCGCCCCCGGTCATTTCAGGTGGTGGTTGGATGCGCATGTGGATGAGCAGCCGGGTCTGCTCCTCGCCTTCCGGGACAATCTTCCACAGCCAGGTCCAACCCAGCCCGCCCATCTTCTCGGTAGCCTCTGAGAGCAGGTAATCGTTGGCCTTAAACTCGCGAATTACCACCCAATCGCCGATAATGCCCTGCCGCGCGGGCGAGTTCTGCCACTCTGCGTGGATGCGGTCGGCGTTATGGTACAGGTCCGGGCCGCCGATGAGCTGTTCGACAAACATGTAGCTGTAGAACCCACCGCGCGTGTCGCCCATCTGAATGATCCACGGCCAGACTTCTTCCGGCCTGGTGTTGATGGTCATGGCGTGCTGCCAGTACATAATTGGCTCGGGCAGCAGTTCATCGCCGGGCAGAGTCAGACCTAGCTCATCCGGTTGAGCACCAAAGTTCGGAATCAGCGCGTTGGCAATGGCAAATCCGGGCAAAACGATGAGCAGCACCAGGGCTAAGCCAATCGTAAAGCGAAGCCAGCGGGAATGAGGCATACGATACATACTCCAAGGGTAAAATAAAAAAAATCGTGTTGAAATACTGTTACTCGCCAGTCTAAAGCTTCAGAGCGTTCAAGCATCAAAACAATTCTCGATTGAGCCTACTTAAAAGGGTGCGAATGAGAGTATTGTGATACAACTCATTTTCCCATTTTTCCTATTTCTCGTGCAAACGAAAAGCCCTACAACTCGCTCTCTTTCGTCAATTCAAGGATGACGCCGCGCTCGCGCATGCGCACCCGCACCAGGCAGCCGGTGGACGTAGGAATGAAAATGAAATCGTACGCGCTCAGCGAGCGCCCATACCAGCCCCACTGTGTGAGCATGCTGTACAGCGGAGCGGTGATATGAAAGAGCTTCTGGTTATCCTTGGGGCAGTCTACAATCACCGCGGGGCTGATCAATGGCCGGGTGTGCCCATTGGACACGCGTAAAATCGAAGGAGGTTCGGGGAAAAACAGGCGCAGGGCGTCTATGCGCTGCGGGTAATAAAAAGCAAAGCCGCCCATCTGGTTATAGACTTCCAGTTCGCAGCCGATCGGCAGCGGACCGGTGAGCGGCATCGTTTGTTCCGCCGAAAGCGGCCCAGTCTTTGGCCCGGAGAGCGCATGGAAGGTGTATCGATACGCTCCGCCGTATGCGCCGTAATATGGCTCAGCTTCACCGGGAGCGGGTAGCCGGGAGATTTTTTGCACGCCCATTTTATTTCCGAGGTGAGTCACCAGGGCCTGGCCGCGGTTCTCAATTTGATAGCGTAGAATATCAAGATCGATCTGCTGCTGCCAGCGTTTCACCTGGCGATATGCATCGCCCTGTAAGATAAAGAGCAGGCTGGTTTGTATACTCATTTGACCCCCCGAAGAATTCCCCGGAACACTTTTATTTTACGCTAAAACCGTGTAAATGGAAGCGCTTTTACCATTGCTTTGTTGCCTGACTAATCCTTTCTGCTCTGCTTGTCTCTATATATAGTTAGTGCTATATTGGATACCATACGGAGGCAGCATGCTCAAACTACGGGTTGTTCAAGCACGCTATGGTGACTGTATGATCCTGGAAAGCGGTTATGGCAGGCGCCGCAAGCATGTACTGGTAGATGGCGGGCCGGGAAAAGTATATGGTCCTCACCTGCGCGGCGAATTAAAACGCATTACCGCTTCTGGCGGCAAGCTCGACCTGGTGGTTCTCTCCCATGTGGACGGCGATCACATCCTTGGGCTGCTGGAAATGATGGAGGACTTGAAAAAATCCGGCGCCAGCCCGGTGGTACAGGTAAGTGGCATGTACCACAATGGTTTCAGCAAAATTTTTCCCGAATCCGCGCGAGCTGCCGGTGAAGTGGAACGGGAGATCCTGGTTACGCCGCCGTCGTTTGAAATCGAAGAGGCTGTGGGCGCCGCTGGGGCAGCCCAGGATCCCGTCGTCCCGGGCGTAGAAGCCGGTCTTTGGGATCTGCCGGCTGTTTATGGAATAAAAGAAGGCCACCAGCTCCAGGTGATAGACGCTGAGTTGGGTATCCCGCGCAACCCTGCCCTGCCTGACCGTCTGCTCACCCTGGAAACGGCTCCCCGTCCGCTGCGCACCGCGGGGATGCGCCTGTGGATTTTAGGTCCCAAGCAGTCCAACCTCGACCGGCTGCGCGCATTATGGATAGACTGGCTCGAGGAGAAGGGTCTCTCTTTTGATACCGCAGAAAAATTGATCAAGCCCGATGACAGCGAAGCTAACCTCAGTTCCATTATGTTCATGGCTGAGAGCGGCAGGCGCCGCATCCTGATGACGGGTGATGGGTTGGGCGACGATGTGGTTGAGGGGCTGGAGCGCTCCGGCCTGTTGATGCCTGGAGGCGTCATCCACGTTGATATCCTCAAACTGCCCCACCATGGCTCGGCGCGCAACCTGGTCGGCTCGCTGCTCGATCGGGTGCTGGCCGATACCTACGTGATCTCCGCCGATGGCCGCCACGGCAACCCCGATTGGCAGTCGATGGAGTGGTTAGTGGATGCTGCATGCCGCCAGAACCGCGACATACACATCTTCGCTACGAACAACACCCCCGTGCTGGAACGGTTGATCAAAGAACGCCCGCCCGAGAGCAACCACTATATCCTCACCGTGATGCCCAAGGGCATCTCCTCGGTGGTTTTATAAACATCATAAAACGAACGATGGCAGCGCGCTTTGCGCCGCCATCGTTCGTTGTTTAAATTTGTCATAAACTAATCGCATGATGAAACCCACATGCCTACCAGGCGGCAATGAAATAGATTTCACCCTGCGATTTATTAGGGCACGCTGATCGTTACATAGAACTTGCAGTAAGCCTTATCGCCCGACGAGAACTGCCAGTTCGAAACGTACGAGCCGCCCGCGCTGGGGGCCGTCATCGGAATCACCAAGTCGAGCAATCCACCTGGGGCCACATCATACGGGAAGTCGCGCAGGTCATTGCCAGAGTGCATCCGCTCACCGCTCACGAACCGGATATCCACACTGTCGGCGCGCCAGGGGTCGGTGCTGGTATTCTTAATCGACCAGTGCATGTCGAATGTCTGACCGGCTTTCATCTTGGTATTGTCTTTGGGTTCCTGCAGTACTACTGAGCAGGTGCCCCCGCCGATGCCGGTGCGCGGCGTCCGCGATGGGGTGAAGGTGGGCAGCACCAACACGGTGTTGGTTGGGATAGGTGTGGAGGATGGGCGCAGCCCGCTTGGGCCAACCACGGCTTTTGTCGGCTCTGGGGTAGGGGGTTCGGGCGTCCAGGTTGGTGGCAGCCCAGGTTGGGTATTGGTCGGCGAAGGGAGTACGATGCGCGTCGCCACAGCCGGTTGAGCGCCGCCCGGCGGGAATAAATTCAATCCTGAATTTGGATTGACGGCGATGAGGACAAAATAACCAACCATGCACAGAATGCCCAGCATGACTACACCGGTGAGAATATCCCAGACAGAAGTTTTCATATTTAGGTTCCCTGGATAAGTTCGTATTGTCAGTATAACTTGCTCTGAATAACTGTCAACCCTAATTATAGTAAAAAATACTTAAAATGGGAAATCTACCAGCCTCAAACAATCGTACGAAATAGTTTTTATTTACAGGCCGGGTTAACGAATCCGCGCCACCTGAGCCAATTCAAGACAGCAGATGGCGCGGTGCACCGTTGTCAGACAAAATGTGGCGATTGGCTGATGCTTTCCCCGAAATATGTTTCGTCCGCTAACAGATCATCCGCACTGGAGGATCACCTGCTGGATGCAGACCGCCTCGCCATGAAAAGCACGCTGATCCATAAAACAACCGCCCCCACCAGGCTGGCCACTAGCCCGTACCAGATGGCTGGCTGCTCAGGCTGAACTGATTGTTTTTCCTGTGGAGCCGTCACCGGAATCTCCACGGGGGTATCGCCTGTTTTTGAGGGCGCCGCTAGTTGGTATGCGGAAAACGCCAGAATGCCTATGAAAACAACCACGAATAGAACCCTTAACCCCCAACGCGACATATCTTCACCTCTCCCTTTTGTGAATTTAGTGTCACAAGATTGCAAAAAAATCTGCCGTCTGCCGAACATGGATCTGCTGTTTCTGGTACAGTTGAATCTGGTTGCTGTTGGTTTGAACAACCACTACGCGGATGTTATCTTTGTTCTGCATATACCGCAGCAAGATGGGCAGGTACGATACACAAACAGTGTCATCCAGGACGACGATTTCCGGGTTATGCTTTTGAACTGCCTGGAGCAGCTCCCGGCTGTTCTCAGGCGAAGCCTCGAACACGCGCAGGTGCTCCTGGTGGGCAAACAGGCTGTGGATCACCCCACCAATAAAATGCCCCGATTCGATTAGCAAAATTCGTTTCTCAGGCATGGAGAACACCTTTTCGAAAATCAGTCTGTATATAGAATAGCCGTCTCCATGCGTTAAGTCCATAAACAACGTCCCCCGCCAGGGACTAATTGTGGACTATTATTTTTCGTCCATCAAATCACCCGCCAGGGGCTAAATGTAGTCCTGTTATAGTACATTTTTAGGTGGTTTTTACGCGCCGGTAGGAGACCCGCCTACCGGCCCGCGTTAGATTGCTTTTGCCTAAAAGCCTGTATGCCTGGGGAAGGTTAAGATCACCGTTGCCGAACCGAAAGGCCGTTCTTCCGCGCAAATTCGATGGCTTCACGGCGGTTGTGCAGGTTGAGCTTTTCCAGGATGTTGTGGATGTGGTTCTTCACTGTGTTTTCGGAGATAAACAGTCGGGTGGCGATTTCCTGATTGGTAATGGCATCAGCCAACTCTTGCAGCACTTCGATTTCGCGGGAAGTCAAGCCTACCAGCGGGCTGGGAGCGCTAGCAGAGGCCGGGCGCGACTGGGCAAATTCTTCGAGGATGCGGGCCATCATCGTGCGCGATATCGCCGCCTCTCCGCGTTCAAGCGCGCGCAGCGACGCCAGCAGCTTATTGACCGACAGGTTCTTGAGGAGATAGCCCTTGGCCCCGGCCCGCATGGCGGCAATCAGCCGCTCATCATTGTCGTGGACGGTCAGAAAGATGATCTCCGTCAAGGGTAGCTCCGCCAGGATGGCCCGGGTGGCTTCCAGTCCAGTCCCATCAGGCAGAGAAAAATCCATGAGTACTACATCTGGCTTTAGCAGTAGCGCCTGGCTAATAGCCTCGTTCATCGTCCCGCACTCGCCGATGACTTCCATATCTGGCTGTGCACGGAGCAGCCCGGTCAGTCCCTCGCGAAAAAGAATATGGTCATCGACGATCAGGATGCGCATATGACTACCTTATTAAATGGGCTCACGCCTGGCCCGGACATTGTCATCAACAGAATTAGGCGCTGCCGCCTCCGTCTCTGCCAGGTTTTCTAGACTGGATAAATGCTCCTGCTCTGTCTGTGGTTTGGCCTGAATAGATCCCACCGGGATAACCGGGGCCGTAAACGGAACCCACAGCGTGATCTCCGTACCTGGAAATCTGCTTAAACTGCTGGCGCTCTCAAGATCGGGCGCAAGCCCAATCTCTAACGTCCCACCGATTTCTCGGGCGCGCTGTTGCATGATCCACAGGCCATAATGCCCATCCGCTGCTGCTGTTTGCGGATCAAAACCTACGCCGTTATCGGTTATTTTGATGATCAGTTCACTATCAAGCCATAGGATTTGAAGGATAACCTGGCTTGCCTGGGCATGTTTTTCGATGTTGTGAAGAGCCTCGCGGACGATGTACAAAATGTGCTGGCGGGTAGCCGCGGGCAGGGCCTGAGGTTTGCCAGACCGGCTGGTGCGCAGACTGAACCCGGCCCGCTGGCTGATGGCACGCGCCTGTATAACGAGTGTCGAAACCAGGTTATCTGCTCCGGTCGGGTTCAACGCATCTAGTGTATTGCGCACCTGCTGGTAAGCTTCGTCTGCGGTGGCGCGCATTCGTTCCAGTTCTCGCAGCACAGCCTCAATTTCGCGTATCGCATTTTCGCCGGTCAGTTGGTCGAGTTTTAGCCGCAGGTAGCCAATGTTCTGCGCCAGTGTGTCGTGCAGAGTCTGGGCAATTTCCTGGCGCTGTGTCTCGCTGGCAGCGGCCTGCTCAGCCGCCGCCTTTTGCAGCAGCCCGCTTTCCAGCGCCAAAGCGATTACTGGTAAGACCGTTTTCAAAAAATGTGCCGGATCGTCGGCGATTGCCGGACCGGGCGAAAAACCCAGGCGGACCGCGCCGATGAGCGCGCCGTGATGGGTGATGGGCATCTCAAACTGATTATGCGGCATTCCTTCTGTTTGCAACGGACCTGCGCCGTTTTTCCAGAACGCAGCCGGCTCTGCCGCGGTAGGAACAGCGCCGCCGTTGGGTATGGAAAATAACAGTGGGCTGGAAGGTAACTCTGGTTTCATTTCCACCTTTCCATCCCGGCTGCAAGCGATTTCTGGCTGCAGGAGTTCTTCACCGGGGTAGCACACAAACAGCGTTACATCTGCCTGCGGAGCAATGCGGTGTAGGTAGCTGACGATCTCACGCAATAGCTCTTGCCAGCCGCGCACCTCTCCCAATTTCTGGCTCAAATCGCTTTGTAATTCACTGCTTACCTGCGCTTTTTCGCGTTCCTTGTCCAGTAGTCTGATCTGCCGGATCAGCAGCCATGTTCCAACCGGGAGAAGAACAAAGTAGATCAAACCATCAAAGATCAGGTGGGCTGTTTGGCCCAGGCGGTTCGCCAGAATCAACCCGATTATTTGAATTAAAATCAGGAATGCGATCACCATGATCACCGCCCACCGCTTCTGGGTCAGGAACCCCAAAAACCCCGAGCGCTGCACCGTGCGGTTGTGCGGCTCGCGCGGTAGTTTGGTTTCTGGATCACTGCCAGTCCATGCGTTCTTCTCAGGCCCGCTTCCAGCTTGTATCAGTCCACCCATGTTAAAATTTTACCTGATTTTCAATAAAAAACATACTACTGTACGAAACTGTAACGATGAGGTGCTCATCAATTTAGCTCGGTCTGGCTTTCACAGCCCAATAAACCTTGTTTCTCTGCTCGCCAGTCGCAGGCGAATTCTATCCATTGGTATAATAATTTTGTGTTTATCAGCGACCGGAAACTGCGTCTTGCTCCAACCTTCTGCTTGGCTTTACTGCTTCTCTCTGCCTGCGTTATTGCGCCTGCCCCTGCTGCTGCCCCAGCGGATCTTGTAATAGCCGTGCCTGCCGGCGCGCTTTCACTTGCGTTGGAATCTGTCGCGGAGGATTACGCTCAACAGACTGGGGGCAGGGTGCGCGTGGAGGCATTGAGCAGTAATGAATATTACCGCACGGTCAGCGCTGTTCTGTTGGCTGGTTTGGACACCTATGATGTGGTGTACGTTTCCGCGGAAGACCTGGCTGCCTGGGCCGGTTACCACGCCATTCAGCCCTTTCCCGACGATCTGGACACAGCCCCCCTGGCGCCCTGGTTGCCCGTCGTAACAATATCAGGCAGGTTATACGGCATGCCAACTCAACCAGATCCTGTAGGGCTGTGGTACCGCGCCGATCTCATGGACAGCCTGGGGCTGTCTTTACCTTTCGATTGGGAGATGATCCGGCGGGCCGCGCAGGCGCAATTGCCGCCGCCCATCCAGTATGGGATGATCACTGCTGGCAGTGATGCGGGGATTGATTTCATCGCGGTGCTGGCCAGTTACGGTGGTGCAGTGGTCAGCTCACAATACCAGGTAGAGATGGATAGCGCAGCAGCGCTCGAAGCGCTGCAAACTTACCAGGCGATATCGCCGACCGGTGCAGAGGATTTTACGCGCGCCAACGTGCTGGATGCACTGGCGGAAGGGCACGCTGCCATGGGCATTGGGCCCTACTCGGCAGGTGCCCGCCTGCTGGATTGCGCCGCCAGCCCCAAGGTATGCAGTGCGGGCCAACCCCTGCTGGCCTGGGTCCGCCTTCCTGACATTCCAGAAGACCAGGCCGTTGGTAGCCTGGGTGCATGGGCTATTCCACAGAATGCGGCTCGTGCCGAACGGGCCCGGCGTTTTTTGGGGTGGCTGGGTGGGGAAGCTGGTGCACGTGCCTGGTCGAAGGTGGGCGGTGTCCCGGCGCATCGCGGCGTCCTTGCTGCTCTGAACGGGGAGCACCCATTGCGACAGGTGGCCGCTTACCGAACTGCTTTTCCACCGCTAGCCACTGCTGATCTGTTGTGGAAGGCCAGTAATGGCGCTGTACAGGCCGCCGTTTCTACCGAGCGGTCTCCGCAAGAAGCTTTGGTAGCCGCAGCAGATAAGGTGCGCAGGGCGCTGCGTCAGGCGGAAATCGTACAGGAGGAATGATGGCAGAAAAACCACGGGTAGGATTAATTCTAATGCGCCTGGGTCAGGTGTGTTGTGACCAACCGGGTGAATTCATTGGTGGCGTCCGTGTGGATGAGGATGCCATCCTGTCTAGCCTGACACATCACTTCGATCTCGCTGGTCCGTGGGTGATCGATTCGGCGGAAGCCCTACAGCACTGCCAGGCTGCCCTGCGCAGTACAGAGCTAGATATGATCTTGTTGGCCTACCAGACTCGCGCCGAAGATGGCGCGCTGGATGCCATTCTTGCCGCCAGGGGCGGTCTACCCCTGGTACTGTGGTGTTACCTGCCCTGGCGGCGCCTGCCGCGGCCCACTTCATACAGCGAGCTGCAGCGGACATCCGGGCTTGTGGGCACCTTTGCCGCACTGGGTACACTGCGTAATCAGGACAGCGGTTTCTTGTTCACCTTTGGCGCGCCGGATGATCCGCGCCTGGTCAGCGACCTGGTGGTAGCAGGGAGGGCGGCGCGTTTACGCCGCCGGCTTCGCCAGATTCGCATCGGCTTGCTCCCATCCACTGCCGGGCAGGCCCCCAGCGCCTTCGTAGATGAGCAGCGATTGATGGCCGAACTGGGGCCGGTGGTCAAGCACATCCCGGTGGATCGCTACCGGCAGGCCGCCGAAGCGGTGTCGTCGGATCAGGTGAGTGACTACCTGCGGCAGCTTCGGGAGCGTTTTCCGGTAGAGGGCGTAGCCGAGGATGTATTATCCAGCGCGGCGCGCGCGGCGTTGGGATTGGCCGGGCTGGCCGAGCGCGAGCGCCTGGATGTGCTAGCCCTCAACGACACCGCCGAAGACTTGCTGCGCGTCTTCAACATGCGCCCGGCGCTGTATCCCGACTTGCAGGGCAGCGGCTCGGTGCTGTATCAGCCAGAAAGCGACTTGGGCGCTGCGGCAGCTAACTACATCCTGAGCCACCTCACCGGCTCGCCGACGATGTTCCTGGAGTTTTATTTTTGGGATGAAGCCCTGAACCAGTTAGTCGGCGGTCACGGCGGATTGCAGAACCCCGCCAACGCTGACCCGCACGAATCTATGATTGGCCGCGATTATGATTGCTGTGTGGTAGAAGGCAGCCAGGGCGCCCAGCTTGAGTTCCTGGCCCGTGCTGGTCGGGTGACGCTTCTTCAACTGCGCAGCACCCCCGTCGGGTGGCAGGCCGTAGCCCTGTCCGGCGTTTGCCTGGAAGGCCAGCCCTGGCTTGAAGGCCTGCCCCATGCCGTAGTGCGCCTGGATGCCACAGTCGAGCGGTTTCTCAACCGGGCTGCCGAGGTGGGCGTCACCCAGCACTGGATCATGGCCTACGGCAGCGTGCTGCATGAGATCGAAGCTTTCTGCCGCATGGAGAATATCCCCGTCGAGATATTGTCGTATTAACCCGCAGCCTGGTCGATTATCCGGGTAGCCCCCCCTCGAACGGGGGATGCAGGCGCGCTGGTCGGTGGATATACTGAAAATAGATCTTTATCGACGGATATAGACTTTTCACAACTTCCAAACCGGTCGCCAGCACCAAATCAAACTCCGTTGATGAGGCGCCGGTTACGGATAGAGCAGATTCAGGAGACCAGTTCATGACAGAAAGATTAGATAACCAACCAGGATTGATCCTATCCAACGCCATTGCAGATGCTGTTGAGCGCGGCGGTTCGGTGACCGTTCTGGTAAACGCGCGCCGCCGCATGCCCCTTTCCGGCGTTCTCTTTGCTTCCGATCTGGTGCTTACCGCCAGTCACGGCGTGGAGCGCGAGGAAGATATTCAACTTATCCTGCCCGACGGCAGCCAGGCAGCCGCTCGCTTGGCCGGTCGCGACCGCGGCTCCGACTTGGCTGTGTTGCGCCTGAGCGCGCCGGTGGTTTTCCCCTTTGCGCAGGCAGCGCAAGAGCCTGCCCGGGTTGGGAATCTGGTGGTTGCCATCGGGCGGCCCTCAGTAGACGGCATCCAGGCCAGCCTGGGGTTGGTGAATGCCGTAGGCAGTGGTCTTCGCACCATGGGCGGCGGTATCCTACAGCGCTATCTGGTCACCGACGCGGTACCGTACCCCGGCTTCTCCGGCGGGCCGCTGGTCGACCTGGCTGGGCGCATCCTGGGTATCAATACATCTGGCCTGGTGCGCGGCACATCGCTGGCGATACCTGCCACGACTGCCTGGGAAACAGCCAGGGCGTTGGCGGAGAACGGGCATGTGCGGCGCGGCTTCCTTGGCATCCGCAGCCAGGAAGTGGAACTGCCCCAACAGGCGCAGGAGAGCTTGCAGCAGCGCACCGGCCTGCTGGTGGTTGGCATCGAGCCCGGCGGCCCCGCGGCTGCCGGAGGGCTGATGGTGGGTGATATCCTGGTCAGTGTTGAAGGCCAACCCGTTACCAATCACGATGATCTGGTCGCTCGCCTCTCGGGTAGCCTGGTAGATCGTGCGGTGGATATTGGCGCGCTGCGCGGTGGGCAGCCGCACACCCTGAAGGTGAACGTGGCCGAGCGCCAGGAGTAAACGCGTGTGATCCACGTACTCGTCGTTTCCCCCATTCCCGCCATGCGCGCTGGCCTGCGCGCCCTACTTTCCGCCGACCCCGATCTGGTGGTTGCCGCGGCAGGTGACCTGGGGGAAACTGCCCTAATTCTGGGGCAGTCATTGCCAGAAAACACTATCCCCGCCCCAGGTACGCTTGAGGCGGGGATGAGCGCTTCAAGCGCCTTAAGTGAAGAAGCACCGGGAGGCCCTGCTCCTCTGTGGAACGTTTTGGTAGTGACTCAGGGCAGCCTTGATCTTAACGGGGTGGCTCTGCCCCCAGAGCAGGCCTTGCTGCTGGTTACAGAAGACATCCAGGAAGCCCACGCCCTGGCAGGGTTAGGACTGCGCGCCTGGGGCGTGATCGCGCCCGATGCCACTGCCCAGGCATTGCAGACGGCGGTGCGCGCCCTGTCCGAGGGACTGGTGGCGGCCTCGCCCGCGCTGATCCGTGAGGTCATGGCTGGCATGGGGAGCGCGATTCTCACTGCCGCAGCGGGCGAAACGCAGGACAGCCCCATCGACCCGCTGACCGGGCGTGAAAACGATGTGCTCTTGCGCCTGGCCCAGGGGTTGACCAACAAGCAAATCGCGTTGGCGCTGGGCATCAGCGAGCACACCGTTAAATTTCACGTGTCTTCAATTTATTCGAAACTTGGCGTTTCCAGTCGCACTGAGGCAGTGCGAAAGGGCGCCAGGTGGGGATGGGTTCCGCTTTAAACCGGGTACTGGACGGGCACAGGCCGGCGCGGTTCATCGGCGGTAGCCAGAACGATGATCAACTTGCTGACCTCTTCCAGCGGGTTGTACCAGGTGTGCGGCATTTTCGAGGCGAACAACAGGGTATCGCCCGGCTCCAATGTATACTCCTGGCCGATCACGTTGTAGATGACCTTGCCGCTGATGCAGTAAATGAACTCGCTGCCTTCATGGCTGAGGGGCTGTGAGCCGCTGTCACTGCGGGGTTCAAAGCTGACGATGAATGGCTGAAGCCCTTCATTACCAATTCCTGTGCCTAATTCTTCCAGGCGCCCGTGCAAAAAGGGCACGCTGCCGCGCTGGTCGTTTTTGGTATAAATGACCGGCTCGCGGGTTACCTTGACCTCGAAAAAGGCCGTAATGGGTATGCTCAACGCTATGGCGATTTGCTGCAGCGTTGCCACACTGGGCGATGTTTTTCCATTCTCGATCAAGCTCAAGGTATTGGCCGATAATCCACTCTTTTCTGCCAGCGCGCGCAGCGAAAGGCCTTGCTGCCGCCGCAGTTCCCGCAGGCGGTTGCCAAGCGTTTCCTCAAGCTTCTCTTCGTACGCCGGCATCAACATAAGTGAAAAAGATTCTTGGTTTTGACGCTTCTCGCGTTGTCTTTTTGCCATGATTCCTTCCAAATTTCTAATCTCTAACCAGGATAAAACTAAAATCTAATCCAGGAACCTGATTTTATTATTTTACAACATAATAATAGGTTGTGAAGGGCAAAATGCCGAAAATTGGATAAAAACTTCCGAATTGCCGTTACAATTACGTTACAAATAACAATTCGTTTTCGTATCTTTGCATTTCGCCCGTCCAAAATCCTGTATTATTATGTCTCATTATAATGCACAATTGAGAGAAAACCAATAACGGTTTCTAATTGAGTCCGTTGACGTCCTCCTGTATATCATTTATACTCTCACCCAAAAGGATGGGACAGACTCAATGAACCAACTGCGCGCGCTGCTTTTTCCAGACTGGAACCTGGAAGAGCTCCTTCTCAATATCGACCCTACCCGTGAGGATGATTTCTCCTTCGTGGTCGCATCGATCCAAGCCGGGCAATTGGTAGAGGCCGAAGAATGGCTGGCGAACGAGATTAACCATTACCCCTGGGTGCTGATGGCTGCCGCGCATGTCAAGCTCAAAATGGAAGAAGCAGCTGAAGCTGGGCGTTTGCTGCGCGCGGTGACTCTGATTAGCAACGAGGCGCGCCTGCGTCTGTGGGCCTGGCACAACCTGCGCCAGTTGGGAAAATATCCTTCACCAGACCTGGCCCGCCAGGTGCTGGGCGTTATCATCGAGGTGCCTTTCGAAGAGCGCCTGGACGTGCTGGCCGCCTACGCCGACGGCACCGCCCGCTACATCAATCATCAGGGTGGCATGATCGTCTGGGACCGGGTGGATGAAACGATCACTCCGCTGGTGATGAGCGTAGTCCGCGAGGCGCAGCCAATTGGCCTCGCCATGGAAGATCGCATTGATGATAATATTCCCACCGACCAGGTCCGCCTGAGCGTGCTGACTCCTGGGGGCATACACATGTGGCAGGGTGTAGCTTCTGAAAATGAGACGTTCACGAAAGTGTTCGCCAACATGGCCGACCTGCTGCGTGCGCTGGTCCAGATTACGATCGAAGAACGCAAAGAAGAAGACAGCGAAGAGTAGCGGGTAGGAAGGTTTATCGTTGAACATCATTATCAAAGCGAAACAGAATCCCAGACTTGGCCTGATCTTGCTGGCATTTATTGCCTTTATTGCCCTCGGCTTGCCGGATGGCTTGTTGGGCGTTGGCTGGCCTTCCATCCGTGCGGGCTTTTCGATCCCGCTTGATGCGATCGGCATGTTCCTGACCACTGTGGTCATCGGTTACATGACCTCCAGTTTTCTCAG
The DNA here is from genome assembly GCA_964437595.1 of uncultured Anaerolineaceae bacterium. Lineage (GTDB taxonomy): Bacteria > Chloroflexota > Anaerolineae > Anaerolineales > Anaerolineaceae > DSYU01. The sequence goes on from CAYTHO010000020.1 coordinate 61,724, forward strand.
CGGGTTTTTGCTGGCCCGTCTGGGTGTAGGGCGCCTGCTTGCAGCGAGCTGCTTCCTCACCGGGTTTGCGCTGATCGGCTATACCCTTGTCCCGCAGTGGTGGATGATGGTCCTGCTGGGCGTCATCGCTGGTTTAGGCGCGGGTGGGATCGACGCTGGTCTTAATACCTACGTGGCGGCCAACTTTGGCGAAGGGCTGATGCAGTGGCTGCACGCCTGCTGGGGCGTTGGCATCACCCTCGGCCCCATCATCATGACCCTCGGCCTCACCAGCCTTAACTCCTGGCGCTTTGGTTACCGCGCGGTGGGCATCTTCCAAATCGTGCTGGCAGTATGTTTTGTGCTGACCCTGGCCTTGTGGAGCCGCGGTGCATCTCCGGTGGGCGGTGCGGCCAATGCCGCCGTTGAACCGGAGAAAAAACTCACCGATTACAAAACACCCATGGGCGAAACCCTGCGCCAGCCCCAGGTGTGGTTGAGCATCATGCTCTTCTTCCTCTACGTCGGCGCGGAAAGCTCGCTGGGCACCTGGACCTATACGCTGCTGACCGAGTCGCGCGGCGTCAATGAAACCCTGGCGGGCTTCTTCGCGGGCAGCTACTGGTTCATGTTCACCATTGGCCGCATCACGGCGGGTATGGTCGCCAACCGCTTAGGGGTCAACAAGCTGGTGCTGGGCGGGCTGTTTGGGGCATTGCTGGGCGCAGGCCTGCTCATCTGGAACCCCGGCGAGGTTGCCAACGTGCTGGCGGTCGCCATCATCGGCATATCCATCGCCCCCATCTTCCCCGCCATGATGTCCGGCACCCGCACGCGGGTGGGTGATCACTACGCCGCCAACACCATCGGCATGCAGATGGCCGCCACCGGCTTTGGCACCGCCGTCATCCCCAGCACCATGGGCATCCTCGCCCGCCAGATCTCGCTGGAGGTCATCCCCGTCTACCTGCTGGTGGTCTATGCCGCCCTGCTGGGCGTTTATCTCCTTGCGATCCAACCTCAAATGAGGCAGGTTCCCTTATCCGAAGGCACTGCGAAGTAGAAAATCTACTTCTTCATCCATTCCATTATCGCGGCCATGCTTTCCGGCGATACCGGCTGGCTTTCCAGCGCCCCATCCAGGGCGCATAAAAAGTTCTGATACACCTTCTGCATTTCACGGATAATCCGTTCGGGGCCTAGCTGCCACCATTCACGTGGGGTGAAGTACGCCGAAACCTCCGCCTCGCTGCCCTGCCGCCCATACCACTGGATCAGGTGCAGGTTGTCAGACTGGGCCAGCCACAGCGCCAGGTCGATCAGGGCCGGGTCGCCGGTCAGCAGGGCCTTGTTATATACCGATAGCATCAGTTGAAAAATCGACTGCTGGGCCGGGTTACCCAGGAAGAAATCCATCCCGCCGCTGCCAGCCCATGTGCTGTGAAAGGCAGGCAGCGGCATCTCGTAGGTTTCCTGCCCGTGCCGGTCGATGGCCTCGCTGGCGGTGCGGAAAGCCAGCCCGCGCTCCGGGATCGCCTCCGCGAAGCGGTCCATAAAGCTAAAAATGCCGCTTTCTTTATTATGGTGCTCGCCAAAAGTCTCGTAATCCCACCCCAACAGCACGTAACTGCCCTGCGCTGCAGCGATCCAGTCGGCGTAGGTATCGGCCATAAGCGGCCAGCCGCTCCAGCCGCGGTTGGAGAAACGGTAGCCCACATCGTCGCTGAGCTGGTAATGGCGCGCCAGCAGGCGCAAAGGCTGCTGGTTGTGGCTGTACAAGAAGGTTGGCTGGCGCCAGTCCAGCACCCACGGGCGCCCATCGAAGAAAGCGCCTTTGAAGCCAGCCTGGTTGAGTGCGTGGTAGATGGTGTCTGACATTAACATCTCGGTCGTATCCGCCACCTGCGGCTCTTTGCCAAACAGCTCGCTTAACTCCTGGCGGGCCTGTTGCATGCGCTGGGTAAAGTGCGGCACGTTCCACAGCGGCAGGAAGCAGTGGTACGGCTCCACCGCCGCCAGCTCCACGTTGGGGTGGGCTACCAGGCTGCGGAACAGCTCGAACAGCTCCGTGTCCCAGCAGCGCGCCTGCTCGATGAACGACATCGAAAACCCAATGGTCAGTTTGACACTGCCTGACCGTACCAGTTCCAGGAACTTGCGCGTGGCGGGGTAGTAACAGCGCCGGGCTACTTTCTGAAAGTACCGTTGGTTCATCTCCTCGTCAAATAGGCAGGTAGCCATTTCCTCCGGGCTGGCTCCCCCGGGGATGGGACGCGCCGGAAGGCGCAGGCGGCGCGGTTGGTGGATCACGGTATAGACCACCACATCGCGCACAGGTTTAGGCGCGGGTAACGAACCATTATTTCCCGGCAGCCCGTCCATCAGAGCCATTGTCTTTTGCTGGGCGCTGGCCAGGCGAATCTTCTCAAACAGCACAGTGAGCACTTGCTCCCAGGTGTAGCGCGCGGCCACGCGCGGCGCAGCCCGGCGTATGGCCTGGGCGCGCTCAGGTTCCTCGCGAAGCTTTTGGATGATCAGCACCGGCTCTTCTGCCGATTCAGTGTCCAGGGCGATGGCCCCGGCGCCATCGGCGGAGTAGGTCTCTCCAGTGGGGCCGGTGAACACTACGCCCCCGGCGGCCATTGCTTCCAATCCTACCAGCCCGAACGGCTCGTGTTTGCTGTTAGCCAGCACGAAGTCGGCGGCGGCGTAGAAAACGTGCAGCATGGTCTGCGGCATAAAGAAGCGCAGGTTGTATAGATCCGCTGGTCCGGCATCCCGGATCAGGTTCAGCGCATCCGCCCAGGTATCCGGGCGCCCCGCAATATCCTTCACTACCAGCCCCAGCTCGCGGGCATGGTTGAGAACATCCACGCCGTGCGGCTCAATACCGCCCCTGCACAGGAAACGCACGGCATACCCCATTTGTTTCAGATACGCTACTGTCTCGATCGCCATCCACCAGCATTTCGAGGGATCGTACCGCCCAACCTTGAACAGCAGCAGTTCGCCCTCCATCGCCAGAGCTGACCGCACCTCTTCCACGGCAGTCTTGGGGGGCGCGTGCAGCAGGCTGTTGGGAATGCCGTTGGGTATAATCAGCGGGTCCAGGCCGTAAAAACGCATGATCTGCTTCATGTAGCGGCTGACGGTAGTGATAGTGGCAACGAAGTTCAGGCGGTTCCAGTCGATTCGCTCGAATCCCATGGTGTTGTTGGCGTTCCATAGCAGCACGGCTTTATCGCGCATCCCGGCGGCATGCAGCGCGTCTGAAAGTTGAATCAGCGCTGAGGTGGTGTGCCACTCTTCGGCTAATACGATAAGGCAGCGTCCTTTTTCTATCGCTGGTCGAGCAATCTGTTCAACGATAAATGGTGGAGCTGAAGCGGTATAGTCAGCCAGTTTGGCTTCCTCGCCGTCATACACCCCGTTCGAGTGATGACGGCTGATCCACTGGCACCAGCGGTGAAGCTGCAGGCGTCCTTCCAGGTGGCTCTCGTGCCCCGGCAGGTCCGGGTCGCCCACAAAGAGTAGATGGGTGCGGTATCCCTGTGCTGCCAGCGCGCGGGATAGGTTTGCAGCGCGTACCCCCAATCCGCCTGCCTGGGCGTAGGGATCTGGCCCTTCAAAGGACATAATAACAAATTCCGCCTGGTTGGGTTGTAGTTGATAGGTGACCATCTTGCAACCTCGCAATATTGTTTAAACCAAGCAAGTGCCGAAGTGAAGTAAGGGGGCAAGAAACGCAAAATAATCAGGAAGCGCCGCGATCGATCGTGCAGCGCCCCCTTTTCTTTTTCTATTCTTTTGTCGGCAATTCAACGATCGAACCTCTAACGGTTACCCCTGGGAAAACGCAGTTGTTCAGACAGCAGACTGTGTCCTTATAGTATAGTGAATTCTTCCCATAATTGCAACTATTTTGCAATTTTTGTTACCCTACAAATACTGCCTCACCGCGTTCGCCAACCGGGGCAGGTGAATCTGCCCTTCCACTGCCACCGCCGCCAGGAAGGCTGGTACCCGCCACAGGCCGCGGCGTTCGGCAAACCCCGGCGCAATGGGCAGTTCTTCCTGATACGCCCGGAATACATCTTCCGGTACAGGTTCAAAATAGTCCACGTAAGCCAGGTCAATTTCCGGGTGTCCGTAATACACCGCCGGGTCGATGACCAGCGTGCCGTGGGCCGTGCTGATAAAATTATTCTTCTGCGCATCGCCGTGTAACAGGGTAGGCTCGACTTCGGGGATATCCAGCCCGGGTAGGCGGCTGATAAATTTCTCTACCTCCCAGATGCTTTCAGATGGCATATTGCCCGAGTCAATTGCCTGCATTAATCGTGGCCACAGGCGGCGTTCGGTGTAAAAGGAAAACCATTCGCAGCTTGGCCGGTTATCTTGATACAGCGGCCCAAAATACCCCTGCTTCTCAAAACCGAAAGAGTCCCCTTTGATGCGGTGGATCTGGGCCAGGGTATGCCCAATCTCCCGCCACTGCTGTCGGGTGCGGTCGATCTCTGGCGCGGCTTCCATGACCATCAATACCCCGCCTTCCACCGGGTAATTGCCTATGGGGACAGGCACCTGTACCCCCGCGTACCTGGCGAGGTAGCGCAGCCCGGCCAGTTCCACCTCAAACTGATCCATGCCGTTCGCTACTTCGCTGAGCTTAACAAATACCGCATCCTCGCCGTCCGAAAGAATAGCGGCGGGATGCGATGCGTATTCACGTAAATCGCGGTAGCTTTTCACTTCCCATCTGCGCCCATAATGTTCCGAAGCGATCCATTCCAATGGAACGCGCAGTTCATCCCCCAACAGCCGGTTGCCCGGTGGCGCTTTTCCCCAATCAGCCTCAAAATTATTCATCGGCTACCTTCTCCCCTTTTTTTGTACTCACCCGTTACGAATTTTCTTTTATTACCGGTACGCCTAAACCTGTTCCATGCTATCCCTACCTGGCCCTGTACCGCTGCCCCGCAGTCTCTTTGGCCAAAACAGCAGCGGAAAACACGGCAAACTCAGGAGTATGCACCCGTTCGGCATAATCGTATGCTTATTGTTTCATTGGAGATACTCTTATATTGTATAGCAACCTGCTCGTTTATAGCTAGTGACTTTAATGATCCAGGGTGAGGCTCGTGTTGCAGTTTCGTTGTAATAGAGAAGACGGGCTTAAGCTGCGACAGTTCTGAGCCAGCTCGTCTACAACAGCATTCCGCTGTATTAAGAAGCCCTGAGTGAACGATTTACAGCCAATGATTAGCGATAAATATGTAGAATATGATCCACTGCTCCGCCGTAATTCTCACCAAACAGGTTCAAGTGGTTGAGCAAATGGTACAGGTTGTACAAATCGCGTCGTTCAGCATAACCTGGGTCAAGCGGCCAGGTATTTTGGTAGGCTGCATAAAACCGGCTGCTAAAACCACCGAACAGCTCGGTGTAGGCAATTTCCACTTCTCGATCGCTGTAAGATATGGCCGGGTCGATTAAGGCCAATCCATCTGGACCGGGAATGACGTTTCCACTCCATAAGTCGCCGTGTATGAGTGAAGGCCGTCGTTGGGAATTACCGAGAAGTGAAGGTAGGCGGGTTATCAAATCCTCAAGGTGCTTTCGCCGTTCCCCGCTGACGCGATTATTGCGAATTCCAAGCTCCATTTGGTGCCCAAGGCGGGAGATCGCAAAAAATCGAGTCCAATCGATTTCCCAGTCATTCACCTGGCGTGTACTGCCCAAATAGTTGTCTGCCTCCAGCCCGTAAGCCGGCGGTTCGTGCTGTGACTGGCCTTTTCGGTGCAGTTCGGCAAGCTGTTCGCCCAGGCGTTCCGGGTCGCCATCACGCGGCCCATCCAGATATTCAAGCAGGATCCAGGCTGGGCTTCGATCATCCGCTTCCTGATAGCTCAGCACTTCAGGTACGCGCACCGTTCGGGTCGCGGCCAATCGTTTTAACCCATGTGCCTCGCATTGGAACATGCCGGGCAGTGGAGCACGATTGTATTTTAACAAGTACCGCGCCTGCCCAGTTTCGAGCCGCATCGCGTTATTGATGCAGCCGCCGCCGATGGACCGGGCCTGGCGAATCGGAGTAGCATCGCCTAACAGCCTCAGCGTTTGCGCAATCGGTTCGGATAAGGAACCGGGTAAATCACTCATATGTTTTCTTCGTTCCGAATGTGCTCGAGAAGTCCCTGGCCGCCTTTTCGAACCAGGTCATAGACCACATCAAACCTCCCATTGTAGTAAGGATCGGGTACATCGAGGGGGATGCTCTCGCGAACATATTCAAGCAGGCGTGGCACCTTGCGCCCAAATAGGGCCTGGATATCATTTACATTTTCATCATCCATCGCGACAACGTAGTCAAAGGTCTGCAGGTCAGAACGGGTCAATTGGCGAGCGCGCTTGCTGCCTGCTTCGATTTGGTGATTCCGTAACACAGCTAGAGTGCCCGAATGCGGGCGCTGGCCAACGTGCCAGCTTCCGGTTCCCGCCGATTCAACATCGATTATCTCCGACAGCCCAGCCTCTTTCACCTGATGCCGGAACACTGCCTCAGCCATGGGAGAGCGGCAGATGTTGCCTGTGCATACAAATAAAACCCGTATCAATTTCTCCATTATGTTTCCACCTTAATTTTATGGATGTATTTTATCAGATGGGAGAAGCTGTTAGAATCGTATTGGTACCTCGTCTTACTCAACTTGCTTTATACATTTCGATAACCCATACTGGAGCATTATGTCAAATCGTTTAGACGCGTTCCAATCCTACCGTGCCAAAATGAACGATCGCATTGCTGAGATCGACCACCTGGGCATTAAACGTTTCTTTAACCTGGACACCAACGCGTACCATGACGGCGCACTGCCAGGCAAGACCAAAGAACTTCTTGGACTGGTCGCCTCTTTGGTTCTGCGCTGTAACGATTGCATCGATTACCACATTATTCAATGTATCGATGCAGGCTGGACGGATGAAGAGCTTTACGACTCCTTCAATGTCGCTTTGGTTGTTGGTGGAAGCATTGTGATTCCGCACCTGCGACATGCAGTCGAATCGATGGATTTGTACCGGAAGAAATCACTCGCACCCTGAACCGGATGGGTTCAATCCTCTCGTTCCTCATCTAATGCATGGATGTATGCCCAGGTGAAATCATACATCCGATGAAGAATATGGGGATCCATTTTGTCATACGTATCGTCTGGACGGTGCCAGTAAGGTGCTTTACCCTGGGGCGTCAGGCCAGTGAGGGTGATCGCGGGAATGCCGGCGAGGATAGCATCTGCCATTTCGGTATTGCCGCTGTTGATCATTGTGCCATAAGCCTGCAACTGAGGATTTGCGATGGATACCTTCTCGGCCAGCGCCTGCAGCTTTGGATCAGATCGAAATGGTACGACTATCCCTTCTTTAACCAACCATGCTGGCCCGGAGCAACCGAGCATTTCAAAGTTGATCGCTTTTGGATTCACCAGCTCGGATTTGTGTCGTCGGTAGAAATCAGCTGCGCCATAATGTTGTACTTCTTCACAGCCGGTGCAGACCAGCCACACACGGGTATGTTTGAGGGGTTGTACTTTTAACTGCTCAGCTAGCGTCAGCACCATGCCGACTGCTGAAGCATTATCATTCGCGCCAGCCGTAAAAGGGGTGAGTTCAGCCTGAATGCAAATGGCTGCCAGCAGTAAAGCGCACAGCGCGGAGATGCCACTGACTGGCCAGATCCACGCCCACTCCGTTACTGCGCCTAAGAAATATAGAATCACCTGGCCCGCAAAGGTGACGAAGGCAGCCGTAGTAAAGGTTTCATAAGCACTTACCCAGGCCGGGGTCGAGAAAATAATCGGGGTCCGCTGCGTATCTACGTGCCCGATCATCACCAAATCCTGTCGATGGTCCTCGGAGGGTGGGAGAACCGCAAAGACATTCTGACTGGTGCCTTTGGGCAGCAGCCAGCGGATTGGGTTGTTCTTAAAGCCAAGTTCTAGCAGCTCGGAGATTAACGCTGCGAGTGACAGGATGGCGGCGATCAAAGCGCTGGCGCGCCCGGCGGTTGGGTAAACAGCAAATGCGATCAAGAATGCGATTGACGCGATCAGGTGTGGCTGAAAAATCGACTTTGCGCTCGAATACGTTTCCCATTGAGGGGTAAATCCGAGGAGTTTGAAAATTCCCTGGCAGTATTCGTGGCCCCGTCGCTCTCCCTTTGTCGTGGGACCGCGCGGGCCGATATCGATAGTCAGTGCATGGATGTGGTTTAGTAGTGTGTTCACAGGAGGCATAGCGGTACCTTGCGGGGCCATCATTCTACAAAAAGATCGATTTCTTTGCGATCCGTTGTGTTAGCGGTTATCAATGGATGTTCGTTTTTTCCATCCAACGGTCAGGGTTAGCAAGTGCAGTAAACCCACCGTACTGGTGGTACAGCTCGTGGGCGTCACGAGTGGCGAGCAGGATTCGCCGTAAATCCTTAAGATCCGGATGGCTAACCACGCATTCGATCAGCCACTTGCCCAGGCCATTCTTACGCTGCTCGGGGATAATGAACACATCGCATACCCAGGCAAATGTAGCGTAATCTGTAACTACGCGGGCAAGGCCCACCTGACGATCTCCGCAGTATACGCCGAAATTTAAGGAGTTCTCTATCGAACGTTTCACCTAGGGCAATCGCACTAAACTGAGAGGACCTTGAAGAAGTAGTTCTCATCCCAG
>CAYTHO010000021.1:0-68101 GCA_964437595.1 uncultured Anaerolineaceae bacterium
CTTGAGGGCATTCCCCTTTTTCGTCAACCGCTTTTTGAATTCACATCAGACGTATGTTACTTACGATCACGGCGCAGCTTGGGCAGATATGATCCTCCAGGCGTCTGATGAGGTTGAGAATAATCCTATCAGTTCTATTGGTTATCAGGTAGATATTGTTACTGCAAGCGATATCGAACTTGCTTGGAATGATCCAGACAGCACCAAAGATTGGGTAACGGCAGTAAGGGATTACTTTTGGAACCCATATGAAGAAGCAAAAATCAATACCTTATATGTTATTGGTGATGCAAATGGATGCTCTGAGCAAGCTTATACAGGAGATAGTTCATGGGATACATGCGGATCTGAAGAATTTCCTCAATGGACAGCAGAGGATATTTGGTATATTAATAAGGGAGCCTTGATATCCGAAGCTTTCCCTATGATCTATACCAATCATGTACCAAATGATCCAAAATCTTCGGACTGGACAAGTGCTGCACAATGGAAACGGTTAGCAGAGTATAGCCATGCAGAGCATGTTGTAACTTTATTTTTTGCTGGGGAATTAACCCAATTTGGCGCTGGTTGTGATCCCTCAAATGATCCTTTATGCGCCACGCCTGAGAATGGCTATCAGAGACTTTACTCTACATTGAATTCGGACATTGTGACGAGCCAAGAATTGCAGTGGTCTTCTGATATTCGGTGGATGCCGTAATCTCTTGGTTGATTGTTATTTAGGAGAATGCTATGAAGCAACATCGAAGAATAATTTTCTGGGGTGTGGTTATTCCTCTAATTTCCGGAATAATCCTTTTTATGAGCCTTTTAAGCACAAACAATATGGCCCAAGCGAATCGTCCAGCTAAAGATCCCACATCTGTAGATCCGGTTCTGGCTCGCATAAACGAACGGATTTCCCAGTATGATAAGGATCTAAAGAAAAAAAATTTAGATGAGGACACAAAAAAGGGCCTTCTTGCAAACAAGAAGTATTATGAAAAGCAAGCCACAGAGAGAGCTAATTATCTCGAACACCAAGACAAAGCGGGGGTGATAAAGTTAACAGCCCTTGCACAAGAAACAGTTTCTCCTCCCATTGCAACAAACCCGCCACTTCCAACCCTTCCTGAAGGACTTTTGAGTGAGTTTTTTGCTCCAAGATACCGCGAGGCAAAATTTACTACACTTTGGATTTCGAGAGTAGGGGGAGTTGAAGTCCATTATCTCGCTGGAAATTTAGTTAATGATCCAGAGCAAGGTGTAGTGTACATCGAAAAGGATCATGGAAGAAGCGTTGAGAAATATAAAACGCCCTACAAGCATGGGTCCCTAAAAATTGGGAAATTGAAAAAAAACCGCTTGCATTTAGATGCAAATAATGGTAAGAAAATTTTCTTCGACATTGAGAAAAAGAAATTTGTCGATGAGTACGATAATCCCCTTCTCGAAACAACACCGACTCCTACATTAGCCCCTGCGTATCCACCACCTGGATAGTACCTGCCAGACTTCTAGATAATCCTTGTAAACTGCTCCCAGCGTGGATTGCTAAACTTTAAAGGTCAGAGATGTTATATTCTCTCTGACCTTTTTGTGTTGCTCATCGTATACTGTTATTTGTAATAAGCGTTCCTTTCCAGACGTGCCTTTAACCTTTTATGTACCATTTGAAGAGAAGTTGGTGAAAAAACGAGTGAATACACAATATAGTTTTTCGTACCAACTTGGTTCGTACAATTGTCCATCAAAAGTATGGAACATTAACAAAATTGATTTTCCAACACATCTCTGCTAAAGTGAGTGGGCGAGGTGCATTGATCCAATCTAATTCTTTAGAGAAATTATTATAACTAGATAATCCTTATGACGCAACTGACCTTTTATGTAGAGTTGTATCCAAATTATCTACTTGGTATAGCATGAAAAAAAATACCAGAAACGTAATAAACGTTCCTTTCCAGACGAGCCTTTAACCTTTTATGTACCATTTCAAGAGAAGTTGGTGAAAAAGCGAGTGAATATACAATATAGTTTTTCGTACCAGCTTGGTTCGTACAACTGCAACCACAATGTCGCGCAGTTGCGCCGACTCCGGGAGATGTTTCCAAACGAGCTGGTGGTGATCGGGGTGCACTCGGCCAAATTCCCCTCCGAACAGCTTACTCAGAACATCCGCCAGGCGGTGATGCGGCACGGCATCGAGCACCCGGTGGTCAACGATGCCGGGTTCAAGATCTGGAACAGCTTCGCTGTGCGCGCCTGGCCGACGCTGATGTTGATCGACCCGCGCGGGCGCATCGCGGGGGAGGCTTCGGGGGAGATCCTGGCAGAGGAATTTGCTAAGGAAATCCGCGATGTGATCCAGCAGAACGAGGAAGTTCTGGATCGCGCGCCGTGCCTGGCGCTGCCCGATGCCGCCAGCGAACCGGCGCGCCCGCTGCGCTACCCGGCCAAAATCCTGGCAGCGGGCGACCGGCTGTTTATCTCCGACACCGGTCACCACCGCATCCTGGAGGTGCGCCTGGATGCGGACGGAATGGACGGGGAATTGGCGCGGGTGTTTGGCAAGGGCGTAGAAGGGCTGGAAGATGGCCCGGCGGACCAGGCTGCCTTTAATCAACCGCACGGCCTTGGATTGGACGGCAGACCGGACAGCGGCACGCTGTATGTCGCGGATACCGAGAATCACGCGGTACGCGCCATTGATCTATCCAGCGGGGTGGTGTCTACTGTGGCGGGGACGGGCCAGAAGGCGCACGGCCGCAAGTCGATGGGCGCGCCTACCGAAACGGCGCTGCGCTCGCCGTGGGCGGTGCTGCCGCTTTCTGGGTATATTTTTATCGCCATGGCCGGCTCGCACCAGGTGTGGGTGCTGACGAAGGAAGGCCAGTTGGGACCTTTTGCAGGGAATGGCTATGAGGAACTGGCGGATGGCCCGGTGGGAGAGTCAAGCTTCAACCAACCCAGCGATCTGTCGTTTGGGTTGGGATATATCTTCGTGGCTGACCCAGAGGCCAGCGCTGTGCGGGCGATCTCTCTGAACGAGGAACCGCGCACGATGACTCTGGTGGGGCAGGGCCTGTTCGATTTTGGCGACGTGGATGGGCCGGGCGCCAGCGCACTGATGCAGCATCCCACCGGCCTGGTGTTTGATGGCAGCGTGCTTTATGTCGCCGACAGCTACAACCATAAAATCAAGCTGCTCGAGCCGGCGGCAGGTGAGGTGCACACACTGATCGGCAGCGGGCAACCCGGGCGGCAGGACGGCGCGTTTGAAACGGCCCAGTTATTTGAACCGGAAGGGGTGCAGATGCTGGGCAATCTGCTGTACATCGCCGATACCAACAATCACCTGGTGCGGGTGGCCGACCTGGAAACTAGCCAGGTAGATACGCTTCGGGTGCGCGGCCTGGAACGACTGCCGGTGGTTGGCTATCCCGTGGTGAAGAACAAGGTGGAGCAGCGATCGCCGGTGGTTGTACGGCCTGGAACGGTGCGGCTGGCCCTGGATGTGCGCCTGCCGCCGGGCTATAAACGCAACCCGGATATGCCGGCTTCCGTTCTTCTGGGCGAAGATGACCAGGCCGAAGTGCTGTCTTTTTCAGCGGGTCAGGAAATTGCATGGAATATGGAACTTACGAGAGACCAGGATCTTCCGGTGGAATTGACCCTGTACTACTGCCAGGCCGAAGGCGATGAAAACCCAGCCGGTCTGCTCTGCCTGATCCACGACCAGAATATAGTGGTGCCGCTGCGGGTTTCTGCGGATGGCTCGGGTGAAGCCAGCATTCCGGTAGAAGTGCTGAATATAACGGGCGATGGTCCTGTTTTGTAGAGATCCTTTTGGCGTATACCCGCGTCACGGGGTAAAATGAAGTATGGAAACCCATGGATTAACGCTGAATATTTTTCGACGGCTGGTTTATGTGCTGTATTTAGAAATCGGCGCGCTTCAGCCAGCCAACCACCCGGAAATTGCCAGAAAAGCAAAACTCAATACGGCCTTTTTCCAGCGGGAAAAAACTCGCCAGGCGGTTGAATTATTTCGCCAGGTTGAAGGTGAAACCAGCGCGGCGAAAATCCTCGCCCCATTTGAAGAACGGACCGGCCTTTTGCTGGAGGATGTGGCCCGCGCTTTCGGCGAAGGCGACTGGCGAAACAAATACGGCGGTTACAACTTTGGCGGGCCCAAGTGGGCGAGGATCGCGGAAGCGGCCCTGGAACTGTGCCGTTTCATTGAGCAAGGGGATTGGGAAGAGGCGGATATCCTGGTGCATGAAATCATGAAAATGAAAAACAATCAGGGTTACCTGATCAACCAGCTCGAACGAATGGATCGCCGCCGGTAATATCCGGGCGAATCGTTCCTGGGAAAATCATCTATAATAATTGCATGAATGCCCCGGGTATTTTCCTCCGGATCGCATTAATTGTGGCAATAAGCACCTCTGTAGGCCTGGCGGGTTATGCCTTTCGCAGGCGGGCCGTGCCTGGAGGTGTTTCTTTTGCGTTGCTGTCCAGCGCGGCGGCGCTGTGGTCGTTTGCCTATTTGTTTGAAATTTCCCTGCCTGAGCTTTCACAAAAATGGTTCTGGTTCCAGGTGAAGTACGTAGGCGTTTCTGTGGTTGCGGTGTTTCTGCTGGTGTACGTTTTTCAGTATACCGGGCGCTCCAACTGGCTGAAGCCTATCACCTGGCTGGCGCTGATGATCGTTCCGATCATGACGCTGCTGATGATATGGGTCAGGCCGTTGAATAACCTGTTTGTTTCGAATATTTACATTTCGCTACGCGGCCCGATCCCGCTGATGGCTTTTGAGCGGGAAATTGGTTTCCAAATCAGCGGGCTGTACGACCTGCTGCTGGCGATTGGGGCAGCGAACCTGCTGATTCTTCAATATTTGCGGTCGCCGCAGATTCACCGCCACCAAATTTTGGCGCTGCTGGCGGGGATTGCGCTACCTACGTTTGGGGGCCTTCTATCCTACCTGGCTTATCCACCCCTGGCTGAAGTGGATACCGGGCCGATTCTTTTCTCGATCAGCCTGCCCCTGCTGGCCCTTGGCACGTTCCGCTACCGGCTGCTGGACTTGATTCCCTTTGCCCGGGAAGTGGTCCTGGAAAGCATGCGGGATGGAATGATTGTGATGGACCGGAACTACCAGGTGGTAGAGTTGAACCCCGCCGCCGAGAGCATCCTATGCGCGGATGGAAAAGATTACAGCGGGAAACAGGCCAATGAAATTGTGGCTGCATGGCCGGCGATGCGTGAAATCCTGCTGGACGATCAGGTTACGGATGCGGATGTTGCCATTCATAAGGATGGCGTAGATTTTTTTTATGAAGCGCGCAAATCGCTGCTCCAGGGGCGGCCAGGTTATTCTGAGGGGTGGTTGATCGTTCTTCGCGATATTACGGAGCACAACCTGTTACAGACGGCCTTGATACGCAGCGAGCAGAAATATCGGTCGGTGGTTGAGCACAGCAATGACGGGATCGCGATTGTCCAGAATGGGCAAATTTGTTACTGCAATGAACAATTGGCGAGAATGGTGGGGCGCACGATGGACCAGATCGCCGGCTTGGCATTGGAGGATTTTCCTTTCGCCGACCTAAAAAGCGAGGCGCTGACCCGTTTATTGAATAGGCTGCAAGATAAAACGGGCGTTGAGCGTCTTGAAACCACCTTTCTGGATTCGAAGGGCAGCCGGACAGACGTGGAATTAACCGCGGCGCCGATCGATTATGAAGGCCGCCCGGCAACCCTGATCTTTGCGCACGACATTGCCAGGAGAAAGCACAACCTTCAATTGGTGCGCGAGAGTGAGGAACGCTACCGGCGGATCTCAGAGCTGATTTCTGATTTTACCTATGCCTGCCGGATCGAGCCGGATGGACGGATCGTTTCGATCTGGGCTACCGGGGCGTTCTCGCGAATGACGGGCCTGGATATCAACGATCTGGACCCGTACAGCGCGCTGGTCAGCCGCATCTGCCTGGAAGATGCTTATATCGCGCTGCACCATACGGATCGCCTGTTTGAGGGCAAGCCAGATGTCGCCGAGTTTCGCATCACCAATAAAGACGGCGAAACGCGCTGGATTCGCGATTACGTACGCCCGATCTGGGATGACACCGAAGGCCGGGTAACGTGGTTCTACGGCGCATCCCAGGATATTACCGAACGCAAGCAGATGGAAGAAAGCCTGCGGGATGCCAAAGATGTGGCTGAAGCAGCCACCCTGGCGAAGTCACAGTTCCTGGCAAACATGAGCCACGAGATCCGCACGCCGCTGAATGCGATTATCGGTATGACGAGCATGCTGCTGGAGACAAAGCTGGATGAAGAGCAGCGTGATTTTGTGGAAACGGTTCGCACCAGCAGCGATGCGCTGCTCAGCGTCATCAATGATATTCTCGACTTCTCAAAAATAGAAGCCGGCAAGCTTGACCTGGAAAAGCTGCCGTTTCATCTGCGCCAGTGCCTTGAAGAAGCGATTGACATTGTTGCGCCTCATACCGCCGGAAAGGCACTGGACCTGGTATACGATATCGCGGAGGATGTACCGCAGGTGGTAGTGGGGGATGTTGCCCGCCTGCGCCAGATATTCGTCAACCTGATCGGTAACGCGGTGAAATTTACCGAAGTCGGCGAGGTGGTGGTTCACATTGGAAACGGCGGGATGATTGAAGAAGAGGTATCCCGGTGCATGATCGAAATATCGGTTCGCGATACCGGCATTGGCATCCCCCGCGACCGCCTCAGCCGCTTATTCAAATCTTTCTCGCAGATTGATGCTTCAACCACCCGAAAATATGGCGGAACCGGGCTGGGGCTGGCAATTACCAGCAAACTAGTTGAAATGATGGGCGGGCGGATTTGGGTCGAAAGCACCGTTGGAAAAGGATCGATTTTTCATATCGCCATTTTGTTTGAAGTGGCTCAAGATTCGCTGCAGTCAAGAGATGGACTGGATACGCAGCAGTTGACCGGACGGCGCGCCCTGGTGGTGGATGATAACCAGACCAACCGGTTGATCCTGACGCGCCAGCTACAATCCTGGGGGATTGTAACCGAGCAGGCAGGTGGGGGCAGCGAAGCGCTGGATCGGATAGATCGCCAGGGGCGGTATGACCTGGTTGTCTTGGACATGCGGATGCCAGAAATGGACGGCCTGGCGGTGGCGCGTGAAATTCGCAACCGTTACTCGGATGATGGCCCGCTGCTGGTGATGCTGACATCGATTGGGCAGCGATTTGACCGCCAGGAGGATGGCATCCTCAATGCCTATCTTACCAAACCGGTGAAACCATCGCAGTTGTATGATTTACTCAGCGATCTCTTCTTCCAGGAAGGAAGCGGCGAGAACGGTGCTGCTGAAGAGGAGCCTTTCCAGGTGGATGCAAATTTTGCCGAGCAGCATCCACTGCGAATCTTGCTGGCTGAGGATAATGCCGTCAACCAGAAAGTGGCAACCCGCATGCTGGCGAAACTTGGTTACCGGGTGGATGTCGCGGCAAATGGGTTGGAGGTGGTTGCGGCTCTCGAACGGCAGCCTTATGATCTGATCCTGATGGATATTCAAATGCCGGAGATGGATGGGTTAGAGGCGACCCAGCGCATTCGAAAGCGCTGGCGGGGCCGAGAAACCCCACTGCGCATCATTGCGATGACGGCGTATGCCTTCCAGGCGGACCTGGAACGCTGCATGGAAGCGGGCATGGATGGGTATATTTCAAAGCCAATCCGCATGGAAGGTCTGGTCGAGATTCTGAGCCGGGATCATGCTGAAAAGCGCCTAAAGAGCCTGACAGTTACGGAGAACGATCTCGAAGGGGATGTGATCGACCAGGCGCGGATGCAAGACTTAATCGATGGATTGGGAGATGGGCTGCAGGATGTCATCGAATCGTACCTCGAAGATGCTCCCAAACAAATCGAAGAAATGCAGGCAGCGCTTGATCGCGGTGATCGGGATGATTTACAACGCATTGCTCACACACTAAAATCAAGTTCGGGTATTTTTGGGGCGCACCAGTTGGTTACATTATGCCGGGATCTTGAAGTTGCTTCTCGAGAAGGAGGCATTGCTGGGACGGACCCGATCCCACCCATTGAAGAAGCCTATGAGAAGGTTCAGGTAGTGTTAATCCAGTATCTGCAAAAATAAGGAGACGAAATGGAATACCGCGAGTTTGGCCGGACGGGCTGGAAGGTAACATCTATTGGCTTTGGGGCCTGGGCAATTGGTGGAACCTGGGGGCCGGTAGAGGATGAGGAGTCTTACCGGACGCTAAACCGGGCGCTGGACCTGGGCGTCAATTTCTTTGATACGGCAGATGTGTATGGCGATGGACGGAGCGAGCGCCTGCTGGCGCGCTTGCGGCAGGAGCGTTCGGAACCCTTCTATGTGGTGACCAAAGCCGGCAGGCGGTTGAACCCGCACGTGGCTGGCGGATATAACCGGGAGAACCTGACGGCATTCGTCGAACGCAGCCTGCGCAATCTAAAAACCGATACCATTGATCTGGTGCAGCTGCACTGCCCGCCAACAGAAGTGTTTTATATGCCAGAGGTGTTTGGGGTGCTGGATGACCTGACCAACCAGGGGAAGATCCGCTATTACGGGGTCAGCGTGGAAAAAGTTGAAGAAGCGCTGAAAGCCATTGAATTCCCGAACGTGCAGTCGGTGCAGATCATTTTTAATATTTTCCGCCAACGGCCCGCGGAGCTTTTCTTCGCTGAAGCCAAACGCCGCAAGGTGGGTATCCTGGCGCGCGTACCGCTGGCTTCTGGCTTGCTAACCGGGAAAATGAAGGCTGACACGCGTTTCGATGCGGATGATCACCGGGCGTTCAACCGGCACGGAGAAGCCTTTGATCGGGGCGAGACGTTCGCGGGGGTCGATTATCAAACCGGGCTGCAGGCAGTGGAAGAACTGCGCGCCCTGGTGCCTGCTGGCATGACGATGGCGCAGTTCGCGCTGCGCTGGATCCTGATGTTTGATGCAGTATCTACCACGATACCGGGCGCCAAGAGGCCGGATCAGGTAGATGATAATGTGAGAGCGGGCGATCTGCCGCCGCTCTCACCAGAAACCATGCAAAAAGTAGGAGCGATATACGATCGCTTGATTCGCCCGCGGGTTCACCATTACTGGTAAACCTGTGGAAATGATGCGATGAAAAACCAGATACAGCTATTTGGCCGTATCTGGTTTTTCATAGATAAAATAGTGGTCTTGGTATCAGGAGAATCTGGAGGAGATTTAAACCATGCAACCTGAAACGCTTCAAAATATTTGGACGGCGATTATTTTGTTTCTACCCCGCTTGGGTATCGCGATTTTTATTTTCATCGGCTTTTGGATAATGGCGCGCCTGTTTAAAGGAGCTGTGCAAAGGTTTGGCCGCAGCCGGCGTTTATCCGCTGATGTGATCAACCTGATGGTGCAAATAACCGAGGTAGGCCTGTTGGTGTTTGGTATCGTCACGGCGCTTGGCACCCTGGGCGTGGATGTGGCAGCGATGATCGCCGGATTGGGGTTGGTGGGTTTTGCATTGGGCTTTGCACTACGCGACCTGTTATCCAACTTCCTGGCTGGCCTGTTGATATTGATCTATAACCCATTTGTGCGAGGCGATTCGATTGTGGTTTCAGGAAACGAAGGTAAAGTGATCGAAATTAACCTGCGTTATACCGTGATGCAGGATGATGAAAAACGTACCCTGGTACCCAATTCGATTATGTTCTCAAACCCTGTCGTTGTGAAAAAGCAGATCCCTGGTGGATTGCCAGGCGGGGATGCAGGTATTAAATCGGCGTGAACTATTCAAATTGAATGCTTTTGCTCTTTACAAACGAACACATGTTCTATATAATCAATAGTGCAGGATTTATGTTCTAGTTATGGCTGCCCGTTCCGCAACCAGTGGGAGGAAACGAACAGATGGAAAGACGACAATTCGACTCTCCTCCTGGCCTGTACCAGGATGATCGGGCGGAAACCATCAACGTGGCCGCGGTTTGCCGATCCACGCGCTCGCTTGGTCCGGGAACGCGTGCGGTGCTATGGGTTCAGGGATGCGCATTTCACTGCCCTAACTGTATTGCTCCGGATTGGATCCCGA
Organism: uncultured Anaerolineaceae bacterium; assembly: GCA_964437595.1. Taxonomy (GTDB): domain Bacteria; phylum Chloroflexota; class Anaerolineae; order Anaerolineales; family Anaerolineaceae; genus DSYU01. Next base: position 10,119 of record CAYTHO010000021.1, read on the forward strand.
TTCGGCCAGCCCGGATGGCCCGTGTGGATGCACTGGTAACGGAACTACTGGGGGACCCGTCCGTCACCGGCCTAACATTTTCGGGAGGAGAGCCGATGCTCCAGGCCGCCAGCCTGGCCCGCCTGGCGTGGGAAGCGAGAAAGATGCGCAGCCTGGATATTATCTGTTTCAGCGGATTCACGCTCGCTCATCTCCGGCGGAACCCGCCTGGGCCTGGAGTGGCTGAACTGCTAGATCAAGTAGATGTGCTGATCGACGGACCTTACATCGACAAGCTCAATGATAACCAGGGCATGCGGGGCAGCAGTAATCAGCAGGTACATTACTTGACTCAGCGGTTAGCCGGACATGATTTTTCGGAAAAGCCGCGCCGCGTGGAAATCCAGATCCAACATGGAGAGGCCATGCTGGTTGGCGTACCGCCGCAGCAGTTGAAATCGTTGGTAAACCAGGCGGTGTTCCTGGCGGCTGGGCAAAATGGAGGGCTAGCAGGATATGAGCGGATATAAACTGGCGGCCATTTCCATTACCTCCGAGGAATACGACCGGCTGTGCGGCCCGGATCAGGAAGTACAGTCTCTTCCCGAGCCTTCCGCAGAACAAATCAGCATCGTTGGGAACCAAAGTATTGAAATCTTGCGCTCGAATTTAGCGGGGATGCGTTCTCGACAGGAAGCCTTCGACACGGTTCTCGCTGGGGTGAATGAGCAAATCCGGCAGGTGGAGGGGAACACCAGCCGCGCCCTGGTCGAACTCGAAACCGAGGTTGTCAACCGCTCGGAACGACAACTTGGGAAGATGTGGCAGCACTTTGACCAGGTAATCTCTGAATATGCTGCGCGGTTCGACGCGCAAATTCAGGCGAATGCGCGCGAGACCCAGGAATATATTACAGATTTGTACCGCAGCCTGCGCCAAATGTCGGCTAGTGCGGAACAAAAAGAAAACCTTGCCACCCAATGGGTAGAAGCCGCCGATATCTATTGCGCATATATTAAAGAATATTTCAATTACGAGCAGTTCACGCCTGGGAGGGTTGAGTGGCTCGAGCGACAGCTTGTTCAGACCCATGAAAACCTGGAAATGGGATTGGCTGAAGCCGTTATCGCGTCGGCGCAGCAGCTTGTGCTGTCGTTTTCGGACCTGCGGGTGGAATTAGAACGGCTGCAAAATGAATGGGTACTGCTTTACCAGGCAGCCTGGGAAGGGATCAACCACCTGATGATTCAGGTGGAAAACTGCCAGTTTGTGGAAGCGATTGGTTTGAATGGAGAGCGCCTCCCATCTGAGATCAACGTAGATTACTGGACCGGCGGGGATTTGGACCGCTTATATGCTCAATTAGGCGATCTTCGCAGCCAGATGGAGAATGAGGAGATCCAACCTGACAGTGAGCTTCTCCACCGCTGGCTCGAACAGGATCTTCTCTACTACCACCAGGATCTAGAGGAGATCGTGTATCACGCCAGGATTGCCGTTTTAAATTCTCAACTGCGGATCAACGTTGCGGATCTGGTGGTTCAAGCGCTTCAAGAACAGGGCTTTATCCTGGCGGATTCGAATTACGCTGAAGATGACATGCGCATGGCATTTGGCGCGCAACTGGAAAATATCGAAGGGAACCAGGTAATTATTCAGGTGGCGCCGGTAGGGGAGCGGGTTGGCGAGAACGAGTTACACATCCAGTCGATGGACAGCGAGGAACGGACGGAACGTGAGCTGGAACAGCGTTGGGGTGAGATCAGCCAGTCGCTCAACCAGTATGGGGTAGCTATTGGCCAGTATACAACCATTGAGAGTGGTGCGGGCCAGAGGAGAAAGAGCGCTCCTGGCTACCTGGCGAACAATCGAAAAAATCATTCTTATATTCGAAACAGCCGCGGTCATGGGTATCGAACGAGTCCACCAGATCATCCGGAACGATAGCGAGGATCGTTTCTATATCTTCTATGGAAAAGGCATCGACGATGCCTTCATATCGTTTAATTACCGCGAGCAGAGCATCGAAGCCGCACTCCACACCGTACTGCGCCAGCAAAAATACAATCGCATAGCGTATATTGCCCCACACCGACCCATTTACTATTTCGACGATGAATCCCGAGAGTATGTGACCCAGGAATGGAACACGGCAGCAGCGGATGAAGATGAGGTGGATATGCAGGTGCTTACTGGCGGCCCATTAGGGAACCGCCAGTTGTTCCACCCTGTGGCTGTTCGGCGAGCGGGGACGATGGGAGGCGGGATGGGCGATGTGCATGCCCTGCGCATTCTCGACCACTTTGTGAAAGATACACAGACGCGTAGCGTGGTCATCATTTCGCAAGCGGAAACCTGGTTGACGCACTTCGAAGATCAGCGCCTGATGGCAGGCATCATCGGCGAATGGACGCACCTTCCCAGTTCGAATCAGAACATCGTGATCTTTTTGTTCTCGGTAGAAAAATATACGCTGCTGGCCGAAATTGCCAACCGGCTGCCTGTGCCTGAACTGCGCAGTTTGATCCTGCGCGAGGAAGCTGGCAGGCGAAATAAAAACCTGGTAGAAATATCCGCTCCGGAAAAGAACGAAATCATTCGCCTTATCCAGTATGGAAAGCAGCTTTACAACTATGCGACTCCTGAGCCTGACCTGGAAAAACTGGCAACCTGGATGGCTGCTGAAGGGCTGCGGGCAAGGCAGTGGCTGGCCCGTTTTTCTGATGTCGATTCGGTAGACATTGAGACTGGAACCAGAAACGGCTGGTTCGCTGCCAATCGCGATGACCGCCGGTCGATTGAGGAACGGTTGAATGCCCTGGTAGGACTGGATGCAATTAAGGAACGAATTTACGAACTGGCCGCCTGGTTGTCATTGCAGCAGCGAAAACAGCAAATTCGAGAGACCATGATCGATCCACCCGCGCACCACCTGGTGTTCACCGGCAACCCTGGCACTGGCAAGACGACCGTCGCGAGGCTGGTGGGTGAGATTTTCCACGATCTGGGGTTATTGAAACGCGGGCATTTGATTGAAGTTAAGTCTTCTGACCTGGTCGCTGAGCACGTGGGGGGGACGGCGATCAAAACCAACAGCATGATCGACCAGGCTATAGATGGGGTGCTGTTCATTGATGAAGCCTACACCCTGACCGAACCGGAACGCGGCGGCTTTGGGCAGGAGGCGGTGGATGTGCTGCTCAAGCGCATGGAAGATGACCGCGACCGGCTGGTCGTGGTTGTGGCTGGCTATCCTCAGAAGATGGATCGATTCTTACAATCCAATCCGGGCCTTCCCAGGCGTTTCCCTAAGGAGAACAAGTTCGATTTCCCGGATTATTCCCCTGAGGAATTGTGGAAGATCCTGGAGCAGCTTTTACACAATCGGGAAATTCCACTCGATGAACCCCTTTCTACTGCGCTTTTCCAGATGATCGAAGGATTATATGCCAGCCGCGACGCGGCTTTCGGCAATGCCGGAGAGATGCGCAACCTGGCAGATGGTTTGGATCGCCGCAGGGCATACCGGATTGTGAAGAATGCACTGCCGGATGATGCACCGCTGTTATTTGAGGATATTCCGGAGAAATACCGCAACTACCTGACCGCGGATGAGGTAGATATCGATCAACTCCTCGCGGAACTGGACGGTTACGTGGGGATGGCATCTGTGAAGACATTCATCCGGGGACTGGCGCACCGCATTCAATTTGATCGGGCGCGCAAGAATCAGAACCCAGACCTGGCTGTAACCTCGCCCATGCAGCATCTGGTTTTTACGGGAAGCCCGGGCACTGGGAAGACCTCGGTTGCAAGGTTGATTGGACGGATTTACTGCTCGATGGGTTTGCTGCGGCGGGGGCAATGCGTCGAGGTCAGCCGGGCGGACCTGGTGGCAGGTTATGTAGGGCAAACTGCGCAGCGTACCCGTGAAAAAGTGCGCGAAGCCCTGGACGGGGTATTATTCATCGATGAAGCATATACCCTGGAGCGAGGCGGGCAGACCGATTTTGGTCGTGAAGCGATCGATACTTTAGTGAAGATGATGGAAGATTTTCGGTCACGGCTGCTGGTGATTGTTGCCGGGTATCCAAAGGAGATGGAACACTTCATCGCCTCCAACCCGGGGCTGAAATCCAGGTTGGGTACCGTTGTAGAATTCCCTGATTTCACGCACGATGAGTTGGTGGAAATCTTCCGCAGGCGGGCAGAAAAAGAAAACTTGCAGGTTGATGCGGAGGTTGCCCAAAAGGTGAAGGAATACCTGGTTTCGCTTGCTGCCCGTGACGGGTCTCGCTTTGGGAATGCCCGGACCGTACATATGGTGTTCGAGCAGATGAAAAGCCATCTAGCGGAGAGAAAAATTCTGCCGATAAAGAAGGACAGACCATCACAGGAAACGGTCATGCGTTTCGATGCGGTACCAGGCGATGACTGGTCTGTGTTTACGATGGCGGATGTACCAGAACCTGTCTGGTCCAGCAGGAAGCAAAAAGCGAGCTAACCGCCCCTTTTTCTGGAACCACCCTCCTGGGCATTCTTGTTTTCATCCATGGGCGGGTTCTTGCTAATTGCATCCAGGATCTGGGCTGTACGGGCGATCAACAGTTTGCGGACATTCTCGCGCGATTCGCCTCTCACTTCCGCTTCTGATAGAGACCCGGCAATACTCATAATTAACTGCGCCTGAGCTTCCGCCCGTCCGAGTTCCTGGTATGCCTGGCGCACTGCATCTCCGTATGCCCTGGCGACATTGGCATCCCCGGCCCATTCCGCTGACCATAAGGATGTGCGCAGCTCATCGACGCTTTCATCCTCAATTTCGATGTGGCCTACGTCAATCCATAAGAATTCCACGCCAACATTGGCAAAACTCCTCTTCGCGGCTGGAGTAAAGAATTGTTCCTGCATTTCCTGCCGCGGGAAGGTGTCGTTATTGCGGGGGGCGGTCAGGTAATCGATTCCTCGATCTGCGATGAAATCGGTAATGAAGCCAATCACCATGCGGTCCACCGCTCTCCGCCAGTTTTCTACCCCATCTTTTTCTACAACCAGGCCGAACGTCATATCCTCAATGGCTTTTTCAGAGAAGGGATATGGGTTGTTCAAGGTACGCCGCGTAGGTTTCCCGCTGTTTTGTTCATCTGGCCTGATTCGATAGCGGAAGTTGATGTCTTTGATTAACACCTTGATCCCATCGCGAGTCATGCCACTCACTTCTTCTTTGTATCCGTGCTGGTCATCCAGGTTTACCGCCTGGGCAAGCACCTCAAACGGGGCCAGGAAGTGAACTTCAGAGACCTTGGCTTCGCTGGGGCCGTGCAGCGCGCGAAACATGGCGGCGTTGCCTGGTTCAATCACCACAAAACCTGGACCGCCAATTTTTTCGATCAGGTTTACCTCGTTTTTATTAATCTGCGGCGCGCCTTTATCGATCACCATAACCGGGTATTCCGAGGCGAACATGGATGCCATAATATAGCGCCATCCATCCCCAAAACTTGGCAGCGCGTAAACATCCTTTACGTAGTATGCGCCGGCGATCAAAACGCAGGCAATCGCAGCAAATGGAGCGATCATGTACCGCAGGCTGTTGCCATTGAATATCGAGGCGAACAAGACCTGCAGCACAGGGGGCAGGTTGGTGAGGAGGGGGGACCGGTCGACGATATCCCGTACATCAATGCCATCCAGGCGGATACTGCCAAACCAGCCAAATGCAATCAGAACAGCCGCTCCAAAGACGAACCCGCGGATGAAGCCCATCAGCGTTTGCCAGTCATATTCGCCGGTTTGAAGTTTTAGCCGTTTGCGTACCTGCATTTTTCCCCTTTAAACCCGTGTGGTGGGCGGCTGGCTGATTTTGGATGGTGTTTGCGTTCCCAGCAGCGTACTGTGGACATAGCGTAGTAAATCAATGGTATTTCCGGGCAGCAGCTGGCGCGTTTTTGGATCGGCAGAAGCTGTTTCCAACGATTGAATCAGCCGAAGCGCCAGCGCTTCATCGGAGTAATCGGATACTTTGAACAGTTGATTGAGGCTGTACCAGAGATCTTGCTGTGCATCGACCATGGCTTTGGTGCGGATGCGCATTGCCTGAAGATCGCGGTTGGCCTGGGTAACATCCAGTTCCTGTTCCCAGGTGGCTTTCCACGAGTCGAGGCGCTGCTGATAGATCAGGTCGGATACCGGGATGGGATCGCCGAACGATGCAAAAAGAATGCGTATCCCCCGGTCGCGGAGCAGCTTGGGATTGGTGAGCAGGCGAACCGGGGAAACAAGCAGCTCCGATTTGCGATAATCGCTGCCAATACGCAGCGGCTCACGCGAACCGTGATGGATGACGCGATACGCCAGAACCCCGTTATTGCGCATAAACAACCGCAGCTTGCGTTTGTGCGCCAGCAATGGGAAGCTCCCGCTGCCTTTGAGGTCGTAAAGCTCATCGTAGTTGATTTTTGGAAGGAGATCGCGATAAAATCCCGCCGCTACCCGTGTGGGTAATTCCGTCCAGGGGATAACTTCCTGGTCCGTGCCGCGGGCCTGTGCGAAAACGGCTGAAAAGACCCGTTCCGCGTTGAAGCGGGGCGTTTTTGAGGCTTCTGGCAGCGGGATATATGGCTGTAGTTCTGGCCCCGCGTACATGCTGGCATACTGGGCGATTTCCTCCCGATCCGCGCTGTCTAATTCATCGCTCAGAGTGGTGAGGTGTAAGAATTCATCGCCCTGCTTGGAGGGTGTGAAAACACATACGCGCCAATCTTCAGGGCGCTGGCGGTGGCTGATCGGGGTTACCTGGAGTGCGTCTGCATTTGGATCATCACCAATGGTGAAGATGGTAAAGATGTTTGCCTTTAGCTCGATGCCTTCCCGGGTGTAGGAGGTTACCTTCATCTGCTTGCGGAACTGCGGGCGCAGGTCGACCACGCCGCGAATGCGCTCGTTTGGGCGGGTAAAGACAATTCCCGAACCGCGGGCGCGGGGTGTTTCGGGAGGGTCGTTCAGGCCGAGCATATTGAGGAAGCTCTGCTCAGAAGCGGTGGCCAGGCGGGACAGGCCAAGGGGCACATCGCGATCCTCAAGGACGACGGCGCTGTTGAAATCAACAACGACCACGCCATGCCCGCGGCGTCTTTCATCTTCGTGGGTAGCGACCATAACGCCATCTTTGATAAAGACGGCAGGCCCGTGACTCCGTGTGATATAAAGCCATAAGCGCCAGGCCGTGCGGTAAATATCCTGCAGGCTGTTCACTGGGAGCAGCGCCTGCGCAGAGATCAGGATCAACCAGATGACGAAGACCAGGCCAAAACCAATGAAACAGTTAAAACAAAGAACAGGTACGGCGTACCCAATCGATTTCAGAGTCAGAATTCCGATGATTTCTTTTCCGAATGCGATAGCGAATATCAGCGCCAATCCACCAAGGACGCTCCGGATGATCAAGGTCGTTCTTCTGTTGCCTGGCCTGCCGAGACGCATATCCCGCCTGTTGCTATTTAAATAATAATATACGAAAGTTGGTGCGTGAAATCAGTATATACTTTTCTGTTCTTGGTTGTCAACCGAGTTAACAACTCTAAAAGTTTTTAGACGCGGGAAAACAAAGCAAACAGCAGGGCCAGCAGGGCGGCTGCTCCGCTGATCGCGGCAAAGGTGAACGCGCCGCCCAGGTAAAGCTGAATGGCGCCCGCGAAAAAGGCGGCGAACAGTATGGTGGCCGACAGGCGTTGTATGCGCCGTTCCAGGCGGTTGAACTGCGCTTTGACCTCGGGGATCTGTACCTCCAGGCGGCCCTGTTCGATTCTTTGGAGCAGAGCATCGGCCCGCACCGGGAGCGAGACCAATGTCCGCAGGATGTTAAGGGTTTCCTCGACGATAATCCCGCGCTTGCCATCGCTTCCTTCGGCTTCTACCAGCCGGCGGGCGTATGGCATTACACTGGTCCAGACATTAAAATCCGGGTCAAGGCCGCTGCAAATACCAGAAAGGATGCCCAGGCAGCGCCCCAGGAGGATGAGGTTCTCGGGCACCTGGAAGGGCAGCTCGTACAGCAGGTCGCCGAATTCCTTGGCAAAAGCCACGGCCTCTTGATGGCCCAGGCTGACCATTTCCGTTGTGGATTTACCCCAAAAGCGCTCAAAAGCGGCCTGCGTAGCCTTTTCCAGCAGCGACACATCCGCGCCGGGCAGCAGCACGCCCATGATCTGGTATGCACGAACCAGGCGGGGAATGTCGCGGGTGCCTACCGCAATGAGTATTTCGCGCAGGGCCGTTAGCTGGTTGGGGGTGATCGTGCCGGTCATGCCAAAATCGACAAACACCAGACGCCAGTCCCTCTCATCCTGTGAATCCGCGGCGTTCTCGATACCGGTTGGCAGGACGAACAGGTTGCCGGGGTGGGGGTCGGCGTGGAAGAAGCGGTCCTCAAAAATTTGTTTGAGGTAGGTGTCGAACAGGCGGGTAGCCACCCTGGCCCGGCTGATGCCGGCTGCTTCGATGCGGGCGTAGTCCGTGATTTTGATGGCATCGATTTCTTCCAGGGTGAGCACCCGGCGAGTGGTGTGACTCCAAAATACGCGCGGCACGCAGATATTGGTGCGGCTGGCGAAGTTGGCGGCGAAGGTTTCGGCGTGGCTGCCTTCGGTCAGGTAATCCATTTCTTCGTAGAGCGACCGGCTGAACTCAGCCAGCAGCGCCGGGACGTTGGCGCGCTTGCGGATTGGTGGGTAATAATTGACCCACCCGCTGACCACGCGCAGGGCAGAAAGATCGGTGTCTACAATGGCCTGGATATCGGGCCGCTGGACCTTGACTACGACCGGCGGAATCGGCGAAGCGCTGCCATCCGCGGTGTTTGTGCTGCTGAGGAGCGGCTCATCCTCACGCAGCCTGGCGCGGTGCACCTGACCAATCGAGGCGGAGGCCAGCGGCTCAGGCTGAAATGAGGCGTAGCGCGCATCCAGTGAGGTGTTCATCTCGGCCTCGAGCACCTGGCGGATTGCCTCATAAGGCTCGGGGCGAACTTCATCCTGCAGCCCGGCAAGCTCATCGGTGATTTCGGCTGGCAGCACATCCAGGCGGGCGGAAAGGAATTGCCCAACCTTGATCATCACGCCGCCCATTTGTATGGCCAGCGCGCGGAATTGGACGGCGACGTTTCGCAGGCGCTCGCGGCGGGTGCGCTGGCTGAGCGCGCGCAGCCCGATTTTGGGCAGGAGAATATCCCACCAGATAAGGGAAAGGATAACGCGACCAAAGAACCAGAGGATGCGGCGATAGCGGGCGCGGAACATAGTAGAAGAATTATACACCCGCCTATTGACTCAAAAACCGACCTATGATACTATCAACACCAATGATCACCAGTAATACCCTCCGCATGCGACGAATGCTGGCTTTCCCTGGATAGGGGAGGTCGGCTTTGCCTGGTTTGTGGAGAATGTAGCGCCATCTTAAGCTGTCACGCGCTGTTCTATAGAACCAAAAGCCTTCCAACCTGGAAGGCTTTTTTATTTTTAGAATCTTAAGGAGAATAACATGTCGAAAAATGGGGCTCGCCCACAGGTAAAAAAAGCGGTTCTGGCTTACTCAGGCGGTTTAGATACATCCGTCATCTTAACCTGGTTGAAAGAAAATTACGGCTGCGAAGTGATCTGCTATACCGCGGATGTAGGCCAGGGCGAAGAGCTCAGCGGGCTGCCGGCTAAAGCGATGGCAACCGGGGCCAGCAAGATTGTTATTGAGGACCTGACGGAGGAATTCGCTAAAGATTATCTCTTCCCCATGCTGCGCTCGGGCGCGGTATATGAACGCAAATATTTGCTGGGGACTTCGATTGCTCGCCCGTTGATCGCCAGCCGGCTGGTGGCGATTGCCCAGCAGGAAGGCGCGGATGCCATTGCTCACGGCTGCACCGGCAAGGGAAACGACCAGGTGCGTTTTGAACTGACTGCGATGGCGCTCGACCCACGTCTTAAGGTGATTGCCCCATGGCGGGAATGGGATATCCGCTCGCGCGAAGATGCTCTTGAATATGCCGCAGCCCATAACATCCCGGTATCCTCCTCGCTCAAATCGATCTACAGCCGCGACCGTAACCTGTGGCACCTCTCGCATGAAGGCGGTATTTTGGAAGACCCCTGGATGGAACCGGAAGAATCCATGTTCCAGATGTCGGCATCCCCTGAGGCCGCGCCGGACCAGGCAGAAATGGTAGATTTGGACTTCAAATGCGGTTACCCGGTTAAGCTGAATGGTAAAGCGCTCTCGCCAGCGAATATGGTCAAAGCGCTGAATGAGATTGGCGGCAAACACGGCATTGGCCGGGTGGACCTGGTGGAAAACCGCCTGGTGGGTATGAAGTCGCACGGTGTTTATGAAACGCCGGGTGGGACGATCCTGCTGGCCGCGCACCGCGAGCTGGAGTCCATTACCCTGGATCGCGATACGCTCCATTACAAAGACGTGATTGCCCACCGCTACGCTGAGCTGGTTTATAACGGGCAGTGGTTCACTACCTTGCGCAAAGCGCTGGATGCATTCTTTGACAAGACCCAGGAATTTGTCACCGGTTCGGTACGGTTGAAGCTGTACAAGGGCAATGTTATCCCCGTGGGGCGCAAGAGTAAATACAGCCTGTACCGCGAAGATTTCGCCACCTTTGGACAGGACTCGGTGTATGATCAGAGTGATGCGGAAGGGTTCATCACACTGTTTGGCCTGCCGCTGAAGGTGCAGGCGATGCGCGACCTGGTAACCACGCAGCCGAAGGGCGCTGTGCCTGATGACCTGGAATCGCCCGATTACTCAATCTTCAAACGGGATTAATGGTTATGAAACTGTGGGGCGGGCGCTTTTCTGAAGGGCTGGATTCATTGGCAGCCCAGGTAAATAACTCAATCTCTTTCGACTGGCGCCTGGCGGAAGCGGACGTTCAGGGATCGCTGGCCTGGGCGAAGGCACTGATGCACGCTGGCGTTCTGACGGAGGAGGAGGCCGGGAAGATCTGTGCCGGGCTGGAAGCTGTATTACAAGAGGTTCAGGCCGGTACGTTTGCTATTGCACCAGGGGATGAGGATGTGCACACGGCGATCGAGCGCCGGCTGACAGAGCGGATTGGCCCGGTGGGCGGCAAGCTGCACACCGGGCGCAGCCGCAACGACCAGGTGGCGACAGATTTCCGCCTCTGGTTGATGGGCGTGGCACACCATCTCGATGCTTTGCTGCGCGAAGTTCAACTGGCGCTGGTGGAGCGGGCCAAACAGGATATGGGGATCTTGATGCCGGGATACACGCACCTGCAGCGCGCCCAGCCCATTTTGCTCAGCCACTGGTGGCTGTCGCACTTCTGGCCGCTGGCCCGCGACCGCGAGCGGCTGGCCCAGGCGCGCGAGCGGATGGCGGTGCTCCCGCTGGGTTCCGGCGCGCTGGCCGGCACGCCGTTTCCGGTGGACCGGGCGTTTTTAGCGGACGTGTTGGGCTTTCAGGCCGCTTCGCCTAATAGCCTGGACGCGGTTTCTGACCGTGATTTTGCGGCGGAGTTCCTGTTTGTCGCCGCGCTGGTGGGGGTGCATATCTCTCGGATTTCAGAAATGCTGATCTTGTTCTCATCGGCAGAGTTTGGCTTTGTTGAGTTATCAGACACCTATTCAACCGGTTCGAGCCTGATGCCGCAGAAGAAAAACCCCGATACGCTGGAACTGGCCCGTGGAAAAAGCGGCGCGATGATTGGCCGCCTGGTGGGTTTGCTAACCACGCTGAAAGGACTGCCATCCGCTTATGACAAGGATCTGCAAGAAGATAAGATCCCCGTGTTCGAGGTGGCGGATACGCTGGAGGTGGTGCTGCCAGTTATGAGCGGTTTGCTGCGCACGCTGCAGGTGCAGTCACAGCGCTTGCGCCAGGCGCTTGACCCGGCCATGCTGGCCACGGACCTGGCCGACTACCTGGTGCAGCGCGGCATGCCATTCCGCGAGGCGCATTCCGTCATTGGCCAGGTGGTGCGCCGCGCTCAGGCGTTGGGGGTGGCGATTGACCAGCTTCCGCTGGCAGAACTGCAGGCCATCCATGCCATGTTCGCGGACGATGTCGCGCAGGTGTTTGACTTCTTAGCTTCGGCCAACCGGCGCGCAGTACCCGGAGGAACCTCCGAACAAGCGGTACGGGAACAACTGTCCGCGGCTGAGAAGATAATTGCCTGAAAATAGCTAAAAACGCCCTGTTTCTTGAGCGAACTTTGATACGCATCTTGTTGAAAAATTGACGCGGAAAACATAGAATCAATACACACATAGAGATACAGCATGCCAGGCACGTTTAAAAAGCGTGGGTTTCTTTTCATGTTATCAAAAGCTCTGTTATGGTTTGCTTATTTCAATGCGATGTAGTATAAAAAAGTATCGAAAGAGTTGGAAAAAACCAATGCTGAAGAAACAAGGTGGAAACGTATGAGCCCTATCCGCGTTGTATTGGCTGACGATCATCCGGTGGTTCGCAGCGGCATCCGTAACCTGCTTGAAAGGGCTGTCGATATTTCTGTGGTTGGTGAAGCATCCACTGGCGGAGAAGCGCTTCGCCTGGTTGAGGAACTCAACCCGGATGTGCTATTATTGGATATGGAACTGCCCGATGTAAAAGGAATAGAGGTGGCTCAGCAACTCAAGCAGGGCGGCGCGTCGGTGAAAATTCTGGTTTTGAGCGCCCACGATGATCCTTTGTACATTCGGGAACTGCTTGAGTCTGGAGCCGCGGGATACCTTGTCAAAGAGGAAGCGCCAGAAACGATCGTTGAGGCAGTGCGCGGTGTGGCTCATGGCGAGCAAGGGTGGGTCAGCCGCAGAATCGCCGCGCAGATGGTGTCCTGGATGCGCGGGGATGATGTTGGGGAAATCAAATTAACCCCGCGCGAGATGGATGTTTTGAAATTGGTGGTTGAAGGGAAAACCAATCAGAACATTGGCGTTCTGTTGGGTATCAGCGAAAAGACGGTAGAGAAGTACCTCTATGCAATATTCACCAAGCTGGAGGTAACCTCTCGGGTCGAAGCCGCTGTGTATGCGGTTCGAGAGGGCCTGGTATAAAGGACCTGTGGGAAGCATCTGAGGCTTTTGCATAGCATAACATCTAAAAGAATACAGATGGACGAACGGGTACACGCCGCTCGTCCTTTTAAATCCCGTCTAAATAGGAATATCCCTACGTATGTGATAGGACCTTTCCGAATTGCCTCCCATCCTATTCTTTTTTATATTGATATTGGCTTTGAAACTTACTGCGGACAGAGCAGGGGTGATACGGTAGATGATAATGTGTTCGTAATTTCATGAAAAATCTATCGGTACATATGTTTTAGCAGAAATGAAAAGTTGGGAATTGACGGGGGGCATTATCATGTATAGGGCAGGTACGGAATTACTGGAGGGGAGACGGGAAATAATGAGCAAAGAAGCGCCTACGCGCGTTGTGCTGGCTGATGACCATACAGTGGTCCGCCAGGGATTAAAGCGTTTGCTTAACCGCGCACCGGATTTGGAGGTTATTGGCGAAGCGTCAGACGGACTTGAGGCGATTCATTCTGTTCAGGAGCTGCATCCGGATGTTTTGCTGCTGGATATTGAGATGCCTGTAATGGATGGTATCGAGGTGGCGCGGCGGCTTCGCGAGATGGGCATGAAAGTGCGAATTCTGATTTTAAGCGCTTATGATGACCGTGAATATATCAGCGCCCTGCTCGATACAGGCGTTTCTGGATACCTGGTAAAAGGCGAGGCGCCAGGGAAAATTGTAGAGGCCGTGCGTGGGGTCGCCCAGGGGCAGAAAGGCTGGGTCAGCCCGCAGGTTCGCCGCAAACTGGAAAACATGAACGAGCCTCCTCAATAACCCTTATGCATTTTATTCTCAGAATTGGATCAAGCAATCAGCCGCCGTACGATGCGGCTGATTGTATATATACTGGCCAGCACGCCCGCCGCGATGACGGGGACCACGTTGTTCGGATTAAGGGGTTCGTAGCGTACGCGCGAGCGGTCCCCACCCGTATGAGGCTGCCCTGGTTGGGCCTGCCGTGCCGAGGGGTGAAGATCTGGCTGCGCTGTAATGGGCAGCATGTCTCGTTGAATCAAGGAAACCGGCTGCAGGCGGCGAGGTTCGCCACGCTGGGCGCGTTCGGTTTCCGTGATTGGGCGGGCGTTTTCGGCGGGCTCGATGTTTGTACGGGTATGCCGCGCATATACCTGAGTGAACTCAGCCCCTAAGAATAAGATTTGGGCAGAGTAATATACCCAAAGCAGCAGAACAACCAAAGAGGCCGCCGCTCCATACGCTGAAGTGGCGGCTTCTCTACCCAGATAAATGCCGAGCAGCGTTTTACCGATGGTAAACAGCAGGGCTGTGACCAGGGCCCCAACCCACACATCCTGCCATTCCACTTTGGCGTCTGGGAGAACTTTAAAAATCAGGGCAAAGATTAGAGTGATTACCCCAATGGAAACCACAAAGTTGATGGCTTCAGCAATATATCCCCTGCCCCCCAGAAGATCGGTGAAATAGCTGTTCACGATAGACAGTACAGCGCTGATGACCAGTGAAACAAGCAGCAAGAAACTCATCCCCAGTACCATGGTAAACGACAGGAAGCGCCCTTTAATAACATCCATGATCCCGCGGCCTTTTTTGGGCTCTACTTCCCAGATGGTGTTTAGCGCATCTTGTAATTGACCAAAAACGCCTGTTGCGCCGAGCAGCAGGGTCGCGATGCCTATGATGGTGGCAACAATGCCGTTTTGTGGCTGGCCGGTGTTGCTGATTAACGTTTCAACCGCCTGCGCGCCCAGCGGACCGATTATTGATTGAACTTGTTGGATAAGCTGCAGGCGAATGGCAGCGTTACTTCCAATGATGAAACCGGCAATGGCAACCACCAGAACCAGCAGCGGTGCAAGAGAAAAGACTGTGTAATACGAGAGCGCGGCTGCTAGCCGGGGCGCTTTATCTTCGTTCCAGTCCTGAAATGTCTCTCGAATGATTTGCCAGATTTCTTTTGCATCCATGTTTGTAATTATAGTCATTTATATCTTGTTTTTCGTTTAATTTTTATCAAGATTTGCCTTTTTTGGCGCTTGACTCTCCTCCAAGAGGATAGTGTAAACTGGGTGCGTGATGGTCAAAGTGAGCAAGATGTCACGACAGACAGGGTTCGTCCATAATATAGCGGAGGTTGTAAAAATGATCACAGATAAACTTGAGACCATATTGTCATATTACTTGCAGCAAGGCGTGATGAGCGATCCGGGCTCGTATGCCGAAATGTTTCGCACGCTGCCCACTGATGTTGCCGGGCTGGCGCAGTCATTACAAGGATTGATGGTGCACGTCTTCTGGGCGGAGTCGTACGGTCTTGCGCTCAGTGATGAACGCAAGGGTGAAGTGCAGATCCGCCCGGTACACAGAAAGATGCAGCGGCTGCTGGAGATTGACGGGCGTCCTTTGACCGAAGCGCGCCCGCCTGAACTGCGCCTAGTGGGCAACTGCCGCGACTTTTCGTTGATGATGGCGGCAATGTTAAGAACACAGGGCATTCCAGCCCGTGCACGGTGCGGTTTTGGCACTTACTTCATCCCAGGCCATTATGAAGATCACTGGATGACGGAATATTGGAGCGCGGCGGAGGGTCGCTGGGTTCAGGTAGACAGCCAGTTAGACGCGCTCCAGCAGAAGGCGCTGAAGCTGCCATTCGATCCGCTCGACATGCCGCACGGGCAGTTTGTGCTGGCGGGCGAAGCCTGGCAAATGTGCAGGCGCGGAGAGGCTAACCCGGACGACTTTGGCATTTTTGAATGGAAGGGCTGGGACTTTATCAAAGGGAACCTGTTACGCGACTTGCTTTCATTGAACAAGGTCGAAGTGCTTCCCTGGGATGATTGGGGCCTGACGCAGACTGCGGTGGCCGAGTTTGACGAAGCGCAGATGGAACGGATGGATCGGATGGCCGCGCTGACCCTGGCTGGCAATGCCGCGTTTGAGGAAGTACGCGCGGTGTATGAGGGCGGCGCTGACCTCCACATCCCCGCGGATTGGGCGCAGTGAGATAAGGTATCCCTCCTGCCGAGACTCTGGTAAAATGGGTGGGAGATCCGGAGAATCGGCAGGAAGGGATTCGGGCAAATTTGTTGTCAGCCAAGGTAGGTTTGTATCTGCGGTTATGCGCGCTGGTGGGTCTGGCGATTCTGCTGGTAAGCCTGTTTGGCTTTATCGGTGGAGGGCAGCCGACCGTGGTGCTGGCCTACCACAACCAGGGAGTCCCAGGGTATGATTCACCTACTGATCCGCCGCCAGCCGGAACCACGCCGGGATATGACTCGCCAGAAACGGATACGCCGCCCACCGGTGCAACAGCTACTGAAGCCTCGGCAACGGCTGCGGTTAGCTCAACACCTACGATCGAGCTAACGGCAACCGAAACGGCCACCATGGGACCAAATGTCTTCGGCACGGAAGATGCTGAGATCAATGATGCGCTGACCACCCCGCAGTTTACGGAAGCAGCCGCCCCCAGCATAACCCCATACTTCACCCCAACGATTACCGCTACCAAAACGCCGCTGCCAGCGCGAACGCCGGCAGCGGCAAAGAAAAATAACGGCTTTACCCCAGATTGGGGTATGTTCTGGATTGGCTTTTCTCTACCTGTGTTAGGGGCCTGCGGCGTGGTCCTTTACCTTCTGGACCGCCGGCCTGACCTGTTCAGGCGCAGATAGCGGGCTTACTGGTCCAGCGCCCAAAGCTCAATATCGGTGATCTGGCAGCGTGTCCCGAAATCCTTATTGGTGCCCGACATTAACGTCAGCGCCAGGTCGCCCTGTGCCAGTTCGGCATTGCTGCGATCAAAAACCTTTGTTCCATTTACATAATAAACAAACCGGTTTCCCTGGGCCACAAGGACAACATCGGCCTCACCCTTGATGTGGTTCACCTTGCCATAGTACCCTTTTCCGAACGTGCGGTACTTGCTGTCAACATAGCCGCGCATGTAGACATTGCCATCCATAGCCAGGAAGATCATGTAATGGTTATTTTCATCCACTGCGCGGAACACAAAACCACAGCCCGTATCCCAGAGATTGGGGGTTTTGCTGGCTGATTCCCAGGAAGTATGCGCGCGGATAACAAAATCGGCGGGCTGATAGCCTGTGTTCCACCACATATACCAGCCAAGCTGGGCCCAGTTTTCCTCAAAATCCTCAATTGGCAAATACTGACCGGAGGTGTTTGTTAAGACCTCTTCGGATTGCAGTTGTTCGATCAACTGGTACATGTCATTGGCTGCGGCGGTTGCCATCCCCTCCACGGTGGCTGTGCGCGCCAGTGACTGGGCCATCTCCTTGGTTGCTTCCGCCGCCGCGGCCTCGGTAGCGGCTTGCGCTTGAGCAGCCTCTTCGGTAGCCTGCTGGATTTTGCGCTCTGCCTCAGCAGTAGCAGCGGTATCTTCTGTGGCAGTAGGCGGGACGGCTGCTTTGGGGGTAGCTGTATCCGCCTTCGCAGGGGCAGGTGTACTGGAAGGCACTTCTGGGAGATTGGGCCCCGAAAAGAGCTGGCAGGCCAATGTGGTAAATAACAGGGATAGGCAGACAATGATCGAGACGAGCTTACGGGACATAATTCCCCTCCTTTAGATTGTAAGCATTTGCTTTTTTGAAATTCAGCGGATTTGCAAAATTATCTTACACTATTTTCCTCTACATACCAACTATAAAACCCTTCCGATAAGTGTCTGTAAACTTAGAAATGTGCCTGGCCATGCAGCATTTCTGTAAATAGACTGTATGGCGGTTACTATAGCGCGGTACCAGATATCTGTGCCAGCAGCAAAAAAAACGTGTGGCAAATGCTACAAAAATTGTCCGCATTAGAGTATAATCTCATCATAAAATTAAACGAGCCAGGCGTTGCGTTCATCTGGCTCATGGACAACGATTTTCTCAAGGAGGAGGCGCAATGACTGAAGATAATGGTAGCACCTGCGCTTGCGGCGGCAGCTGCGGATGTGGTGGACACGGGCATCAGGCGGAAGAAGTCTACCTGACTCGCGAGCAGTATATCGCGAGATTGGAGCAGTACCTGGTTGAATTGAAGGCTGAAATTCAGGCGGTAGAAGCAGAACTGGTTGATCTACGCCAGACAGCCTGAACAAAGCTATGACCGGCTTTTCTGCCCAGGCAGAACTCTGAGCAGCGCCGGGTAGAAAAGCTCATAATAGGCCTGATCCAGGATTTTGGGTCGGGTCTATTTTTGTCAAAGAGGAAACCGCTATAGGCCGGGAATAGCAATGCTGCCGGTTACGAACAGCGCCGCCGCACCGAGCACGCAAACCATAGCAAAAATCATCAGGGAGAGGATAAAGCGCTGCTGGGCCGTCATCCCAAGAAAGGTTTCTTTGCCGCCACTGCGCCGCCGGGTATAGGCGCGCTGAACAACCTCTTCTTCTGGTTCATTATCTTCTTCATCGATGAAGGATGATGTGTTTCGAAGATCGTCTAACATTGTTCTTACCTCCTGTTATGAATCCTGCTACTGCCTGATGGATAAGCAGCCGCACTGGTTTACTGCACCGGACGCAGGTGAACATCGCCGACCATGACGGGGATGGTTTCACCGGCTGCGCCGCCTAAAAGCAAATTGCCAGATGGATCGATGCCAACCACCTGTCCGATAATTGGGGGGCCACCGTTGCCTTCAACTTTTACCAACTGACCGCGAAAAGCCAGTCGTTCTTCCCAGGCCTGCTGGAATTCTCCGGATGCCATTTTTGAACGCCATTCAAACAAGGCACGTAAGACATCGCGCAGCAGTTCCTCGCGACTGACTGCTTTTCCATGGGCCTCTTCCACGCTGGTGGCTGGGAAGATCAGGTCTTCCGCCGGGGGGACAGCGTCGGGCTGTACATTGATCCCTATCCCAATCACAATGCCTTGCATATGTTCACCCAACCAGGCTGCTTCTACCAGAATCCCGGCAATCTTGCCCCCCAGGAGCAGCACGTCGTTGGGCCACTTGATCTGGGGCTGCAAACCAGGCAGTCCCTCCAGAGCCTGGCAGATTGCCAGCGCTCCCAGGGGGGAGAAAAAAACCATACGGTTGCACTCTTCTGGCGTGGGCCGCAGAATGATACTAAAGGCCAGTGCGGCTGCCGGGCGAGTGATCCAGCGGCGGTTTAGCCGCCCGCGCCCTTGGGTCTGCTGATCGGCAATGACCAGGCATCCGTCTTGCGCGCCTGCCTGAATCCAGGCCAGCGCCTCGTCATTCGTCGAGCCGATGGTATCAAAATAACGAATCTGTGCTACAGGCAGTCCAGCCAGAAGGGAAGTCAGGGAATGAACATCCATAGGTGATTTTATTGTACCTTAATTTCGGATATGCTAAAATGCACAAAAGGCCCGCTGTTAAAAGCGCCAGGTTGTCATAAAGTTTCACTCTCCTGCGGATGCGAGGTATTTTGGTTAGAAAGCTGCTGCTGGTGTGGATAACTGCCGGCATACTCATTGGATGTTCAGGCATAAACAATGTCACAATGACCGAGGTTGCTGTAACGAACCCGGTCCTACCTGCCGTAGCAACCACGAACCTTCCTCCCACAGTTACACAGGCCCGTACTAAAACACCTCAAAAAACACCCGGCACCCCTACGCCTTCCCCTGAACCAGTTGGGACAATGCCTGAACGTTTCCCGCGACCACCCTCTGGTTGGACGATTTATAACAATCCGGATTTTGTCCTGGGTTTGGCTATTCATGGGCAGCAACTCTGGTCGGCAACCCTGGGGGGCGTGGTTGCCTGGGATCTGGAGACGGGAACGCACAGGCTCTATACCACGCGCGATGGCCTGGTGGAAATTCAGGGAAATGATGTGGTTTACTGCTCGGCTCCAGAAGAGCGGATTTTGGTATCGCACAGCATGGGAATGCTCAGTTCATTTGACCTGCAGTTGAAGAAATGGAGCCAGATTCCGATCACTTTCCCTGACGGCGGAACATTAAAAAGGGTGCAAACTTTGTTCTGCGATTCAACCAACCAACGCGTTCTCGCTGGCTCTGGCTCCGGCGACGGCCTGGGCATTCTGAATTTAAAAGATGGACAGTGGAAACGGATAGGTCCTGAGGAAGGATTAAAGGTAAATTCTATCAATGCGATTGATGTGGTTGGCCAGTCGATCTGGGTTGCTGGAGGGGATCAGGGGGCGTATTTAATCATGGGGGCCACGATTTTCCCCTTTAATTCCTCATCTGGTTTCCCATCCGGATCGGTGTACGATCTTACGGTTGCCTCTGACCAATCTGTATGGTATGGATATTCAAACAGCCTGGTGCATTACAAGGAGAAAAAGTGGAATTCCTATGGCGCGCAAACGCCTTCGGGGATTCCATTTCGGTCCGTGGACCAGGTAGAGGTAGGCCCAGATAAACGGATCTGGATCGCCAACGCGATCGATGGGATCTGCCCATTTGACCCGATTACCCTGTTTTGTTCCACTGTCTATGCTGGAACGCGAGGCGCGCCCATCACCGACCTGATCATCAGCGAGGATGGCACCGCATATGCCGGTACAAATGGGGGCGGGGTAATGGTGTTGAACGTGGAGGAGGTGAGACGCCTCCGCTTTGATCAGAAGCAGTTGATGAGCAATGATATCTTCGATATTGCGGAAGGCGCTGATGGGAAGTTGTGGGTTGCCACAGACCGGGGTGTGAATTTCTTTAACCCGGCTTTTCCTGGAGAGGACTGGCAAAGCATCACCCCGGAGCAGAAAACCTTTCTATATCCCCGCGTAACCGGGCTGGCGCCTACACTGAATGGTATGTGGTTGTTTTACGATCAGCAAACGCAGGCCAGTTATTACGATGGCGCCGGCTGGACGCACGTGGGTGAATTCCAGGGCCTGCGGGGATCTGTTGTGGAGGGTCTGATTGACCCGCGGGGCTATGCCTGGTTTGCTACAGACCACGGTATTAACATTTGGGATGGGTCGGTTATGCGTACCCATACGCCAACTGAAAATTTAGGGGGAAACGTGTTCCTTTCCCTCTACGAACAAGATGGCGTTACCTGGGCTGGTTCCAATCAGGGGTTGTTTCGCTATGAGCGGTACCAATGGAAATTGGTTTTACCTGATTTGATGATTTATACGATTGCGCCTGATACCAAAGGGGGGCTGCTTCTGGGCACAGATATGGGGCTTGTCCGGTTCGACGGTAATCAAAGCGTGGTGTGGATCATTAATCTGGGTGATGAGGTGCTGCGAGATGTTTCTGTTACTTCCATTACCTGGGATGGCAATGGCCAGTTGTGGGCGGGAACGGATGGTCACGGCTTACTGCACTATAACGGCAAGGCATGGGAGCAGTTTAACACGGCCTCCGGGCTGCCGACCAATAAAATTCGGAAAGTATATACGGACCGGCTTGGTACAGTTTGGATTGCAGCGGTGACTGGGGAAGGGGGCGGCTCCCTGGTCCGCTATGTTCCTTAAGGCGCGTCTCATCCGCTACGCGGAATGAGTTTCCCACCGATATTGAAATTGGTGTTATAAATGTGTTAATTGCAATCCCTTGAATCGATTGCTTATACGGTATTAGGGGAGATTACCCTAGGATGTCCCATCTATCCCTATCGTTTTTGGGGCCGTTTCAGGCCTGGACTGCTGACGGCACGCTGCAGCCATTTCGAACGTTGAAGGAACGTGCCCTGCTTGCTTACCTTACGGTTGAGAGTAACGAAGCGCATCGGCGGGAAACACTGGCCCTGCTTTTTTGGCCGGACCGGCCAGAGGGCATTGCTCGTAACAATCTTCGCCAGGCCATGTTTGGTATTCGCCAGGGGATTGGTGAAGCTGCATTTGATCGTATTTTTACAGTTTCGAATGAAGAGGTGCGGGTAAATATCCAGGATCAGGTCTGGCTGGATGTGGCCGCGTTTGAGCTTCATCTGAAAGCGGTTAGTTTGCACAACCATGAGGGTAGTGGCTTCTGTTCTTACTGTACGCAGCACCTTCGCGATGCGGTGGAGATCTACCGGGGTAACTTTTTGGAGGATGTACTGCTTGAAAAGAACCACGAGTTTCAAGAATGGGTTGAGGTGCAGCGCGACCAGTATTTTCGGATGCAAATGCAGGCATTGGATGCTCTGGTAAATGCTTATGAGCGGGCTGGCAATTATATGCAGGCAATCACCTATGCCCGGCGATGTGTTCAGATGGATGACTTAAAGGAACATCTGTACCGACAGTTAATGATCTTACTGGCAAAAACAGGGCAGGCCAACATGGCGCTGGAAGCGTACGAAACCTGCCGACGAAAAATCAAAGAGAACATGGGCAGAGACCTGGACGAACAAACCGTTGAACTGGGGGTGCAGATCCGCTCGGGGCACTTTGATTCTAGCAAGGCAGCGCGGGCCATATTTCATAACCTGCCCGAGCAGTTAACGCCTTTTATTGGCCGGGAAATGGAGCTGATCCAGATAACGAATGCGCTGGAAAGTCCGGCCTGCCGGCTGGTGAGCCTGGTTGGGCTGGGCGGGGTTGGGAAAACGCGTCTGGCGATCCAGGCGGCGTATATGAACTTACGCCGGTTTTCGGATGGAGTGTATTTTATTCCACTGGATACGATCCAATCCTCCGGCCCGTTATCTGACATCATTGGCCGGGTGATTGGACTGGCGCCGGGTGCGAACCAGGATATGAGCCAGCTTGTGATCGATTACTTGCGCCAGATGCAGGCCCTGCTGGTGCTTGATGAGTTTGAACATTTTGTGGACCGTACAGACCAACTGCTGGACCTTCTTCACCAGGTACCGGGCATCAAGATTCTCCTGACAACCCGCGAAAGGCTGCGCGTACAGGCGGAATGCCTGATTGAACTGCAAGGGTTAACCTTTCCCAAGGTGATGGGAAAAGAAACCGATCTGAAATCGATCGAGACCCAGGTGGTTCGCTCTGACGCCATCCGGTTGTTCTTTGAGCGAGCCCACCGGGTACGGTTGAGCTCGTTAGGGGAGCGCGTGCCTGCTGTGCAGCAGGAAGGAGACAGCGCTATTTCTATTGAAAGCCAACATGAATTAGAATCGGCGCTGCGGATATGCGAGCTGGTGGATGGTTTGCCACTAGGGATTGAGCTTGCGGCAAGCTGGGCGCATGAATACAGCTACGAGCAGATTGCGGATGAAATAAAACGCAGCCTGGAATTTTTACAAAATTCACTTCAAGACTTGCCCGAAAGGCACCGCAGTTTACAAGCGTCGTTTGAGCATTCCTGGGATTTGTTATCCGAAAATGAGTGCGAGGTGTTCAGCAAACTGGCCGTCTTCCCGGGAAGCTTTTCCAGGCAAGCGGCTCAAGAGGTTGCTGGCGCAGCGCAGCCCTGGTTGATACGCCTGGAAGATAAATCGCTTGTGCGACGGGCAGGCTTTGGCCGCTATACGTTGCATCCGCTGCTGCGGCAGTACGCGGGGCAGAAATTACGCCAGTATTCGCGAAAGACAGGCGAACTGGCTCAACAGGCGCATGCGGAATTTTACTGCTCCCTGATGAAAAGCCGAGAGTTAGACTTACGAGGTTTTCAACAGATCGATGCTCTTAATGAACTTGAAATGGATCTGGAGAACATTGCTACCGCCTGGGATTGGGCGATTGAGCACCGGGCCTATCATCTCATTGAACGAGCGTCGATTGGAATGCTGTTCTTTTTAGAGGAGCGCAGTCAATGGCAGGAAGGGGAAGCCCGTTTCCGCAGCGCGCTGGAAAGCCTGCAAATCCATGAGAATAGTGAAATCATCCGGCGGGTCAGAGCCTACCTATACCTTGGCCTGGGATGGTTCTGCTGCCGGATCACACGTTTTCAAGAATCCGAGCAGTTCCTCCAACTGAGTTTACAAGCCTGCGAAGAGCTGGAAGTACCGTTTGTCCGGGCATTTTCTCATTTTGCACTTGGATTTTTATATGTCTGGATGAGCCGTTTCAAGGATGCATGGCTGCATTTATCCTACAGTCTCTCCCTTGCGGAAAACAGCGGCGATGGTTGGGGGTTAGCCTGGTCGCACGAGATCCTGGCTGAGATGGCTTTTGAGAGCGGTAAAACGGGCCTTGATGACAAGCCGTTCTTAGAAACCTTGTCATTGTTTGAACGCGTAGGTGAGCAGCGCGGCAGCAGCCGGGCGCTGAACTATTTGGGAAACATTGCGATGGCGCGCGGGCGCTATGCGGATGCGCGGTTATATTTTGAAAAGCTACTGGCAATCGCGGAGAAACTGGGCGATGTATGGGGAATCGCCAGTGGATATGGCAAACTGGGCCAGGTGGCTGCCGCCAGCGGCGAATATGAGCACGCATGGCGCCTCCACCAACGCAGCCTATCCATTTTGTTAAAAACAGGTGATCAACGCCGGACAGCGTATGCGATGCGCGATCTGGGTGAGGTGTCGGCGGCGCTCGAGGAAAGAGAAGACGCTACCGGATATTTTCAGCAGGCGCTTGAAATCGCGGCGCGGTCGCAAAGTATTTCTCTAATTCAGGATATTCTGACGGGGATCGCGGGGGTTCAATTCAAGGGGAATGAGAAAGAGCGGGCGGTTGAACTGTTATCCGTGGTGCGCCAGGAGCCAATCGGGGATAAGCTCACAGCAGAGCGCGCTGATCGCCTGTGGGAACTGATGAATACTGACCTGACGCCGGAATTATTGGAAGCTGCCCGGGCAAATGTTGATCACCGGTCCATTCAAGAGATTGTAGATCGTTTACTGCTTGAGGGAATACGGTTATAGCACAGGTTCTCTATAGTGGCGGCGCCTGCTTTTAACCACCGCGAATAAGATCGCTGCCAGACAGGCGGCAGTACGGGTTTGAGACCGGTCGAATCAATAACACCAGTATGCCGTCGCCGTGCGGCCATCCAGCGACCAGACGAGATCCGCGCCCGAATACCAGGTGAATTCGAATGCGCCGATAACCCGTCCAACCTCGAAGTGCGTGGGCTGCGGGGGGTTGATCGCGGCGGCAGGGTCATTGAGGTTGTTTAGCGGTCCAACAGGGATATCCACATCGTTTGGATTGTCGTTGTGATAATCAAAGTATGCCCGGCATCCGCCGTTGGCTACTTGATAGGCGTCACCGTTGTTTTGGGCAATGGGGCGTATCGGCGCGTAGGTGGGCGTGGGGGATACTGGGGTAGCAGGCGTGGGCTGCGGGGTGAATGTGGCCGTCCAGGTTGGCGGCGGCGGTGGCGGCGGCGGAGGAGGGGTTGGCGTTGCTGGCGGTACCGGGGTATTGGTGGAGGTCGATGTTGGAGTGAAGGTCAGCGTGGGTGGGGGCACCGGGGTATGCGTGGCGGTGGGCTCGGGCGGCGGTGGTGGCGGCGGGGGCAGCGTGGCAGACGGTATAAAGCGGGTGCTGGTCGCCGATGGCCGGGGGGTCGAAGAGGGTTCAAGGGTGCTGGTGGAGGTTGGCGTAGAAACGGTGACCATGCGAGTGGACGTTGGCGTAATGCCCTGGGGCCTGTCTGGCGTATTCGATGCACTTGGGGCCTGGGGCGTAGCGGTTGCGGTGATCTGCGCGATGACCACGCCTGTGGGAACAGGTGGTTCCCAATACCTACCAACGATAATAGTCGGTTCTTCAGTTTGGATATCTTCCAGGAAGGCCTGGAAGTTAATTGGGGCAATCTTATCGTAAGCCCACTGACGATAATCAGCGGAGAGCAGGGACCTTGTATCACGGCCAGATTTGCCCGGGGCGATCATCAGCGCCATCTGGCCGCAGCATAATAAAGTGCCCATGATTAAGGGAATCAAAAGCAACCAGATCAGCAAATCTCGTAAAGACCGGTGCTTCTCGTTTTCTTGGCTGCTCGCGGAATGTTGCCCCATTCGACCCCTTATCGACGCTCGCCTGTGGGAGTTTATCCCAGAGCGGGCTGTTCAGTGGTTGGCATACAGACGTAGATGGTGCTGCCTTGCTTCCCCTGCCCGCCAACCCAAACTTGCCCGCCCATACGGTCAATGATGGTTTTGACCAGGGCCATTTCCAGTCCGGTTACTCCGGGTCCCGAACCGGTTTTTACAAAGGATTTTTCAAAGATGCGAGGCAAATCTGCATCGCTGACTGCCGGACCATCGTCACTAATACTGACCCACACCTGCCCATTATGATTGCGGGCATATAAACGGATGGTTCCGCCTTTTTCACTGCGCGACACGGCCCGGTTGATTAAACCGTTCAACAGGCGCCGGATCAATTCCGGGTCCGCAGTCACCTGCGGTAGATTGTTCTCGATGGCGAGATCGAGCACGATGCTGGTTGATTGGCTCTGGCGAACCTCATCCAGCACGGTGCTCAGGTCGATGTTGGTGGATTGCAGGTTGATCCCCGAATCGATGCGAAGCAACGCGTTGAGGTCATCTCCCCATTCCTGGATGCGTTTCCAAATTTGCGTCAGGCGAAAAACAACCTCGCTCACGCGTTCATTTTGTGAGGTCAGGATATTCAGCTCTACAAGGGCGTTCATTGCCTGGGCCAAAGGAATGCGAATGCGGCTGCCTGCTTCTACCAGTAACTGCGACTTTAGCTCTTCCATGCGTTTTACATGGGTGATGTCTCGCAGCACCGCCACCCAGCCATAATGCGTTTCTGTATCTTCTGGGATCGGGGTCAGGCTGACCATCTGGACTGTACCATTCATCCAATTGGTTTCAACGACGGCAGGCAGATTGCCACCCACCGCCTTCCAGTTAGTAATCAACGTGCACAGCACTGGCGGCAGGCTTTGGAAAGCATCTGTCCCTTCCAGGTTTTCAACGCCCATCAGGCGGCAGGCCGCGGGGTTAGCAATTTGCAGGACGCCATTTCCACTGGCAGAGAGAATAGCATCGCCGGTATTGGTGATTAAAGCGCGCAGCCGATCGGCTTCATGCTGCACGCGGACGCGCAGCTCTTCACGCTCAATCAGCAGCCGGCGGTGGGTGGCGGCCCTTTCGACGGCTAAAAGGAGCTGGCTCATAGATTCAAATGGCTTGAGTAGATAGTCATAGGCGCCACCAGCCCGCAGAGCCGAGATGGCGTTTTCGATATCGGGCGCAGCCGTGACGACCACAACCTCTACATGCTCATCCAGTTTGCGGGCTTCACGCAGCAGCTCTAAACCGGACATGCCCGGCATCATCATATCCGTGAGGAGCACGGAGAACGCCGGTTGGGACGCCATAATTTTTAGGGCGCTAAAACCGTCCGCGGCCTGTTCCACCTGATATCCCCGCCTGCGCAGCGCGAGTGCCATCAAATTCAGCAGGGCTTCGTCATCGTCGATTACCAGTACGCGTTCAGGGCTCATTGCGGTGTCTCTCCAGGTTCTATGGATGGTTGTGTAATAGGTAGAATGATGGTGAATTGGGTACCTACCCCTAGTTCGCTTTCTACTTCGATCCTACCTTTATGGTTCGCAATGATCCCATAGCTTACCGATAAACCAAGCCCGGTGCCTTCACCTTCTTTTTTCGTGGTGAAGAATGGATCGAATATTCGTTTCAGGTGTTCAGGAGAAATACCGCTGCCGGTATCCCGAATGGAGATTTGTGCTGTTCCATCTACCTGTTTTAAGGCAATCCGCAGATCTCCTCTTTCAGGCATGGCATGCACAGCATTATGGATCATGTTGATCAATACCTGTTCGATCTGCTGCGCGTCATAGGTTACCATGAGGGGGGTCTCTGGTAGGTCGGAAACAGTATTGTACTTGCGCGTTAAGTATGCCGTTAATCGCATGGATGTCTGGATTGTCTCGCGTAGATCCAGGTAGCGCATTTCAGGCTTCGACTGGCGGGCAAATTTCAACAGGTCTGAAACGATCGTGTTCCCTTTGACTGCGCTTTCGCGAATCACCTTCAAACCGTGCCGGGTAGCTTCGTCAATGCTTTCGTCATCGGCCAGGACCTCGGACATACCCATGATTACCGCGAAAGGATTCTTGACATCGTGAACGATGCCTGCGGTTAGCTGCCCAATAGAGGCCAGCTTCTCAGATTGAATGAGTTGAAGCTGCGTAGCCTCAAGCCGCTCATTGATCTCTTTCAGTTCCTTGTTGCGCTGCAACGTCTCGGCATAAAGCCGGGCGGCCTCTGCCGTTCGGTCCCGCAGGTGCAGCGTCATGGTATCAAAGGAATTGGCCAGTTCACCGATCTCATCGGCGCGCTTTAAGCCAATGCTCTGGTTAAGGTCCCCGGCTGCAACCGCTTGCGACATATCCCGAAGTCTCAGGATCGGCCGTGCAAGGTTGCGGGCCAGGAGGTACCCAATGACGATTACACCCAGGGTGCCTAATGTGAAAATCCAGACGAGCAGGTTGCGGCTTTGGGCCGCCTCGCTGATCAAGTAATCGCTGTTTTTGATAACGCCTATCCAGCCTACGCGTGTGCTGCGAATAATCAATGGGCTGTAGGCAACCTCATAGCTGCGCTTGTTCAGGCTGATAGGTTCAGGCCGGGTATTGACATCCGAATCCAGCGCCTTGGCAAGGGAGACCAGGTTTTCAAAACCCTCTTCCTCGCCCGTCAGGGTAGAGCCGATCATATCGCCTTTGGAATCGACCAGGACGATATTATCGGCAAGCGATTGTTTCTTTAATTCAACCAGAATATCTTCCAGGTAGGTGCCGGCCATTATGACGCCCATCATCTGGTCATTGGCGTCACGTACCGGCGCGCTGGTAAAAAGGATGGGGCCCTGTTCCAGCTTGAGCAACTGGGCGTACTTATCGCCCTGCTCGTCCACTTTTTCGATCAGTACATTATTTACGACCTCAACGCCAGAAAAATCCGTCCCCTCCTGGCGGCGGTATTCGTTTGCATTGGGCTCTCTGCCAAAGGTGACAATCTCCTGTCCGGTCGTATCCAACACGGAGATCAGGTTGACGCGCGAGTTGGCAAGGATGGGCCGCAGGAAAGAGAGGATTTGGTCCGCGTTTTTATCAAACATGGCCTGCGCCATGCCTTCAGTAAAAATTAAAAAACGCAGCCGTTCGAGCTGGTTCTTTTCGTAATTGACGATGCCATCATTGGCTACCCGGCTGGCCTCTAGAATACTGTTGTTAAACCGCTCCCGTTCTGAATCCACAACCAGGGTGGTGGTGATAAAAATCCCCACTGCGGCAAGGATCAGGGTCAAGATCAGGTAAGGTAAGATCAACTTGGATTGAAGACCTTGAAGGCGCAGGCGCAGCGAATTTACCTTCGACCTTAATCCGGTGAAAGCCCGTTTATTCTTTTCGACATCGATAAGCCCCTGCTGCACTTTTGCTGTATCCATGCGGCGCCCAATTGAAGGATGCCAATTCCCTGCTCATAATATTAAGAAACAGCAGCAATCATTTGTTACTGAATCTTTACCAGTATCTTACTTTGAAATCAAGAGACTACATCCACGATATATCGTACACTTTATGATGATTTACGTCAATAGCTTGTCCCCCGGCATTCCCCATTTTTATGTGTATTTTGTTTCTGTACAGAGGGAAATCCCTGGGCCGTGCCAGGGATAATCCCCGTATGTTGTCATAATTTCTTGCTCTATACTTCAACTAGCTATATACTTTACCTGAAGTAAAAATGTTTGGCAAAATCAACCAAAAAAAGAGGTGATTTCATGGCTTTCAAATTCAAGAATTCCAAAGGAAATGAATATATCCTGCATGCTCGAAAAACCACGCTAAAAAATGGTAAAGAGCAGACCCTGTACTTTTTCGCAAAGGAGCAAAAAGAGGGGGCGATAGATGCCGTTCCGGAGGGATATCGTGTATCTGAAACGGCCAACGGGCTGCCTGTTTTGCAGCGGGCAACCGCGGCTTCTTCGGCAAAGAAGCGCTAGAGACGAATAAAAGAGTCAAAAAACGAACACAAGGCTCTGGGTGCTCCCCAGGGCCTTGTGTTATGAATGCCAGCCCTAAATACCCGTTATAATTTGGTTGGGATATCAACAATAGATGTTACCAACCGCTTTCGTCGACAGGCTTTCAAAAGCAGTGGATGCACGTTCGGTTTTTTTTGACCCGAGCCACGAAGCTGCGTTTCGCCTGTTTAATGGTTTTTTGGAGGGCTTTCCTGATCTGGTGGTGGATCTGTATGCCCGGACCTTGTTACTCATGAATTATGCTGAAACCCCGGGCAAGGTCCAGCAGCACATCGATATGGCGGTCGCCTATTTGCTGGAACGGCTGCCATGGGTACAGGCAGTGATTATAAAAACGCGCAGCGCCTCCGATGAACAGGCGCGCCGTGGCGTGCTTGTTTATGGGAAAACACCCAGCCGCAAGATCCGAGAGAACGGCACCTGGTACGCGGTTGACCTGACGTTGAACCTGGATGCCAGCATCTATTTGGACACGCGCAACCTGCGCGCCTGGGCGATGAAAAACCTGGCAGGGAAGCGGGTTCTGAATACCTTTGCTTATACCGGCAGCCTGGGTACAGCCGCCATGGCGGGTGGGGCAAGCCAGGTGATACAAACGGATCTCAACCGTCGCTTCCTTAACCTGGCAAAAGACTCCTACGCGCTCAACGGTTTTCCCGTGCAGCGCTCCAACTTTATTGCCGCCGATTATTGGGTGTATGCCAGCCAGATCCGGCGAGCCGGCCAGCTCTTCGATTGTGTCTTTGTCGATCCACCCTTTTTCTCAACCACCTCCCGCGGTACCGTGGATCTGGTTTCCCAAAGCCAGCAGGTGATCAATAAGGCTCGACCGCTGGTTGGGCATGGCGGCTGGCTGGTTGCCATAAACAATGCGCTGTTCCTCAGCGGCGCCGAGTATCTGCAGCTGCTGGAGGAACTCTGCGCGGATGGATATATGACCATCGAGTCGTTAATCGATGTGCCGCCTGATTTCACCGGCTTCCCTGAAACCCGCACGGGTTCCTTTCCGGTGGACCCGGCGCCGTTCAACCACGCAACAAAAATCGCCGTTCTGCGCGTGCGGCGTAAAGATGCGCGGTTAGCTCAGGCGGTTGAGGCCAAATCCGTTTCGTCTTCTTCGAACGCTTGATCGGCTTGTTTTAAGGCTGTTCGTTTTCCAGCTCTTGCTGATATCCCGCCACATCCTTATCTTCGATAATCGAAACGGGCTTTGGGTCCAGCTTTTTGAGTGTTTCTACAATCACCTGCGCAATAAACAGGTTGCGGAACCACTTGCGGTCCGCCGGGACAATGTACCAGGGAGCATATTTGGTGCTGGTTTTTGAGATGGCGTCTTCGTAGGCCTTCTGGTAATCCTTCCAGCGTTCGCGTTCTTTTAAATCCCCCGGATTGAATTTCCAATGTTTGGCGGGGTCGGCTAACCGGTCGAGGAAGCGCTGCTTTTGTTCTTCCTTGCTGATATGCAGGAAGAACTTCAGGATGGTTGTTCCTTCGACGGCCAGGGTCTTCTCAAAGTTGTTGAGGTCCTGGTAGCGCTTGCTCCACACCTTTTCGGACACCAGCTCGTGCACGCGAACGACGAGCACATCCTCGTAGTGGCTGCGGTTGAAGATGGTTATTTCACCTTTGCCCGGCGTTCGCTTATGGATGCGCCAGAGATAATCGTGACTGAGCTCTTCGGCAGTGGGGGCCTTGAAACTGGCGACCGTCACACCCTGCGGGTTCACCCCATCAAAAACGTGTTCAATGGTGCCATCTTTCCCGGAGGTATCCATACCCTGCAAGACGATGAGCAGCGCGTGTTTGTGCTCGGCGTACAGGCGCTCCTGCAGGTCAGCCATCTCGCTGTTCAGTTTTACCAGCACTTCTTTGGACTTTTCCTTATCGCCATCAAATACGCTTGAATCAGATGGGTCGAATTTTTCAAGATTCACTTTAGATCCGGGTTTAATGCGATACGCATCCAGGTCGAGTGCCATGGGTATTGCTCCTTTCGCGGGTTTCTAATCATTATACAACCGGTACTATTGAACTGAAACAAAAAAACGCTATACTGAAAATATCCAGGTGGCGGTTTGTTCTGAAAGGGGAGAGAGATGCAATCCGAAGGCTGGGGTCGAAGTGTTGAGCAAGGCCCGAAGAAAAAACAAGGGCCCTTTTCTATATTCCGGTTCGGTCGTGGATCAAAGAGGAAACACGAAATGCAATCCTCACCGTTTACCGAAATGCCTGAAGAACTCAAACGAAAGCGCTTCTCGTTTGGTAAGCTGGTGCGCGGATTTTTCAATACCCTGTTCCTGGTAGCGCTGGGGCTTTCACTGATGGCGCTAATCCTCGCATTTGGCTACCAGATGATATACAACCCGGAGGTATTGGAGGAGTGGGCCAACAAGCTGATTACGCCAGTGGCGGCATTTCTCCAATCTGTTTTACCGGCAGGGGAGTAAGACCAGCTCGATTATCCCATTTGCACGTCTGCCAAACGGCGCAGGCTGAAACTGGCGTTTGGTTCTGGCGTCCAGGTGACCCAGCCCATTTTGCGCAGCAGGCGAGAAACAACGTGCCTGGGCCAGTAATCGGGGCCCCGGTGCGCGAGCAGGCGGTGGGCGGTGGTGGTGTGCGCCTGCAGGCTGTGGCGTAAATCCTGGGCGGTGCGCCCGTTAAATTCGGTGTAGCCGAACCCCACCGTCCAGACTACGTGTGAATCGCTGCTGCCCACCGAAGCCAGCCCCACCTCGGCGTGGATGCGCTGGGCAGTACGGTTGGAGCCCTGATAAAAAACGCCCGTGTTCCAGGTCTCGATGCCAACCAATACCTGGCGCGCGTCCGCATCACGCAGCACGCTGTGGACGGTGTCTCCCGATACCCCGTGGGCGAGGAACGCGCCAGGGTGCGCAGCGACACACAACCCGCCCTGGTCGCCAACGCGCAGCACCGTTTCCAGCAGGGAAAGGCCGGGCGGCACCGGGCGCTCGATAAACAGCGCCAGCAGATGTCCATCGCGGGTGGCAACCTCGCAGCCGGGGACGACTTCGATGCCAAACCTGGGTGCGATTTGCACTGCCTCTAATGCGCCGCCAAACGCATCGTGATCGGTAATGGCAATTACATCCAGATCGGTGAAATTGGCCGCCCATTCTAGAACTGCCGGAACGGTACAGGCGCTGTCATAACTATAAGAAGTATGGATATGGAGATCTGCTGTTCCCATGGCTACCGGTAAACCCCCAGAATAAAAAACGATAAAGTTATTTTTGCAACGGATAAAGTTTTATTTCGGTTAGATAATACCGCAAAATTGACAAAAAAGAGTCGTATTTGTTGTTTTTTTACATATCTGTAAACTGCGCGGCGCTGAAAAATTCAGAAGGAAGTGCATGCGATTGGTGGAAAATATGCGGGCAACTGCACTAAAATAGAACCCAAAGGGAGAACCTATCCATGAAAAATCTGGTACCTGATCTGCTGCCGCGGCTCACAGCGCGCCGCCTGCCGGGAATCCCAATGGGACCGGACACCTTCTTTCCAGCGTATGATGGTTATTCGCTGTGCAACGTTCCGGGCAGCATCTGCCGGTGGCTGGGCGCGCCAGGTTTTGGCGAACCATTGGCGCCGGAGATACTGCGCGCCTATCGAAATCAATACCGGCATGTCATCCTGCTGGTTGTGGATGGCATGGGACTGAATACCCTGGAAGAAGCATTCCGCCTGGCGCAAAACAACGCGGACTATGCTGTTTGGGGAGAAATGGCCGAGCAGAATGAGGCTGTTCTATCACCGCTGACCAGCATCACTCCCAGCACCACCTCCGCGGCGATCACCTCTTTCTGGACGGGTGCAGCGCCTGCCCAGCACGGCATTGTGGGTTTCGAAGTCTGGCTGAAAGAATACGGCATGATCGCCAATATGATATTTCATTCCCCGGCCAGCTTCATGGGTGAAACTGACAGCTTGACCAAAGCCGGGTTTGACCCGCAGACGTTTCTGCCAACGCCTGTCCTCGGCCCACACCTGCTGCAGAATGGGGTGCGCCCATACGCATTTCAGCACCGCTCGATTGCCTATTCCGGCCTGTCGCGGATGCTGCAGCATGGGGCTGAGGTATATGGTTTCCGCAGCCTGAGCGATTTGTGGGTAACCATCAGCGCCATGCTGGACGCCCGGCCCGATGAAAAGAACTACACCTGGATTTACTGGGGCGACCTGGACGAGCACTCGCACCGCTTTGGCCCGGATGACCCGCGCGTTGCCCAGGAGATGGTGACTTTTAGCCGTCACCTGGGGTACTTTATTGAACAGCGCAAAAAGAAGCCAACCCGAGGCGATACCCTGCTGCTGATTTCTGCCGACCATGGGCACATCTATACCCCCGGAAACGCTCACTTTGAGCTGCGCAATCACCCCAGGTTGATGGACTGCCTGGTGATGCTGCCCAGTGGAGAAGCGCGCCTGCCTTATGCATACCTGCGCCCGGGCCGCGAGCGGGATTTCCTCGATTATCTTGAGGCCACCTGGCCGGGACAGTTCCCGTCTGTATCCGCGCAGCAGGCCATTGAGGCAGGGCTGTTCGGGACCGGAGAGGTATATCCACGGCTGGCCGACCGGGTCGGCGACCGGGTGGTTCTTCCGCAGAATGGTGCCTACTGGTGGTTCAGTAGCCGCGACAACCCCCTGCAGGGCAGGCACGGCGGCCTCAGCCGGACAGAAATGGTGATACCGCTGTTTTCAGTCGTTCTTTAATAAAAAGCTGCGGCTCGACCGCAGCTTTTTTTATCATCACTCCAGCAGGATATCTTCCAGGTTCCGTTTGGGAACGTGGTGTACCTGCTGTTCATCGCGCCAGTATTTCACGCTGCCATCCGGGCCAAGCGGATCGACCTGAACGATTTCTTTGGGCTTGCCTAATGCCAGCACCAGAAGGATCTCATACTGAGGAGGCAGGTTCAGCATGGCCGCCAGTTCGGCCCTCCGCACCGAGCCGAGCATGCAGCCGCCCAGGCCCTTTTCCGCGGCGCCCAGCATGATGCTCTGCGCGGCAATGCCGTGATCGCAGCCAAAGGATTTGCTGATGGTCGAATCGCCGAGGATGATGATATACGCGGCAGGGCGCTCCCCCTCTTCCGGGCCTGGCCAATCTTTGAGGTACCCGGCCCAGCCAAGGTGCTGGAAGATGCGCGCGTTTTTCTCCGGCTCGTTGCAGGCGTAGTATTTCAGCGCCTGTAGGTTCGACCCGGATGGCGACAGCCGGGCAAGATCAACCAGCTCGCGCAGTGCTTTCATCTCAACCGGTACATCCTGGAAGAACCGGCGGATGCTCCTGCTTTTGTGGATCAATTCGTGCAGCATGGTGGTACCCTCCTTATCTGACTACGTAGAATATCGGCTTGTGCCCTGCACGGCGAGGATCTCGCCGTAATAAATGCGGTGGTAATCCTTCTCCTGATAAATCCTGGCAATCGCCGGGTCGAGGAAGTGCGATGGGTCCATATTCTGCCAGTACATCTTGCGGCATTCGATGACCAGGTCCGCTTCAGCGTAAGACGGCGCGGCTACACAGGTGGATTCGGTCAGCGTCAGCCCGGCAGCGGCGATTTTGTCTCCATCCCGCCCGGACTTGGTGCCCAACAGCGAAAGTGCCTGGTGGTATTCCTTCGGAAAAGCGCACACGGTGAAGGTGCTGAAGCGCTCCATGAACTGGTAGGTGTAGCGCTGCGGGCGGACAACGACCTGGATGAAAGGCCGTCCCCACATCACACCCAGGCTGCCCCAACTGATGGTCATGGCGTTATACTGCTGCTCCTGGTAATCGCCGCTGCTCAAAAGCAGCCAGTCGATCTCGAAGAAGCTGTAGGCCTTTACGGTAAAGTTTTCAATGGCGATCGGACTGCGTTCCATAGCTGCCTTTCTTTGTGCGTAACGTGAAGGAGGTTTCCGGGCTGCGCTCGTCGGTGCGGTCGGTGGCAGGCGGCGGCTCGATGGAGAGGGCCGAGATCTCATCGCGCAGTTCGGGGGTCATATCGATTTCCAGGGCCTTGAGCGATCCTTCTAACTGCTTCAGGCTGCGCGCGCCGATGATGGGCGCGGTGATCGCCGGATGGGCAGCCACCCAAGCAACCGCCAGCCCGGCGGGCTCGTAGCCGCGCTCGCGGGCGAAGGCGCTAAAGCGGACGGCAGTATCCGACATCCAGTCATCGCCGTAGCGGCGGATGTACGCCTTGTTGCCCAGCAGGCGCCCAACATCGGGTTTCTGATCGCTGGCGTATTTGCCGGTGAGCAGACCGCCGCCCAGCGGGCTGTAGCTGATCACGCCCAATTCTTCAGCTTCGGCCATTGGCAGGATTTCTACCTCGGCCTGGCGCTTGACCAGGTTGTACATGGGCTGCAGCACGGCAAACGGCGCCAGCCTTTCTTTGGCCGAAATGCCCAATGCTTTCATCACCTGCCAGGCGGCAAAGTTGCTGGCGCCCAGGTACAGCACCTTGCCCTGGTGAACCAGGTCGTCCAGCGCGCGCAGGGTTTCTTCCAGGGGGGTTACTTCATCAAAATGGTGGATGAAGTAGATATCCAGGTAGTCGGTGCCCATGCGCTTCAGGCTGGTTTCGATGGTGCGCAAGATGTGCTTGCGGGTAGCGCCACCTGCGTTGACATCATCACCGTGGGGAAAATAGACCTTGGAGGTCAGGATCAGGTCGTCGCGCTGGCCAGCGACCAGCCTGCCCAGGATTTGTTCGGATTTGCCGCCGGCATAGCCATCGGCGCAGTCAAAAAAGTTTATGCCGATCTCCCGGCAGCGGTGGAAGATCGCCGCGGAGGCCTCCTCGTCCGCCTCGGCGCCGAAGGTCATGGTGCCGAGGCACAATTTGGATACTTTGATACCGGTCTTGCCTAAGAAGCGATATTCCATAGTAGTTCTCCTGGAAAAAGGTTCGGGATCAGGGGTGGATATCTACCGATATATACGAACGTTTGGCAGTGCAGATCTTCGAAGGCCAGCAGGCCGCGCTCGAGGTGCGGCCACCAGATCGCTGGGTGCATACCGCGCGCCCACTGCCAGACCGGGATCAGGAGGCAGAGGATGACGGTTTGCTGTCGTTTGCTGGTCTTCTGCCGCGCCCTCCACGCCTTCCGCGGCGGTGGGAACTGGAGGGGCGTTCACCTGACGGATGGCTTTCGGAAGGGGAACCTTCCCCATGGTCGCCGGAAGGAGCGCGATCCCTGGAGCGTTCGGCGACCATCGGCCTTCCGCCGCCGGCTGAACGCCCGCCGCCGGGCCTGCCCTCAGAGCGGTTTCTAGGGGAAGAACGGCCCGGACCCCCGCTGGAACTGCCTATCCTTTCCTGAGAAGACCGACCGGTTGGCTGCGGCGTTTGCGCCGTATGGAAGTTCTTATGATAAAAATCGTCCAGCAGCATGGCGATGCCGGAAAGGACTTCCTCATCTTCACCCAGGCTTTTGAGCAGCGGCAGGAAGCGCTGCATGCGTTCGGTTTGCAGCCGGTCGCGCTCGCGCAGCTGTGATTCCAAAAATGCCGTGGTGCGCTGCGAAACGATTGCCTGCACATCTTCCTCGCTTGGCACGGGACGTTCCTCAAAGTTGATCGTGAAGCGTTTACCAATGCGCATCAGCTCGGCCCGCTCCAGCGCATTGACCAGTGAGATGGCCACGCCGCTTGCGCCAGCCCGTCCGGTCCGCCCGGCGCGGTGAATGTACGACTCGTGTTCGTCGGGCACTTCGTAAAGAATCACATGCGAAAGCTCAGGGATGTCGATGCCGCGCGAAGCCACATCGGTTGCCACCAGGAAGCGCAGCATGCCCTGGCGGATCTGTTCCATCACCTCTTCGCGCACGTTCTGGCTCAGGTCCGAGCTGATCTCGGCTGCGCTGTAACCATAGCGCTGCAGAATGGTCGCCACGAAGTGGACGCGCTCCTTTGTATTGCAGAAGATCAGCGCGGAGGCCGGGTTCTCTGCCTCGATAATGCGGATCAGGCTGCGCTCCTTATCCATCGGGCGCACGGTGTACATCACATGGTCGGTCTCGGTGACGTGAACGTGGTCGCTGGACAGGTTGAGGAAATGCGGCTGGTGCATGAACTCGTTAGCCAGCGCCAGCACGCGCGGCGGGAAGGTGGCCGAAAACATATAGGTATTGATGGGGGTGCGCGGCAGATAGCGCTGGACGCGCTTCATATCCGGGTAAAAACCCATCGACAGCATGCGGTCGGCTTCGTCAAAGATAAAGATTTTCAGCTTATCCAGAGTCAGCGAACGGCGCAGCAGGTGATCGAGGATGCGCCCGGGGGTGCCGACCACCAGGTGCGCGCCCTGGCGGAACGCATCCAACTGCGGGCCATACGCGGTGCCGCCGTACACGGCCACACTGCGCACGTTCATCTCACTGCCCAGGATATTGGCTTCGTGGATCACCTGCTGGGCCAGCTCGCGGGTGGGGACAAGCACCAGCGCCTGGGTGGCGTTTTGCTCGGGGTTGATGCGCTGGAAAACGGGCACCAGGTAGGCGCCGGTCTTGCCGCTGCCGGTGCGCGATTGGATCATTACGTCGCGGTGGGCAAGAATGTAGGGGATGGCGCGGGCCTGAACCTGCATCAGCGTTGTCCAGCCCATCTTTTCGAAGCCGGCGCGCAGTCCATGCGGCAGATCGGCCATGGTATATTCAGGCAGAAGTTCGCCCGTTTCAGCGCCGGGTACGGCCTGGCTGGTCATGGGCTGATCGGTGTTCGCCGGGGAATCGTCTGTTGACGGCATCTCCAGCGGGGTATTTTCATCGTTTATCATATTTTCTTCCATTATCATTCGGGTTTCGCACGGTGGCCGGAACTCAACTAGCAATTGTTCCGGCCTATGCGCCTTTCGGCTTTATCCCCCAAGAGGGACTTTGTTCATTATATCCCAAGTGACCTTCCATCGTGATTCCGCCTGGTTTATAATTTTGCCACTTGAAATCCTGATTGCCAGCTATGAGGTCAACATCAAACACCGGTCCCTAATTTTTATTATTTTCCTCGCCATTGCATTGGCTATCTCCGTTGTTCTAAACCTGATCCTTTTTTCGACAGCAAAGCAATATTATGCGCAGCTAAACGGAGCCCGACTCGATCCACTGGCGTTGTCTGCGTTCCCGGTTTCGGAAACCGTTCTCGGACAGCCCGGCGCAAATGCCAAACGGATTGTATTCTTTGGCGATTCTCGAGCGGCTATGTGGCCCGCGCCGGTTGGTATGAGCGGATATGAATTTGTCAATCGCGGTATTGGTTCACAGACTTCGGCTCAAGTCCTGGCGCGTTACGATTTCCACGTGAAGCCATTGGAACCTCAGGTCCTGATTCTTCAGGTAGGAATCAATGATCTTAAAACGATCCCCCTGTTTCCGGAGAAAAAGGATCGTATTGTTTCAGACTGCAAGAATAATATAGAGCGAATCGTTACGAAAGCCTTTCAACAAAATTCCTTCGTCATCCTGACTACAATCTTTCCGGAAGGCAATTTACCCCTCGAGCGAGCCGCGTTTTGGTCGGAAGATGTGGGGAAAGCGGTAACAGAAGTAAATCAGTTTATTTTTGCGATGGAGGGAGATCGAGTTGCTGTTTTCGATACAGCAAAAATCATTGCAGGTGGAAATGATCTGGTAAAAAAAGAATATCAGAAAGACTTTTTACATGTTAACGAGGCAGGATATGCAACTCTAAACGAGCAGCTTCGAATCATTCTATCGGATCAGAATGAGTAGAAGGGCGTTACCTGGGTCAACTTCGTTTCCGGTGCAACCACGATAACCCCAGAAGATACATCGTTGCGACGCCAAACCCGATCAGCGTGCCCCAGAATATTCCCAGGCGCGGATAGCAATAAGCAATGGTCAGCAGGTACAGCACCAGCGCCCACAGCCCGGTGGGGATGTTCTTGATGATGCTGTGGGCCTGCTCCGGCCCGTAGGTGGAGTGGACGATAAGCACCAGCGGGAAGGCGGTGATGGGAAAGGCGCTAAACAGCCCGGCCCAACTGGGAGGCACCAGGTTAGCGGCGCCGGTGATGGCCAGGATGGTCAGCGCGGCCAGGCCGGCCCGGAAGAGGACGACGCCCAGTCCCAGGTGGACCTGCTGGCGGATGGTGGTATTGGGAATGCCGCGAAACAGGGCGGCGTAAGCCGTGATTGCCCCCACGCCGACCAGCGCGCAGGCCCAGCCCGGCAGCGGCAGCATGTGCAGGAGCGCATCTACGGCAAAGAAGGCCGCCATCCCAGCGGAGGATGCAATCAGGATGCCTGCTATCCTGCCGGTAATGATCTTCTGCGATGATACCCAGAAGTAAATGAAGAAGAAGCTCAACAGCGCGGCCAGCCCGGCGATATTGTATACCGCGCTGTGTGCGGCAAAAGCTGCGCCCTGCTCCAGGCCAATGAAGAACAGTGCAATGGCCGAGCCGAGCGGGTAGCCAGAGAGAATCCCTGCCACGCGCGGGCTGACCCGCTCCGCCACGATGGAAAGCGTTGTGACGATGGCAATAGTGAGGGCAACTTTGAGCAGGATCATTTTTAAAATGGTTCACCAGGTTGGATAACCTGGTGAACCATTCACAGTCTATTCGAGCGACTTCTTCGAACGCGTTTTCTGGAGCTGAAGCTCGGGCATCTGGTGGTTGAGCAGGTCGAGGGAAAGCTCGATCACCTCGCGGGCTTCATCCGGGGTGGTGGTGCCGATGGTGACCATATCCTGCTCGCGGATGGTGTTCCAGGCGAAAGCCAAGCCAACGATGGGCAGCAGCTTTCCGGCAGCCAGGGGCTTGATGGTCATGACCGGCTTGTGCGCGTTGGCGATGATGTGCTGCACCCAATCGGCCTCCACCTGCATGAGGAAGCCGGCGGCGTTGTAGATCTGGATATACGTTTCCACGTCAGCGCACATGCGGTCGGCGTAGACGGGGGTCTCGGGCATGTGGGTCGATAGACCCGGCACCATGCCGCGCTCGCGGATCAGTTTGGTATACCGGCCCAGGTCGCGGATCACGCCTTCGCGGCGGTCGAGGAGGGCGTCGGTCACGCACTGATGCGGCATGCAGAAGGTGGCGTTGAGCTTTTTGCACAGGTCGAACATCACCTCGGGCTCGGTATTGGGATCGCCGCCCGGGGCGATGTTGAAGATAGGGGTGATGATGCGCGTCATGGCGCGCCCAGTCTGGTCTTCCGCATCGAGTACGGCATCCTCTAGAAGCTGCGATGGTGGTCCCATCACCGCGTCCACGCCGTTTTCCAGGAACACGGCCAATACTTTTGTGATCCGCTCCCGCGTTTGCAGGTCTTTGATAAATTTATCCTTGGCCAGGCTGGTATGCGAATAGCCGAGGAACCAGTTTGTGCCAACCAACAGCCGCGGCAGACTCACGCCGCCGACCATCGTGCGAGGGAATTCGTTCACCGTAAGCTCCTTGTGGATATCACCGATAGCACGAACAGGCAAAATAATCGCTATGTTATTTTCCGTATTATACCGGGGCGGGCGCATTGTGCCATGTGTTGAATGTCAGGCTTGTGATGACGGCGCGTCATGGACCGCTGCCTGCTGCATGTACCGCTCGACCCATCTCCCGACGATGGCATAGCGGAATTCCTTCCCCTGGAACGTCAGGATGGCGGCCACGATCCCGTAAATGATCATGGTAAAGAACATCACGATCATCAAAACAATGATGCTTACGGGTATGAGAAACATGCCGCCGAGCAGCGCGCCTGCGAGCGGCCCTGAATCTGTTCCCTGGAAAGCTACTGGCAAGATGAAGCTGCTAAAAAACATCAGGAAAAAGAAAGCGGCATAACAGCCAAAACCGATCACCCAGAGTAAGATGAACGTAATTTGAAAGGCGATGGCCTGGAGCGATTGAAAGGCCACGTCGCGCGACCGTTCACGCTGGGTTACCCAGATAGTGATTGGAGCGATCATGCCAACCATCGGGACGAGGACGGATACGTGCCCCAACGCTGCGATAATGCGCTCATCCTGCGTGGAAAGGGGAGAAGTGTTTACGGCCATAGGGTCTTGTATTTCGCAATTAAGTCGTCTTCTAATTTATCGAACCGTTCGTCAACCTTTTGGCGCTCGGGGTCAGCATCGTACCAGGCCATGATCTCCTCGGCTCCGCGCGCAAAGGGGATGGTGCAGCGGAAATCGGGCACCAGCTTCTTCACCTTAGAATTGTCGAAGATCATGCTGCAGGTCTTATCGCCCAGCAGCCCGGCGCCCCAGTTCGGATCATAGGCATTAATCAGCTCGCTGGGAATGTGCGCCATTTTGGCTTCAGTTCCGGCGGCGCGGGCGACGATCTCGAAGATCTGGTTCCAGGTCAGCCACTCGTCCGATGTGATATGGAAAGCCTCGCCGATGGCGGCGGGGTGCCCCAGCAATCCCACGAAGGCTTTGGCAAAATCGGCGTGGTGGGTCAGCGTCCACAAAGAAGCGCCATCGCCTGGCACGATGACCTTCTTTCCTTTGCGCATGCGGTCGACGATGGTGTAGCCACCATCGAAAGGCAGCGCGGTCCTGTCGTAGGTGTGAGAGGGGCGCACGATGGTCATGGGGAACTTCTCATCGCGATAGGCCCGCACCAGCATTTCTTCGCAGGCAATTTTGTTGCGCGAGTACTGCCAGTAAGGATTATCCAGGATGGTGGATTCGGTTACCGGCAGGCTGGCGGGAGGGGTCTGGTAGGCGGAGGCCGAGCTGATGAAAATATACTGCCCTGTTCTGCCGCGGAAAAGATCCAGGTCCGCCTGGATGTGTTCTGGGGTGAAGGCGATAAAGTCCACTACGGCGTCAAACGTGTAATCTTGCAGCGCGGCGCGAGCAGCCTGCGGATCGCGAATATCACCGTTGATCATGCGCGCGCCTTCCGGGGCAGTGCGCTTGGTTGTATTTCCGCGATTAAAAAGATACAGTTCGATGCCGCGCTCGATGGCCAGCTTTGCGCTGGCTGAGCTGATGATACCGGTGCCGCCGATGAATAATACTTTCATTGCCACGCTCCTCTGACGAAAGGTTATTGCAATTGACCACTTGGCGTATTATCATCTATTTCTGGCATTTTTTCCAACGTACGGATCGGAGAAAAGACAATCCAAAAAGCGCTGGTCAGCAGCCCCAGAACGGCAATGAACAGAGTGGCCTGCACGCCCACCAATGTACCCAGCG
Source organism: uncultured Anaerolineaceae bacterium (assembly GCA_964437595.1). Classification (GTDB taxonomy): domain Bacteria; phylum Chloroflexota; class Anaerolineae; order Anaerolineales; family Anaerolineaceae; genus DSYU01. The sequence goes on from CAYTHO010000021.1 coordinate 53,237, forward strand.
CCCCACCCACCAGCGCGCCCAACGGCCCGATACCAGCCGCGAGCAGCTCGATGGTGGCATTTACCCGCCCCAGCAGCCGCGGAGGGGTAACCGACTGCCGCAAGGAGAGGGCATTGATAAAGAAGACGGTACCCAGAATATCGCCTGCCTGTGAGGCGATCAACAGGATCAAGCCCTGCCTGGGGAAGCTCGCCGCCAGTGGGATCAGCATATCAAAGATTATTTCAATCACCAGCCCGCTGATAAGCGTTCGCCCCAGGCCAAACCGCCGCACCACGCGCTCGGCAACCAGCGCGCCGATCAGACCGCTGGCGCCGCCGATGCCGATGGTTATGCCCATGGCGGCGGGGGTGATATTGAGGATGCGCACCGCGTACAGCGCGTACAGCACGCCGATAAAATTGCCAAAGAAGCTGGTGGTAGCTTCCGCGCCGGTGAGCGCCCGCAGGATGGGACTGCGCATCACCGTGCGAATGCCTTCCCGCGCTTCGTGCAGCATCGAAAGCTGTTCGCCGGGGAGCGAGGGTAGCGGCTCTGGCCTGCGAATGGACCCCAGTGAAAGGGCCGAAATTGCAAATGAGAACGCATCGAACAGGATGGCTATGGGGGCGGTGATAGTCTGCACCAGCAGGCCGGTAAGCCCTGGGCCGACAATTTCCGCCGCTGAATCACTCAAGGCGAGCTTGGAATTCCCTTCCACAATATGGCGCTGTTCCACCAGGGAAGGCAGGTAGGCGCGGTAGGCTGTGTTGAACAACACGTGCAGAACACCGGTCAGGGCCAGCACGATATAGATCATCCAGATGTTCAGATGCCCGAGCACTGCCGCCAGTGGAATGGTGAGCAGCAACAGCGCCCGACCGAGGTCGGCAGCGATCATCAGCGGACGGCGGCGCAGACGGTCGACCCATACCCCGGCCAGCAGGCTGAATAGCAGCACTGGCGCGCTGCCAATGGCCTGCATCAGCCCCATCTGGAAGGCGCTTGCGCCGAGGTTGATCACTGCCAGCAGCGGCAAACCTCCGCCGGTGATATGCGAGCCGAGGACAGAAACCGTCTGGCCAAGCCAGAGCTTAAGAAAGTCTGGGCTGTGCCATAAAGATGGGTGTGGCGCCGGAGTGCTTTCGGTTGTGTCCATGGCCCATTACTTTATTTCCTGAAGCCTCTTGAATAAATCCCGAAACACCTCATTGCGCTTCACAAACCATGCCGCCCGAATCTCATGGCGGCCGGGTTGGGGTGGGGCATAGGTCAGGTCGCCTGTCAGCACCGGGCTGGGGATGAGCATGGTCTGGACCCAGGTTTCATTCAGCAGATAGGCGATGGTCGAGATGTCCCAGATTTCTTTTGCCCAGGCGAAGTGATCCTGGCTGTATTCGCAGAAGCGCTGGTACAGAAAATCACTGATGGCGTTGCGCTCCGCGATGGCAGCTTCTAGTTCGACTTTGGTGGTCAGCAGGTGCGATGCCACCCCCAGGCAGGGAATCTGGACGAGCGGCACGCCGCTGTCGAATATCACTTGAGAGGCGCGCGGGTCCTGCTGCAGGTTGAACTCGTGCACCTGGGGAACATGCACCGGGTTGCCGCCCAGCCAGACGACCACCATGCGGCGCACGATCTCCGGTTCGACCAACAGCGCGGAGGCAACGTTGGTGATTGCTCCGATCGCCACTACGTAGAGCGGGTCATCGGACGGCGCGGCCATGGCCCGCTCCACCAGGTCCAGCGCGGCGGGGCTTTGCTCGGGCGCGGCGCGCCCGGTGAGATAACCTGTGGAGCCGCGGTATACCAGCCCTTCGCTGGAGACGTTCAGCCGCTCCAGCAGGCGCTGGATTTCGGCATAACTTTTTTCCATGCCGTCGCCTGGGCCCGTGGAACGGTTGTTAGTGAACGGCGCGGCATAAATGGCATCTACCTGCAGCCGCTCGGGGGCGAGGAGCGCGTAAACTACGGCAAACTGGTCGTCGATTTCATTGTACGTGTCCGTGTCCAGCACCATGCGGATCTTGCCGGCTGGATAGGCCAGCCGCTGCTGGCGAACCTGAGGCGTGAGAGATGGGAAGGTAAGCATGCCTCCATTTTATATGATTTCAGCGACGACTTCCACCCCGTTGAGCTGCATGTGATAGAGAAAAACGTGGTGCAGCAGATCGCCGGGGTGGGGCAGCACGCCAATCTCGCGAGCCGTTTCCACCGGCAGATCGTAGGTTTGAACGCAGTCAGCGGCCACAATCACGCGGCGCGCGATTTGCCGAGCGTTGGCGTCCAGGCGCAGGAACATTGCCAGCTGGTACGTACACAGATCGGTGCAGTCGCCGGTGACGATGAAAGTGTCTACCTGGGGGTGGGCCTCCAACCAGGCGGGCAGGTCGGTGTTCAACCCCGAATGGATCGAGTTCTTGCCGATCACCGTCATCTGGTCGAAGAACGGCAGCTTTTTGAAGGCTTCTACGGTATCAGCTTCCCAAGTGCCGCGCACGCAGTGGGCGGGAAACTGCGCGAATTCCACTGCGTCTGGCTCGTGCTGCTCCTGGACAAGCACAATATTGCGCAGCCCGTACTGCCATGCGCGCTCGAACAGCCGGGTGATCGGTTCAACGATCTTTTCCACGCGCGGGCTGGAAAGAGGCCCCGCATAGCAAAAACCGTTGATTACATCCACTGAGACAACCGCCGCCCGCGCCGGGTCGGGCGCGGCGCTGGAAATGGGCAGGGAGGGCAGTTTTGCTACCCATTCCTCGCAGTAATCCAGGAATGGCTTGGCCTGTTCCGATAAAGAGATCGCTTGCATGGTTCCTCCTTCGTGTAAAACGAACACGAATTGAATTTTAAAAAGAACGCGGATCTTTCCGCACTTGGTGTATTTTGTACACGAATTCAATTCTAACTTGTTTTGGGAAAAAGTCAAGCATGAAAAATAGGGCCGTTTTCGATCTTCGAAAACGGCCCCAAACTTCTTACTTCATCGGCATGCGGTATGTGGTAAGCTCTCGGATGGTCTGGTATCCCATCGATTCATACAACTGCAGCGCGCCGTTGGGATTTTCCGCATCCACCCCCAGGGCGGTTTCGGTCATGCCCAGGTCGCGGTGCATCTTGATGCTGCGGGCCAGCAGGGCGCGCGCCAGACCCTTCCGCCGCCAGGGACGCCGCACGGATATGGCTTCCGTCCAGCCGCGCTTGCGGTGGTAGGTCTTGTTTTCATCATGATCGATGTAGTTCAAGATCATCCCGGCTACCTCGTCGCCGTCCCAGGCTACCTGCCACAGGTCGGGCTGGAATAATTTATCCCCTAACCAGCCCTGGTAATCCTCCTCCTGCGGTTCTACGTACCCCCAGTGGTCGCGAAAGGCTTCCTGTGAGGCATCCCAGATCTGGCGGTACTGCTCGGGCCGCGCCGGGCGGACCTCGATGCCAGGCGGCAGCGGCAGGTCAGGGACGTTCTCGACATACGGGCGCACCATCATAAAACCATACCTCACCGGCTGGTAGCCCTCGCTTTTCAGCAGGGCATGGTTGCCTACCTGGAAGTTGGTAGTGAAGCCTTCAAAAAAGCGGGTCGCTTCCTTTTCCGCGGCATGGTTTGACGCAATCTCGCGCAGCCTTCGCTGGTTGTGATGCAGTATGGCGCGCCCAAGCCCTTTGCGCCGCCATTCAGGGCGGACAAAGCCGAAAGACTGGTAAATGCGGCAGCCGGTTGCTTCCTCTTCCCACCAGGTGACCCGGCTGTAAGCCACCATCAACCCGTCCACTTCAGCGATCAGCAAATCTTGATACGGATCGCAGTTGGTCAGGTGGCTGTAATTATGCGTTATATCCGCCAGCGTGTCGGCCCGTTCTTCATGGTCGATCTCGCGGGTGGAGTTAATCGTTTCGAGCATAGCCGGGAAGTCGCTTTCGCCCTGGAAGGTTCGGAAGCGCAACCCTGCAATTTGCGGGGCATCCGGCAAAATCAATTCGTTGGATGGTACAAATGTTAGCGTGGTCATTTTTCCTCGATCATTACAGGCTCTTCAATGGTTCGTTTTACAATATCGACGCCGGGGCGCAGCTCCAGCTCATATGCATCATACTGGCGCAGCACATGCATCCCGGCTCGTTCGTACAGCCGGACCGCGCCGGTCAGGCTGCTGGCGTCGACGCCCAACCCGGCGCGCTGTTTTCCGCGCCTGTAGAGTTCGCAGAAGGAGTGCTGCAGCAGCGCCAGCCCGACCCCGTGCCTGCGCCAGGGCCGCAGCACGCCCAGCGTGCCGACCCAACCCAGGTCGGGGTCTTCGTCCATGTGCTTGTAGCACAGCGATACCCCGGCAAATGGGCCGGCACCATTTGCGCCCGCGCCGTTTGAATCCAGGGCGACAAACCATAAGGATGGGTCAAAGTGCGGGTCGTGATCAATGCGGTGCTTAAAATGCTGGTAGTATTCCTCGAACGGCGTGTTGGTGTTGCCCCAATGGTCTTTGAAAGCCTGGTGGGCAGTGTACATCGCTTCTCGGATTTCCTCATCTCCCTGGACAGAGCGAATGGTGATTCCATCCGGAAGAACCAGCGGTTGGGGCGGTATATCAAATTCGATGCGCATGGTGTAGTTCGAGCGCACGTGCTGGAAGCCGTTTTCGGTGAATAAGCGGGCTGCTTCGCGGTTTGTGCTGATTACATAATGCTGCAGTACCACTCGGGTGCCTTCTGGAGCTTTCTCGAGGTTCTGCTTTCCTCGTTCGATGCTCCATTCCAGCAGATGCTGTCCCAGCCCCTGCTCGCGAAAGTCGGGGTGGATGACCGACCAGCCTACCAGGCGCACGTGCGGCGCGCCGTTATCCCAAAATTCGCTATATCCGGCGATTTGTCCTTGCGGGGTGAAGATGGCAATTGTGTCTTTTTCCAACTCGAAACCCGGCGACTGCCAGTACAGCTTCAAGGATTCAACGCTGTCTTCCGCGGCGCCAATCATGCTTTTGGAATAAGCGTTCATCGTATCCAACGCGGCTTCCAGGTCATCCATCCGGACCGGTCGAGCCATATATCCATCAGGCAGGTTGTTCATTTTTTGTTTCCTGTGTGTTTGCTACATTATTGTTATCCGTTGCGGTGCAGCTTGCCGGCGCGCTTGGCATAGCGCTCGCCTTGTTCAAACACCCACAACCCGGCAGGGATGAGCAGCGCGCCCATCAACAGCACCGGCCAGATGTACGGCCAAAGCTGGTGGGTGGGCATGCCTTCCAGCACGGCGTGGCGGGTGCCAGTCAGTACATAGGTGGCCGGGCTGAACGCGGCAAACTGCTTAAGCACGCCCGGCAGCACGTCCACCGGATAATATACGCCCGAGACGAGCAGGAGCAGGGCAATAAATACGTGTGTCATCTGCGCCCCGCGCTCTGGAAAGAGCAGCGGGAAGGTGGAGGCCATGATGCCAATGCCGACAAACGAGAAGCTCCCCGCCACCAGCATGATCAGCCCACCCACCAGGTTGGCATTGCTCAGGTTGATATCGAACACCAGCGCGGTAGCCACCAGGATCACGCCGGTGAAGAACAGGCTGTAGATCACCGAGAATAAGGTTTGCCCGGCCATGTGTGTAACGCGCCGGATGGGGGCCATCAGGGTATATTCGATGGTGCCCTCCCAGCGCTCAATATTGATCAGGTCGGTGATCCAGTAGAAGATCTGTGACAAGAACCGCCAGACCAGGTTGCCGATCAGCAGGTACAGCACCAGGTAGGAGGTATCGATGGCGGTGTTAGCGCCGCCGCCGATCACCCCCATACCCAGGCCGATAAAGCTGACCGAGAGACTTTCGGCGGTGGAATAGATCAGCCAGACCATCTCCCAGGACCAATACCGCTTAATTAAGTTGAAGTTGCGCTCCATAAACGCGTATGAGGCGCGCAACTGAAATGTAGCTGTGCTCATGTTTGTTCTACTTGTGTTAGATTGTCTTCCTGGCGCGCTTCCCATTCTTCGCGGAGGATACCCATGAAGATCAGGTCGTGACGCTCTCCACCGCGCTGCATCCACTGGCGCATGCGGCCTTCATCTTTAAAACCGCATTTGCAGTAAGAAAGATATGCGCGCTGGTTATATTCGAATACGTCCAGGGTGACCCGCTGGAGATTGAGGTGGTCAAACGCAAAGCGCAGGGCCAGGTTCATGGCTTCGGTGCCGTAGCCTTTGCCCCAATACTCTTGCTCGCCAATGCCAATACCGACCCAGCAGTTGCGCGCCACCCAGTCCACCCCACTGAGATCGAGATTCCCGATCAGGCGATCATCTTCCAGGGTGTGGATCGAGAAGCCGAAGAACTCGTCGTAGTGTTTCTCCATCCACTCTTTGATCTGTTTTGGCGTCCACAGGGTGGCTGGCCCGCTCGAAAGCAGTTGTTGGTACTGGCTGTTCTGGTTCCAGCGTGCCATGGCTTCGGAGTCGCTGTCTGGGTCGAAGGCCACCAGGCGCACCAGTTTGCCACAGAACGCGGCCAGAGGGCCGGTAGCTCGAGAGCTGGCGGCTTTCAGGCCGGTGGCATTTGGATCGGCAGGTTGAGAGACATTCGCTTTGCCAGTGACAGCGATGATGTTTGCTTCGCCGTTTAATTTTTCATGGGCTGCTGCTTTTGCGTTCATGCTCCTACCCCCGCCAGTTGCTGCATTTTCCATTCGGGTCTCAACAGGCCAAAGTACAGCTTGTCCCACGACCGTTTATTCCAATAAACGGCCTGGCGCTGGCGCACTTCCAGCGTAAAGTTGGCCTGCTCGAACAGCTCGTTCGCGGGCTGGTTGTGCTCGGCGATCACCGCCGTTACCCGGAACAGGCTCAGCTCATCGAAGGCATAACGGAGGGCCAGGTCGAGAGCTTCGCGGGCATAACACTGCCAGCTGGCTGGCTCGCCAAGGATCAGGTCCAGGAAGGCCGCGCCGTGCACCCATTCGATCTGCTTGATGCGCACCACACCGATGATCTCATCTGGCGGGGGCGGTTCGGGCTGCGGTGTGTCGGGTTGTTCGCTTCGTAACCGAATGGCAAACAGGAACTGGCGGTTCGTATCATCCGATTCCTTCTGCCAGCGTTCGTACAGCTTTTTCACTTCAAAAGCCGCCAGCGGGCGCGCGGGTTGATCTTCCCGCAGGCGCGCGGCGATCTCTAATTCATAGGTCCAGGAAGCGACCACCTTCGAGTCTTTATCCAGGTCGATTGGCGTCAGTCGCAGGTGCTCGCTTTCGAATAGGGGCATGTGTTTCATTCGTTCTCCTCATCGGGGTTAACCAATTTCTTGCCTGTCAGTTCCAGGAAGACATCTTCCAGGGTGGTTTCTTTGTCGTCTTTTGACGGGATGCGGTTTTTCAGACCAGACGGGGTATCCAGGGCGATCACGCTTCCGCTGTCCATGATGGCGATACGGTCACATAACATTTCGGCCTCATTCATATCGTGAGTGGTCAATAGGATGGTGGTGCCGTGCTCGCTGCGCAGCTCGCGCACCACGGCCTGCACCTCGCGCTTGGAGCGCGGGTCCAGTCCGGTGGTGGGCTCGTCCAGCAGGAGGAGCTGGGGGTGCGAAAGCAGCGCGCGGGCAATCGCCACTTTTTGCTGCATACCGCGGGACATTTCTTCCATCGGGCTGTAGATGGAGCGCTTTTCCAACCCCAGGCGGGTGAGGATTTCCACCACCTGCTTGCGGGTGTTCTTGCCGTCCATGCCGTACAGCCGGGCGCCGTAGATTAAGTTTTCCATTGGTGAGAGTTTTTTGAAGAAGGATGCTTCAACGGATACACGGTTGATCATCTTTTGCACTTGCATGGGTTGTTTCTCGACATCATAACCAAAGACCGAAATTTTGCCGCTGTCGGGCAGGAGCAGGGTGGAAATCAGGCGGATGAGCGTCGACTTGCCGCCGCCGTTGGGGCCTAACACGCCAAAGATCTCACCTTGTTCGACGGTAAAGGAGACATGGTCCACGGCGATCACGGCTGCTTTCGCTGGCCCGCTGCCGTTGGCCTTCGGGTGCGCGCCACTGCCGTTGGCTTTACCATTCTCCTGCCCGGCTTTGGTACTTAGGACGGCCTCGGCGTCTTTTGGACTGTGGCCGTTCCCGTTGACATGGTCATGTTCATTCTTATGACCGTTTCCGTTCCCATTTTGACCATTGGAGGCCGCGCCGTTTTGCCCAAGGGTTAGAAAGCGCTTCCAGAAAGGATCACCGGGTTTTCCAAACTTTTTGTAAACTTCATGAACGACCACTGCAGGCATTGCATTGCTCCTTACGACTTCACTTGCGAACTTCTAGATCCAAAATATCGGTTAACAAAAAAGGCCACGGGTTTGGGGGTCCGTGGCCGAAAAACGCTGCGCGTTTTTAATATTAATCAAAAAGGCCACGGGACCTTGAGTGTACCGTGGCCGCTGTGAGCTTCTTCAGCTTACCTGGCGATAGGCACACTCCGAGAAGGAATCGCGGGAACGCCGGCGAAAACCGGCCCGCTCGCGCGGTACTTCTCCACAGTGATGATGAGTGTGCTGTAAACCATCTAACAACCTCGCCGTAATTATTGTGATGAAAAATTTCTCATCTACCTGCAAGAGTTTAGCACGATGCATAGCAGCTTGTCAACCCCCAAATGGTTAGGAAATGAGTATAATCAACACGCTTATGGAAAAGCTCGCCCAGGATGCCTATAACCTGCTTGGAATTCGCCTGACTGCCCGGCAGAAATCCATGTTCGCCCGCTACGAACAGGAGCTGCTGGACTGGAATTCGCGCTTCAACCTGACTGCCATCCGCGATGCGGATAGCATCCGCGCCAAGCATTTTCTCGACTCGCTGAGCTGCATGCTGGCCTGGCGCGATGCCCCGCCTGGCTCGCTGATTGACGTGGGCAGCGGGGCAGGCTTCCCTGGCATCCCCTTAAAAATCGTGCAGCCCGGGCTTAACCTCACATTGGTTGAGTCGGTTGGAAAGAAGGCCGAGTTCTGCCGCCACGTGACTGAAGCGCTTGGGCTGGAGAAGGTAGAGATCACCCAGCAGCGGGCCGAGGAGATCGGCCAGGCGCCGAAATACCGCGAGCGCTTTGATTGGGCGGTGGCGCGTGCGGTCGCTAACCTGCCCATCCTGGTGGAATACCTGCTGCCGCTGGTGAAAGTAGGCGGGGCAATACTGGCCCAAAAAGGCGAGAGCGGCCCAGCGGAAGCCCATGCCAGCGAGAAGGCTGTGCGCCTGTTGGGCGGGCGCCTGCGACAGATCATCAAAGTAGATCTCCCCAGCGTAGCCGAAGAGCGCTACCTGGTTGTTATTGATAAGGTCGCGGCAACCCCGCCCAATTACCCCAGAAGGGTGGGCGTGCCCGGCAAAAAACCACTGTAACGCAACGCCTGAATGCCTGCCTGGCGGATGGACCAGTCGACAGCTTGTTTCTCTTATAGGTTTTCAGGCACCCGGACCATGCCCTGTTCCACCTGCCATACCGTGCCCTGCTGCACAAAGCCCGGGTCAAACAGGCTGAGGTCGGTGGTGGTGAGCATGGTCTGCTCGTATTCAAGCAGGTAGGTTTGCAGGTCAGTACGGCGCTGGGTATCCAGCTCGGCCAGGATCTCATCCAGCAGCAGCACCGGCCATTCGCCTGTTTTATTTTTGATCCAGGTTACTTCGGCCAGTTTTAGCGCCAGCAGGGCGGTGCGCACCTGCCCGCGCGAGCCAAAATCGCCCAGGTCGATGCCGTTGCTGAGCAGCCGCATCTCGTCGCGGTGCGGGCCGGTGGTGGTGACCCCACGGGCAATCTCCTCACGGCGCACTTCAGCCAGCTTCTCGATAAACCCGCTGCGGATGCGCTCCTGGCTGTAACCCGAACGGTTGACCGGCGACTGCAGCGGCAGCGCAAACTGCCCCTGCGGCGTGGGGACGGGGTCGTAGGCGGGCTGGTACACGAGGCGCAAGATTTCTTCCGCATGCGTCAGCCGGTGATGGATGCGCGCGGCAATCTGTTCCAGCTCCTGGATGGCAGCGATGCGAGCGTGGATGATCAGCGCGCCGCGATCGGCCAACAGGGTGTCCCAGTAAACAAGCTGTTCCGGGTCGCCGCCGCGCTCGAAAAGCTGCTTGAGCAGGGCGTTGCGCTGGGAGAGCGCCTGGTTGTAATCACTTAGCGCCTGCGAATAGCCCGGCGTGGTCTGCGACAGAGCCAGGTTCAGGTAGCGGCGGCGCTCTTCCGGCCCGCCCTCGATGATGCGCGTCATTTGCGGCAGGAAGATCACCGCAGTAAACGCGCCGATGGCTTCATGCACGCCGCGTTTGACCCCATCCAGCAGAATCTCTTTGCGCAGCCGGGCGCTTCCGTTGACTCCACCCGATTCCTGGATCAGGCGTACCTCCATCTGGTGACTGCGGTCCGTGCGCCGGTATTCGGCTACCAGGCGGGCCACTGCCAGCGGCTCTCGCCCAGCCACGAAGTTGATTAACTGGCGGTCATTCTGCGCGTGGAATGAGGTGTAGGTAGCCAGATAGTAAATCGATTCGAGGATGGTCGTCTTTCCCTGGGCATTATCTCCCACCAGCAGTAATGTCCGCCTGGGGACTTCCATATCCAGGCGGGCAAATGCGCGAAAGTTGGTGAGCGAGAGTCGAGTCAGGTACATGGGCGTGCGCGAAAGTTGGTGAGCGAGAGTCGAGTCAGATACATGGGCGTGCGCGAAAGTTGGTGAAGGAATATCTAGGCAGGTACATGCGCGTGCACGAAAATTGGTGAGGGCAGGGGTGGAAAAATACGAATGTTCGAGCAGATTTCTAGACTTCGTCCGCGATGGTTTCGGTTTCCTTGGGGCGCCAGATGCGCGATGCCCGGTCGGTAAACAAAACCCCTTCCAGGTGATCGATTTCGTGCTGGAAAATGCGCGCCATCCAGCCCTTTACTTTGATCTTGACCGGTTTCCCGAGGCGGTTCAATGCCTTGACCACCAAACGCTCATGGCGTTCCACTTCGCCGGCTAACTGCGGCACTGAAAGGCAGGCTTCAATGCCCTCAACTTTCTCTTCGGATGCCTCAATGATTTCAGGGTTGATCAGCACAAACAGTTTTTTAGGGACATCCTCATCTTCATCGCTGCCGTACTCAATGACGACCAGCCGCTCGGAAACGCCAATTTGCGGAGCAGCCAGCCCAACGCCGGGCGCTTCCCGCATGGTTTCGATCATATCGTCGATCAACACCTGTAAATCTTTGTCAAATGTGGTGATCTTGTGGGCTTTTCGGCGCAGCACAGGATCGGGAGTTTTTACAATTTCACGGATTGCCATTCTTCTACCTGCAATAAAAAATATTCAGCCGCCGCTGTGCGGCGATGGTTTATTTTACCGTTAATCCGGCCAGATTTCAAAAAAGGGTATTGGGTTGCCGGATCATGCGTTTCCGGTTATCCGGAGCCTTAGAACCCGCCGCGCGCTGGAGGCGAGGGCGGAGGCGTAGGTGGCGGGGGCTGCTCTGGTGTGGAATCCGAGCCGGGCGCTTTACTTTCGCGCGCTGTGAAATCACGGCCTCGGTTGGAATGTTCTCGCTGCCATTCATCGTACGTGGCGATCCAGTCTGCCATGCGCCGGCGCTCGCCCTCCATCTCAAACTGCTTATCAGCGTTGATTTTTGCCGTCAGCCGGTGAAACAACTCACGTTGAACCTCGGAGGGGTTGAAAACATCGTCGAACGTCAACTGCCGGTCGCCAACGCGGATATACACCGTACCAAAATTCAGGAACAGCCCGATGATGCCCAGGCGCTTATATTCGATCCCAAGAATATTTTTCAGCGGCGCGGCCTGTCGCTGCTCGTGCCCAAGCGGCTTTTTATTAACATCCACAACCTGATCAGGGGTAATTACATAGACATCGTTATGCCAGTCCATATACTGGTAGAGCCACCAGCCAAAGATGACGATACCAAGGACAAAAACCAGGCCGCAGGTTGCCTGGATGGACAGCAGCGCGAACTGGTTGGTCGCGCTGGCCACCAGCAAGATGAATAAGCCAAGCAGCAAGATGCTTTGCAGACCAACTTTCTTCAGCAGGATGAAAATATGAGTGCGGTACGTCACGGTGCCGCCGCTTTCATAGCGCAGGTGGAACATAGTGGAGAGAAACTGCTGCATCGGGCTGGGTTGAACGACCGGCCTGGGCGGCTGCTTGGGGACCGGCGCCTGCGGCCCGGTGCGAATGCGATTGTCGATGGTGGTCTTGATGGTGCGCAGCTCTGTACGGTACTGCCCAAACTGCGCCCTGGCCTGTTGTTCCTGGATAATCGCCATTACCTGATCAGGCATCGCCACGCCGCGGAACAGGATCGTTCCGATATAGGTGCGAATGGCTACATTGCCATAGCCAAACCAGCGGCCCCACTGTGATGTGTTGATCTGCGTGGATTGCAGCGCCTTCAGCGGCGACTCCTGGCGGCTGTCATAAAACAGAACCACTCGTTCCTGGTAAATCACCCGCGTGCTCGTGACGAAATAATAATCATTGGTCCAGTCCACGTAGCTCCACACCAGCCAGGCCAGCAGCACGCCCGCCGACGATAGCAGCAGGAGGAGGAACGTCATGGATAGCTGCGAGTTGAGGAACATGAACAACAGGATGGGCAGGACAAAAATGCCGATCAGAATGGGCGGCAGCAGCATAAACCACATAAACAGAACGTGGCGGCGAGCAATGTAATAAATCGATTCGTCCGGGTCACGCCAGGCGAAATGCTTGCGCAGCATCAGCCGGTAGCTGTCGAGGATGAGCTGCAGGCGCTGCGCCAGGGGGGCTACCAGGTCGAGCATATCAATCAACACAGGCACCGGCATGCGCAGCAAGACCACATCGGTCGCCGCTTCTGCGCTGATCTGGCGGGGCCAGCCTTCTTCCAGCACCTCTTCGCCAAAGTAATCCTCTTCTTCGCGAAAACCGAGCGGTATATCCTGCTGGTCGCTGGCAGATTGGCTCCAGATGCGGACACGCCCGATAACCACAATGTAAAAATAGTCAGGATCTTCACCCTGGCTGAAAATGCGGGTGCCCGCCGGTACTTCTACCTGCTCAACCTTATCCGCAATTTCGCCGAGCTTTTGATCGTCTACGCCGCGGAACAGGTGGATGCGCTTGAAGATGTTGATGAGGTTCGACCGGTCGACTGGCATGAAATAAGTATATCCTATCCGACTTTGTTAATAAAGCGAGACCCCAAACATTTCTGCCTGAGGTCTCGCATGCAATCTCTATGCCAGGTGAACCCGGATAGCTGTGAAAACGCACCTTGTGAATTACCCCGCGGTGTTCTCCGATTCGCTCATCTCATCTACGGGCATCTGTTCGGCGCGGCGAAAAACGATGCGGCTGCTCTCGGGGTCCAGGTCGACCAGCACGTGGTCGCCGGTATGGAACTCACCAGAAAGCAGGCTGATGGACAGCGGGCTTTCTACATATTTTTGTAGCGCCCGGCGCAAGGGCCGCGCCCCAAAGTTCTGGTCGAAGCCATTCTTAGCCAGCCAGACGCGCGCAGTTGGCGTCAGTTCAACCGTCAGGCCGTGCTCTGCCAGGCGCTGGCGTACTTCCGCCATCTGCAGATCGACGATTTTGATCACCTGCTCTTCGGAGAGCGGCGAGAACAGCACGATTTCATCGATGCGGTTGAGAAATTCGGGGCGGAAGGTGGTTTTCAGCGCTTTTTCGATCTTGTCGTGTTCCTGGCGCTCCTCGGGGTCATTGCGCTGCAAGAACCCGAGCGTGCCACCCTGGCGGACGAATTCCGTCCCTACGTTGCTGGTCATAATCAGCACCGAGTTGCGGAAGTCAACCAGGCGGCCCTGCCCATCGGTCAGGCGGCCATCGTCCAGGATTTGCAGCAGCGCGTTCCAGACTTCCGGATGGGCCTTTTCAATCTCGTCAAAGAGTACAACGCGGTAAGGCCGCCGCCGTACGGCTTCGGTTAATTGGCCGCCTTCTTCGTAGCCCACATAACCGGGCGGGGCCCCGAACAGGCGCGAGACGGTGTGCTGCTCGCGATATTCGCTCATATCCAGGCGCACCAGGGCATCCTCATCGCCAAACAGGAACTCAGCCAGCGCCTTTGCCAGCTCAGTCTTACCAACACCCGATGGCCCGATGAAGATGAACGAGCCAATGGGCCGGCGGGGATCTTTCAGCCCGGAACGGGCGCGGCGGATGGCATCGGAAATCGCGGTGATGGCCTCATCCTGCCCGATGATGCGCTCGTGCAGGCGTTCTTCCATGCGCAGCAGCTTCATCGCCTCGCTTTCCATCATCTGACTCACCGGAATGCCGGTCCATTGGGCGATCACCTGGGCAATGTCGTCTTCATCCACTTTGCCGTCCAACTGGTGATCCGTTTCCCACTGATCGCGCTTTTCGTTGAATTCCGATTCCAGGCGCAGGCGCTCGGCTTTTTTGTTGGCTGCACGCTCGTAGTCGCGCTCCAGGCCGGCCTGTTCTTCTTCCGCTTTCAGGCGGTCAATCTCTAGTTTATCCTGCTTCAACTCGGCTGGCATCGAGTACAGCGACACGCGCAGCTTGGCAGCCGCTTCATCTACCAGATCGATAGCCTTGTCTGGAAGGCGGCGGTCGGGCACGTACTGCGATGAAAGGCGCGCCGCGGCAACCAGGGCCGCATCAGTGATTTCGACTTTGTGATGGGCCTCATACCGGTCGCGCAGGCCGTTGAGCATCTTAATCGTGTCGTCCACGCTGGGCTCTTCGACAAAGACCGGCGCGAAGCGGCGCTCCAGCGCGGCATCTTTCTCAATATACTTCTGGTATTCATCCAGGGTGGTGGCGCCCACGCACTGCAGCTCGCCGCGCGCCAGGGCGGGTTTGAGCATGTTGGATGCATCCATGGCGCC
>CAYTHO010000022.1:0-67063 GCA_964437595.1 uncultured Anaerolineaceae bacterium
CGAACAGCCTTTGCGAAACGCCCTGGTTGAATTAAATTTCACCGTTGACAGACTCCCCCCATGCCTGTATAATAGCCCTTGCTCTGGCCCCGGCGGAAGTCTGGCTGGGGCTTTCAACTGTACTGTTTTGATCCTTTTATCCCCAACTTCCCCGCAGCCCGGCGCAGTGTGACTGTGCAGACGCAATGCCATGGAGCGCGGAGCGTGCGGCGAAGTGAAGATTGGAGAATGGTATGAAATACGCAATTATTGAGAGTGGCGGCAAGCAGTATCGCGCCGTCGAAGGGGCCACAATCGAAGTGGACCTGATGGAAGTGGAAGTCGGTCAGCAGGTCAAATTTCCCTCGGTGCTGCTGCTGGTCGATGGTGATGAAATTGCTGTCGGCGCCCCGCTGGTTGACAACGCCAGCATCAGCGCCACGGTGGTTGGGCACGTGAAGGGCCCCAAGATCGACGTCTTCCGCTATCGCCCCAAGAAGCGCATCCGTGTGAAGACCGGTCACCGCCAGCAGTACACCCGATTACAAGTTAACTCGATCGAAGTGGAGTAGGAACAATGGCGCATAAAAAAGGTGGTGGTTCCGTTCGCAACGGTCGTGACAGCAATTCGCAGCGACTTGGCGTAAAGATCTATGCCGGTGAGAAAGTGATTTCCGGCAATATCCTGGTACGCCAGCACGGCACGCGCATCAAGCCCGGCCTGAACGTTGGCCTTGGCAAAGATGATACCATTTTCGCTGTCATCGACGGTATTGTTGTTTATGAAACCCTCCCTACCGGCCAGAAGCGCGTCAGCGTGATGCCGGCTGTAGCGGAGTAAGGAACAAATTGTCCTGCCCCGTCTTTCGCGAATGGCGGCCCGCCTGACCGGCGGCTGCAATGGGAGACGGCTGTAGGTTTTACGCTTAGAAAGGGATGGTTTTACTATGAAGCAGGGTATTCACCCAAACTATTACCCCGATGCGCAGGTCATCTGCGCTTGCGGGAATACCTGGACGACCGGCTCGACCAAGAAAGTAATCCGCACCGAAGTTTGCTCCAAATGCCACCCGTTCTTCACGGGCCAGCAGCAGCGTCTCGTTGACCGCGAAGGTCAGGTGGACCGCTTCTACCGCAAACTGCAGGCGCGCCAGAGCTACGTGGACCAGCAGAAATCGCGCGAAGACACCAAAACTTCGCCCAACCGCCCGGTCGCTGAGCTGGGCCTGCCCACCCGCGCCACCGATGCCCTGACCAAAGCCGGTGTGACCACCGTCGGGCAGGTGCTCGAGCGCCTGGCCCAGGGCGAAAGCGCCATGCTGGAGATCGAAGGCTTTGGCCGCAAAGCGCTCATCGATATCAAGAAGAGCCTGCGCAACCTCGGCTACGAACTGCCCGAAGCGAAAGAAGAAGCCCCCGCGGCGAAAGAAAGCTGATCGCAGTAGGTCGGCAATCCCTTGCCGGCGCCCGACATATCAAAACACCAGCATAAGGTCGGCAATCCCTTGCCGACGCTCGCGTCAGCGAGACTGGCATTTACATCGAAACACCAGAACAGGCGAAAGGACCTCCTTTCGCCTGTTCTTCTTTTTATTCTGTCACAAAACCCCACCTCATGTAATAATCATAAGTCATGACCCTCTTCCTGCGCATCACCCGCCTGGCGTTCCAGACTCAGCTCACTTACCGCGCGGCCATCTTGGCCGGGCTGGCGACCAATTTTTTCTTCGCCCTGCTGCGCGTGGCGGTGATCCTGGCCCTGTACGGCGACCAGCCGCAGGTGAACGGCCTGTCGCTGAAGCAGGCCATCACCTTTGTGGCCGTCACCCAGGGCATGATTGCCTATCTCTCCATCTTTGGCACCTGGGATGTGATGGCCACCGTGTACAACGGCAGCATCGGCTCGGACCTGCTCAAGCCGCTGCGCCTGTTTACCTTCTGGATGGCGCGCGACCTGGGCCGCTCGCTGGTGAACCTGGTGTTCCGCGGCCTGACCCTGCTGGGCTTTTTCGCGCTGCTGTACCCGGTGGTGGTGCCTACCCGCCCCGAGCAGGGACTGGGCCTGCTGGCGGCCATGGTGCTGGGCTGGCTGGTCAATTATGCCTGGCGCTTCCTGGTCAATCTGGCCGCTTTCTGGACGCCCGACGCGCGCGGGATCGGGCGGATTGCCTTTACGGTGTCTGGTTTCCTCTCCGGGTTTATCATGCCCCTGCGCCTCTACCCGGATTGGTTCGCCAGCCTGTGCCGGCTGACGCCTTTCCCGGCCCTGATCAACACGCCGGTCGAGGCCTACCTGGGCGTGCTCAGCGGCAGCGAATTGGTTGGGGCGCTGCTCAACCAGGCATTCTGGTTCCTGGTGCTGGCGGCTTTGTGCGAGCTGACCCTGCGCGCCGGGGTGCGCCGGTTGGTGATTCAGGGCGGTTGATGATGAGCGGAGGGAGGTGGCTTTGAGCTTCTGGCGGAACCTTCGATGGAATATTCACATGTACCTGCGCCTGCTGACCTTCCAGCTCCGCTCGCAGATGCAGTTCCGCGCTTCCTTCTGGACCGATATGCTGTCCACCGGTCTCTCCAACCTGGTGTATATCCTGTCGGTGGCCCTCATTATCCAGCGCTTTGGCAGCATCGGTGGGTGGAACCTGGGCGAAATCGCCTTCCTGATGGGCATGATGGAAATGTCCTTTGGCGTGATGGATATGATCTTCAGCGGCTTCGACGACACATACTTTGCCGCCGAAATCCGCGAGGGCCGCTTCGACCAGGTGATGCTGCGCCCGGTGGGGCTGTTCTGGCAGGCGCTCGGCTCGCGCTTCCTGCTGCGCCGCATGGGGCGCATTCTGGAGGGGCTGGCGATTTTTATCGTTGCCCTCACCCAGGTGAGCGTGGAATGGACCCTGGCAAAGATTCTGTACCTGCCGGTAGTAATGCTCAGTCTGGTGCTGGTGATGGGCGCGCTGTTTATGTTTGGCTCGACGATTACCTTCTGGACGCTCCAATCCATCGAGGCGGTCAACATCCTCACTTACGGCGGCTCCGAGCTGATGTCGTACCCCATGACCATTTACCCGGCCTGGATGCAGCGCTTTTTCACCTATGCCGTCCCGTTCATCTTCCTCAACTATTACCCGGCGCTGTACTTCCTCGATAAGCCCGACCCGCTGCATTTCCCTGCCTTCGCGCCGTTCCTGGCGCCCTTCGTGGCGCTGGCCTTTTTCGCCGCCGCGCTGTGCTTCTGGCGGGTGGGCGCCAACCACTATCAAAGCTCAGGCACCTGAGCCGCTCAAGGACACCCTATGCAGTCCATCATCCACGTGCGTAATTTGTGCAAATCCTTCCGCGTTGTCCGGCGCAGCCCGGGCATGTTGAGCACGCTCAAGAGCCTGGTGGCGCCCCAATACCGCACCGTCCAGGCCGTCAATGCGATCAACTTTGACCTGCGCGAGGGCGAGCTGGTGGGCTACCTGGGGCCCAACGGCGCGGGCAAGTCCACCACCATCAAGATGCTGACCGGCCTGCTGGTGCCCACCAGCGGCGAGCTGCGCGTGGATGGCTTTGTGCCCTGGAAAGAGCGCCAGCGCTACGTGGCCCGCATCGGCGCGGTGTTCGGCCAGCGCACCACCCTGTGGTGGGACCTGCCGGTGATCGAGTCCTTCGAGTTGCTCCAGCCCATGTACCGCGTCCCCATGCAGCGCTTCAAGCGCAGCCTGGATGAATTCGTGGGCCTGCTGGAGATGGAAGAATTCCTGCACACCCCCGTGCGCGCGCTTTCCCTGGGCCAGCGCATGCGCGCCGACCTGTGCGCCGCCCTGCTCCACGAGCCGCGCCTGGTGTTCCTGGATGAGCCTACCATCGGGCTGGACGTGGTCGCCAAGGAGCGCATCCGCCAGTTTATCCAGCACATCAACCGCGAGCGCGGCGTGACCGTGCTGCTCACCACCCACGACCTCTCGGATGTGGGGCGGCTGTGCGAGCGGGTGATGATCCTCGACCACGGGCGGGTGCTGTACGATGGCCGCCTGGGCGAGCTGAACGAGCGCTTCGAGAGCGATTGGTCGCTGGTGGTCACCTTCGCCGATGACTATGCCGATGTGCGCCTGCCCGGCCTGCCCGACCCCCGGCGCATCGACCACCAGGCCGTCTACCGCTTCGACCACCGCCAGACCGGTTCCGCCGACCTCATCCAGCAGCTCCTGCCGCGCTTCAAAATCAGCGACATCGAAGTCCGCCGCCCCGCGCTGGAAGAAACCATCCGCCGCATCTACGAGGAGCGATTGCTGCTGCCAGGGTAATTTTAATTTTCTCGTTTTTCTCGTTCCCACGGTCCCCGTGGGAACACCTTCCTCGACGCTCTAGCGTCGCGCAACTCCCCCCAGGACGCCGGAGCGTCCCTATGTCCGATCCCACGCAGGAGCGTGGGATCGAGATAAAATAGAGGCATGGCCGATCGCAAAATCATTCACCTCGACCTGGACGCCTTCTTCTGCGCGGTGGAAGAGCTGCGCGACCCGGCCCTGCGCGGGCTGCCCTTTGCGGTGGGCGGGAAGCCCAACGAGCGCGGGGTGGTTTCTTCCTGCTCGTATGCGGCGCGGCAGTGCGGGGTGCATTCGGCCATGCCCATGGCCCAGGCCCTGCGCCTGTGCCGCGACCTGCTGATCGTTTCTCCGCACTACGCCGCTTACCGCGAATATTCCGAGAAAGTCATGGACATCCTGCGCCAGCGGACCGCGCTGGTGGAACAGCTCTCCATCGACGAGGCCTTCCTCGATATCAGCGACCTGCCCGGCCCGCCGCAGGAGGTGGCCCGCTCTCTGCAGGCCGAGATCCGCGAGACGCTGGGCCTGCCCTGCTCGCTGGGCGTGGCGACCAACAAGCTGCTGGCGAAGACCGCCACCGATGCGGGCAAAGCCAAACACCGCGGTTCCACCCCGCCCCAGGCGCTGGAAGTCGTCCCGCCGGGGGAAGAGGCCGCCTATCTCGCCCCGCTGCCGGCGCGTGCCCTGTGGGGCATTGGCCCCAAAACCGCCGCCCGCCTGGAAGAGAAAGGCCTCCGCACCATTGGCGACCTGGCCCGCGCGCCGGAGGCCGCGCTGGTGCGCCTGTTTGGGCAGAGCGGGCGCGATATGAGCGTGCGCGCGCGCGGCATCGATGACCGCCCGGTCACCCCCGAACACGCCGCCCGTTCCATCAGCCAGGAGATCACCTTCGACCGCGACGTGCGCGATGGGGAGATCCTGCGCGAAACCCTGCGCCGCCTCAGCGGCGAGGTGGCCCGCATGCTGCGCGAGAAAGCCCTGTGCGCCAAAACCATCCGCCTCAAGCTGCGCTGGCCAGAATTTATCACCATCTCGCGCCAGGTGAGCCTGGAATTCCCCACCGACCAGGACGGCCTGATTTATGCCGCGGCGCTCGATCTGTTCAACTCGGTGTGGACCCAGGGCCGCGCCGTACGCCTGATTGGGGTGGGGGCCAGCCGCCTGGCCGAACGCGCCCACCAGCTTACCCTGTGGGATACGCCCGACCAGAAAGAGCGCCGCCTGATCGACGCGCTGGATACGCTGCGCGAGCGCTTTGGCAGCGACGTGGTGCGCAGCGGGCGATCCATAAAAAAGCCCCGGCCTGGCGGCCCCCCTGAGAATAAGACCTGATAATTTTGTAAGCGCCAGGCGCTTGCATCCATGCCGTCCAATATCGTATAAACAGGGTACCCAATGCATTGGGGGAATCCAGTGAGGTCGGAACCATGGAGACGCAAACAAACGCGAAGTTCGCGCTGAACAACCGTGATTGGTGGAGCAAGCTCACCGACGGCATCCTCGCTTCTGCCAGCCTGATCCTGATCTGGATGGTGGTCGCGATGGTCATCCGCCCCATTGCGGCGGTCTTTGGCAACCCGGGGCTGTTGATCTATGTATTGGCCCTGATGGCGGCGGCGATGGTTTCCCTGCAGCAGGCGCTGGTGCCCGGGCGGGTGGATGCCACGCGGGCCTGGTATGGCATCATCGGCGGGTTCCTGGCCTGGGCGGTGATGGAAGTGACCGGCTACCTGGGCGTGCCCATCATGCCCAACATGGCCGCGCTGATCCCGCTCATCATGGTTGGCCTGATCGTATGGCTGCTGTGGAAAATGGTGCTGCCGGTGGGACTGCGCTTCTTCAGCCTGGCGCTGCTGCTTAACTGGGGCGAGCATGTCCTGCTGACCATCGAGGAGATGCTGGATATCTCCTCGCCCGTGTTCCAGCTTGCCTACCACGCCAGCGGGGTCTTGACTATTTTTGTGGCTATTCTGGCGCTGGCGTGGATTCTGTTCCGCACGCGCCGCCGCATGCAGCGCATCAGCGCGGCCCTCGCCGTGTGGTTCCTGTTCAGCCTGGCGCTGTACGTCTTCCGCGGGTCGCTGTTTTAGAGATAACCGCAAAGAGGCAAAAGACGCGAAGAAATATTTGGCGTTCTCTTTTCACACATTTCTTACTTTGCGATCTTAACTTTGCGCTCTTTGCGTCTTTGCGGTGAATCTCTTACACTGTTATAGGCTGGTAGTGCAGCACTTCCTTGTACAAATCCAGGATGCTGGTGGAAATCTTCTCCCACGAATAATCCTGGGCATAGGCGGCGGCCTGCTGGCCCAGGCGCTCGCGCAGATCGGGCTGGTTGAGCAGTTGGGTCAGCCGCTCGCTGAGCGCCAGGTGATCCCCGCCCGGTACCACAAAGCCGGTCACCCCGTTCTGGATGAGGAACGCCAGCCCGCCCACCTGCGAGGCGACCACCGGCGTGCCGCAGGCCATTGCTTCCAGCGCCACCATGCCAAACGACTCGTAGTGCGAGGGCATCACCAGCACCTCGGCGGCGGAGTAGTAGTAGGGCAGCGAGGATTGGGCGCGCTTGCCCAGGAAGACCACCAGGTCCTGCAGGCCCAGCTCGCGGCTCAGGCTCTGCAGGCGGGCCATCTCGGCGTTCATCTCGTTCGGGCTTGCGTCCGGGTCGCCGCCGATAATCGCCAGGTAATGCGGGCACTGGTCGGTGACGCCGGTGGTGCGCATGTGCGCGATGGCGCGGATCAGCGTATCCACGCCCTTCAGCGGCTCGATGCGCCCCACAAATAGGATCATGCGGTCGACTTCCGAAATGCCGATGGCGCACTTGGCCTCGTCCGGCGGGATGGGGTAGAAGTGGCAGGTATCCACCCCGGGCGGGATGATCGCCAGCTTATCCTCGCGGGCGTTATACAGAAATTGAAGCTGCGACTTCTCGGCCAGCGTAGCAGCGACGATGCAGTCGGCGGCCTGCAGCACGCGGCGCTCGCCCTGGATGCGGTACTCGCCCTCCATTTCCGCCTCGCTCTGCGCCACGCGGTTCTTCATCAGCCCCAGGGTGTGGAACATGTTGACGAACGGCACGCCCCAGTCCGCCTTCAACTGCTCCGCCGCGATGCCCGACATCCAGTAGTGGCTGTGGATGATGTCATAGTGAATATTCTTCTCGCGGGCAAAGCGCTGGATGCCCTCCACAAACTGCGGCAGGTAGCCGGCCAGCTCCTTCTTCGGCATCGGGTGCTCCGGCCCGGCGGCGATATGCACCACCCGGTTGCCGTAGCCCAGGTCGTGCAAAACCTGCGGCACGTGCTCGTCCTGCGAGCGGGTGAACACATCCACGTGCACGCCCAGGCGGCCCAGGTGACGGGTCAGCTCGCGCACATACACGTTCATGCCCCCCGTATCCTTGCCGCCCAGGATCGCCAGCGGGCAGGTATGGTACGAAATCATGGCGACGTTGATCATCGGTCTCCTTAATCTTGCTATTTCACGCGAGGTACTGGTATAATTCGACGCGCGCCAACATAGCTCAGCTGGTAGAGCAGACGATTCGTAATCGTCCGGTCGTCGGTTCAAATCCGACTGTTGGCTCCTACGAATAAGCTCATCACCCGTGCATTATACGACATAGGCACGGGTTGTATGTGTTATTCCATGGGATTTTGAGGTAATGGTTTGTCCTTTATCTTTATAATAGCAGCTTAATAAGATTATTTTGTGCGGTAAACGTAACAAAAGACGATGTGCGGTACCCGTTAGGAGCCTGTTGTGACTGACAAGAAATCGAGGCGGTGAAAAATGGAGTCCAGGCTGCAATATATTTATGATCATTGGCTGGATTGTGATCGTGACACGATGCGGACGATTTACGATATTGTTCAAAGGGGCCAATTACTCCCAATCTTTTCTCAAGGAATTCCCGGTACACTAGGACATACAACTAGATATTCAACGAAGGTTGATTTTTCATACCGTTACCGCATGGCTGTTATGACAGACGAGGATCTACTTCAAGGGGTAGTTTCAGGTTGGATAAATTTATCTGATCGGGCGGCATGGCATATATACTATTTGGTCAATAGAGCGTTTCTCAAAAAGCAGGAATGGCTGCCTTGAGGAACGCCAGTCCAAAAAAATGTCTAAATGTCTTTCCCTTGAGAGCGCGCGCGAGCGAAGCTCGCGCTCTTAAATTCAAGGGATTAATTCCAAAGAGATTATTTCAACGTCATTAATTCCCTGTCATTAATTCGTTACCCCCCTGCCAGGTATCTCGAGACACCAGGCGTCTGGTATCTCGATGTAACCCGTGCCTGGATACTGCAAATACCATGCACCTGTTAGGCCTGCAACACGCGCGTGTCACATGATGTAACAGGCGCGTGTTATATGATGTAACAGGCGCCTGTCACATCATTGGGAAGGTTCCCCGTCAGATGGCGGTTCCATTGGATCATTTTGTGGGTCGAGGAGTGGATGCAGCCGGCGGCGGCGGGCTGCTTTGCGGCAGGCGGGGCAGCGGGTGTTGGGGTTGCGGCTGGCGGAGTGAAATATCGCGCCGCACGCGCATGCGTGCTCGATCTCATCGCGCTTGGCGGGCATGGGGGCGGCGATGCTGCCCCGGTAATAGGGGTCCCACGCGGCGATCCTGCCCTGTTTCCATAGGAATTCATTGAGCTGTTTGGGCGTGGTGAAGGGCCGGAAGGGATCGTAAGGCTCCTGCTCATTTGGCCCGCTGCCGTAGAACCAGAATTCGGCCATGGTGATCGGGTGGCCACAGTCTTTGGCCATTTGTTTCCCGGCGGGCGAGTTGGGGTCGCAGTAAATGGCGTATTCCAGCGCTCGCAGCAGCCCGGCGATGCTCCAGTCGCGCACCTGGCTGAACCCGCCGTCGATGTGCTGGCCCATGTCGCGGATGTAGCCTTTTCGCTCCAGCGACCGCACCAGTGCCAGCACCTGGTTGTAGGATACATCGGCCTCTTCGCTGATTTTGCGCAGCGAGCAGAAGACGTAGCCTTTGCCGTTCCAATCGAAGGTGAGCAGGCGCTTCGCCAGCCAGGCCTCGGCGGGCTTCAGCCCCAGGGCCCGCTCGTAGCGGTCCAGCGCGCCGGGGTACGAATACGCGCCGCCGGGGCACTGCTTGCCGGCGTTTTCCACGATGACCTGTCCCCAGCGGTCGATAAAACTCTCCCCTTTTTGCAATTTGCTTGTATTCAGGTATATGCTGAAATCATGATCATCCATGCCGGGCAAGCCTCCTAAACAAATCGCATCATGGAACCCGAATGTAAAGACGGGCGTATTGATGCAGATTTCACCTTGCGGTTTGTTCGCCATCATTTTACAACAGAATGGCGATTAATAGAACAAATGTCAATTAATTCGGCTGTGTCTCAGCGTTGAGGATGGAAGGTCGTGCTTAATGCAAAAAGGGCAGGCGGCCTTTTGCCGCCCACCCTCTTTGGAAAAGGGCGCTGCGCTCTTTATTCGCGCAAAGCTCCGGCCTGTTTTTTCCGCAGATCGTCCAGCCAATCCAGCATCACCTGAACCGCGAGGCCCATATTGCCGATGGCGCAGTGATGCGCGGCCTGGTCGGCATCAGTGAACATGCGGCCCTGGATCGATTTTGCGTTGGTCAGCGCTTTCCACTGCTTCTGGTACAGCACCGGCGGCTGGAAGGTATCTTTCTCTCCAGCGAGGAGCAGTACATCCTGGTCAACCAGCTCGGAGTGCAAGAACTCTTTATTCATGGCAAGTTCCCAGCGCACCACATCCAGCAGGTCTTCCTTCTGTGTGATGAAGAGCGTATGGTGAACCACCTGGCTCATCATGGCCGTTTTCATTTTCAGGCGGATCTGAGCGCGCATGATCCCTTCATGCTTCATCATCCATTCGACCAGCGAGCGCATCCCTCCGCCGGTGCTTTCGAGCCAGTCCAGCAGCGGGGGAAATACGATGACGCGTTTGATGCGTTTTTCAAAGGCGGCTGCGCGCAGGCACCAGTATCCGCCCATCGAGATGCCCAGAATCGTCACATCCGTCAGGCCAAAGAAATCGAGGATGGCGCTGACCGGTTTCTCCCAGGCATGATCAAAAGGCAGGTGGTGTTTGTGCAGGGGTTCTCCCTGGCCCGGGCCTTCAAAGGCGATGACTTCATAGCCGCCTTCCGAAAATAATTTCCAAATACCGTAAAACTCTTCGATGAAGGAATCGAAGCCGCCGTGGATGAGGACCGTCCCTTTTTTCTGGCCTACGGGCGCCAGCACATTGGCCGATAAGAACCCGGTTCCGTAAGGAACTTTATGCTGCTGGATATTGTCGTCTTGAAATGCCTGGTAGAACGTGCCGCGGAAGCTGTCGTAGAGCTTGTGCTTGTCTGGGTCTGAAGGCCTGGTGAGAAACTCGGCTGCGCGGTAATAGAAAGCGGCGTTCTTCAGCCGGTTTTCGCGCAGGGCTTCCTGCGCCAGGGCCGAGAAGACGTTCTTTGAGTCTTCTACGGTCTGGATGGCCTGCCCGGCTTTGGTTAGATCCTCCAGCCGGGTGTACCCCTCCGAATACCACCGGTTGAACTGAAGGTTAAAAAACGGGTTCTTATGGAATTTATGAAATCCAACGGGTAAAACGGTCTTCATTCTATCCTCCATGGATAGGAAAATTGCGCCTTTGACGCATTACAAATATCCCCAGCGCTCGGGGTGGTGATAGATTGCGCGCGCCAGCAGGCGGATGACGATATCCAGTTTCTCCATAAAGAATGGGCGGGCGGATTCGACGGGTACGCTGCGGTCGATGAGCCCGTACATTTCTATTTTGATCCCGGCAACGACCCACATTAAAAGCTGCTGCACCTCCTCTGGCGTGGAGCGAAAATCGCTGGAGTCGATGCCCGTGTACCAGCTGCCCCAGACGCTCAGCCCTTCGCTCCAGTGTTCCTTCAAATAGGGCGCCAATAAGTGTTTGGCCTCGCCGTCCATAAAAGACATAAACAGCCTGAAGTGGTCGGGGTTCTTTTCGAGAAAGGCAAACGAAGAATCGATGATGATGCGCAGCCTGGCGAGAATTTCGCCCGGCCACTGCTGGGTGCGGCCTGCCAGTTCTTCAACGAAGCGTTTGACAGAAAGGTCCACCAGGAACAGGTAAAGATTGTCTTTGCTTCCAAACCAGTAGAAGATACTCCCTTTTGGGATGCCTAATTCTTTGACGATATTATTGGTGGAAGCTTCTTTAAAGCCGCGGCTGGCAAATTCGGTCATGCAGGCGCGGATGATTTTTTCCTGCTCCACTGCTGGAAGCTTATCGAATGCTTTGCGTGACACAATCCTTTTCCTTCTTGAGAGAGGGTATGCAAGACGGCTTTTCTAAAATTTGACCACCTGGTCAAAATTGTAGCGCGAATTTTGCAGCCTGTCAATAGCCAGCGCGCGGGTGGGGGGGCTGGCAGGCCGATCTGGTAGAAACCGCGATCCATATTACAATAGTGGAGAATAAGGGGATAAATGATGCAAAAGAGACTTGTTGCAAGGATGTGTGTCTTTCTGCTGGGGGCCCTGCTGGCGGCCTGCCAGCCGCCCGCCGAAGCCATCGAGCGGGCCGTGGCCCAAACGGTAACGGCGTATGAGCGTACGCGCGAGAGCGCGCGAGAGAGCGAGTGCGCCTGCCCGCCCACGGCCCTCCCGGCCCAGGGCGGCGCGACCCAGGCGGCGGAGCCGCCCGCCGCGGCGCAGAGCACGCCCGCGCCCGCGGGCACTGCCACGGTAGAGGCAGTGGCCTCCGCGCCCACCCTCCCGCCAACCGAAGCCACCCCGACCCTGCCCGAGGTAATCGGCACGCCCGCGGCGCCCGGCACGCTGGGCGCGGATGGGGTGTACACCTTTGTGGATGGTTCCGGCGGGGATATTTTCTCCGCCAAAGATGGGGTGATGATCGAGAGCTGGCCGGATAAAAACGGCGGCGGGCACAACAATACCCAGTTCGAGCGCGACCACCGCACGCTGATGCAGTTCGAACTGTCGCCCATCCCGGCCAATGCCACCCTGCTGGATGCCACCCTGTACCTGTATCACAGCTACGAGCCGGAGGATGGGATCGTCGCCACCGTGACCATCTATTCGCTGTCCGCCGCCAACGCGGGCTGGCACGCCGGCGTGCAAGACCTGGACCCCGCCGCCGCGGGGGAGTTCTGCTGGAACGCGCTGGCTTCGGATGGGGCGGGTGGCGTGCTGATCCCCTGGGCCGGCAGCCCGGGCGCCTCTACCCCCGGCGTGGATTTCGAGCCGGACCCCATCGCCACATTTGAATTTGATGAAAATACCCCGCTGGGCGCCGAAATTGCCGTTCCGCTCAAGCTGGAGCGCGTGCAGGGCTGGCTCGGCGCGCCCAACACCAACTACGGGATGATCTTCTTCTCCTCCACCAACAGCGGGCACGTGGCGCAGTCGGACCACCCCAAACCTGAGCTGCGGCCCAAGCTGGTGGTGCGGTACAGGTTGGATTAGCGCGAGCAGCGGACGGGGTTGGGAAACATTCTCGCTGACGCGAGCGTCGGCAAAGGATTGCCGACCTACAGTGGAGCTGCTGGCGCGGGCGGCGGACAGGGTGTGAAGGCGAAAATGGGACCGCTGATGAACGCGGATAAGACCCATGTTCTTATTCGCGCCTATTATGGCTCTTCTTATGGCGTTTAGCGGGAGCGCACCCAATCGCAGAAGACGGAACCGGATATCTCCAACCGGGTGAATTCGCCCTGTTCGTCTGGGTCCCTGCCAATCAGGAAGCCGTAATCGAGCAGGGAGCGGATGACTGCGTTATCGCTGCCATCCACACGGCCTGCGTTAGCGATCTTCTTGAGCACGCTGCGCTCTTTCGGCTCGAAGCGCTCCCAATAATGGCGGTAGTAGAAGGAGTCCATATCTCGGCTGAACTCATTCTTGATTTCATTCCGCGCGTCTTTCCGCCGCCGCACATCGATGGAATGGTTATAGAACACCGAGGCTGCTGCCTGGAGCGGAAGGGGCATGAGCCCTGCCAGCCCGATCAGGTAATCTATCTCTTCTTTCTTGTAGTTCAAAGGCTGTTCCGCTTCCTCGGCGGGCTCGCGGATCAGGCTGCGCGCCTCTTCCGGTGATAAAGAGCCCATGGTGATGTACTGGTTGAACAGCCCGAAGAAGGGCGACCCCGGCTGGCTGCCGTGCTCGGGTTGGATGGTGGAGGGGTGGCGGTAGGAGGATGTGACCCAGGCGATCTTTCCATCGCTGTCGTATGAGATCGAGCGCAGCAGGTTAAAGAAGGTGATATCGAAGGAGGGGTCCTGGCCCAGCTTTTCAAACTCATCCAGGAACAGGATGTATTTCCAGCCTTTCTGCTGGATCCGATTGAAAAACGAGGTCATATATTCGGCGGAGATGCTTGATTGAACGTTGAAATGCGTTTCGCCGGGGTCGCCGTGCTGGAGGGTAGCCTCGCCGGTTTTCAGCACAATGTAGCGGTAGAACTGCGCGGCGTTGGTGATGCCGCTCTGCAGGTTGAGGTTGACCAGCACCAGGCTCTGGTTTTCCGCCGCGGTCAGGTACTCCTGGCGAATGCGCGGGTTGCACAGCAGCTTGATGAACGAGGTTTTGCCCGATCTGCGCGCGCCCATGATGGCGAGGCAGTTAAGCTGCGGGCCCAGCACGCGGTTGAAGAACTCGCGTACCTGGGCTTTGCTGCGGTAGTACCGTTTGGGGTCAGAAATGGGCGAGCCGACAATGTAAGGGCTGCGGTACTTCCAGCCTTCCATGTGGTCCTCGTCTGACCGGGCGGGCAGCGCGGCGACGGTGATATCGGCCTGCTCCTCGGGGGTCAGGTTGGCCTTGCGGATCTGTTCCAGCTCGGCTTCCACCCGCAGGTGCTCGTGCTCTACCTGCTCGCCCAGCAGGCGAAGCTGCTCCTGCTGGTGGAGGATCTGTTGGGCCTGTTCCGTCGCTTTGGCCAGCATGGCGTTTTTCTCATTCTCGATCTGGTTCTGCAGTTCCTCGCGCTTTTCTTTGTGGGCCAGGCGCGCGCTGTACAGGCTGAGCACAAAACCCAGGAGGGCAATCGCAGCGGTTACCACCACATTCAACAGGGAGATCTCATCGCTCATAGGTACCTCTGTGACTCGGTTCTCGGCCCGGCGGGCGCGTTAATGGTTCAGGCAGTAGATCCAGCGCGAGAAGAAGGGGATCACGCCGCGGTAGCCCGCTACGCTGGCGGGAACCACCAGGCGTTCGATCAGCTTGCGGGCGATCAGGTGGTTCAGGCCATCGGTGATCTGCTGGGGGCTGTAGTTCTGCATCTGGGCGCGGATGCGGGTTTCCGGCACCCACTGCTGGCCGTCTTCATTGCAGTTGGCAATTTCTGTGGCGAGGTCCATTTCGATGGGGTCCAGCTCATTGGTGATAAACACGCACAGCCCGCTCACCTTCGACTTCTGCTTGATCACGCGCAGCGTATCTTCCAGGGAGACGAAATTGATGTGGTTCTTCTGGTTCATCTGGAGGATCAGCTCGTGGCAGAAAGTTTGCAGCAAGAGCGGGTGCCCATGCGTTACGCGCACTAGCTCATCCACGGCGCTCTCTTCGATGAATACCCTGTCCTTGAGCGGGAGGCGGATCAGGTCTCTGGCCTCTTCTTCTTCCAGGTAAGATACTTCTTTCTGCAGGGTAAAGGCGGAAATCAGGGCGATGTACGGTTTGGAGGTACCTTCCAGCAGGCGCGACCCGGCTACGATGAAGCCTACGTGCGGGTTGTACTGCATCTCGTGGCGCAGCAGCCCAAAGATCTCGGCGTGGATGGCCCCATCCATCACCTTCTGATCGAGTACTTCGAATTCATCGAACATTAACAGCACCATGCCCGGGTCGATGCAGCCGCCAATGGCGCGCATGAAGGAGGAGAAGGCCTCGGAAGGGTTGTTGTCAAAAGCGGCCTTGCCCGGCATATCCGGTGCTTTGCTAACCAGCGGGTGCTCGGTCATGTGATGGTGGATCAACCTGACAATTTCATGCAGGAAATCGCGGTCGCTTTTGGCCCAGTTTCCCTGCATGTCGATATGGATGGGGACGATGGGGAAGCTTTGATTCATGCGCAGGTCTTCGCTGAACTTGCCCCGCGCAAGCTGGACGAGGATGGAGCTTTTTCCCACCCGCTTCTGCCCAAACAGCACCATCACGTTATTCTGCCCCGCGCCGCGCAGGTTGGATTTGACCCAGGCATAGATATCCTGCCGGCCAAAGAACGGACCGCCGCTGGCAACCGCGGCCCCGGTAACGTAGGGGTTTTCCACCTGGACCACTAACGACGCGGGCGCTGTTTGAATCACCTGCAGCCATTGTTCGATGATGCGGGTGAAGATTTGCGCTTCCGGGCGGGGGAGCCCCTCGGCTTTCTTGCGCATTTCGGTCAGGGTGTACACGGTCTGGCCGTATTTGGTATCGCTGCGCTGCGCGTTGAGCGAATCGGCTACCTGTGTTTTTAAGTCGATGAAGAAGCGGGCCGCCTCGGCCATAAAGAACTGCGGGTCGAGCAGGTGTGGTGTGGTTTGGAGCTGGCGGTTGTTGGCCGCATCGATGATGCCGGAAATCGTCCTCAGTTCCAGCGCATCGCTCATATTCTGGAACAGGATAGTGGCTTCCGGGCCATCCATCAGGAATTCAGCGTGCTTGCCAACCTGGGCCGGCAGGTTCCTTAAAATCTGCGGGTCGAAGTCGTGCTTGAACAGGGCGGCATAATAATCGATGATCTGGGCGTTGGCTGGCCGGTTCGCGCGCAGCCGCTCGGCGGTCTGGTTGAGGATGCTGATCGAGTGCCAGCGGTCGCGCCCAAAATTGTGCAAGGTGGGGAGCAGGTTGAACTGCTCGCGGTTGATCTGGTCGGCCAGGCGTTCGGCTTCCAGCAGGCGGGCATTTTCCAGGGCGATGGCGGCGGTCTGGGCGATCAGGTCGAAGACCAGCTCATCCAGCTCGCTGAAATACGTGGTCTCCTTCTCGCCCGCCCGCTCGCGCATCTTGGTTTCAACTTTCAGCACGCCGACCAGTTTTTCGCCTACCATGAGCGGCGCGCCCATGAAGGACTCGCACTTCTGCGCGCCGGTGAAGTTGAACTCATCGTAATGCCCCAGGTGATGCGGGTGGCGGGTCAGCTCCAGGTTGCTGCGGGCAATGAACGACTTTGGCTTCATCGCGATCCACACCGTCAGCCCGACCCGATCCTTGCGGTTGGAAGGGGTTTCCTCCTTGATGGGTTTTAGCTCGTAAATGCGCACGTTGGGGCCCAGCGTGGCCCATCCGACGGCGGCCCATTCCGGCTGGATGAGGTAGTTGCCGTCGCGCAGGAACAGCGCGCAGGCGCGGGCGTTGAACAACCTGGCGGTGGCGGTCACCACTTTGTTGACCAGGGAAGGCACGTCCAGGCCGCCGCGCAGAATCTCCATAATGGTGGGCTGCGCATCACGGATCACCTGGTAGCGGGTGGGGCCCTGCTCCTGGATGCGGATGATCGCCAGGGCCACATCCTGGTTGAGGGCCTGGAAGCGTTGGCGGGCTTCATCGGAGAAGTAGCGATCATCGGGTACGCCAATGGTGGAGGTATTTTCCACTTTGATGACGCCGATGATCGTACCGCCCACGCGCAGCGGCGCGCCCAAGAACGCGCCGCACACGGTGTTGTTCACATCTGGAAAATTGAATTTGTCGTAGCCCCCGCGGTGGTGCGGGTGGCTGCGCAGTTCGTTAATGTCGCGAGCGTAGACGGTTTCGCCGGTGGCGGCAATATAGGCCGTCAGGCCCACCTTCTCCTTGCTGGCGCGCACTTCTTCCTCGGTGGGGAGTATGTAGGAGCGGATCACGGTGCGCAAGATTTGCGAGCCGCTGCCGGCGCGCTGGGTGAGGGTTTTGCGCTGCGGGTCGGTCAGGTAGATGGCGCAGGAATCGGCGCGCATCACGGAAGCCATGACGGCCACGATGATATCGAGGAAGCTGTCCATCTCGCCTTCGGTGGCGGCGGCTTCGTTGATCACATCGCGCGTCCAGGCGGTCAGCGCGGCATCCATTTCGTCGCGGGCGGCCATTTTCTGGTAGACCACGCATTTGCTGGCCACGCGGCCCACGGTTTCCAGCAGAATCTGGTCGTTCGTATCGAAGGCAGGCACGGCTTCGCCGCCATTGGAGCGCCGCTCGGCTTTGATCAGGCCGATCACTTCGCCGCTCAACCCGCGCATCGGCACGCCCAGGAAGGTTTTTAGCACCAGCTTGGCATCTGGGAGCATCTCTGGGTCGTGCTTGCCAGAGTAATGGGGGTGCTTGTTCAATTCTTCCGGGCTGCGCGCCAGGAAAGACTGCCCTTTAGACAATATCCAGCCGGTGAGGCCCAACTTTTCTTCAGGGTGGGCCGGAACGTCCGGCACCTGCTGCATGGGCACCACCCGCACCGTGCCAATATTGATAAATTGTTTTTGATAGCCAAAACCGGCCCGTTGGGTGGCGGTTTCTCCGGAATCATCGATCATAAAGATCGAAGCCGCGCTGGCATGCAGTTCTTCAGCTACCCGGCAAATGATACAGTCCAGAAGTTCGGGAAGAGTCGAATCAGGACGAAGATTCCGAATCAACTGCGATTGGATCTCCGTTGAGATCTTTAAGGTATTGTACATGGTCGTACTCCGGTTTGGGAGAAGAGTTCTGAAATGAGTATATATAAGATTGAATGGCGTGTCAAATAGAGAAAGCCTTTCTTCCGGCGGTGGAGTATAATCGGGCTATGCCCGATCAAAACAAGCCCCTGGTTATTGGAATTGCTGGCGGGACGGGTTCTGGCAAGACGACCGTGACCAGCGTTATCTTAAAGCGGGTGGGCGCGCAGCACATCGCGCTCCTGCCGCATGATGCGTACTACCGGGATGTCAAGAATCTCACCCTGGATGAGCGCGCGCGGATCAACTACGACCATCCCGATTCGCTGGAAACGGACCTGATGGTGCGCCACATTCACCAGCTGAAGAACTGGCAGCCGGTTGAGCTGCCGGTGTACGATTTTACAACCCACAGCCGCACGGAACACACCATTCACATCGAGCCGCGCCAGGTGATCCTGGTGGAAGGCATCCTGATCTTTTACGAGCCGGAGCTGCGCCCGCTGTTCGATGTGAAAATTTTCGTCGATACCGACCCGGATATCCGCTTTATCCGCCGCCTGCAGCGCGACATCGTCGAGCGTGGGCGCACCACGGATTCGGTCATTCACCAGTATTTGTCCACCGTGCGGCCCATGCACCTGGAGTTCGTCGAGCCCTCCAAGCGCTATGCCGATATCATCATCCCGGAGGGCGGGCTGAACACGGTAGCGATGGATATGGTCACCGCCCGGCTCGAATCACTGCTGCAAGCAACAGGAGTCCAGGCGCATGAACCCAAACCGGTTTAAAGCCTACCTTAACCGTTTATTCGCGCTGGTCAGCCACGGCTCAGGGGCAGGCCAGGCTGAAACCGGGGTGGCCGATCCAGCGCCGGGCGCGGAGGAGAGAAAGCCCCAACCGCACCTGATCCGCTCGCTGGTAGCGGTCATCGTGGGCAGCCTGATCCTGCGCGCCGCTGCCGGGGCGATGGGCGAGAATATCCAGTTTTACTTCAACGCCATCCACGATGCCGCGCTGGACCCCGCGCACCCGCTGCGGGCCATCGTGGGAGACGCGAATGTGTACGAGATTTCCTATACCATGGGCGGGATCATCATCGGCACCTTTTTCGCCGCCGAGCTGATTGGCGCGCTGATCTTTGGCGCGTGGAGCGACCGCTACGGGCGCAAGCTGTTCATCATCTTTGGCCCGCTGTTTGGGGCCATCGCGGTGCAGATTACCGCGGTCACCACCGTGGTGTGGCTGCTGGTCTTTACCCGCCTGCTGGAGGGGCTTTCCACGGCCAGCAACGCCCCCGCCACGCTGGGATATATCGCCGAGAGCACCGCCGATTCGCCCAAGCTGCGCACGCGGGTGGTGGGGTTTTACGAAGTGGCCACCATTGGCGGCATGGCGATGGGCTTTTCGCTGGGCGGCTGGCTGTGGCGGCACTTTGGCACGGCGGCGGTGGTGGCGGGCATCCCGCTGACCAGCCCGGCCTTTGCGATAAACGTGGTGGTGTACCTGGCCAGCCTGCTGATCCTGTGGCTGGGCATCCGCGAGATGGGCGAAAAACGCAAGGCCAGCAGCGCGCCAGCCGCGTCCGCGATGGATACGCTGCGCCACTACTGGCAGATTGCCAGCAGCCCGCGCGTCGCCAGCTTTGCCCCGGCCTGGATCGCGATCAACGCCGTGCTGGGCATCTGGATTAACCTTTCCGCGCGCATCCTGACCGACAAGAGCGGCTTCGCCAACCAGCTTCTGGTGGGCCGCTTCGACAGCCTGGAGGCCGGCAACCTGCGCGCGATGTACGCGGTCTTTTTCGTGCTGGGCATCCTGATCTGGAGCCTGTTTTTCAGCAACGTCAACCGCACCCGGGCCATGCTGATCGGCACGGGCGGGCTGATCGCCTCCTGCATGGTGATTTTCCTGATCAACCACCAGCCCTCGCTGGACGCACCCCTGGTATTCCCGCTGGCGGCGCTGCTGGTAGTGACCATTATGATCCAGAGCGGCTTCACCCCGGCGGCGCTGGCGCACCTGGCGGATATCACCGAGTCGCACACCGCGGACCGGGGGGCGATTATGGGCCTGTATTCCGTATTTTTGGGCCTGGGGCAGTTTATCGGCGCGAGCATCGGCGGCCCGTTTGTGGACTGGCTGGGCGCGGACGGCATGGTGCTGGTCAACGCGCTGCTGGGGGTGTTCGCGGGGTACCTGGTGTTGGGGATTAACGGCGTCGAGCGGCGGACCGTGGCTGAGGCAGAGGAGCTGTTGGGATGAAAGCCCGCCCGGCGCTGAAGCGACCGGGCTACAACGACCAAGCCCGTTGAAACGGGCTGGAAGATTGTGGTTTCCAGGAATTTGGATTTATTCACGATCTTACGGCTTCCGCTCGCGGCGCGCGTGATTGGAAGGGCGGGTTAAGTTTTCTTTTTTATCCGCTTCCAGGCGGCCTCAACCTTTTCCACCTCCTGGCGGGTTTCGGGGTATTCGCCGTAGCGGATTTTTAGATATTCGCGGGTGATGAGGGCGGCGTCTTCGGCGGGGAACAGCCCGGCCAGCACGGGGAGGAACTCCAGCGGGGTGACGGATGCGGGCCGCTCGACGCCGCGCTTTTTGCTGAGCACGGTCAACTGGCGGTAGATGTAGCGGATGCGCGCGGCGGCCAGGAGCTGCCCCGGGCGGCGCCCGCGCATGGAACGCGCGCCGCGCAGGAGGCGCCGGAGCAGTTTTTGCAGCGGGTTCTCCTCCGCGCCAGGCTCGATGCGGCTGGCCTGCTCTTCTTCCACCACTGCGCGCGCCCGGCTGCCGCGCGCGTACAGCGCCAGCAGGATGCCCAGCGCCAGCACGATCAGCAGCCCGGCCAGGAACAGGCCGCGCGCGGCCAGGGCATAAGGGACCATTTTTTCCAGCACGCTGATCACGCCTTCCATCAGGCGGGCCACCTGCTCGCTGTAAGGAATATTGCGCAGAAAGTTAATCAACTGCTGGAGCAGGTCAGACAGCCGGGGGACGAGGTCGGCCATCAGGAGCAGCAGGGGCGAGAGGATCAGCAGGACGATGCCGGTGAGGACGGCAAAGATAAAAATCACCACGGCGGAGAGCACCTGGACGATCTGCCCGCCCGCCAGCCGCCCGGCTGCGACCGCCAGGCCCACCAGCGCCAGCGCGCTCAAGAGGATGCTGGCCATCCAACCCAGGCCAAAGCGCGGGATGCGCCCGCCGCGCGTCTCGCTCAGGCTGGCGACCCGCGCGGCGCTCAAGGCAACCAGCCCGCAGAACAGGAACAGGTACAGGCCAAAGGCCGCCGGTTGGGGATAGAACGGCGCGAACAGCATGCCGTACAGCAGGAGGAAGACCAGCCCAAGCTGGAAGCTGCCCTGCGCGGCGCCCAGGCTGGCCGGTTTTTGGGCCAGGGCAAGCCCGCGCCAGGCCAGCAGGAGGACGATGATCCCGTGGTAAAAATAGGCCCCGCCCAGCTCCGGGTGCAGGATATACTGCACGGGCAGCCCGATAAGCTGCGGGAGGCGGATAGGCCGGCCCAGGAAGAAGACGATTTTGAGGCTGGCAAACACCGCCAGCAGCAGCCAGGCGGCGAAAACCGCCGCGCGGGTTTGCCGGTTCCAGGGGAGACGCGCCATGCCCTGTACGATCAGCAGGCTGGCGGTCGGGATGGAAAGCAGCAGGGCGAAGATGCCTGCCCATGGGATGCCCTGCGGTGCAAACAGGGCCTGGTACCACAAGGATAGGTAGGTGGCTTCCATCACCAGCAGCGCGGCGACCGCCAGCAGGGTCCATAAGCGGGGGGAATTGGCGAGGAAGGCTTTCACAGCGGGGGCATCTCCCGGTCAAAGGGCAGGTGCAGGATGTGGATGCCGGGCAGGTCGGGGGGCGGGGTGGGGTCGAGCGAGACCAGGGTGATGTGCGAGCGGTAGCGGCGCAGGCGCATCAGCGTATCCTGGAGGGTTTCGGGCAGCAGGGCGGTCACCACCAGGATGGTCGCGCCGAAGGGGATTTCGCTCATCGAGCGCACCAGGAAGGATTCGAAGGGAGCGATCACGTACGGGGTGACCCCGGCCAGGGCCTGGAGCAGCAGGGTGAGCTGGCCCTGCGCGCGCCCGGGCCGGATGCGGAAGGGCTGGTCCGAATGGGAGAGGCAGCCGTTGGCAAACAGCCCCACCGCATAGCCGTCTTCATTGGCCTGGTAGGCCAGGGTGGTGCACACCTTGACCAGGTATTCGAGCAGGTCCTGGTTGTAGCCCAGCCAGAAGTGCACCTCGGTGGAGACGTTCATGCAGATGACCAGCACGCGGGCGGCCACGGGCTGGTAGACCTTGACCTGCAGCTCGCCGGTGCGGGCGGTGGCGGGCCAGTGGATGCGCCGGAAGCTGTCTTCCGGGTGGTAGGGGCGGATGCCTATGGCCTGGCTGGGGTCTTCGAACAGCGGGCGGGGCGAGCGGCGGTCGCCAAAGGGGTCTTCCGTGCGCAGGTGAAAGCGCTCGATGGGCAGCAGTTCGGGGAAAACAGTCAGGTACTGCGGGAGGGGGCGCTCCTCGCGTTTTTCGAATAATCCAAATAAGTCGCCAGCCTCGAAGGTAAGCGGGCCAAGCTCGTAGATGCCGCGCTTGCGGAAAAGGAGCGTATAGCCGCGCTGGATGCGCTCGTGCCAGCGCAGGCTGTACAGGTTGACCAGGAAGCCGTGCAGGGGATTATGCGATGGGGCCAGGATGCTGGTATCCGCCGGGCCAACGGCTTCGGGCCATTCATCGCTGGCGCGCAGCCAGGAGACGGGCAGCAGCTTGTTGTTTTCGATGGTGATGCGCACTTCGGTCTGCTCGCCGGGGAAGCCGCGCGTGTAGCGGAAGCGGCGGGAATAGGCCAGCCGGTTCAGGGCGCGCCGCCGCCACTGGTGCGCCAGGGCCAGCACCAGGCCGATGGCGACGGAGAAGTAGATCAGCCAGGGGAAGTTCAGCAGCACCCCGGCCAGGAAGGTGAGGATCAGAACATTCAGCCAGGCGGGGGACATTACCCTTCCACGGGGACCGGGACGGTGGTGACGATGTCGTTGACGAGTTCCTGGGCGTTCCGCCCGCGTAACTGCGCCTGGGGCGAGATGAGCAGACGGTGGCACAGCACGGGCGGGGCCAGGCGCTTGACGTCATCCGGGAGAACGTAGTCGCGGCCCTGGATGGCGGCCCAGGCCTGGGCGGACTGGTACAGCGCCAGCGCGGCCCGCGGGCTGGCGCCCAACTGCACGTCGCTGTTCTGGCGGGTGGCGCGGGCGATGGAGACGATATAGTCGCGGACGGAGGCTTCCACGCGCACATTGCGGCGCTCCTGCTGTAGGGCCAGGATCTCCTCCGGCTGGGATACGGGGAGCAGGCCGGGCAGGGGGTCCTCGGCGCGGAAGCGTTCGAGGATGGTGTTTTCTTCGGCCTGGGTGGGGTAGCCAATCGCCACGCGCAGCAAGAAGCGGTCGATCTGCGCCTCGGGCAGGGGGAAGGTGCCTTCCAGCTCGATGGGGTTCTGGGTGGCGAGCACGATGAAGGGGCGGGCCAGCGCGCGGGTAACGCCGTCGGCGGTGACCTGGCGCTCCTGCATGGCTTCCAGCAGGGCCGACTGGGTGCGCGGGGTGGCGCGGTTGATCTCGTCGGCCAGCACGATCTGGCTCATCACCGGGCCGGGGCGGAACTCAAACTCCTGGCTTTTCTGGTTGAACCAGCTCAGGCCGGTGACGTCGGAAGGCAGCAGGTCGGGGGTGAACTGGATGCGCCGGAAGGTACAGCCCAGCGAGGCGGCCAGCGCGCGGGCCAGGGTGGTTTTGCCGGTGCCGGGCACGTCTTCCAGGAGAACATGCCCTTCGCACAATACGGCCACCAGCAGAAGCTGGATCACTTCGTCTTTGCCAACGATTACCCGCTGGATGTTTTCGAGGATACGCTGGGCAGCAGTCTGGATCATCATTTTTGCGCTCCATCAACGAAATCGGACATCAACGATGTCGGATATGTATTTATACACTATTTGATGGGGAAGGGTCACCAATCGAAAGAACAGTTTCGGTTAATCTCTACCAACGGTCGGTTCGTAGAAAAGTTGTATATTAACGTCAGTTCGATAAGGAATAGGTGAATTTACGATCAATAAGGCGGGCCTAAAGGCACCGCGCTACGCGGTTGCGGTTCGCTGTGGCGAACCGTGCCTGCCAAGGCAGGCTAAGCGTATTGATTGCGCAAAAAGCTTGCCCGTTTGCTTCTTCTGAGCCCGCTTTCAGCGGGCTTGGTCCTCGTAGCGCGGCGGCTTCAGCCCCGTGCGGGCTTATCCCGAACTCACGTTATATTCGGAATAGCTATATTATCGCTGATTACGCTGATTATGGCTTGCTACGCAAGCTCGATTACGCTGATAAGAGCTTTTTTATCAATGTGTTCTTCTCAGAACGTGGTTTTCTGCGTAATCCGTTCAATCAGCGTAATCAGCGATAAAAAAGTTTCTCGCCAACGGTCGTTATAAAGTGATTTACAGATCGGCTGGTATAATCACCAGCATGGCAGAACGCGCCTCGGCGATCATTATCAGCAAGCGGCATATTTTGCTCATCCACCGCATCCGGACGAAGGGTGAGTTTTACGTATTTCCGGGTGGAAATATCGAGGCGGGCGAGACCGCCGAGGCGGCCTGCGCGCGCGAGGTGCTGGAAGAGACCGGGCTGCCAGCGGTGTGGCTGGAGCCTGCCTTTGACCATGCCCTGCCCGACCGGATGGCGCGCTACTTTTTCGTCTCGGTGGGGGAGGGGACGCTTTCGGTGGGCGGGCCGGAGGCGTTCAAGCGGTCGGAGAAAAACCGCTACCTGCTGGAATGGATCCCGCTGGTGAAGCTGGGTGAATATGCTTTGCGGCCCGCGGCGGTGCGCGATGCGATTGTGCGGGTGATTGAAGAAGGCGGGCTGGTGCGCGAGGCCCCCGACCTGGCCCAGCGCCGGGAGCGGATGAAGGAAATCCTGCTGGTTTCTAAACCGCTGAAGGGCCTTCCGGACGCGGACTGAGCGGCGGATAGACCTGCCCAATTTGCTGGAACGGCACCTGGATGGCGCCGCGCAGATCGTTAAACAGACCCGCAGACTGCCACGCGCGCCAGTTCTCGACGAACTTTTCATATAAGCTGCCGCGCTCCTGGAGCCGGTCCTGCTCGAGGGACTGGATGCCCGCCACCAGCGGTTTGAAGGCGCGGTCGGAGCCGAAGTATTCCACCACGCGCTGGTGCTCTTCTTCCAGGAAGGTGGGCAAGAACTGCTGCCAGACGTCGCAGTCGTGGATTTCGCCCAGCAGGTCCTGCATGGTTTTGACGGCCTGGATATAGGCTTGCAGTTGGCTGGCGTACAGAGGGGCGAAGGTTTCCAGGGTGTAGCGCAGCCACTTGGCAGCAATGCGCATCTGGTGCAGTTCGGTCACTTTATCGGGCTGTTCGACGATTTCATCGAAGGCCAGCAGCGCATCGAGCCGGGTGGAGATGGCCTGGAAGCTGTGCCGGTAAAGCGTGGGGGTATATACGTAAACTTCCACGGAGCGGTCGGCCAGCGGCTGGAGCCGGGCGGTCATGTTGGGAATCAGGGCGCTGGCGGTCAGCGCGTCCATGGCTTCGACGAGGGGCGCCTGGAGTTTTTCGCGCTTCTGGCGCAGGCGCAGCATCAGGCGCTGGATGCCGGGCACGGCTTTTTTGTCCGCCAGCCCGGCGCTGAATTTTTGCAGCCATTCGATCTGCACGTCAGTGTCGCGCGCTTCGCCTAAGGCGCGGGTCACCCGGCGGATGCCGTCCAGCCATTTCCTGGCTTTTTTGGAGGGCAGGCAGCCGATAAAGAGGGGCAGGGCGGCGCGCAGCCGGCGCGATGCGACCCGAGCGTCGTGCACGTGTTCGATATCCGGACGGCCTTCGCGCACCCCTTCGATTTGACTTTCCAGCGCCGTAAGGTGCTTGAGGAGCACGCCCGCGCCAAAGACACAGGAGCCTTCATCGAGACGCATGGTGTTATTCCGTATCTTCTTCGTCATCCGTATCCATTTCCATCAGTTCGCCGGTGGCGACGAATACGGTGCGCTCGCAGATGTTGGTTACGCGGTCGGCGAAGCGCTCGATGTTGTGCGCCACCCACATCATCTGGTTGGCCTGGTCGATGGTCTCGGGATTGGCGATCATCGAAGCCACGGCATCGCGGTGGATCTGGTTGTAGAAGGCATCGACCTGGTCGTCCTCCGCCGGGATTTCGTGGGCAACCTGCGCGTTGCCGGTGATAAAAGCGCCTAACGCGCGGTGGAGCATGCTCACCGCCAGGCCGGTCATGGTGGAAAAGTCGCGCAGGCTGATGGGGATGGCTGCATCGCCCAGGTGGAGGTTGATCTTGGCGATCCCTTTGGCATAGTCGCCCATGCGCTCCAGCTCGGTAATCACTTCCAGGATGGCTGCCATCTGGCGCAGGTCGCGCGCCATGGGCTGCTGGGTGGCAATCAGGATCAGGATGGCATTCTCGATGGCATAGCGCTTTTCATTGACGAGCATGTCATCGTTGTAGATTTTCCTGGAGGCAGGCAAATCGCGGCGGATCAGCGCGTCGACGGATGCGGTGATGGCCTGCTCAACCATGCTGCCGAGCAGTAAAACCTCGTCTTGAAGGTGATGGATCTGGCGGTCCAGGGTTTCACGTGGCATAGCATGCCTCTTGGGTGGTAGGTGAATTAACCAAAGCGCCCACTGATGTAATCTTCAGTGTATTTATGCCTGGGGTTGGTGAATATTTGCGTTGTGCGGTCGTGCTCGACCAGGTAACCCATGCGGCGCTCGTTGACCATAAAGAATGCGGTATAGTCCGAAACGCGCGCCGCCTGCTGCATATTGTGGGTAACTATGATGATTGTAACATCCTTTACCAGCTCGCGGATGAGTTCCTCGATGCGGTAGGTGGCGATGGGGTCCAGCGCCGAGGCGGGCTCATCCATGAGGATCACGTCTGGCTCGATCGCCAGCGCGCGGGCGATGCACAGGCGCTGCTGCTGCCCGCCGGAGAGCGAGGCGGCGCTCTGGTGCAGCTGGTCTTTCACTTCGTCCCACAGGGCGGCCTGGTTCAGGCTGCGCTCGACGATCTCGTCGAGCAGAGAGCGCTTATTTACTCCGTACAGTTTTGGCCCATAGGCCACGTTATCGTAGATGCTTTTGGGGAAGGGGTTGGGGCGCTGGAATACCATGCCCACCCGGCGGCGCACATCGACCACGTCCATGCCTTCCGAGTAAATATCGACCCCATCCAGCAGTACCTGCCCCGTAACGCGCGCGCCTGGCACCAGGTCGTTCATGCGGTTGAAGCAGCGCAGTACGGTGGATTTGCCGCAGCCAGAAGGCCCGATGATCGCCGTCACCCGGTTGGCGCGTACTTCCATGCTGATGTCGCCGACCGCCTGGAACTTGCCGTAGAACAGGGCAAGGTCTTTTGTCTCCATCTTAATCGGGTTGTTTTCCTTTTCCTCCAACGCCAGCACTTGTAGAGCGGAGGGGATGGACGGACTGGCATTATCGGATGGTGCGGAGCCCTGGTCAAATCTCATGCGGTAAAACCCTTTGATAAAGTATAACCGAAAAGATCCAGATCTATCCTTCGAAGCGGTAGCCAGCGCCGCGCACGGTGACGATGCGGGCGGGCAGGGCGGGGTCGGGTTCGATTTTTTCTCGCAGCCAGCGCACGTGCACATCCACGGTGCGGCTGTCGCCTACGTAGTTCCAGCCCCAGACCCGCTCCAGGATAAAATCGCGGGAGAGCACCTGCCCGCGGTGCTGGGCGAGGAAGAGCAGCAGCTCGTATTCCTTGGGCTTCAAGGCCAGCGGCTGGTCATTCAGGCGCACCTCGTGGCGGACAATATCCAGGGTGAGGTCGCCGAAGATCATCATCGCCGGATTGTCGGCGGCGTCCGCGGCGGCGTTGGCGCTGACCTCTTCGCGCACCAGGCGCACGCGGCGCAGCATGGCTTTGACCCGCGCGATCAGCTCGCGCATGCTGAAGGGCTTGGTCATGTAGTCGTCGGCGCCGACCTCCAGGCCCACCACGCGGTCGATTTCGTCATCGCGGGCGGTGAGCATCAGCACCGGGGTGTTCATTTCCTGGCGCAGGATGCGGCATACTTCAAAGCCGTCGATGCCGGGCAGCATGATATCCAGCACGATCAGGTCGGGGCGAATGCGGCGGGCGGTTTCCAACCCAGCCGAGCCATCCCCCACTGCTTCTACATCGTATCCCTGGCGCTTGAGGTTGTAGGCCAGGGTTTCTTGCAGGGATATTTCGTCTTCCACGATCAGAATTTTTTCAGGCATGCATCCCCCGCATTTCCTCGAGCAACAGGAGCAGTTTCTCGGCTAAGTCCCGGCGGTTGAAGTGCTTTTCAATGTAGCGGCGCCCGTTCATGCCCATCTGGGCGGCCTGGTCGGGCGCGCTGGCAAGCTGGCGGACGGCCTGGGCCAGCGCCGCGGGATCGCCCGGTTGGGCAAAGACCCCCGCCTGGGCGGCTTCCACCACCTGGCGGATGACGCCGTCGATGGCGAGGATCACCGGCCTGCCGGCAGCCATATAATCAAACACTTTGTTGGGGTAGGTGGTTTTATACAGCTCCAGGGGTTTCAAAATTGCCACGCAGGCGTTGGACGCAG
This sequence comes from uncultured Anaerolineaceae bacterium, assembly GCA_964437595.1. Classification (GTDB taxonomy): domain Bacteria; phylum Chloroflexota; class Anaerolineae; order Anaerolineales; family Anaerolineaceae; genus DSYU01. The sequence goes on from CAYTHO010000022.1 coordinate 28,603, forward strand.
CCAGCACCTCGCGCATGCGGTCTTTGGGGACCGGCGGCAGGAAGGACACGTTGGTCAGCGCCATTTGGTCCGCCAGGGCTTGCAGGTGAGCTTTCTCTTTGCCATCACCTACCATTATAAATTGAATCGACGGCGCATCGCGCAGCAGGACGGCGGCTTGCAGAATGATTTCCAGGTCGTTCGACATGCCGTGCGCGCCGGCGTAGATCACCACGAACTTGCCTTCCAGCCCATGGGCCGCGCGGAAGGCCTGCCCGTCCGCGTTGGGGTCGAACATCTGCGGCTCCGCGCCGTTGGGCACCAGCTCGACCCAGCGGGCGCCGCGCGCGGTGACGTGCTGGATAAAGCCCGGCGAATTGACCATCACGCGGTCGGCGCGGTGGTACAGGAAGCGCTCCAGCCAGAGCGAGGCGCGGATGAGGAGCGGGCTGCGCAGCACGCCCACGGCGATGGCGAAGGCGGGCCACAGGTCGCGTACTTCGAACAGGAAAGGCGCGCGCTTGAGGCGGGCCAGCAGCCAGGCGGTGACGCCCTGGAAAATGGGCGGCGAAGTGCCCCACACCAGGTCGACGTGCTTCACCCGCAGCCCGACCAGGAAGGAGGAGACCATAAAGCTGATGAAGCTGAATACGCGGTGGACGAAGTTTTTGTGCAGGGCGGAGTAGGTGTAGGTGCGCAGGATGGTGATGCCGGGCTCGGGCTCCTGGCGGACCACCCAGGGGATGCGCTTCTGGCGTGATTTGCCGGTCAGGTAGCTGACCGGGCTGGCAATGACGGTGACGCGGTGCCCCTTTTCAACCAGGCAGCGGGCCAGCTCGTGGTGGCGGGTGCCGCCAGCTTCGTCGAGGGATGCAAAGGCCTGGTGGATAAAGAGAATGTGCATGCTACTCCTCTAGAACCCAGTCGCTGTACATGGTCAGCGGGCGGGGGCACTGCACCTGAAGGGAAAAGGACAGGGCGGGGAACTTTTGATTATAGGTCGGGGAAAACCAGCCGAGGGTGGGGTCCACCTCTTGCGGCCCAAGCAGCGCCTGCCCGGCGCGCACCAGCGAGAAATGATCGATTTGCGAGTAGGCGGAATTGACGATCTCCGCGTTGAGGCTGAGCCGCACGCGCCCACCTGCCGGGCGGGTAAGGGTGAGCGTGTTTTCCGCGAACTCCCAGGGCCAGTCGGGCAGCAGCCAGTGCAGGCGGAAGGTGAACACCTTGTAGAAGCCGTCGACGGTCTCTGTGGCGTGGTGCAACTGGTCGATGACCTGCCAGCGGCCCGGCCCGGCGGCCTTGAGGATGCGCCGGTGGGTTACGCCCAGGCGCTGGTAGCCGGTATGGCGGGCGGCGATAGCCGTGACCGGGCTGCCCTGCGTCTCGACCGGCCCGGCCTGGGCCCAGTCCAGCCAGAGGAAGCGCCCGCTGCGCTGCATCTGGTCCTGGTGGTTAACCACGACGGTGTTGTGCACCAGGGTGGCGGACAGGGCATTATCCCAGGGTGGCGGGGCGGTGTAGCGGTAGCTCCCGGCATCCAGGGCGATATTTTCGCCGCGCCACCACAGGTCCACGTGGAGCTGGTCGGCGTGGGAAGGGCGGCTGGTGAAGGCAGCGGCGCGCAGCGCGGCCCAACTGCTGCCGTTCTGCACCCAGGGGACGGCGGGCGTGCTGGGGCGCGGCAGGGGGGTCTCGGCGGAGTCCGCTGGCGCGCTGACCGGCAGGCCCAGCCACAGGCACAGCTCATCCCACGGGCCGGGCGGGAAGGTGGGCCGATTGAGGAAGGCGCGCGCGGCGGCCTGGGCCACGGGGCGGTAGTCGCCAAACGCGCCGCCGCTGAGGGGCAGGATGTTGGCCCCATCGTTGGAGCCCAGGTTGGGCGCGCCGCCGCTGTGGGGGTCCACCTGGGCCAGCAGCCAGGTGGCTGCCGCGGCGAGGCGGGCCTGGGTATGCGGGGGGAAGGGCTGGCGGAAGGACAGCGCCTGCAGCGCGGCGTGCAGCATCAGGCGGTGATAGTTCAGGCTGTGCTGCGCATAGGTACCATCGGGGGCAATCTGGCTGCGCAGGGCCAGGTTCAGCTCCTGCCAGCCCAGCTCTCGCCATGCCCGTGCCTGGGGGTGCTCGTCCAGGGCGAAGCTGGCGGCGTACAGCCCCAGGGCTTCGGTGATGTGGTGGTTGTTATTCTGGGCGCGGGCGTAGCACAGCGTGGGCGGGATGCGCGCGGCATGGGCGGCAACGGCCTGCGCCAGGTGGGCTATCTGGTCGGGGGTGCTGCGCGGGGAGTGCTGGAATACACCGGCGGCGAACACCAGCGCCAGCAGGCGCAGGGCCACTTCCTGCGCGGAGCACCAGTTGGGGCCCTGGTTGGTTGGGTTGCCCTGCACGAACTGGTCGAAATACTGCCAAAATGCGGCGGGGTAGGCTTCATCGCCGGTGAGCCGGTAGGCGCGCGCGAGGGTGTAAGCCCAGCCAAAGCGGGCCGGTTCCCACAGCAGCTTGAGGTCTTCGACGCCCCAGGACTGCGGGCGGCTTTCGTAGTACGTCCAGTGCTGGCTGGCGTCGGGCGGGGTGAGCAGAATGGGCGCCGGCGGCCCGCCAAAAAGGCGCGCCTGCCCGCTGACCACCTCATCCGCTTCGGCGACGGCCTGATCCAGCCGGTCGCCTAATATTTCTTCCAGGCGGCGGACATCTGGGATGGCAAACGGCGCGTGGATGGGGGCGGCATATTCGGGGAGATCACCAACCGGGGTGGCTTTGCGGTAGCTGCCGCTGCGCAGGCGGACCTGGTACAGCGCGTACCAGAAAACCTGGCGGGCGCCGAGCTGGCGAGCAGCCTTTAAAGCTACGATAAAGCGGTTGGGATGCTTTTTCATACGGTGGACGAGTTGCTCTCGATTTTATGCGCCGTGGAAACCCGGATGCTGGCGAACAGGGCCGCGCCGGGCCTTATTCATGGACAGCGACCGGACGGTTCTCCGCCAGCGCATCCAGCGCGGCAAACGCGGCGCGCGTGACCCCAACCAGTTCATTATAAGCGATTGGCGGCGGGCCACCCTTACGAACTGCGTCCAGGAAGGCGCTCCAGGCTGCGCGGTGGCCTTTATCCTGGGCGAGGCGCGATTCGAGCACCTGGCGGCGGCCATCCTGAACCAGCTCCAGGCGGCGGAAATCGTCCAGCACAGCCACGCGCCCGCCGCGGAAGACCTCGACGCGCTCCTTGGGGAAGCTCTTGTCGCCGTTGGCAAGGTAGGCGATGCTGCCCAGCGAGCCATCCGGGAAGGTAAGGGTGATGAGCACGTTGTCCTGGCGGTAGCGGCCATTGTCGGGCAGGGCCTGCGCGCTGACCGAAACCGGCGCGGCGCCCGCCAGGAAGGTGAGGAAGTCGATAAAATGGCAGCCCTCGCCGATGATGCGCCCGCCGCCCTGAGCCGGGTCCTGCGTCCAGTGGTTGAGCGGGATGGCCCCTGCGTTGACGCGGTAGTGGGCCACGAACGGCTCGCCGGAAGGGGCCAGGAATTCGCGCAGGCGGACGGCATGCGGGGCGAAGCGGCGGTTGAAGCCGACCATCAGCAGGGGCAGGGCTTCGGCGGCGAGCGGCGCGCTGGTAAGCGGCGCGCTAATAAGCGCGGAGGCGATTTCGTCCAGCTCGGCGGGGGTGATGGCGAGGGGCTTTTCGCAGTAGACGTGCTTGCCGGAGCGCAGGGCGGCTAGCACCTGGCGAGCGTGGTGCTGGTGGCGGGTGAGGATGGCCACCACGTTAATATCCGGCGACTGTAGAATTTCATCTTCGTTCGAGGCCGCCGAGGCGAAGCCAAAGCGCTGGGCGGCCTGGCGGGCGGTGAGACCGGAAGCGGATGCAATGACCGCCTTGCGCACCCCACCCACTTTGCTGACGGCAGGCAGGAAAACGGCGGTGGCATAGTTGCCCGCGCCCAGCACGCCCAGGGCGGGTTCTCCGGCGATGGGGCGGGCGCTGGCGACCTGGGGCAGGGTCACCCGGGTGAGCGGGACTTCCGTTGTTTCGGACTGCGTATAGGTAAGAAGCACGCCCAGGAACGGCTCGCGGCGCTTCCCGGTGATCAATTCATAAGCCTGGGTAGCATCCTCGATGGGGAAGCGGTGGCTGATCAGCGGGCGCACGTCCAGATGCCCGCCGCCCATCAGGTCGACAAAACTCTCCAGGTTGCGCCCCTCGGTCCAGCGCACGAAGCCGGGCGGGTAATCCAGCCCGCGCTCTTCGTAGGCGGTGTCGTAGCGGCCGGGGCCGTATGAGCGGGATACCTGGAAGAACAGCTCTTTTTCGTAGTAAATTTTGCGGGGGATGGCTAAACCCACCGCGCCGATGGCGACCACCCGCCCCCGGTCGCGGGCCAGCAGGCCAGCCAATTCAATCGGGTCATTGGAGCGAGCGTCGGCGCAGATCAGGACTACATCGAAGCCCATGCCGCGCGAGAAGGCGCGCCCGGCCTCTTCGGCCTGGGGGCGGGGCACGGTGTTGTATCCCAGCGACTGGGCCAGTTGAATGCGGCGCGGGTCGAGGTCGATGCCGAACACAGCGCACCCGGCGGCGCGGGCGATGCCCGCCGCGAGCAGCCCGAGCAGGCCCATACCGATGATGGCGACCCGCTCGCCGACCTGGGGCTGGGCAAGGCGGAAACCGTGCAGGGCGATGGCGCCCAGGGTGGTGAAAGCGGCGGACTCGAAGTCGACGCTGTCGGGCAGGCGCGCCAGCAGGTTGCGGGGAACGACGGCATATTCGGCGTGGACGGCGTAACTGCCCCCGGCGCAGGCCACCCGGTCGCCGATTTGGAAACCTTCCATGCCCTTGCCCAGCGCGGTAATGGTGCCAGCGGAGGAGTAGCCCAGGGCCATGGGCTGTTCGAGGCGGTTGAAAGCGGCTTCGATGGTCGGCAGGAGGCCTTCGCGGCGGGCTTTGTCGAGCACCTGGCGCACCAGGTCGGGGCGCGAGCGGGCCTTGCCCAGCAGGCTTTTTTCGGCAAACTCCACCACCATGCGTTCGGTTCCGGCGGATACCAGCGAGGCGGCAGTGCGCACCAGGGCGGTACCGGGGCGCGGGGCGGGGCAGGGCACGTCGACAACCTGCGTGCGCCCGTCGCGCATATTTTGAAGTAGCTGTTTCATGCGAGTCGTTCCTTCCGCGTTTGATCTTTGGGCCTTTATTATATTCGATTCGGGCTTGCTATTCTGTTAATGCCTGGCAAAGCCTGTGACATATAATAGGGAGCAGTAGGTAGTGATTAGTTGATGTGAGCAAGTGATTCGAACCGGAGAGCCAGGTCTACGATGCCGCAAAACCTTGCCCAATCGAGGACCTAACCCCCGCGGAGCAATGGCGCATCTGCACGCAACGGCTCTCTCCGCTTCCCCCTTCCCGGGGCGGGAAGGGGGACCTAAGTTCGGCCTAAATAATCATTTCATTATCGAAGAGAATTTTATGATAACTCCTGATGAAGCCCGGAGGACAGGCGGTTCGGCAGCAGCGAAAGATAGCGCGTTGACAATGGATTCAAAAGCAATGGATCTGGAGATAACGGCGGCGCAAAAAGCAGCCGCGGCGAGAAATGTGGCCTGGCTGGTGACGGTGGTGACGTTCCTGCTGATCTTTGGCATGGCGGCGCGCACGCCGCTGGATACGGATATGTGGTGGCATCTGCGGGCGGGGGAGGAGATTGTGCGCACGGGGCGGCTGCTGGAGGCGGATATCTTTTCGTTCACCCGCGCGGGGCAGCCCTGGACGAACCCGTACTGGCTGGCGCAGGGGGCCATGGCGCTGTCGTTCCGCGGGCTGGGCTTTTTGGGGCTGGGCCTGCTGGTGGCGGCGCTGGCAACGTTGAGCATGGCGCTGGTTTTCGCGCAGTGCGAAGGACCGGTGTTTTTGAAGTCCGCCGCGCTGCTGCTGGGGAGCGTGGTGGCCTCGGTGGTGTGGTCGCCCAGGCCGCAGCTGGTTTCGCTGGTGTGGATGGCGCTGGTGGGGCTGGTGCTGTACCGCTATAAATGGCGCGGGCAAAACCGCCTGTGGGCGCTGCCGCTGATCTTTATCCTGTGGGCCAACACCCACGGCGGGTACCCGCTGGGGCTGATCCTGATCGGGTCGATGCTGGCGGGGGAGGCGCTCAACCACCTGCTGGCCATCGACAGCGGCCCGGTGCTGGGCTGGCGGCAGATCGTGCGTCTGGGGGCGTGGGGCGCGGCCTGCGGGCTGGCGGTGTTGATCAACCCCAACGGCCTGGACATGTGGCGTCTGCCGTTCTTGACCGTCAACATGGCGGTGCTGCAGCAGTATATCCCGGAGTGGGCCTCGCCAGACTTTCATATAATCTTAGAACAGACGGTGCTGTGGCTGCTGCTGGCGGTCTTCGCGGCGGTGGGGTTATCCGGGCGGCGCATGGATGGCAGCGACCTGGTGACGGTCTTGATTTTCGCGTTGATGGCGCTGGTGGCCCGGCGCAACTTTGGACCCTTCGCGCTGGTGGCGGTTCCGGTGCTGACGCGCTACGCAAGCGCGGCTGTCAGGGCGTGGCGGGAGCGCGCGCCCTGGCTGGAGCGGTTAGAACGCCTGAACCATAACGCAAAGCCGGAAACGGACCGGGCACTGGGGGTCAAGAAGGCGATTAACCTGACCCTGGTGGCGCTGCTGGGAATGGTTGTGATCCTGAAATTGTACGTGGTGACCCAACCGACGTTCGTCGGCTATCACCTGGCGAACGCCTTCCCCAGCCGGGCGGTGGGCTGGCTGCTGGAAAACCGGCCCGGGCAGAACCTGTTCAATGAATATAACTGGGGCGGCTATTTGCAGTGGGCGCTGCCCGGTTTCCCGACCTTTGTGGACGGGCGCACGGACCTGTTCGGGGACGAGGTGGTGGGGGAGTGGATCGAGGTGATCCAGGCGGGGGAACGCTGGAAGCCGATTTTAGACCGCTACGATGCGCGCCTGGTGATGGTGGAGCATGACCGCCCGCTGCTGCAAGCGCTGGCGGCGGAAGGATGGAAACTGGTGTACCAGGATGCGCAGGTGGTGATTTATGAACGCGAGTAAAGGATACCGCTGGCTGGAGCAGACCCCCGTTCTGCTGGTGGTGGGGCTGGTCACTGCCCGGTTGATTGCGCTGCTTTCCGCGCCGTTTGAGGCGCTGCGCGGCTCGGGGGATTTTCTGCATTATTTTCTGGTGTACGGCCTGTCGGGCTGGCCGGTGCTGGATTATTGGATCGAGTACCCGCCGGTTTTCCCGTACCTGTCAGCACTGCTCGTGCGGATCAGCGGGGGGCAGGAGCATGTTTTCTATTACCTGTTGAATTTTCTCTTGATCCTGGCGGATGCCGGGAGCCTGTACCTGTTCACCCGGCTGGCGGCGCGCAATTTCGCGCCGCGCGACGGATTGATGCGGGCCGGGGTGTACCTGCTGATGATGGTATCGCTGCCGTATTTTTGGTGGTACTTCGATCCGCTGGTGGCGTTTTTCCTGCTCCTGGGGCTGTATCTTCTCCTGGAAGGCCATGCCGTGAAAGCCGGGGCGGCGCTGGGGATGGGGATTGCGATGAAGTTCTTCCCGTTGATCGCGGTAGCGGCGGCCTGGGGAAGATATTCGTGGAAAAAACTGGCCGCGCTGGCGGCTGCCAGCCTGGCGCTGGTGGTGATTCTATATGCGGCGTTCTGGATCGTTTCGCCTGAATTTACCCAGGCCTCGCTGCGCTCGCAGGCAGGTAAAGGCTCGTGGGAGTCGGTGTGGGCGCTGGTGGATGGCAACATTGGCACCGGCAGCTTTGGCCCGGCGGAGGAACGCCTGGACCCGGCCCTGGCAGGCGTTTCGCAGCGCAACCCGGCGGTGGTGCCGCCCCTGGCGTCGCTGGCGGTCTTTGGCGCGATTGGCCTGTGGGGGCTGTACCGCTATAAGGCGCAGTCCGGGGCGCCGGATGAACGCCGCTCGCTGGCGCTGGTGGGGTTTGCGTGGAGCCTGTTTGTGCTGTGGTCGCCAGGGTGGAGTCCGCAGTGGGTGCTTTACCTGTCGCCGCTGATCTTGCTGGCGCTTCCGCAGCGCCAGGCGTACCTGTTCACCGTGGTGCTGGTCTTCGTCAACCTGCTGGAATGGCCGGTGATGCTGTCGCGGGGGATGTTTTGGGGGTTATGGATCACCATCCCGCTGCGCACGCTGATGCTGGGGGTTCTGGCTTTTGCGTTTTACAGCGTGATGTTGGGGAAAGAACAACCTGTGCGGGGCGCCGGGGTGTAAGAAGCAGCGTCAAAGTCAATGGTATAATTTGAACCGGTTTTCTGAAACCAAAACTTTTCTTAACCCAGTACGGACGCTGCAAACCGATGAACTTTATACCGACCGAGATCCCGGATGTTATCGTAATTGAGCCGCGCGTGTTTGGCGACGCGCGGGGTTTCTTTATGGAAACCTACCAGGCGGAGCTGTTCGCGAAGGCGGGCATCCCCACCCACTTCGTGCAGGATAATCACTCCGGCTCGCAGCGCGGCACGCTGCGCGGGCTGCACTACCAGATCTGCCATCCGCAGGGGAAGCTGCTGCGCGTGGTGGCGGGTGAAATATTTGACGTGGCGGTGGACCTGCGGCGCAGCTCGCCCACCTTTGGAAAATGGATCAGCACCGTACTGAGCGCCGAAAACAAGCGCATGTTATGGGTGCCGGAGGGCTTTGCCCACGGTTTTTACGTGGTTAGCGAGTGGGCGGAACTGATCTATAAGGTCACCGACTTATACGCTCCGGAATGCGAGCGGTCGCTGCTGTGGAACGACCCGCGGCTGCGCGTCGATTGGCCGCTGATCGATGGGCAAATGCCCATTCTCTCCGGGCGGGATGCCAAGGGAATCCCCTTCAGCGAAGCCGAATTATTTGACTAAAGTTGCAAGGAGAAGCGATGCGCAATGTGCTGGTAACCGGAGGGGCCGGCTTTATCGGCTCAAACTTTGTCCATTACGTCCTGGGGCTTGAGCCGGACGTGCGCGTGGTCAACCTGGATGCGCTGACGTACGCCGGCAACCTGGAAAACCTGAAGAACCTGCCGGACCCATCCCGCCACACCTTTGTTCAGGGCGATATCTGCGACGCGAAGCTGGTGAATGAACTTTTCCACCAGCACCACATCGACACCGTGGTGCATTTCGCCGCCGAATCGCATGTGGACCGGTCGATCCTGGGGCCGGGGCAGTTTATCCAGACCAATATCATCGGGACGTTTACCCTGCTGGAAGCGGCCCGGCAGTACTGGCTGACCGAGAAGGCGGTAGCGGTCGAGTCGGCCCACTTCCACCATGTGTCTACCGACGAGGTGTTTGGCACGCTGGGGCCGGGCGACCCGGCTTTTTCGGAGACCACTTCTTACGCGCCCAATTCGCCCTATTCGGCGTCAAAGGCATCCAGCGATCACCTGGTGCGGGCGTATTACCACACCTACGGCCTGCCGGTGACGGTGACGAACTGCTCGAACAACTACGGGCCTTACCAGTTCCCGGAAAAGCTGATCCCGCTGATGATCCTCAACGCGCTGGGCGGCAAACCCCTGCCGATCTATGGGGATGGGCAGCAGGTGCGCGACTGGCTGTATGTGGAGGATCACTGCGAGGCGATCTGGCTGGTGGCGAACCGGGGCCGCCTGGGCGAAACCTATAACGTAGGCGGCGACAACCAACCGCCCAACCTGCAGGTGGTGCGCACCATCTGCGGAATCCTTGATGAGCTGGCCCCGGCGAAAAATGGCGAGGCGTATGATTCGCTGCTGCAGTACGTGAAAGATCGCCCGGGGCATGACCGCCGCTATGCGATGGACATCCGCAAAATTTTCAACGAACTGGGCTGGCGGCCAAAGCAAACGCTGGAGACCGGCCTGCTCAAGACGGTTGCCTGGTATCTCGATCACCCGGAATGGGTTGAGTCGGTGAGCACGAAGGAAGATTATTCCGGTTGGATGGAACGCAATTATGCCAATCGTGGAGGGCAAAAATGAAAGGGATCATCCTGGCGGGTGGAAAAGGGACGCGGTTATATCCCCTGACCCTGGCGGTGAGCAAGCAGATGCTGCCGGTGTATGACAAGCCGATGGTGTATTACCCGCTGTCGATGCTGATGCTGGCGGGAATCCGCGAGGTGCTGGTGATCAGCTCGCCGGAGGATTTGCCGGGTTTCCGGCGGCTGCTGGGCAGCGGGGCGCAGTGGGGCATGACCTTCAGCTACGCTGAGCAGGCCGAGCCGCGCGGGGTGGCCGAGGCGCTGGTGATTGGCAAAGATTTTGCCGCGGGCCAACCGGTGTGCTTGATCTTTGGGGATAACATTTTCTACGGGCACGGGCTGCCCGAGATGCTGCGCGAGTCGGCCAAACTGCAGGATGGCGCGATTGTGTTTGCATACCAGGTGCGCGACCCGGAACGCTACGGCGTGGTGGAGTTTGATGCCAGCGGGAAGGCCCTGAGTATTGAGGAAAAGCCCAAAAAGCCGCGCTCCAATTATGCCATTCCCGGTATTTACTTTTATGACGGGCAGGCGGCAGGGCTGGTGGCGGCGCAAAAACCATCGGGGCGCGGCGAGCTGGAAATCACCGATCTGAACAATACGTACCTCAAGAAGGGCCAGCTGCAGGTGAAGGTGCTGGGGCGCGGGGTGGCCTGGCTAGACGCTGGCACGCACGAGTCGCTCATCCAGGCGGGAAATTACGTCCAGGCGGTGGAGGAGCGGCAGGGGATGATGATCTCGTGCCCGGAGGAAATTGCCTACCGGATGGGCTTTATCGATGCCGGACAACTGCGCAAAGAAGCGCAGAAGATGTCTGGCAACGGTTACGGCGAATACTTGCTGCGGCTGCTGGAGGAATGATGCGCATTCTGGTACTGGGAAATACCGGGCAGGTGGGCTGGGAGGCGCAGCGGGCGCTGTCGACGCTGGGCGAGGTGACCGGGCTGGATTACCCGCAGGTGGATTTTACCCGCCCGGAGCAGCTTTCCAGGCAGGTGATGGAGCTGCGCCCGCAGGTGATCTATAACGCGGTGGCGTATACCGCGGTCGACCAGGCGGAAAGCGAGCCCGAACGGGCGCGGGTGATCAACGCCGCGTCGGCGGGCGTGCTGGCGCAGGCTGCCGCGCGCCTGGGGGCCGTGCTGGTTCATTTTTCCACCGACTATATATTTGATGGGGCTAAAGGCAGCCCCTACCTGGAGACGGACCCGGCCAACCCGCTGAACGTGTACGGGCTGACCAAGCTGGAAGGCGAGCAGATGATCCAGCAGGTGGACTGCGCGCACCTGATCCTGCGCACCGCGTGGGTGTACTCGATGCGCGGCGACAGCTTTGTGAATAAGGTGCTGCGCTGGGCCAAGGACCGCACCTCGCTGCGGGTGGTATCAGACCAGGTGAGCAACCCCACCTGGGCGCGCATGCTGGCGGAGATCACCGCGCAGGCGCTGGCGATGGGCCAGGGCGACCTGGTTGATTTTATCCGCGAGCGGCGGGGCGTGTATCACCTGGCGGGGGACGGCGCCGCCAGCCGGATGGAGTGGGCGCAGGAAATTTTGAAGCTCCGCCCGTTTGACGACCACGCGGTGGAAGTGCTGCCCGCCAGCAGCGATGAATTCCCTTCGCCGGCAAACCGCCCGCTGGTTTCGGAGATGGACTGTGGTTTATTCATGCGCACCTTTGGCCTGCGGCTGCCTGAGTGGAAAGAAGCGCTAAAGCTGGCGTTAGCATGGTAAAGCTCGCGGTGGCATGGTAGATCCGGCACAGGAGTTGTTCATGATGGGTAGCTCGAAACAAATCATTGCGGCCTATACAGCCGACCTGTGGGAGCATGTTTGCCCAACGATACGGATCAGCGAGCCGCTGCAGGCTGCCGGTTTTGAGGTGGCGCGCGGCGCTGCCTGGACGGAAGGCGGGCTGGAGGTTGACCTGGACATGATCCCCGGCGCGGACTACGTGCTGATCGCCAGGGACTTTGCCAGCCGGTCGGAACAGTACGCGGCGATCATCGAAGCCGCCCGGGGGCACAACAAGCCGGTGATCTACGAGCTGGATGACCTGCTGGTGGATTTGCCAGCGCACCACCCAGACGTGGATCACTACCTGTCGATTAAGCCGGGGGTAATCCAGGCAGTGGTGGACGCGGACCTGGTTACGGTGAGCACCAGCGGGCTGGCGGAATTTCTGAGGCCGTTGAATCCTAATATCGAGGTGCTGCCGAACTGCCTGGTCGACCGGTTCTGGAAGTTCCCGGCTCTACCGTCCGCGGAGGAAGCAATCCCTGCGGAAGAGATCCGCCCGGTGCGGATTGGCTATATGGGCGGGCACGGGCACAAGCCGGACCTGGCGGAAGTGATCCCGGTGCTGGAACGCATCCTGGAGAAATACGGCGCGCGGGTGGAGCTGATGTTCTGGGGGCTGCGCGCGCCGGATGCGCTGGAAGGCCGGGAGAACGTGCGCTGGACGATCCCGTACCTGGTGGAGTATGAGGCTTTTACCGAGTATTTTCTGAGCCAGTCGGCGGATATATTTATCGCTCCGCTGCGCGACAACCGCTTCAACCGCTGCAAAAGCGCGTTGAAGTATCTCGAGTATAGCGCGTTTGGCGTGCCCGGGGTTTACGCCGACCTGCCCGCTTACCGTGAGCTGATTACCAGCGGCGAGAACGGCTACCTGGCAGCCACCCCCGCGGAATGGGAGTCGGCGCTGAGCGCGCTGATCGAGGATGCCGCCCTGCGCGCAAAGGTCGGGGCGGGCGCGCAAAAGATGGTGCGGGAAAAACACCTGCTGTCGGCCAACGCCCAGCGCTGGAAGGCCGCTTACCAGAGTCTATCCCAGCCGCTTGCCGCCCGCGACCGGCTGGCCGAGCGCACGCTGGAAAATGAACACCTGCGCGGCTGGTACGGCGAGGTCGCCGCGCGGTTCGCGGAGGAGAAGAAAGCCAGGATCGCGGGTGAAGAAGCGCTGCGCCTGAAGGAAGGTGAGCTGCACCAGCGCGATTTTGAGCTGCAGCATATGACCAACGTGGCGAACTCGCTGCGCAGCCAGATCGAGGGGATTGTCAACAGCCGGGGGTGGAAGGCGCTGCAAAAGGTGTACGAACTGCGTGTGAAGCTGCTGCCGCATGGAAGCAAAAGAGAGCGGCTGCTGCGCCTGGGATACAAGAGCCTTATCACCCTGCGGCGCGAAGGCCCGCGCGCGCTGGCGCGCAAGGTAGGAAACAAGATCCTGGGGCGGCAGGAGCCTCTGGAGCTGACCCAGACCGCCGAACACCGCCTGGTGAACTTCTCGGTGGAGCCCGGCGCACTGCAACCCGGCCCGCTGGTCAGCGTGGTGATTTGCCGCCCGCTGTTCGATGGCGACGTGGAAGATGTGGTGGGGTGGGTTTCGGCGCCGGCGAACCCTACCTGTGAAGTGGTGGTGTGGGACACGGCTGAACAGCAGGCCTGGAAAGCCGGCAGCGAGGCAGAAAAGCACGCCGCCGTTGATTTTGAAGCCTTGAAAGGCTTTTTGCGGGGTAAGTACGTCTGTTTTGCCTCCGCTGACCTGCTGGCGCAGGCTCCCACCTACTTGCAGGCTAACGTCGCCGCGCTGGAAACGGAAGCGCTGGCCTTTACCGTCAACATCCACTGGATGGAGACGGGCGTGGTGGAGAAGGTGCAGTCGGGGCTGCTGCCGGGCGGCCCGCAGGCGCCGCTGCTGCGGCAGGTGGCGCGCAAAGACTGCATCGGCGGCGATATGCGGATCGACCTTTCCGGCTGTGCGGCGGAGGCGTTTGCCGCCGGGAAGTTCGTGCTCAACGAGACCGCTCAGCCAGACGCCCTGCAGGATTGGCCGTACCAGCCTGCCCCGGCTGGCTTTGAACTGGTAGTGGATGGGCAGTGGATTTTGGGCTGCCGCGAGGCGAAAAAGGACCGCCTGCCGGTGCAGCACGTTATTCATCCGGCAGACACGGTGCTGCCAGCCACAGCCCTGGAAGGTTCAAAGCCGGTGATCCTGGTGCTGATCCAGTTTATGGCGGTGGGCGGGGCGGAGCGGCTGCACCTGGAACTGTTCGACCACATGAAGGATGAGTTTACCTTTGTGATTGCCAGCATGGAGCGCCAGGCCAGCCCGTTGGGCACCACGGCGGACAATTTCCGCAAAGTCACCCCGTATGTGTATTCGCTGGCGGCGTTCTTGAACCCGGCGCTCAATTATTCTTTCCTCGTCCACCTGATCCAGCGCTTCCAGCCCAAGGCGCTGTATATCCCGCAGGGCTCTACCTGGATCTACCAGTCGATGTACCAGCTGCACGCCGACTTCCCCACGCTGCGCATGGTGCACCAGGTGTACGATCACCAGTTCGGCTGGATCAACCACTTAGACCAGGGCGTGGTCAGCAGCCTCAGCGGGCACATTGGAGCTAACGCGAAAATACTGGATGCGTACCGGCAAAAAGGCGCGCCGCCGGAGCAGGTCTATCTCATCGATCACTGCTTCAACGTGGACCAGTTCGACCCCGAGCAGTACAGCGCGGAAGAAAAAGAGGCGATCAAAACCCGGCTGGGGCTGCCCCTGGGCAAGCGGATTGTGGCGTTTATTGGCCGGATCCATCCGCAGAAGCGCCCGATGGACTTTGTCGAACTGTCGAGGCGTTTCGCTTCAGATCCATCGATCCACTTTCTGATGGTGGGCGATGGCCCGCTGGCCGGCGTGGTGGAAGAATATGTGCAAAAGAACCAGCCTGCCAATCTCACGGTGCGGCCATTCCATAAACCGGTCACCGAGATATTCTCGGTGATGGACGTGATGGTGCTGCCCTCCGAGTATGAGGCGATGCCGCTGGTGATTTTAGAGACGCAGGCGATGGGCAAGCCGGTGGTGGTCACCGATGTAGGCTCGAACCGCAGCGTGGTGGAAGATACCGGCGGCGGGGTGGTGGTGGCGAAGATCGGCGATATCAAGGCGCTGAGTGACGGATTGATGCAGGTATTTGCCCAACCGATCGACGGCGCGCGGGTACGCGAAAAGACCCGCGAGCGGTTCAACACGGGTAAAATCGCCGCCCAGTACCGGGCCGCATTTTTGGGCGACCAGACTGGCGGCGGCGCCATATAAATGGCGACGCCAAGTAATTCTGGAAAAGGACCGCGATCGATATGCCAAAAATCTCGGTAATCATTCCCTCATATAACCATGAGAGGTTTATTGGTAGTGCGGTACAAAGCGTCCTCGACCAGACCGAAGGCGATTTGGAACTGATTGTCGTCGACGATGGCTCGAAAGACAACAGCCTGGATGTGCTGCGGGGCTTTCATGATCCGAGGATCAAGATCCACGCGCAGGAGAACCGCGGCGCGCACGCGGCAATCAACCAGGGCTTGCAGATAGCCGCCAGCCCGTACCTGGCCATTCTCAACTCGGATGACCTGTACACGCCAGACCGGCTGGCGACGCTTTTAGCGATCCTGGAAAAAGACCCCAGTGTTGGATTATGCGGCTCGTATATCGAGGTGATCGATGTGGAGGGCAAAACCCTGGGGGTGAAGCACGGCTACCACGACCTGGAACCCTGGACGCTGCCGCACGCGGAGCGCAGTTTCCGCGCCGGGGAAGACCTGCACGCGGCGCTGCTGACCGAGAATTACTGGTCGACTACCTCGAACTACGTTTTTTCGCGGGAATGGTACGAGAAGGTAGGCGCGTTCCAGCCGCTGCGCTACGTGCATGATTGGGATTTTGCCCTGCGAATGAGCCGCCAGGCGGGCCTGTACCTGCACCCGGAACCGTTGATGAAGTACCGCATTCACAGTTCCAACACCATCCGCGAGAACCAGGCGGCAATGATCTTTGAAATCTGCTGGATTCTGGCGGTGCACCTGCCCGAGCAGGTGACGACCGGCTGGTTCAATGACCGGCCCCGCGCAGAGCGGCTGACGCAACTGCTGCATTCCATCCATGTTTTCGACATGGACCGCGTGCTGTCGGTGATGCTGGCCCAGCGCCTGAATGATCATCCAGACCTGGCCCTGCGGCTGCTGGACCCGGGCGATGCGCTGCGGGCCGCCTACCTGGAATATATCACGGAAGCGCTCAGCAGTCCGGCTGCCGGGCAGGGCGCGGCAGTCCCTGCCCCGGCGCAGACAGCCGGGCGGTGGGCCCGGCTGCTGCGGAAGATTGCTAACCGGTTGAAGCGGGCGCTTAACGGCTGAGTGCGGGCAAGTAAACCTTTTCTACCTGGTCTACCACTACTGCAATAACCGTAACCGTTTTATTTCCGCCGTTGCTCTGGATCACAATTTGACCGCTGCGCGTTCCCAGTGTATCGCCGGTGACATTGAACTTAATATACCCATAGGCCGTGGTGGAGCCGCTGGTGGTGTCCAGGTCGATCCAACTGGTCTGGGTGTTCGCCGTCCAGTTGAGGGTGCCTCCGCCCAGGTTACGAATGGGCACGGCCCCATCCCGGTCGGACGGTTTCACGCCGATGACCACTGTAACCGAATCTGGCGCGGATAATACGGGCGAGTCGTTGCTTGCGCTCGCCAGGTAGCCACCTTCCTCGGTAATGATGTACAGCCGGTAGGTGTTGCTGACGGAGTCGTTGACGGTGGCTGAGCCGCTCTTCGCGCCGCCAGTATCGACATCCTGGTCGATGGCGGAGTCGAGGAACGTGCCGGAGGTTACCGACCAGCTCAGGGTGGAACTGGAACCGCTGGAAGTGACTCCGAAGGTCGCGGAGGGATTCGCGCGGGCGCTGACGGACGTGGTAAATGACTTGTTGCCAACATCCAGGGTTTGGGTTCCGGCGGATGTGGTATCGGCGGCCCCGGCATTGCCAGAAACCGAAGAGCCGTTCAGTTCAGCGGAAGCGCCGCTCCAGGCATACCCGAGCTTTGCCACCGGGTTGCTGGCCTCGCCTACCGCCCGGTTGGAGAGGGTATAGGAGGGGGCCGCCAGGATTTTGCCCAATACGGGTATGCTGGAGGCATCGGAGTTGTTATTGGATGGGGATTTATCGGTGTTGACACCGCGGTTGTTGCGAGTGACAACGATCTTGTTCAGCACCGAAGCGTTTCCGCGGTAGTTTGGGCTCAAGACGTCCCAATATTCGTAGTTGGTCTGTGTCCCCTTATAAAACGTGTTGCCGTTATACTGCAGATCATTATACGGCTTGCCTGCCACATTCTGATCCAGATCAATGACCGCGGTGTTGCCTGAGTTGTTGCTGATGGTATTGTTTTCAATCTTCCCGGTAACATTTATATTGCGGAGGTTGTCCGAATCACTATAAATGGCTGCGCCATCTTTCCCGCTGCCCGTGGAATTTTGGAACAACTGCGAGCCAGTGAAGGATGCGATGTGGGAACCCTGGATAAACACCGCGCCGGAATAGGCTTGGGCCGAGTTTTTGGCAAAGGTAGTACCGGAAATATTCGCCGTTGTGTTGTAGATCATGGTCAGCCCGCCGCCGGCGCTGTTGCTGGTGGTGCCAGTGGATTCAGCAATGATGCTGTTTTGCAGGGTAAAGTTGGTGAAAACAGTATAGATAGCCCCAAACGCGCCTTTCCCATCCGCGCTGGGATGGGTGTCACAGTCGTACAATACGCTGTTGCGGACGGTAACCTGGGCCTGGTTATCGGCGATGGAACCCTGATTGGGTACGACCGGGTCGTCTTCGATGCGAGGCCCATCGCCCATGGCGAAGAGGCAGCCGCCTGAGATGGCTGAGGTAGTAGTGTTCCCATAGCGACCCTGCAGCCAGGAGTTGTCGACCAGCAGGGTGGCGTTGGGCTTGTTATCAGTGCCGTCGCCTTCGCCGTCGTTCGAGTTTACGCTAATGGAACCGCCAAAACCTGCCGAACCGCGGGTATCTTCGGCCTTGTTGCCCAGGAAGACACTGCCGCGAATTTCGATGTTGGCGCGGTAGTTGTTTACCGCCCCGGCAATACCCGCGCGGTTGTTGATAAACCGGGAGCTGTAAATACGGACGAGGGACTGATCTTCAACATTGACCGCGCCGCCCTCGGTAGGCATCGAGCCGACCGTGGTGGCATCGTTCACAGCGGCGTTGTTGGTGAACAGGCTGTTGGCGATGATCACATCTGCCTGCGGCGTTGTTCTGGGCAGGCCGGTCCAGTTGCCGATAACGTACACCGCGCCGCCGTACAAGCCCGCGCGATTTTGGTCAAAGCGGCTGTTGGTGATGCGCATCATGGCGTTGCCGAGGTTGATGGCGCCGCCGACGCTGTTATATAAGCTGCCGTTATTGTTGCTCAAAAATTGGTTCTGGTGAATATACACTTTGGACTGCGAGCGGACGCCTATGGCGCCGCCGCCTGCTTTGGCGTTGTTGCCAGTCCAGGTGGTGTTGAAGAAGAAAACGGTGGACTGCTCGGCAATATAGACTGCCGCGCCAGGGGTTGTGACGGCATTATCCAGCCTGTTGTTTTCAAACTTGCAGTCGATGAAAGTGGCTTTTGCCCGGTACATGGTGATGCCGCCTGATAAACCTTGTTCGGCAGAGTAGCCGTTCGCAAAGGTGATGCGTTCAAAGGTGATGGGCTTTACGGAATTGAGGTCGGAATTCTGGTACCGAAAAATGCGGTGGTTGCCCCCTCCGCTTAAGACAACATTTGCACCGGTCGCGGCGCGAACCGTGAAGCGTTTATTGATATTGTTCAGCACCCAACCGTCTGAACCGGGGGATGTATAGGTGCCGGCGGCTAATTCGATGATTCCACCTTGCGGGACCGTAGAGATTGCCTGTTCCAGTGTGGCCGCATCACCCGGAACATGAATGACGGTTGGCGGGGTTGCAAGCTCGGGCGGATTATCCTGTGAAGCGGAAACAGCGCCCGTGGGGCTGGTAACGGATAGGGCCATTGTTACGATCAACAACATTAAAAATACAGCGTAAGCAGTCTTTTTCATTCTCCAATCCTTTGACGATAAACTTGAACAGGATAGAAGGTTATTTCTATCTTATTTTACCTTGTGAATTCAGATATAATTTGGAATCTTATTATAAGAAAGTTTTAATTGTTTTGGATAGCGATTACAATTTTGTATTGTGGGGCGAATGCTTAAGGAAAACTCGGGGATATGGTTTCCGTAACTAATTACAAGCTGAAATCCACATGGTTTCACTTGATAGGTATGTAAGTCTCGTGGTGCAATTTGTTCAGGCAACTTTTCGGAACAGGTACATATCCTGTTCTGAACTATCCCGTACACCACCGCCCATAAAATCTACCAGTTCTAAGCCCAGCGCCTGTTGGTTCTTCCAGAAATTTTCAGAATGGAAAACGGTGCAACTGTTCTGCCCGCTCAATTCTTCATTGAAAATCATGATACCTTCCCGTTCCAACTGGTCGAACTGCTCCGGCGAGAAGCCTAACCGCCACGCCACGCGCTGACCATGGGTGGTAATTAAGAGATGCCCACCGGGCCTGGTAACGCGGGTAAGCTCTTTCAGCCACGGGATCTGAATATCGCGCGCGAGGTGTGTGAATACGGAGTAAGAATAAACCAGCTCAAATTTGTTATCTTCAAAATCGAGCGGAGGATTGGGCTGGTTTACTTTGAACCGGGCGATATCGGCCAGATTTTTCTGGCACCAGTGGATCAGGGCCGGGTTATAGTCTGTCCCCCAAATCTCGGAGGTAGCTTTCCAATCGTTAAACCAGCGAATGATGCGCCCGCACCCGCATCCAAAATCAAATATGGAGCGCGTGTCTTTGAACTCGATATTGTTCCTACGCAGGAACGTGGTGAAGGACTGGTGTGCGAACAATCCGCCGAATTGGTACCAGCCGATTTCTCTTGTTCCAATCACCAGGTCGACCAGATCGGCTGGCGGTAGAGGGTATCCATCTTGCGATCCCAGCAAGTTGTAGCCAAGATTGTATATCTCAATTCGATGCTTGCGCCTGAGGTAATTTCTTAACGTCTGTATGGGGTGCAAAAACCATCTTAGCTTCATACCGGCTCATTCTCCATATTTCTGCTTTTGTCTGGCAGGGGATGCAAGATGCTCTATTATAATCCATTGGATTTGGAAAAAGCCCAATATGGCGCTGCTGCGATTGCAATTTCACGTATCCCGATGGCTGGGGATGGGATGATATAATGGGCCCTGGTTTCATTGCATGAAGAACACAACAGGCTGACAGATAGCGGCGCCTTTATCTCACTGATGGGTGGCGTGCCTGTGGGAGACGGATGAGAGCTTATCTGCGTGGATTATTGGAGAACGATAAGGTAAGGCTGACCGGCGCTGTCCTGCTTCTGTGTGCCGTTGTATACCAGCAGTTCCTTTTTGGGAACGATTTTTTTATCTGGCCGGACGCGGGGTCCGACACGCTGAATTCCTACTGGCCGGCATATACGCACTTTTCCAATTCGTTCAAGCAGGGTTTTGAATTTTTTAGCCTGGAGCTAGGCCTGGGGATCAATCTGTTCTCCGGTTCGATGCTGTTTTTTGATCCATTTATCTGGCTGTATGCTTTTTTTGATTATTTGGGGATCGCCCGCCTGTTGATCCTCGTTTATATCCTTAAAATCCTGATCGGAACGCTGTTCTTTCACCGGTTCATTGGTTACTACGTTCAGAACAGGCCGATTATTTTTGTGACTGCCCTGTTGTATGGCTTTAGCGGTTTTTCGGTTGTTTGGGGGCAGCATTACTTTTTTGGCACCCTCGTGATGGTGTTTCCGATGATTTTGCTCGGGATCGAGAGCGCCCTTCACAGAGACCGGTATGGCCTGCTGATTTTTTCGACAGCCCTGGGAATGACCAGCGCGTATTACTTTATGTATATGTCGGCCTTCTTCCTGGCTGTTTTTCTGCTTGCCCGGATGCTCTTTCTTTACAAGGGAAATTATCGCCAGATCTTTACGAAGGGCGTAAAAATTGGTGGGGCGTTTGTGTTGGGGATTGGCATCTCGGCGGTGGTCTTGCTGCCAACGGTTGCGGCGACCCTGACCACCAGCCGGGTGAGCGGGCAGATGACCGGGATACCTCTTCTTTCGATCATCAACCGCAAGACACTCCTGACGATGGCTGGCAGTTTCTTTTCCAACAGCCTGCTTGGTACAGCCAGCACATTTGCCGGCGTGGAAAATTATTATGACTCACCACACCTTTACTGCGGGCTGTTAGTGCTGCTGGCGCTGCCACAAATATGGGTCTCCCGCAGCCGGGCTGAAAAAGGATTTGTTGCTGCATTGGTTGGTTTTTCCGCGATTAGCTTGATTTTCCCCTACGCGGCGGTGGCCTTTAATGGCTTCAGCATGTTTTCTTACCGCTGGACGTACTTTGTCATCGTCTTCCTGTTGATTTCCGCGGCGCTGGCTTTCCAGGCAGTGGTTGATCGTCAAGAGGCGAACGGGCCTATTCTAAAACTTACCTTGCTTGGGCTTGTTTTTGGCGCGCTATTGGTTTCGTTGGGATATTATGTTATTCGCTCCACGAGGGATTTTGGCGGGGTGCAGGTATCTACATCGCTGCTAATGGATACGTTTCTGCGCGTGGGGCCAGTGGTTGTGCTGCTGGGCGCGTATTTTGTTCTGTTTCAACGGCTTCAATGGAGATACAGCGCGCTGCTCTTTGCTGTTTTGCTGGCAGGAGAGATCATCTGGAATACAGGCGCTACCATCTGGGGGAGAAAACCGGTATCAACAGACTACGTGGTGGAGAAAACCAGTTATTTCGATGACAGCTTTGATGCCGCCAGAAACATCAGTGCCATGGACAGCGAGCTTTACCGGGTGGATAAATCGTTTTATTCGCAGTTCTTGAACGATGGCCTGATGCAGGGATACCGCAATATCCATGGCTACTGGAGTATCATCCCCGGCACAACCCTGAACTTTTTTGATGCGGTTGGAGGCGCAACGGCGCTAAACTTGCAGTTGGGGTTCATCGAAAGCGATGTGATCCGATCGCTGCTTGGTGTGAAATATTACATGGTAAGGTCCCTGGACGAAGCCCCTGAGGGTTATGAACTGGTCGGGCAGTGGGGCGATGTAATTGCGCTAAAAAATAACCATTGGGTCCCCATGGGGAGCGTTTACCAATCGTTTATTACGAAAAGTAATATCCAAAATTTTTCCACCCAAGACCGGGATATTGTCATAGCAAAAGCCTGCGTGATCCCGGATGAGCATGTTGGGGAAGCGCGAGCGATGGGAATGCAGGAAGTTCTCTCCTATGCCGATTTCGCGGATGGATGGTCTGACCCGGCTGCTTACGATGATTTAGCGGCCTTATCCTCTAATCCGGTGCGGATCACCGTTGGCCGGGATGATTACATTGAAGGCAGCCTGAACAGCCCCACAGCCGGGATTGTCTTTTTTTCCATCAATGCGGATGAGGGATGGAGCGTATATATCGACGATGAGAAAAAGACCATCATCGATGCCAATTGGGGGATGATCGGGGTATTTGTGGAACCGGGGGAGCAGCAAATTACACTGCGCTATACGCCGCCTATGCTGCGGGAAGGAGCGGCCATTTCGGCTGTTTCTGCTCTGGCAGTGCTGGTCCTGTTCGTCGTTTCGCGTGGGTGGGTAGGGAAGCGGCTGCTGGAGAAATTCCGGATATAATAACGGCATGCAGCGTGCGGACGCACCTTGCGATCCAGGTTTCACCCATCAGGTAGAAAACCCATGACCAACCCCTTCTTTCAGCATCCAAATGCGCTTGTTGAATCGACCAGCATCGGCCCAGGGACGCGCGTTTGGGCGTTTGCGCATGTGCTCCCTGGCGCTCGCATTGGCGAGGACTGCAATATTTGCGACCATGTGTTTATCGAGAATGATGTGCTCGTGGGTGATCGTGTCACCGTGAAGTGCGGCGTGCAGTTGTGGGATGGGGTTCGCCTGGAGGATGACGTTTTTATTGGCCCCAACGCCACCTTCACCAACGATCACTTCCCGCGCAGCAAGCAGTACCCAGGGCAATTTCTCAAGACGATTGTGCGCAGTGGGGCTTCAATTGGCGCAAACGCCACAATCCTTCCAGGCGTAACGATTGGACGGAAAGCGATGGTTGGCGCAGGGGCGGTGGTCACCAAAGATGTTCCGCCGAACGCGGTTGTGGTGGGCAACCCGGCTCACATTATCGGGTACGCGCAGACGGCAGTAACCCATGTTGATGCGCCTTTCCTTGACAAAGCGGACCAGACGGGCGGCGACCTGCCCATCCAGGGGGTGAAGCTGATCAGGCTGCCGCTGATCGAGGATATGCGCGGCAATCTCTCGGTAGCGGAAATCGAGAAGGGGCTGCCATTTATCCCCAAGCGCTGCTTTTGGGTTTTTGACGTACCGAACACGCATGTACGCGGCGAGCATGCGCACCGGGAACAGTCCCAGTTTATTGTATGCGTGAAAGGCTCGATCACAGTGATGGTCGATGACGGCGATACGCGTTTTGAAGTCCTCTTGGACCGGCCCAACTACGGTATACTTATCCCGCCAATGATCTGGAGCGTACAATACAAATACTCTGCGGATGCCGTGGAGATGGTTTTTGCTTCCGATAAATATGACGCGGCGGAGTATATCCGCGATTACGATGAATACCTCAAACTGATCGAGGGAAAATGAATTTGCCGGTGCCCTTTCTCGATATGAAATCCCCATACCTGGAGATCCGGGAAGAAATGGACGAAGCATACCAGCGGGTGATGCTTTCGGGCTGGTATATTCTAGGGGAAGAGATGGAGGCCTTTGAGGAGGCGTTTGCTCGTTATACCGGCGCTAAATACTGCGTGTCGGTGGGCAACGGCCTGGACGCGCTGCACCTGATTTTGCGGGCGTACGGCATTGGCCCGGGCGATGAGGTGATTGTGCCATCCAACACGTATATTGCCACCTGGCTGGCGGTGAGCTATGCCGGGGCGGTTCCGGTGCCGGTGGAGCCTGACCCAGCCACGTACAATATTGATCCCAACCGGATTGAGGCGGCGGTCACGGCGCGGACCCGAGCGATAATGCCCGTGCACCTGTACGGTCAAACGGCGGAGATGGGGCCGATCAACCAGATTGCGCAGAAACATGGGTTGAAGGTTATTGAAGACGCGGCCCAGGCTCACGGCGCGACCTACCTGGGCAAGCAGGCCGGGACCTTATGTGATGCCTCCGGCTGGAGCTTTTACCCGGGCAAGAACCTGGGCGCAATGGGGGATGCTGGCGCGGTGACCACGGACGATGCAGACCTGGCGGATAAGGTGCGCATGCTGCGCAATTATGGCTCGCGGGTGAAGTATTATAACGAGGTCAAAGGCTTTAATTCCCGACTGGACCCGATCCAGGCTGCCTTTCTGCGCGTGAAGCTCAAGCATTTGGATGAATGGAACGCACGCAGGAAAAAGGTCGCCCGGCGCTACCTGGCAGAGCTGAAATCGCTGCCTGGCCTGACCCTACCCGAAACGCCCGATTTTGCCGAACCTTGCTGGCACGTTTTTGTCATCCGCCACGACCGGCGCGATTGGCTCCAGGAAGCGCTGAAACAGCGTTCGATCGGCACGCTGATCCATTACCCGGTGCCGCCGCACCTTTCCGAGGCCTACCGCGACCGGAATTTTCAACCGGGCGATTTTCCGATTGCTGAGCGCCTGGCGCAAACGGTGCTCAGCATTCCCATGGGACCGCACCTGCGGGAAGACGAGCAGGCGGCTGTGATTGAAGCTTTGTCAGATATTCTATGTCATTAGTATCCATCGTTGTCCCCGTTTACTATAACGAGAAGTCGCTGGAGGCTTTGGCGGAGCGGCTGAACTGGCTGGCGGATACCATGCCGCAGCACAGCTTTGAGTTCGTCTATGTGGATGATGGCTCAGGGGACCAATCCTATGCGGTGATGGAGAAAATCGCCGGGCGGGACCCGCGCGTGCGGCTGGTAAAGCTGGTTCGCAATTTCGGGTCGAATATGGCGATCCTGGCGGGATTGTGCCACGCCAGCGGTGACTGTGTTGGTTTTATCGCCGCTGACCTGCAAGATCCGCCAGAAGCGATGTGCGAAATGATCCGCCTGTGGGAGGGTGGAAAACCAGTGGTCTTTGCGGTGCGCAAAGACCGCCACGGAGATCCGTTTTTTACGCGGATGGCCGCCAATGTGTTCAACTGGCTGTTTGAACGGCTGGTGTTCCACGGCATTTCCACCAATGGGATCGGCTTTTTCCTGATCGACCGCCAGGTGGTTGATGCGGTGGTGAAGATCCAGGAACGGAACTCGCACCTGATCGGCCTGATTTTGTGGACGGGCTTTCCTTACGCCACGGTAGAATACGAACGGGTTGAGCGGGTGCATGGCAAGAGCCGCTGGACATTTACCCGCAAGCTCAATTACTTCATCGATACCTTCGCGGCTTTTTCTTACCTGCCGCTGCGGTTGTCATCTTTCTTCGGTTTCCTGTTCGCGGGGTTGGGCGGGCTGTATGCTATTCTGGTTATCGCGCTGCGCTTATTGAACCTGACTCCGGCGGTGCAGGGCTGGACGGCGTTAATTGTTGTGCTGCTGGTGGTTTCCGGTGTACAGCTCATTATCCTGGGGATCATGGGCGAGTACCTGTGGCGCAATTTTGACGCGACCCGCAGGCGACCGCCGTTTATCGTGGAGAAAGTCGTGGGGGCGGGGGATCGAGGATCTGAGGAAAAACTTCTGACATGACAGAGCCATCCGCCCAGGCGACTGCGATCACCCTGATCATGCCCTGCTATAACCGGGCCCATGACCTGAAGCGGGCGCTGGAAGCCTACGATCGCCAGAGCACTCGCGAGCCGTTCGAGCTGATTGCGGTAGACGACTGCTCCAAAGATGAGACCTACCAGGTGCTTACCAGTTACCAGCCCAGGCATTACCTGCTGCGCGTGGAGCGCCAGGAAAAAAACGCAGGCCCGGCATCCGCCAGGAATCGAGCCATTCCGCTGGTTCGGTCGCCGCTGGTAGCTTTTGTGGGCGACGATATTTTACCTGATGAAGACTTCGTTCAGGGGCACCTGGACGCGCACCAGCGCTACCCGGACCGCGGTGTGGCGATTTTGGGCAAGGTGCAATGGCCGGAGGATATGCCCTGCAATACGCTAATGACTCACATCGACGGCATTGGGGCTGAGCAGTTCAGCTATCATTACCTCGTCGATGGGCAGGAATATGATTTCCGCCACCTGTACACGGCCAATATTTCTTTGAAAACGGAATTTCTTCGCTCAATCGACCGGTGGTTTGACACGGACTTTACCCACGCGGCTTTCGAGGACGTGGAGCTTGCTTACCGGTTGTCCAAGATGGGGCTTAAGATTATTTACCAGAGCGCCATCGGAGCCAGTCATTACCATTACCATACGCTGTGGACGTTCTTCGAGCGGCAGTATAAAAGCGGCTTGATGGCCGTGGTTCTGGTTCGCAAGCACTTTGAATTAAATCACCTGATGCGGACGCCCCTCCTGCAGGTGCTGGGCCTGTTCCTGCGGCCCTGGCTGCTCTTTCGGGAATTTTCGGAAGAAAAAAAGTCGTGGGCGGAGGCGCTGGCATACCGCCTGGCGAGTCATTACGAGTGGGATTCCTATGCCTGGTTGGACTGGTGGTACGTATTTCTTTTGCGATACGCATACTTTACCGGCGTTCTGGACGGCGTGTTTGGAAAAACCCGTCTTGGGGCATTTATCCGGCGGGTTTACTGCGCCCATTACCTGATTCCAGAACTGCGGCAGAATATTTACCGATTGTGGCAAGAGCAGAGACTGCCGGAGTTTATTACGGCAAGTGAAATGAAGATACTGGGTTATTAGTCAGGGCTCAAGAAGCAAGACGGCCTGGGTCAGGAAAGTTTTACCGGGCAATTACCTGTATGATGTCATCGCCGCTGTGTTGTGTACAAGGGTAGGAAGTTCGGTTACAATAACGGTCGCTTTATCGAGAATATGACATGCAAGTGCCGCAGAACCGTATGAATAATGAACTAATCTATGACAGCGCCGAGCAAGGGCATCAAGCGATCGATGAGCTGCGCCAGACTTTTCGCTACCGGAACCTGCTGGCGCAACTGATTCGGCGGGATGTTACCTCGCGGTATAAGCGCTCCGTTTTTGGCATTGCCTGGACGCTGCTGAACCCGCTGGGCATGATGCTGATTTTAACCATCGTGTTCTCGCAGTTGTTTGGGACGATCAAAGGATACCCGGCTTATGTGTTGAGCGGGTTGATGGTTTGGACCTTTTTTGCTCAGACCAGCACTGCGTCAATGGTCAACCTGGTGTGGGGCGGGGGGCTGCTCAACCGCATATACCTGCCGCGCACGTCGTTCGCGATTGCGGCGATTGGCACCGGGGCGATCAACCTGCTGCTCACGATCATCCCGCTGTTCCTGGTGATGCTCATCACCGGGGTGCCCATCCGCGCTTCGATCCTGTTTACCCCGGTGCCGCTGCTGCTGGTGGCCTGTTTTGCGCTTGGGGTGGGGCTGCTGCTTTCTACCATTGCGATTTACTTCCCGGATGTATCGGAAATGTACCAGATCGGCCTGACGGCCTGGATGTACCTGACCCCCATCATTTACCCGGAGAGCGCCCTGCCGCAAAAATACGCTTACCTGATCACCCATCTCAACCCGATGTATTACATGGTGCGGCTGTTCCGCATCTTGTTTTACGATGGGCGCATGCCGACCGCGGTGGAGTTTTGGCCGGCGGTATTGATTGCCGTGGTGGCGCTGGGCATTGGGTGGTATGTGTTTACCAAGAAAGCGGATGAATTTGCTTATCGAATCTGAGAGAACGTTCAAAGAAAACAATGCCTGCTGAACAAGAACCTGTCATTTGCATGGAAAATGTGTCCGTACGCTATCGGGTGCCAACCGAGCGTATTGGTACTTTTAAAGAGTATATGATCCGCACGCTGCAGCGCCGGGTGAGCCACGCGACATTTTGGGCGCTGAAAGATGTTTCCCTTAACGTTAATCGCGCCGATATTTTTGGGATTGTTGGCCATAACGGAGCCGGGAAAAGCACCCTGTTGAAGGTGGTGGCGCGCGTGCTGCGGCCTACGGAGGGGCGCGTGCGGGTGCGGGGGCGGGTATCCCCGCTGCTGGAACTGGGCGCCGGTTTCCACCCGGAGCTGACCGGACGCGAGAACGTCTTTTTAAACGGGGCCATGCTGGGCTTCTCGCGCAAGGAAATGGAGAAGAAGTTTGAAAGCATTGTCGATTTCGCTGAGATTGGCGACTTTATCAACGCTCCGATCCGTACCTATTCGAGCGGCATGTGGGCGCGGCTGGGGTTCGCGGTGGCAACCGACTCGCAACCCGAGGTATTGATCGTTGATGAGGTTTTATCGGTGGGCGATGAAGCGTTTCAGCGCAAATGCATGAAGCGCATCGAGGAATACTGCGCGATGGGCACTTCTATCCTGCTCGTTTCTCACAATATGGATACCATCCTCGGCATGTGCAAAACCGCGGCGTGGCTGGACCATGGTCATTTGCGAGCATTTGGGAAGGCAGCGGATGTTGTCCAGGCCTACCGGGAAAGCCAGTAGGAGGAAACCGCCTGGCGCCGCTGCTGAATGGGTAAAGGACTTATGGCGGTTCATAAAACAGGATCACGGGTTTCCAATGTTTCAGCCCTCAAGAAAACAGGGAGGCTTCTCGCGCACATGGTCTGGGCGGTGCGCGAAAAGCTGATTAAAACCGTTTTGCTCTGGCAAGCCCGCAACATGGAACGCTCTTACCACCTGTGGCGGCAGCGCCAGGCGCGGGCGGACTGCAGCCAGCCCGCAAACCCGGCTGCCAGCGGCGCGCGGCCCGCGCCAGGGGAACCGCTGATCTGCGTAAACATTCTCCTCCGCGCAGGCGAGCGCCCGGAAGATGTGCAAAGCACGCTGGCATCATTGATAGACCAGGCGTACCCGGCCTGGGAGGCCGCGGTGTATTTCCCGGCGGAATGGGGCCCGGTGGACCGTTTATTATCCAACCCGGCCAGGCAGGACGCGCGCATCTGCACGGTTCCGTACCCGGCAGACCAGGAGGAGAATCTTTACCGGGCTGCGCTGGAGCGGGCCGAGGCGGAATGGGTGTGCTGGGCGCGGGCCGGGGGGGCGTTTGCGCCGGATGCATTTGGCGAACTGGCATGCCAGGTAGAGCGCTACCCGGTCGCCGATGTTTTTTATTACGATGAAGATGTGCTCCAGCCTGGGAAAACCGGCGGGCAGTTGCCTTTCCTGAAACCGGGCTGGTCGCCGGCGCTGTTGTTGTCGGTCAATTACCTGCGCGGGGGATTCTACCGCGGGGCGTTTCTGCGGCAGTCGCTGAAGAAGGATGCGCCCATTCTTTCTGAGTGGGACCTGGCGCTGCGCTGCTCGCCTTACATGCAGCAGGCGGTGCGGATCGCGCGGGTGCTGTTCCACGCGCCGGTGGGGGGCAGCGAACCGGCTGCGGTGGAAAAGGATGACAGGGCGCTCGCCGGTCACCTGGAACGGCTGGGGATGGCGGAACCGCACGTCCGCCGGACGGCGGGGGGGCATCCGCAGGTGACGTGGAAGGTGCGCGACCACAAGGTCTCGATCATCATCCCGACCAAAGATAACCTCAGCGTGCTGCAAAAATGCGTGGAGTCGATCCAGATTCAGGCGCCAAACCTGGAGCACGAGATCATCCTGATCGATACGTGCAGCCAGGACCCGAATGTGGAGGCGTATTACCGGCAGATTGCACAGGACTCGCGCATCACCCTGCTGCGCGACACGGCGCCGTTCAACTACTCGCGGGTGAATAATGTGGGCGCGGCGCATGCCACGGGCGACCTGTTCCTGTTTCTCAATAATGATGTGCAGGCGCTGGCGCCAGGCTGGATCGAGGAACTGGTGCGCTGGATGGAATACCCGGGGGTGGGCGTCGTTGGCCCGAAGCTGCTTTTCCCGGACGGCACGATCCAGCATGCCGGGATTGTACTCGGAATGGAGGGCCATGCCAGCCATGTTTTTGGGAATGCCGCCGGGGATTATCCCAACCCGTTCGGCTCGCTGGACTGGTACCGCAATTACCAGGCGGTGACGGGGGCCTGCTTGATGACCTCGCGGGAGGTGTTTGAACAGGCGGGCGGCTTTGATGAAGGATACTGGCTGGTGTTCAGCGATGTAGCGTACTGCCTGGAAGCCGTGCGCCAGGGCTACCAGGTGGTGTACACCCCCTTCTGCAATCTGATCCACCATGAGGGCAAATCGCGGGCCCGGTTGATACCACCAGAAGATACGCACCTGGGATACCAGCAGTTCATCGCGCTGGTCCGGGATGGCGACTCGTATTATCACCCTGGCCTTTCGTACTCGGTGCGGCAGCCGGTGTTTGCGTGGGGCTTTGAGCAGCGCCCGGCGGACCGGCTGGAAGAAATCAACCGGTATGCGCTGTTGAAATTGGGCCGGGCGGCAGGGAAAGATGATCACCATTCTTAGCGGCGTGCGCGGCGATACGCGCCGCTACCGCACGCTGCACCCTTACGAGCAGCTGCGCCTGGCAGGCGTGGACTGCCAGTGCTCGCACCTGATGGACCCGCGGTTGGGGGAAAAGCTGAACGCGGCGCAGGTGGTGATCCTGCACCGGGTGGCGTACGATGGATACGTGGCCCGGCTGCTGGACCGTCTGGAGGCGCGCGGCGCCCTGGTGGTGCTGGACACGGATGATTTCTTATATGACCCGGCCATTATGCGCTGGATCGACAGCCCGGACTTTCAAGACCCGGTGCGGGCGCGTATCTACCGCCAGGAACTGCTCCGCCACCGCCAGACGCTGGAGCGCTGCGATGGGGTTACTGTTTCCACCGATGCGCTGGCGAAGATGATGGAGCCGTTTGGCCTGCCGGTGCGGGTGCACCGCAATGCCTTCAGCCTGGAGATGCTGGCGCTTTCGGAGAAGGCTGTGGCGCAGCGCGAACCCCGTAGCGGGGAGCGCGTGGTGATCGGCTATGCCAGCGGCACGCGCACGCACGACCGGGATTTCCAGATGATCCGGCCTGCCCTGCGGCAGGCGCTGGAGCGCCACCCTGAGGCGGAACTGTGGCTGATGGGCGACCTGGACACCGGGGAGGCATGGGAGGGCCTAGCGGAGCGGGTGAAGGTTTTTCCGCGCGTGGCATGGCGCGATCTGCCCGCCCGGCTGGCGCTGCTGGACATCAACCTGGCCCCGCTGGTCCCGGAGAGCCCCTTCAACCAGGCTAAGAGCGAGATCAAGTATATGGAAGCGGCGCTGGTGCGCGTGCCGACCATCGCCAGCCGGACGGATGCTTTCGCGTACGCCATCCGTTCAGGAGAGAACGGTTTCTTAGCCAGCAGCCTGGAGGAGTGGCAGGCGCACCTGGAGCGGCTGGTCAGCGATGCACCCGCGCGGGAGGCGGTTGGCGCGGCGGCGCAGGCCCATGTGATGGAGCGTTATGCCCCCTGGGCGCGCGGTCCTGAGCTGCTGGGAGCGCTGGCGGAATTTTCCCGGGCGGCTGGAAAAGCAGCGGAGGCTTCGTTTTTGCCCGGGGCGTTCGACCCGGCGGTTTCTACGGGCGTGCCAGGCGCGGCGGCGACGCAGCGGCTGCTGGAGCGCTTTTATTTCTCAGCGGTGGATGAGGCGCGCCCAACACTGCGGGATATGGCCTGGTATTCCGTGCGCAACCGCGGGGCGGGCACGCTGCTGGGGCAGGTGTGGGTCTTTTTCCGGCGCAAGCTCGCGCCGATCTTCCCATTTCGCAAGGGGAATGCGCCATGACTGAACCCGTTGTTTCCATCTGCATCGTTACCTATAAAGTGCGCGATTTGCTGCGGGACTGTTTGGATTCAATCGCGCAGCACCCGCCAGCCTGCGCCTATGAAATCATCGTTGTGGATAACCACTCGCAGGATGGGACGCTGGAGATGCTGCAGAGCGATTATGCCCACGCGCGCTGGCATGAGAACGCGGGCAATGAAGGCTACACCCTGCCGATGAACCAGGCGCTGAAGATGGCTGCCGGGCGCTACCTGGTGCAGCTCAACCCGGATACGCTGGTGCTGCCGGGGATGTTCGACCGGCTGGTACGTTTCATGGAGGAGCATCCGCAGGCGGGCATCTGCACGCCCAAGGTGCTCAACCGGGACGGCACGCTGCAGAAACAGTGCCGGCGCAGCGCCGCGCGGCCCTGGGATGCGATCACGTATTTTTCCGGCCTGTCGAAGCGCTACCCCAAAGACCCCCGCTTTGCCCGCTACCTGATGACGTACCTGGACGAGGATGAAGTCAATGAGGTGGAGGCGGTTTCGGGATCGTGCATGTTCATCCGCCGCGCAGTGATCGAGCAGATTGGCTACCTGGATGAGCTGTTCTTCGCCTACCAGGAGGATGCCGATTTTTGCTTCCGCGCGCGCCAGGCAGGCTGGAAAATTTATTACGCTCCCCAGGCGCAGGTGATCCACTACGGCGGGCAGGGGGGCTCAAAGGTGGAGGTGTACCACTCCATTTACCAGTGGCACCGGTCGTACTTCCTCTATTACCGCAAGCACCTTGCCCGGGATTATTTTTTTCTGTTCAATTGGCTGTACTACGGGCTGATGGGGGGCAAGCTGGCGGTGGCGTTGATCACCACCCTGCTGCGCAAGGAAAAATTCGCCGGGACGCGCAAGCCCTGAGGCTGGAATATTTCTTGCAGCATGATCCTATAGATCCGCACCTGGTTCCCATTGGGTGGGCCGGGGAGTTCTGGATCGAAAGAGGGAGACATGCTCAAACAGTGGAAGTATCGTATCCAGACTCTGGAAGTATGGCCGGCGCTGCGCCAGACGTGGCAGCGGGTAAAGGAGCGCCTGTTCGGCGGTGAGGAGGCTGGCGGCCCGCTGCAAAAGTTTTGGGCGGCGGTCCGGCGCCCGTTCAGCGGCGACGGCATGCCGCACCAGCCGCGCTACATGGCAGCGGCGCTGGTCGGCGTGGTGCTGCTGGGGGCGTGCGGGCTGATGGTGGGAGGGATGGCGGGTAAGGGAGCCACCCGGGGCGGCGTGTTTGCCGTGCTGGCGGGGATTTCCGGCACGCCGACGCCGGAACCTCCGCCGTACGCGATCCAGGTCGGATCGCCCAAATATATGCGGGCCTTCAGCCACACCGAGCAGGGCTGCCAGTGGGTGGGCGTGGCCGGGCAGGTGTTCGACGACAGCGGGGAAGGGGTCAGCGGGCTGGCGGTACTGGTGACCGGGAGCATCAACGACCGGCCAGTGGAGCAGATTGTATTCACCGAAAAATCCGGCGTGTACGGCCCGGGGAGTTACGAACTGTTCCTGGCCGATCACTTGCCGGACGGCCCATCTTATCTGGAAATCCGGCTGCTGGATATGGAGTTCAAGCCGCTCAGCGACGCGGTAATCCTGCGGGTGCCGGAGGAGTGCAATAAAAATCTGGCGCTGGTGAACTTCCAGGGCGCGTACGATACCCAGGTGCTGTACTTCCCCTCCGTGGGGCGTTAGAAGGGCAATAAAGTTCCTGATTTATCAAGTACGGCCAACCGGGTATAATAGGGCCATTGTCCAACCGCAGGCGTGTTTGATCGTTCGCGCATCTTGCGAAACAGCGTCCTGCAGACATCACAGGAGGATTGGCTTTGCCCGTAACCGAACCCGAGGCAGTCGTAAAAAAAACAGTCGCAGCGGCTGCAGAATTGCCCGAAGATGGCTTTATTCCGCTCGCGGCGCTGCGAACCGCTTTCCGGTTCTGGTGGTTTATCTTCTTGCTGGCAGCCGTCGGTGGTTTTGCCGGCTGGCTGGCGCACCGGGCGCAGCCGCCTGTGTATGAGGCCGTTGGCCATTTCTCCACCACCATCGATTACGTTGCC
Organism: uncultured Anaerolineaceae bacterium; assembly: GCA_964437595.1. GTDB lineage: Bacteria > Chloroflexota > Anaerolineae > Anaerolineales > Anaerolineaceae > DSYU01. The sequence goes on from CAYTHO010000022.1 coordinate 62,388, forward strand.
ACGGGGCCGATGACGCAGTTCGAAGAGGACACGGCGATCAATGTGGTGGGCGATGTGATCAACTCGGTGAACGTGGTCCAGGCGGTGGTTGACCAGGCCGCGGCGGAGGGCATTCAGACCAGCGTGGTGGACCTGAAGAAAGCCGCCGTGCTGGAACGCAGGGTGAACGTGTGGGACCTGCGCGTGCGGAATGCTGATCCGCGGGTGGCCGAGCGGCTGGCGAATTTATGGGTGGAGCAGGGGCAAAAGGTGCTCCTGGAAGCCTACCAGCATGCCCTGCAGGCAGACCGCTGGGACCGCTATTTACAATCACTGGAGAACTGCCTGGCGAAGGCTGCTTCCAGCGAGCCGGGAAGCGGGCAGTGCAGCAAAGGCCGGTTTGCCGAGATCCAGGGAGACCTGCAGTCTGCTGGCAGCCAGTATGCTCAGGAACGGATTGCCAGCCTGGGGTTGTTTTCCGGGCTGGTGATTGGGCCGGTTGATCGGGCACTGGCGACCCCCGGGCCGGTGATCTTTCAGCGCAGTCAGATGGTGCTGGCGGGGTGCTTCATCGGCTTGCTGCTGGGGATCGGGCTGCTGCAGTTGGGCATTCCGGGGCGATGGATGACCGGCAGGCCGGGTGCTGGCAAGCCAAAAACAAAACGCGGAAGAAGCTGAAGCGTGTTGAAACGGATCTATCTTTCCGCGCAGTGGGGGTTGGTGGCATGCATGGCGTTCGTGCTGCCGTTTACCAGCTTTCCGCTGGTGGCCCGGCTGACCGGATCGCAGATGGTCGCGCCGCTTTCCTTCCTGCCGATGGTGCTTTTGCTGGGCATGTGGCTGGCGCCGTACCTGCTGCGCGGGGGCAAGCTGCCCATCCAGGCGGTTCCGCTGCTGGTGTTTGGCGGCGGCGCGGCGCTGGTCTCCGCGGCGGCGGCTACGTTCCTGCCTTTCCCGGCGTATAAGGGGATGACGCTCCTGCGGAGTGAGGTGAAGGCGCTGTCGACGATCGTCGTTGGCATCTGCTTTTACCTGGTGGCGGCAAGCTGGCTGACGCATGCGGAACGAATACGCTTCTTCCTGCGCTGGGTCAATTGGGGCGGCGCGCTGGCGCTGGCATGGGCGTTCGTGCAGGTGCTGTCGTGGCGAATTAACCATGTGCAGCCCGAATGGATGTGGAGCTTCCAGGGATCGATTTCAACCAGCCTGCTGCTGTACGGGCAGCGGGCCAATGGGTTTGCTTACGAGCCTTCCTGGCTTTCGCACCAGCTGAATATGCTCTACCTGCCGCTGTGGATGGCCGCGACGGTGACCGGCTTTACCGCGCACCGCCTGCGCATTTGGAAATTCCACGTTGAACACGTACTGCTGCTGGCGGGGGCTGCCGTGCTGGTGCTGACCGTTTCGCGGATTGGCTGGCTGACGTTTCTCACCATGGTGGCTTTCCTGCTGCTGTTGTTGAACGTGCGCTTCGTGCGCTGGGCGCAAAAACGGTTATTTGAGCGCCGGTCCCTACCCGCTGACCGGAAGCGGTTGTATCAGGCGGCCTTTCTGGCAGCGGCGGTGCTGGCGTTGATCGTCGTTTATGCCGGGCTGCTGGTAGGGGCTGGCTACGTGCTCAGCAAGGTCGATGCGCGGATGGCGGGCCTGTTCGACTTTTCGGTTATGAAGGAGAAGTCCTTCTTCCATTGGGCCAACCAGAACGTCTTTGCCGAGCGGATCGTCTTCTGGCAGGCCGGGTGGGAGATTTTCAACGAGTATCCCCTGCTGGGGGTTGGGCCGGGCAATGCCGGTTATTTCTTTCCGCAGAAGCTGAGCGCTTTCAGCCTGGCGCTGACTGAAATCCGCACGCTGCTGTACCAGTGGACAACGCTGCCCAACATCAAAAGCCTGTGGATGCGCCTGCTGGCCGAAACGGGTATCATTGGATTTGCGCTGTTCCTTTCCTGGGTGTACGTGCTGTGGCGCTCGGCGCAATTTTTGCGGACGCAGTTCTTGCACGCCAGCAACGACCGGCTGTTTCAAATGGCCGGGCTGGCGGGCAGTTTTGTGATGGTAGGCCTGATTATCGAGGGGTTCAGCCTGGATACATTTGCGCTGCCTTACTATTGGTTTTCGTTAGGGATATTAACCGCCGCGTGCCAACTGGCGCTGCGGCATTTTGCGGGGCTGCCGGAGCATGCAGATACGGCAGAAAGCACGTAATTAGTAAAGGAGAAGAAAATGAATAACAATGAGAAGTGGATTATTGCCGGTGTGGTGGGCGTGGTTGTATTATGCCTGTGCCTGGGGATTTCCTGCATCGGTTTGGGCGGGCTGGCGTGGTTTGGCATCGAGCGCACGGTGAGCCAGATTACCCCGGGGGCGTTTATTACACAGGTGGCTACGCTGGAGGGTTTCCCGGGTTTCGACCTGAGCACGCCGGAGCCAACCGCGCGGCCCATGGAAGACCAGGCGCCCGCGAGCGAGGGGGCGCTGGAAACGTTGAACACGCTGGAAAATGAGATCGTTCCGATCAACGACCCGCGCGAGCTGGCGCGCCGCCTGGAAGGGAAAACGCAGATCCCGGAGACGATGACGCCTGCCGGCGCTCCGATCAAGGTGGGCGACTCGCAGATCTTCTGGGCGACCAACGTGGAAACGAACGAAAACTTTCAGGTGAAGGCCACGCTGCGGCATGCCACGGACCACCTGTATTTTTGGGTGGAAGATGGGGTGAGCTACGACCAGGACGATATGCGGCGGCTGGCCGAAGCCTTTGAGGAAAAGATTTACCCGACCAACCGGGCGTTCTTCGGCAGCGAGTGGAGCCCGGGCATCGACGGCGACCCGCACCTGTACGTGCTGTACGCGCGCGGTTTGGGCAGCGGCATCGCTGGCTATTTCTCATCGGCGGATGAACTGCCGCCTCAGGCGCACCAGTACTCAAACGCGCACGAAATGTTTATGATCAGCGCGGATAATGTTGAGCTTGGCGAGGATTATATCTACGGGACGATGGCGCACGAGTTCCAGCACATGATCCACTGGTACACGGACCGCAATGAGGAATCGTGGTTGAACGAGGGCTTTTCTGTGCTGTCTGAACTGCTGAATGACTATGACACGGGCGGCTTTGATTACCTGTATGCCAGCAATCCGGATATGCAGCTGACCTACTGGCCTTCGCCGCCCGACTCGACCCCGCATTACGGCGCATCCTTCCTGTTCCTGGCCTATTTCCTCGACCGCTTTGGTGACGAAGCTACCCAGGCCCTGGTGGGAAACGAAGATAACGGCATGGACAGCATCGATACGGTGCTGACCGAATTGAATGCAAAAGACCCGAAGACGGGGAAAGCCATTCTCGCCAGCGATGTGTTCGCGGATTGGGTGATTGCAACCTACTTGAACGACGAGCGGGTTGAAGATGGCCGTTTTGCCTATCAGCGCTACGAAAATGCTCCCCGAACGGGCGCAACGGAAGAAATCGGCAACTGCTCGCCCGACTGGCAGACGCGCACGGTGCACCAGTTTGGCGTGGATTATGTGGAGATCGCCTGCTCGGGCAGTTATACCCTGAACTTCGAAGGCGCCACCGAGGTCGGCGTGCTGCCGGCGGATGCGCATTCCGGGGATTATGCCTTCTGGTCGAACAAAGGCGACGAGTCGAACATGACGCTGACGCGCGAATTCGACTTCAGCCAGGCCAGCGGCCCGCTGACGCTGGAGTATGCGGCCTGGTATGACCTTGAAGAAGATTATGATTACCTGTACCTGGATGCTTCCACCGACGGCGGCGCCACCTGGCAGATTTTGGAGACGCCTTCCGGACGCGATAAATCCGAGGACCCCTCTGGGAACGCCTATGGATGGGGTTACAACGGGCAGTCGGGCGGCTGGATTGAGGAAAGCGTGGATATCTCGGAATTCGCGGGCAAGAAGGTTCTGCTGCGCTTCGAGTATGTGACGGATGCCGCGGTGAACGGTGAAGGCCTGATGGTGGATGACGTGCGCGTCCCGGAAATCGAGTACAGCGCCGATTTCGAGACGGATGAGGGCGGCTGGCAGGCGGATGGCTTTGTGCGCATTCAGAACCGGCTGCCGCAGTTATTCCGCGTCTCGCTGATTGAGGATGGCAAAACCACTACGGTGAAGTATATCGAGCTGGATGATGCCCAATCGGCCCAAATCGACCTGGAATTTGGCGGCGGCACCGACAAGGCGGTGCTGGTGGTCAGCGGCGTTACGCGTTTCACCACGCAGAAAGCCACTTACCGGTTCCAGTTTCAACCGTAAAAATGGGAATTAAAAAAGCGCCCGGTGATGAAGCCGGGCGCTTTTTTTGATTTGAAATTACTCCGTTATGACTTCGCCACGCAGATTGGCCAATTCGCGTTCCAGCTCAATCCGGCGCGACTTGGCGGCCTGTTCCACTTCACTTCTCACCTGGCGGGTGTAATCTCGCACGTCCATGCGCAGTTGATCCCCGGAGACGGGGGTCAGGAGCAAGGCGAGAGCGCTGCCAACCAGGGCGCCCAGAATCAACCCCAGAACAAAATTCAATGCCTTTTGCATGCTTTGCCCTCCACATTAATCTTAATCATTATTATAGAGGATTTTCACCCGCGGAGAAAGGGGAAAAGCGTTGATTTCCAGGGCCATTCGCAAAGGGGCGAACAGCCCATTGCGAACAGCCCTAACCAGGCGTGAAGAGC
>CAYTHO010000023.1:0-63396 GCA_964437595.1 uncultured Anaerolineaceae bacterium
GCCTTTCAGGCCATCCTTTCCCTGTTTGATCCACCGGCGCTGCCTTTACCCACCGTACGTGAGTAGATACGGCAAAGAAGTAGAACCCTTTTTCGGTCAACCAGCCAATTGGTCACCCGGCGAACCGGTTTCGGGGATTGGGAGTAATAACTGCCGGACCGGCTGCTGACGAATCGAATTTCCCGTCCTGCCGCATCGATTGGCGCTGTGGTTTGCCAGATGATAAAATCAGGGCATGATTGAACGCAAAATCGTTCGCAAAATCCGCGCGATCCTGTTCGACAGCGGCGACACCATTGTCGATGAAGGAACTGAAATCAAGGACGAGTACCTGGTAGTACAGGAAGCCAGCCTGATCCCCGGCGCGGCGGAGACGGTACAGGCGCTCAAGGCGCTGGGGTACCCGCTGGCGCTGGTGGCGGATGGCCCGGTGGGGACGTTCACGAACGTGCTCGGCCATTACAAGCTGCTGCCCCTGTTCGACGCACTGGCAATCTCCGGCCAGGTGGGTGTAGAGAAACCCGACCCGCGCATGTTCCACTGCGCGCTGGATCAACTAGCCATTCCCCGCGAAGCCTATGGGCAGGTGCTGATGGTGGGGAACAACCTGGAGCGTGATATCAAAGGGGCCAACCAATTGGGGCTGGTGAGCGTGTGGCTGGACTGGGCGCCGCGCCGTTCGAAAATCCCGGCGGATGAGAGCGAGCAGCCTTGCTATACCATTAAAAAACCGCTGGACCTGCTGGGCCTGGTCGCCGCCCTGGAGGGGCACCTTCCATGAGCACGCGCGACCTGCTGCTCGCCGAGTTGTACCAGTCCCCCCGTAATGCGGAAGCGCAAGCAATCGCCGCCCGGAATGCCCCGGTGCTGTACTTTGATGCGCGCGAACCCTTCCTTCCGCTGGCTGCAGGGTACTCCCTGTTTTATGAAGATGGACCATCGCCCTCCTTCAAACGCGTCATCGAACTGAAACAAGACGACCAGCCGCCTGCCGCGCTGGCCATCGAATACGCCATCTGGTGGGACTGGGATATGCACCACCTGTATGAGCTGGAGCATGTATGGGTGTACCTGAACGCGCACAGCCACCCATGCCGGGTGGAAGCCTCCTGGCACGGCAAGTATTACAATATTCCGCTCAAGCTGGAGGACGGGCACGCCGTGCTGCTTTCAGAGCCAGGCAAACATGCCTTTGCCCCCGACCCATCCTGGTTCCACCAGCGGACCGGCGAGTACCGCCGCGCGGAGACCCAGGCCGTCGGGCTGCACGCGCACGTGCTGATCAACAGCATGTTCTCCGACAAGATCCGCTCGCGCGCCTTCGACCGGGTGCTGGCGCGCAGCTACCTGGCGAAACAAACCTTTGACCCTTCCTGGAGTTTTACCCAACGCTTCACTTTCTTCAACCAATGGCTGGTGCCGTGGCCCGCGCTGCACGCTTGGATTCCCGAGCGGGTGAACGCGGTGCTGGAGCGATTGGAAAACACTATCCAACCGGCAGAGTACCGCGCGCTGCGCCTGTCCAGCGCGGAAGGCACGCTGGCGGGGCTGAAGGCCGCCGCGGATGCAGGCGCCGACGCCATTATTACCCCGCTGTCCCTGCGCAGCGATCACCTTGTGCTGGGTAACGGTCACCTGCCCCAACCAATCGGGTTGGATGAAGCTTTGGAGTTCTGCCAGCGCGAGCCAATAGGCGCATTCCTGGAGCTGGATGATCCCGGCGTTGTTGAGCGGCTGGCCTGGTTTATCCGCTCAAACGATCTGAACGAATATATAGTGGTTACCTCAGCTGATGCCGGTCTGCTGGCCCGCTACAGCGCGTTCGTCGCGGACTGCGTCACCGCCATTCAGATCGCCACCCCGGATCAAGACCCTCTGCAGGCCGCGCGGCAAAGCGTCGCCAGTTTCGTTCACCCGCGCTGGGATTCAGGCGCAGCGCTCGATGCGGACTGGACCCGGCGCGTTCACGATGCCGGGTTGGGGGTCATCAGCGGGCCAGTAGAAAGTGCGGAAGAAGCCGATGCGCTCCAGCGGATGGGATTGGACGTGATTTGGGAAAAGAATTTGGGGCAAAAATGAACACAAATATTCTTCCAAGTGCGGAAAACTGCATGCTGTTGATAGTGGATATGCAGGAGCGCCTGATGCCCGCCATGCCAGCGGATGTGGCCGCGCGTGTGGTTCGCAATGCCTGCATCCTGGCGGAAACGGCGGGCGAATTTGCCCTGCCGGTCGTGGTCAGCGAGCAGTACCCAAAGGGGCTGGGGCCAACGGTGGCGGAGCTTCGCAGTTCGCTGCCAGAGCACGCGCAGATGTTCGAGAAAATGGCCTTTAGCTGCTGTAAAGAACCAGCATTGAACGCGCTGCTCAGCCGCCCGGAGGTGATCGTCTGCGGGGTGGAGGCGCATGTGTGCGTGCTGCAGACCACGCTCGATCTGCTGGCCCAGGGCAGGCGGGTGTACCTGGCCGCGGATGCCACGTGCAGCCGGGCCAAAAGCAACTGGCGTCTCAGCCTGGAGTTGATGCGTCAGGCCGGGGCCGTGATTGGATCGACCGAAATTTTAGCCTTTGGGCTGCTGGGCGCTGCCGGGACGGAGCGCTTCAAACGCATCTCCAGGCTGGTGAAGTAATACACGGGCAGGCCAGATGAAATGGTCTTTGCTGGTGGGAAGGTTCTGGGGCACGGAGATCCGCCTGCATGTTTCGATGCTGCTGTTGATCCCGTACACCCTATGGGCCTTCCAGCCTGAAACGCTGGCCGATTCGCTGCGCGCCCTGGTGTTGATCAGCGCTATTTTTGTCTTTGTGGCGCTGCACGAGGTGGGGCACACCCTGGCCGCGCGGCTGTACGGCATTCAGGTGACCAGTATTGTACTGTGGCCGCTGGGCGGGTTTGCCAACCTGACCCGCCAGCCTGAAAAGGTGCTGCCGGACATGGTCATCTCAGCCGCCGGGCCGCTGACCAACCTGCTGCTGGCGATTGGATTGGGGTCGCTCACCATTATCGCTTACGTGGTGAGACAAACCGGAATGCTGCCTGCCGCGGTCGACCTGCTGTGGCGCTGGGAGGCTTTCACTTTGCTGGTGGGCCTGACCATTGCCAACCTGAGCCTGGCGCTGTTCAACCTTTTACCCATTTACCCACTCGACGGCGGACAGATCCTGCGCGGGCTGCTCAAAGCAGTTTTTGGCGAGAAAAACGCCGACGGCGTGATGCTGGTCCTCAGCCTGCCGCTGGCCCTGGCGCTGACGGCTGGCGGGTTGTTATTGAAAGATATCATCCTGATCCTGACCGGGCTGCTGCTGGTACTGGCCGGCGTCTCGCTCAACCCGCGCCTGCTGAACGATATTTTAATTGGTGGGCTGTACCTGATCGACCGGGGCGGATACTATCTGAAGCGCCTGGATTTCGACCCGGCTGCGCGCGAGTACACGCGCGCCATCCAGCGGTCGCCAAACCGCGCCGGGCTGTACATCTCACGGGCCGTAACCTATATGAACCTGATGGAAATCGAGCTGGCCGGTGCCGACGTCCGGCGCGCGCTGGAGATCAACGCCAAAAACCACGTGGCCTGGGCGCTGAACGGCGAGCTGCTTTCCATGCAAAAAGACGACCAGGGCGCGATGGACGCTTTCAACCAGGCCGTCCAGCTTCAGACCAACTGGTCCATTGGCTACCTCGACCGGGGCGGGCGCTACCAGGAGCGCGGCGACTTCGCCAACGCGCTGGCGGATATGAACCGCGCGGTCGAGCTGGGAAAAGGCTCACCAATCACCTACCTGCTGCGCAGCCTGCTGCATTTTGAAATGGGTAACATGGAAGGCTTCCGCAGCGATGCCGACCAGGCGCTGCGCTACGCACCGGAATGGATGCTGGCTTTCCCCGAGCTGTTTCTGAACAGCCTGGAAGGGCACCTGGATTGGGCCCTGGCGTATTACGAACGCGCCATGGAGCGCATGCCCCAGGCTTACCAGGTTTACCAGGGCCGCGGCGATGCCTGCCGCGCCAACAGTCACCCAGACTGGGCCATCGCCGACTACCAGCGCGCCATCGAACGGGCGCCGCGCCGGGCGGAGCTTTACCTGGCGCGCGGGCGGGCGTACCTGCAGGTTGCTGCCGCGAACAAAATTCCAGCAGCCGAGAGAGCCGCAGCAGCAGCGCGGGCAGTGCAAGACCTCAACCAGGCCGCCCAGCGGGCAGGCAAAGCCCACATCCGCCGCCAGGCTGAAGAACTGCTGCGGCACACCTCCTTGATCCATCCCACCCCCGACTCCAGCGCCCCGGTCCCCACGCTGGAGCAAAGCGGACCAGCGGCCTGAGCAGGGTTTGACCGGTTAGAAGAGGGACAACTGCTTGGGGGATTCTACCCCCGGCATAGGCGGCACACGCGTACCCAAGCCGTGCTGCGCGCATAGGCGGTAGAAATGGTCGGCGAGGGTTTTGGCATTGCGCGCGGGGCATTCGTAGCGCAGGCCAAAGGCGCGTTCGTATTTAGGCCGCAGGCCCGGGAACAGGCGGTCGAGCTGTTCGTAAAAATACTCGCGCTGCCGGTCGCGCATGGACATGCCGAACCAGGGTAAGATAAAGCTGCCGCCGTTTTCCACGGTTTGTTCCACGATAGCGGTGATATTTTCGGGGTTGTCTTCCAGGAAGGGCAGCACCGGCATCATGCACGCCCCCACGGTGATTCCGCTGTCAGCCAGCGAGCGCATGGCGCGGAAGCGAGCCGAGCTGGTCGGCGCGCCCGGTTCCACTTTGCGCGACAGGGCATCGTCGGCAGTGGTGATCGTAAAAGCGACCGTAGCATGCACCCGCCCGATACGCTGTAAGCGTTCAATGTCGCGCGTAACCAGGTCGCTCTTGGTGTTGATGTGCACCCCAAACCCAAAACGAGCGAGCAGTTCCAGCGCCCGCCCGGTCAGTTTGACCTGCTTTTCCAGCGGCATGTACGGGTCGTTCATCGAGCCTGTGCCCACCACGCCCTTCACCCGCTTGCGGGGCAGCTCTTTCTCCAGCAGTTCCAGAGCGTTAGCTTTTACCAGGATATCGCCATCGAAGTTTTCAATCTCGTAACAGGCAGAGCGCGAGTCGCAGTAGATGCAGCGGTGCTGGCAGCCGCGGTACAGGTTCATGTTGTACTTCATACCAAAAATGCCATCCGGGTGACCGATGGTGGCCAAGATCGTTTTCGCCTGAATCTCGATGACTGCCATGCAAAGCCGTGCTCCTTTCCATAGTATAACAACCTGCCGGGCAGTTCAACAATCTTTGGCCAGATTTGTTATACTACGGCGTATGGAACCTACCTTCCCCTCTTTCCCCTTCCCAAAGTCATACTGGGTGGCGTCGGGCCGGCTGCTGGCTGGAGAGTACCCTGGTGCGCTGGAGCCAGACCAGGCTGAGCCGCGCATCGCCGCGCTGTTTGCCTGCGGCATCCGCCACGTGGTCAACCTGATGGAGGCCGATGAGGTCAACAGCCAGGGGCTGGCCTTTTCTCCATATATTGGGCGCATGCGGCAGATCGCGGCGGAACACGGCGAACAGATCGGCTGGACGCGCTTTGCCATCCCGGACGGCAGCATTCCTGCCCCGGCGTTGATGCGGCAGATCCTGGATACGATTGACGAAGCGGCTGCAAGCGGGCGCCCGGTGTACGTGCACTGTTGGGGAGGAAAAGGGCGCACCGGAACCGTGGTCGGCTGCTACCTGATCCGCCACAAGTTAGCGACCCCGGAGACAGCCCTCGGCGAGATCACCCGCCTGCGCCAGAATATCCGGCCCTTCCAGGAATCGCCTGAGACGGATGAACAGCGCGCGTTCGTCCGTGCGTGGCGAGAGGACGGCAGCCGCGCTGCATCAGGCCAGGTTCTGACGCGCTTCGGGTAAGGGGTCGCCTGTTTTGATCTGCGAAAGGATCATGGCCGCCAGGATCAGCACGCAGCCCAACATCTGCCTGGGCGAGAGCGCTTCCTGGAGGAACAGGAAGCCAAACAGTGTAGCAAAAACAGCTTCCATGCTTAAGATAATGGCCGCGTCGACCGGCGGGGCATGTTTCTGCCCGGCAATCTGCAAGGTAAAGCCAAGCCCGATGGGAACGAGGCCAGAATACAGCACCACTGGCCAAGACGCCGCCAGGCTGGAAAACCCTTGAGGCTCCAGGGCAAGGGCAAAGGCCAGGTTGAGCAGACCGCAGGTGAGAAACTGCACCGTTGAAAGCGCCAGCACATCCGTACCCTGCCCGGCCAGGCGCCCAACCAGGATGATGTGCATGGCCCACATCACCGCACCGGCCAGTTCCAGCAAATCGCCGGGGGCCAGGCGCAGCTCGCCCTGCAGGCTGAGCAGCATAACGCCCACCACGGCCACGCCCACCGCCGCCCAGGACAATCCGCTAATCCGCTGTCTCCACACACCCCATAGAAACAGCGGCACCAGCACCACATACAGCCCGGTGATAAAACTGGCGTTGCCGATGGTAGTGGTAACCAGGCCAGCCTGCTGGAACCCTGCCGCGGCAAACAGCAGCACCCCGGCCAGCACCATCCAGGGCAGGCGGCGTGGTGCGGATTGGGCCGCGCCGGTATCTGCTTTTTGCGGCGACAGGCGCGCAAGCGCATATACCGCCAGCGCTGCCACCAAAAAACGACCAGCATTGAAGTAGAGTGTGCTCAATTGGGTAGTGGCCAGTCGTTGGGCAACAAACCCTGTCCCCCACACCGCCGCGACAAACAGTAAGATAAGATCTGATTTCCAGCGCATGGGTCAATGCTCCGCGGCAGGTGAAAAGTTATCACCCAGTATGTACGAAACCCCGCGCCAGCGCACGCGCAGATGGCCTTCAGACCGCCAGAACAGCAGGCCTTCCAGGTACCCGGGCCAGTCTGGTCCGAGCACGGGTTTGTGCAGCAGTCCCCCGGCCACAGCCCCGATAATGGTATCGTGCGTAACCAGAATATCCAGCAGAGGGCGGGCATCCACAATAGGGAGAAAGGCCTGGAGCGCCATTTGCGAATCGCCATTAGGGCGATCCCCTCCGGTTACCCAGCGCAGTAGGTCCGGCAGTGGGGCGGGAATCACGCCGTTGGAGCCGTTAGGCCGACCGGACTGCGCGCGCTCCACCAGTTCCCAGGCGGGGGAAATAAAGGGATGGCTCAGGTGGTGGTCAGCACGAACCTTAGCCTCCCACCCGGCGCCGCGAGCGATGGCTTCGACGGTTGCCCGGCAGCGACCAACGGGCGAAGTCCGCAGTCGCCCAGGTAAAAAGCGCTGGCCCAGCAGGCGGCCCAGTTCTTCCGCCAGCCGGATGCCTTCTTCGGTCAATCCGACAACATACGTATCCTCGGGCTTTACGATGGGAAAGCGCACAGAGTGGCGCATCAACAGGGTCACCCGGGTAAGCGGCCCGGCGTGGCCGTCACGCATAATGTGATCCACATCTTGTAACAATGAGGCTGGAATGGTCATAACCCCGCAATTATACTCGCAGCCAGGGAAACAGACAAAAAGAACAGCCGTATGCTGACCGCACACAGCTGTTCTGGATGATTCGCTGCCTTTATGAGTAAACTAATCGCACACAGAAATCCACATCGTTTTGCTTAGCAGGTAGGCGAGTCTCACCATGCGATTTGTTTAGTTGTGCTCGCCTAAACTCTTGACCCCGCCGCCGCCGGTGATGCTCTGCGCCACGGTCGGCTGGCCGTAGTAATTGACGTTGCCAAACCCTGCCACGCGGATATCGAGTTTTTCGGCCACCCACAGGGTCACATTGCCCGACCCGCTCACGGTCACTTCAGCCTGGCTGCTTTCCAGGTCGCCAGCAGTGTAATTGCCTACCCCACTGATGGTAATGGTCTGCGACTTGACCTTGCCTTTTAGGTCATAGTTACCCGATCCGCTGGCGGTGGCGCGCAAGTCATCGGCCTGCAGGTCGGAAATTTTCATGTTGCCGGCGCCGGAAACATTGAGGGTCAGGTCATCCACGGACAGCTTCTCGGCGGTAAGGTTGCCCGCGCCGCTGATCGAGATACCATTCAGGCTCTTGACCTTAACGGTGTAGCGGATGGTAACGCTGTTACGGATGGAATAACCATCTTTGATCTTCAGCACCAGTTCGCGCCCGCGCATGAAGGTCTCAATATAGGGCAGGATGTTATCATCGGCCTCGACCATGAGGGCCTCTTCACTGCCCTGGATGACGGTGATGTCACCCAGGCCTTCGAGCGCAATGCGTTCGATGTTGTTGACCGTGCGCTGCTCGGTCTTGAGATTGCCTGAGCCTTCGATTCCCTGGCGGCCATTCCAATCCACACTAAACCCGCACGACATCAACAGGAGTGCGATGAGCGGGAGAACAAACAAAAGCGATTTGCGGTTCATGACTTACATTCTCCTATTTTTTTCAACAGGAATAGATCCTGTTCATTTTCGATTGCTATACTGTTTACGCAGAAGCTTGCAATAAGTTGCAAATATAAAAAACTCCCTCCTCAGGGGCGAGGAGGGAGGCCTGGAGCAACCCGCCTAAGCAATCAAGCATTAGTACGGGTTACGCGTGGGGTATGCTCGGTAGCATGGGTTTTTAAGAAATGAAACCGGCCTCCCCAAAGCCGGTTTCGCAACTAGCTTTGCAGTGACTACGCTAGCTTTTGTATAAGTAAGACGATCCGTTGTTGCCACTGCATCAGCATTTCAATGTACCAATGGTTAAAAACGTATATTTCTACCAATAAGCGATCGATACAGCATTCTAAACTATTTATTTCACCAATAATTACTCTCAATGTCTGCAATGTGTATTCATCATAGCATAATAAATTGCATGATACTGTCAGGGGAGTTTGACGGTTTCTGTAAGGGATTCTGGATTCATGAGGATAAGGGGATCAGCCCAAGCTGAATGGCCAATTTTATCAATCCTGGAACGTCACTCACTCCCAGCTTATGCATCATCCGGCTGCGGTAGGTCTCGATGGTCTTGGTAGATAGATGCAGCCGCTGTCCAATTTCAGCGCTGGATTTCCCTTCCACAACCAGTTGCAGCACTTCGCGCTCGCGCTGGCTGAGCCGCTCTAGCGGGCTTTTTGCCTCTTCTGGATTATGCTTATTGATGTAGCTGGCAACCAGCATTTCGGCGATGGTCTGTGAAAAATACTGCGTTCCGGCTGCTACAGCCAGCACGGCCACCACCACCTCGCGCCCGGCAGACTCTTTAAGCAGGTACCCGGAGGCGCCTGACTGCAGGGCCCGATAGACGTGCTCCGGGGTACCCAGCATGCTCAGGAAGATCACTTTGATTTTGGGGTCAATCTCCAGGATGTTACGGGTGGTAATAAAGCCATTCTCTTCCGGCATCCAGATATCCATAATCACCACGTTCGGCTGCAGCGCTTTCACCTGGCTGGATGCCTCGCGCCCGTTTGAAAAATCGCCCACCACATTAATTTCGGGGTGCCCTTCCAGCACTGCCCGCAGCCCATCGCGAACGATGGCATGGTCGTCAACGAGAATCACCTTAATCATGCAGCTCGCCTCTTTGGATTACGATTTTTAAGATGGTGCCCTGGCCGGGGACCGAGTGAATTTGCAGCACGCCCCCGATGGATGCTGCCCGTTCGCGAATGTTTAGCAAGCCCCAATGCGGCTGCTCGCCATGCTGCGCGGATTCGTCCACATTGAACCCACGACCATTATCTTCCACGCATAACATCACGAACTGCTCGGTGGTTTCAATGCGGATTTCCACCCGGGCGGCCTGAGCATGTTTGACAACGTTGTTGAGCGCCTCCTGCACGATGCGGAACAAGGCCATTTCTTCCCGCGGTGCCAGGCGAGGTTGAAAATCTTCGCCAAGCAGAGTCGTTTCAATACCAGTGCGCTCCTGAAATTTCTCACAGGAAAACCGTAATGCTGCCCCCAGGCCATATTCTTCGAGCAGGGGGGGATTGAGATCCGCCATCACACTTCGCACCTGGCGGGTGGTTTCCTCCACCAGGCGCATCGAATCTTCCAGGCGGGAGTGGACCGAAGCGAAACCTTCCGCGGAGATCAGGTTCTGGATCACCTGCAGGTTGAGGTTCAACCCGGTCAGGTTTTGCCCAACCCGGTCATGCAGTTCCACGGCGATCTGGCGCTGCTCGTATTCTTGCGCCTCAGAAAGGCGGACCGCCAGGGCACGCAGCTGCTCGCGAGACTGTTGGATTTTTTCCATCAATCGGCTCTGTTCCTCTTCCGCTTTTTTACGCTCGGTGATATCGCGCGCATTACAGGCAATCCAGACGCCGTCGGATGTGTTCAGTGCTCCAAAACTGATTTCCGCCGGGAATAGACTACCATCCTTGCACAGCGCGGAAAGCGTCAGGCCAAAGATGACCTGGCGCGAAAGATGATCGCTGATAAATTGATCCACATGTTCTCGAAGCCGTTTGCGGCTTTTCGGAACAACCAGGTTTTGAATATTTTCACCCAGAAGCTCTGCGCGAGAATAGCCAAACAAGCGCTCTGTCTGCGCATTGACCAGCATGATGGTACCAGCCTGATCCACCAGGAGCATGGCGTCTGGGGCCGCTTCGATCAGATCTTCAAGGCGCTGCTCTGCCATTGTTCGCTGCGCCAGTTCTACCTGAAGCTGCTTGACCGCCCAGCGCAGCTCCGCCGTGCGCCCGGCTACGGCTTCTTCCAACTGGGTACGAACCTGCTCCAACTGCACCTGGGCCTGCCTGTGCTGAGTGATATTATGATAAACCACCAGGCAGCCAATAGGTCTCTGGTTGGCATGGTTTAAGGGGAGGATGCGCAGATCATAATAGCGTTGTTCTTGCCCATTTTTCTGCGATATTTCGGTTTGAAATTCCTCATTGAAACCCGCCAGGGAGACCCAATGAGCCAGATCAGGAATAATCTCGGCAAGTGGCTTGCCTCGCCAATCAACATGAGAGGATCCTACCATATCCAGCGCTGCTGCGTTCATATCTACCAGGCGGTTCTGCGCATCCAGCACAAAGAGGCAGTCTGGAAACACCGCGAAAACCATCCTTTGAGCGATCGGTAGGATATTTATGTGCGAAAACCGGTATAAGCTGATGGCCATCAGCAGCCCGGCAATCGTAAAGGAAAGCGATGACCAATCCAGGTAAGGAACGGGATTGAGCCCCGTCACGTAGATGAGATTGCCAAGCAGCGGGAACACGGTGGCAGCCAACCGCAGAACGGTACGCCAGCGGTCAGGTTGATAAAAAGTAACTAACCCGCCAGCCAGCTTTATCGATCCGACTCCAATCAGGCAGTAACTATAGAGCAGATAAAGCCAAAAAACAGGGCCATGATCCACTGCCAGCACATAGAATGCGCCAACCGCCTGCAGCCGCACATCGCGCCAGATCAGGTGGTGGAGATCATTGGTCCAGATCAGCACCAGCGCCAGCAGCGGCAGGGCAGCCAGGGCAGCCTTTTGTTTCCAGGAACGCTCAAGCCAGCCCGGCGCTCCGAGCGATTGATAGCCAAAGGAGAACCAGGCCATTGGGACAGTGATAATACCCAGATATTGAAACTTCCCCCAGAACACTTTCGCCGCAAAATCGGGAGTCAAGAATTCCATGGAATAACCAAAGGACCAAAGGCCGGCTCCAATGGTCAGCGCAATCAGAGAACCTGCGCCAGGGGCCAGGCGGTGCCTGGAGATGGTCAATATCAGGAATACCCCCAGCCCAATGTTCACTGCGAGCGAAAAAATGATGATGAGAAAAAATCCTTTTTCCATGGATGCACTCAGGGGATCGAGTGTGAACAAAAACAAAAACGTTCAACGCTACAGATGCCTGATGGATGTACTGCTTTATTGGGGAGCCAGGGCATACAGTATATTCGATTATATGCGATTCGCGTTATGATGATCTCCATTTCTTCGCCCATCCTGTAATACCTTTAACCCCGTTTCGTATAATTCATTAAGATGTCTGCAAGCAGCAAATCCTGGTTCTGGCCCTCCTCTTCAGCAAGCGCTGCCGATTTCGAAGCACTCTATCGGGAGCAAATGCCGCGCGTCTACAATTTCTTCCGCTATCGTTTTGGCGATAATGCCCTGGCTGAAGATCTGACGGCCATTACCTTTGAAAAGGCGTGGAAAAAGCGCGGCCAATACCGCCACGACCGATCCGCATTCACCACCTGGTTGTTCACCATCGCCCGGCGCGTGGGAATCGACCACATGCGCTGCTCGAAACCAACCGTGGGGCTGGAGGAAATCGATCGTCTCAGCGCGGAACAAAACGTGGAGCAACAGGTCCAACACCAGGCAGACCTACAGCGCCTGAAAGCGCTCCTTCCGCAGCTTCCAGAACGCGACCAGGAACTGGTGGCCCTCAAGTACGGCGGCGAGCTTACCAACCGGGCTATCGCTGCGCTGTGCGGGCTGTCCGAATCGAATGTGGGTGTGATTTTGTTTCGCGCGGTTCAAACACTGCGCGAGGCGTGGGAGGACCCCCATGAATGATACATTTCTCAACAACCTTCGCGAACCACCGCGCCAGGAATTCGCGGATGCGCTCTACCAGAGGATTAACCAACCGATGAAAACGACTTCCTTTTCAATACGACCCTTTGCGTGGGTTGCGGCGGCGGCCATCCTGGCCCTTCTCCTCACCCTGCTGATTTCACCGGCAGCGCGCGCAGCCGCCCAGAGCCTGATTTTCCAGATCGGGCACCTGCTTATCACCGGCGAATCCACTTATGCCGAACAGTTTGAAGCAAAAATCAACAGCACAGAGCCAGCCCCCGCCGCACTCAAAACCAGCCCGGCGCCGGTGGAATGGCAGGCACCCGCACTGCTGAGCCTGGAAGAAGCTGAAGCACAGGCCGGGTTCCCGGCTGCTGAAATCGGCAGCCTTCCGCCAGGATATACCCCGCTCGCCCGCTCGGTCAGCCAGCCGGATGATCAAAGCCCTTATACCCGCATCAACACTACTTTTCAGTCGGCAGGGGGCGTCCTGGTATTCAGCCAGATGGCATATCAACCAGGCGCCGAGTCCCAGACCCTGCCGGCTGGCGCAGCCAGGGTAGAAACGATTGTGGTGCAGGGCGTGAAAGGCGCCTGGCTGGAAAACCTGCGCCTTTCTACCTATGTGGATGATAATAACCAGGTTGCGCCGCAGTTCGCCAATGCGCTGGCGTGGGAAAAGGACGGCTTCGCTTATTGGCTGCAGTCGACGCCGGGATTAACGCAGGATGACATGCTGGCGATTGCTAATTCGGTGAAGTAGTGAGCGGCGCAGCCTCAGTAATCGAGCGAAGCCACGCCAGAGGCCAGATCTATTTCTGATCAATGATATCACCTTACTCAATGGCTAAGGCATCTATATGAGATCATTGTGAATCCAGAAAATGAAGGGAAGTATAATTGTTCGTAAAATAAGGTCCATGCCCTAATTCGATGAATGAAAAAAAGGTTTTTTATCGAAATGCCGTCCTCTATATTTTGCAGGTAGTTGTTATTGCTTTGCTTGCCTGGTATGTCTATCAAAACCGTGATTCATTAATTCTGATAAAAAAAATTCAATGGGAATTTATCGTTGGGATTATTGTGTTAGATGTCGCATCTTATCTTGTCACCACTCTCATTAACTATTCCATGATCTCCAGATTGAATAAGAACGTAACCTTCCTGGATTCTCTGATGCTCCAATATGTTAATAGCCTGCTCAACAAGGTGCTCCCCACGATTGGCGGCGGTGCTGCTTTCCGGGCATATTATCTGAAAGAGAAATACCAGTTCCCCTATACTCAGTTTGTTTCCACAATCGCAGGACTCTATATTATCAGTTTTTCCACCACATCTTTGATTGGCATTCTCTGCCTGCTGGCAATCTATTGGGAATATCACGTTTTTAATGGGCTGATATTTCTGGCATTTGTTGGGATTTTAATTCCTACAATGACCATCGCGATATGGACAATCCGAATCCCAGATAGTAATCTTCGGTTGCTTCGTATTGCGAAGAATATCATCGATAGTTGGAATATTATCAAAAAAGAACGAAAACTCGTTTTCGCCTATATGTTTTTCACAAATCTGCTCTTGCTTATTTCAACCGCATATACCTACCTTGGATACCGGGCACTCGGCGAGCAGCCTGCTTTTTTCCCCATGCTCTATCTCTCCACTCTAGGCATTATTTTAGCTTTTATCAATTTCACACCAGATGGAATTGGGGTGAAGGAGGGGATTTACGTTTTTTCTGATAAACTCGTACAAATTCCGCGGGACATTTTGGTGCTTGGATCGCTCTATGTACGCGGCATCTCGATGATTACAACGCTTCTAATAGGTGGGATCAGTTACTTGATCTTGATGAGACAATTGAAAAACACTTCTAACAGAGAAATTTCGCTTGCTGAAAAAAGTAAATCTTGAGATGCTTACAGATGGAAAGGGCGTGCTTGCTTTTGTAGCCTTAAATTCTTCGCCGGGCAACCAGTTTCATCCATAGTCCCCTAATTATTCCAGCGTAAAAAATCGCGCCGCACACAGGCGTCATTACGAAAATGGTGATAAATTCATGGATCGACCGGGCCAGAACCACAGTCAACAAAAAATTGAGACCGAAGAGCAGGGCAATTTTTGAGATATACCCAATCGGAAACCATATTAAAGCGACAATCCCGGCAACAAGCGCCACCAGCGGGAAAATAATCACCAACCAGAAATTTCGAAGAGTTGGATTGAAATAATAATCGACAAATTTTGGGCCGCGCTCATACAGGTGCTTGATACTTGCCCGAATTGATGATCGCGAAATATACTTGATCTTTATATCTGGATGATTGAGAATCGGTTCTCGCTTCACAATTGTCCATAATAATTTCGTGTCATCCGATGTATGCTGATCCATTATTGTATTGGTCAATTCTTGATACGCGGATAATAATACCTCTTTTTCCACATAAAGAACGGTTGTACCTTTTGGCATAATGTTAAAATTTTCTGTCGTTAAATAAAATGGGCCTATGTTTTTGTAGAATTTTGGAAATATCAACCTGCGTATTGCAAAATAAAACGTATCGAATGCGCCCAATGGTTCTATGTTTTCTACCCGACCATTGATCACTTTTGCATCAATTCGATCCAAAAGGGACAAGACATCTGGTCTTATTGTTGAATGCGCATCAATGAAAAACAAGTTGGGATAAGCCGCCGTTTCTGCCCCTTTCTTGCGGCATTCATATCGGCCTAAATTCTTGTTAAGATTCACTAGGATTACGGATGGATAACGCTTCACAACTTCAGCGGTGGCATCAGTTGATCCATCATTCACCACAATGACCTCAAAAGAGTTTTTTGGATAGGTGATCCTTTCAACACTATCCAGAAGCTGCCCAATTGATGTTTGCTCATTAAAGGCAGGAATAATAATGGAAATTTTCTTCATCGAAGCTGCCTGCTCAACGTTGTTCATCGTTGCATATCGTCTGGATAATCACATCAGAAGGGTGCGCGCTTTGCAGAGAGGGATCTATTCGGTAACGATCTAGATTCCATAAAAACTGCTGGATGATTTCCGAATCAAATTTTGAAATGACAATATTCTCCCCTAACCCTTCTTGTCTTTCGGTTTCGTTTCGAAACAATAAGGTTGGGACGCCAAGATAGGAAAGCTCTTCCTGATTAGATCCCCCATCGGTAATGACAAATTCAGCTTTACGACAAATATTTATCCATTCTACAAAACCAAACCGCTCATGCAATGAAATGTTTGGATGATGTGACAGCTCCTCAAGCAGCCCGAGGGATCGCAGGCGCTCTCTGGTGGTTGGGTGAAGGGTAAAAACAAGGAAATGCTGTTCGGCGATATCCATCAATAATGGCAAAATTTTTTTTGTGAAGCGCGCTGTAAATATATTCTCAAAGCGATGAATGGAAACAACGGCATAGCGGGTTTCCTCAAAATCAAAATGCTGCCTGTCTGCACAATTTAACGCATAGCGCACACCATCCAAAATTGTATTCGCCCCCATATTAATTTTTCTTCCCCGATATCGTTTCAAATTGTTTATAGCCCATGCATCCGCACAAAAATAGATATCGGTGAGCGCAAAAACGATCAACCGGCTGATTTCCTCCGGAAATGGACTAAAGATGTTATATGAACGGCACCCCGATTCGATATGTGCCACTTTGCTTCCAGACCGTTTCCCCATAAGCGCGGCAATCCAGGCGGTAAATGTATCGCCATGGGTGATAACAATTCCCGGTTCGGGAATGTATCGTTTTGCCTGGAACAAGGCTTTCCCAATAACATCGATAAACCAGCGCATAAACGAGCTTTTTGTATTGGCTTCACCATGATCATACATGGTTATATTCGGAGCTGGCAAATGGTAGATGGTTAAAATCTCATCGATGTTTTCTCGATGTTGGGCCGTATATATCAAAGAGTAGGGTAACTGCTGGTCTTGCATCCTGGATAAGACTGGAGCCACTTTAATAAATTGGGCTCTAGTCCCAATCACGAAGTAAATTGGGCTCGGGCTACCCATAATTATTCTTCCTCAACTCGTAAAGGATCTTATCGAGACTTAGGCGAAGCCGGTTTAGCATATCCGAAATTAATGCAATCACCAGCACTAACATACCAAAAATGATAAAACCCAAACCAATAAAACCGAAGTTCTTATATGGGGTAAAGGTATTCGTAATGGCATAATGAATCAGTAAAAACAGAGCAAAAAATGTACCAATCACAAAACAAATGGCACCTAATGTACCAAATACCCGCATCGGGCGGTAATCCAGCATCACGCGCAAAATAATCTTACTCGTTCGTAGTGCATAGGTTATCACCGAGCCAGCTACACGCGATTTTCGCTCGCGATGATACTTTACTCGGACAGGCAATTCAACAATGTGCAAGCCTTGATAGACAATGGATAGGATTGTCTCATGGGTGTAAGTGAAATTGCCAAAAATATTTAATCGGTATAACGCTTCTCGACCATAAGCACGAAAGCCACAGGAGACATCGGTAAAATTCTGCCCACTGATAGAATTGATTAAACGAGCGATGGTCTTATTCCCCCAGTATTTTACGGGAGGCATGTTTTTCGGCATCCCTCCTGAAAAACGATTTCCAATCACCATATTGGCATCGCCGCTCAATATCGGCGCAATTAAAGATCCGATTTCCTGACAATCGAACTGGCCATCCGCGTCAATCCCTACCATTATGTCCACCTCATTTTCCAATGCATATTGGACTGCGGATTGGAAGGCCGCTCCTACCCCTCGGTTTCTTCCGTGGACAATAACCGCGGCTCCGCATTCCCTCGCGATTGCTGCAGTATTGTCTGTACTTCCATCGTCAATAACCAGATATTCGATCGCATCAACACTGGATAATGTCCTTGGGAGCTGGCCCATAACCTGAGCAATATTTTCCGCTTCATTCAAGGTAGGGAGATAGATGAGTAGTTTCATTATTTGATAAACCAATCTTTGAGAAGAGGCATTTTACAGGTATATTGAAATACCAGGTCGTTATTCAAAGGAACCCCGTTCACAATTGCATCACCGCCAAGGTATATATTTGCTTTTGTGTTCCAAAGACGCAGCGCTGGTTCCTGTGTGCTCCCAAGCGTTGAGAGGGATATGCGATAGTTATGATCCTTCGTGTTTTGTGGGACGTGAATGGGAAATACCTGTTGAGCTTGGTGATTGCCAGGGCTAATCATCTCACTCTGTTCGATAATCAGCTGGTGCGTTTCTGTATCGATTAATTGCAAAGTGATTGGGTAAGCTGCTGTAGCGCGTTCTGTTGAAAAAAGAATTTCGACCTGCGTAATTGCGCCAAGACATTCCGAACGGAAATCTTGCGACACTTTAGAACCAACGGGTAAATTAATGTAAGTCTCTTCTGGAGCAATTGCGGGGGAAGGGAATCGAACAGTTGCAGGAAACAGGAGGACCCACAAAGGGCCATTGAAGAAAAAGAGGGCAACTGTTGTGGTAAACGTTGCAACAGCTACCACTTTATTGGAAATCTGAGCAGCAAAGTAAACCAGCAGCACGTACAAGCCGCCAATCGCCGGAAAAAAATATCTTCCCTGTATCCCTAAATGTTTAAAACCTGTATTCAATTCGCTCGATATGTTCGTTTGAATTAATATTAGAAAATAAAAAAAAACGATTATCAAAAGCCCAAGGATTGGTATGGTGATTTTCTTATGATGCCACACTACCAGAAGCAACATTCCGATAAACCAAAGGCCATACAAGGTAATCGTCAAACTCGAGGGGACATATGTCCTGCCTCCGGTAAACCCAAAAATCATTTTCAACATAGAAGGTGCCCAAAAATCACGGAACCATGTGACCGGATCGGGAACATTTCCATTAAACATGTCACTGATCGAAAAATGTTCCGCAGCCGCCTGATCCCTCTGATAGATTGCGCTTTGCGCGCATTGGCTTTCCGACAACACCATTGTGCAGGAAGGGATAACAGCTCTGTATTTGATCAGATTCATACCATATATTGAAAAATTCAGAATACCCAAAACAACAAAAATGACCAGCAAAAAAGCTGTTTTCCATCGATCAGGAAGGTTTATATCAAAACGCCGATTGTTTTTATAGAAATATATTCCCCAAACAATCGTCAAAATCGCCAGTAAGGGAAGGGCAGTGATCTTAACCAGCGTTCCGGTTAAGATACATATCATCCATCCCAGGCTGTTGATGTAGAAAGACTTACCTTTGAGAACCTTGATTAAAAAGTAAATCCCTGCAAAACTGCACAAATTTACGAAATTATCATAATTGGCCCCGCCTGAGAGAAGAACATACATCAATGTATTGGTAAGCAAAAACACTACCAGAATCCGCCACCAGGAATTCTCAACCACTTCCTTTGCAAGTAGGTAACAAAAAATAACCGCAAGGGTGGAATAAAAGACGCTCATCATTCGAAGCATAGCCAGGGTTTTCCAACTGCCTGGCTCTGAAAATATCCGACCAAGCAGGTTCAACAACCGGCCATTAATCCAATAATATAGGAATGGCTTTTGAGCAATCAAGCCGTACGGATACGTTTGTGGATTGTCAGGCGGAACACCCCAGGAAGTAGAGAAATGCTCCGAGATCACGAGATGGGCCTGCTCGTCCGGGATGATTTCCCGTTTCAAATTTAAAGCAACAAATGTTGAAACAGCAATGAATATGATGATGAGAGCGATGCTGATTATGGTGGGGAGATCAAAACGACCGAATTTCATTGTAGT
Source organism: uncultured Anaerolineaceae bacterium (assembly GCA_964437595.1). Lineage (GTDB taxonomy): Bacteria > Chloroflexota > Anaerolineae > Anaerolineales > Anaerolineaceae > DSYU01. Next base: position 19,271 of record CAYTHO010000023.1, read on the forward strand.
TGCACGATCACAAAATTCTCTCACCAATGGGGATATCTAACCAAAGATTGATCCGATGATTATGGGTTGAATAATGGAGGTACCTACGAAACGTCCACTATTATAAAGGATGATAACCACTTACACAATCAGGTAAACAAAAAGCCGCCTGCAGTAAACTGCGGGCAGCTTCACTTGGCGGAGAGGGTGGGATTCGAACCCACGGTGGCCCGGGTGGACCACAACGGTTTTCGAGACCGCCCCATTCAACCGCTCTGGCACCTCTCCAATGGAGCGGTCGAATTATACCATGAAACAAATCAAGGCGAGGGATATTCTGCGAAGCGGCAAATGCTCTTGTTGATGCGCACTGCCGGCCGCGCGCCTTTACAGTTCCACTGACGAATTCAGTTCCGGGTAAGAGACATTGCTGATCCCGACATCCATCAGTTTTTGCCGAAGCGTATCGGCCTGCACGCTTTCGCCGTGGATCAGGAAGACGCCTTTCAACCTTCCGTTGGCACCTGGCCCGCCTGCAGCCGCTGGACCACTTGCGGCGGCTTTGGCATAACTGATCAGCATATCCTGCCCGGCGTGGCCGGAAAGCCCGCCGATGGTAGCTACCCCCGCCCTGCGGCGGTATTCCTCGCCAAAGATTTTTATGCGCTCGGCCCGATCCGCCAGGCGGCGGCCCAGCGTATCCGGCGCCTGCCAGGAAACAATCAGCACCATGTTGCGCGGATTCTCGATATTGTTCTTCAAGTGATGCAAAATGCGCCCAGTTTCCGCCATTCCGGAGGCCGAAATGATGATCATCGGGCCACCCTTTTCGTTCAGCGCCTTGGATTCTTCTACCGAACGAATGTAGGTCAGGCTGGGAAATTGTAATGCCGGGTGACGGTATTGGGTGACAAATTTGCGCGTCTCCTGATCATAGCAATCCGGGTGCCTGACAAACACATCCGTAGCGTTGACAGCCAGCGGGCTGTCAACATAAACCGGAATTGCTGGCATGCGCCCTGCCGAAACAAACTGGTTCAGGCCATATACAATTTCCTGGGTGCGCCCCACGGCAAAGGCGGGAATAATAACCTTTCCCCGCTTGCGGATGGTCTCCATCGTCACCTGGTAAAACTCTTCATATGCCAGGTTCGGATCGCGATGGGTTTTATTACCATAGGTCGCTTCCATAATCAGGTAATCGACGTTCTGGGGGAAAACCGGGTCGCGCAAGATAGGCAGGTTGCGCCGGCCAATATCCCCGGAAAACCATACACGGGTTTTCTTGCCACCGCTTTCTTCCACTTCTAATTCCAACGAAGACGACCCCAGGATATGCCCGGCTTCTACCAGGCGCGCGGTCACCCCACTTACCGGTTCAAAACGCTCCTCGTAATTTTTAGGAACAAAATGATCGCTGACGCGCTCTGCGTCTTCCTGGGTATACAGTGGATCAATCGGCGGCTCGCCGCGTCGGGCGCGCTTTTTATTGACAAATTCCGCATCCGACTCCTGAATGTGCCCCGAGTCCCGCAGCATCAGGTCAGCCAGGTCGCAGGAGGCCGGAGTGGCAAAAATAGGCCCTTCGAACCCCTGTTTCACCAGGTTGGGCAGGTTGCCGCTGTGGTCGATATGCGCATGGGTCAGCACCACTGCGTCAACGCTGCGTGGATCGAAGGGAAAATGCAGGTTGCGTTCATAGGATTCGGCCCGCTTACCCTGGTACATACCGCAATCGATCAACAAACGCTTACCATTGACTTCTAACAAAAACTGCGATCCGGTGACAGTGCGGGCAGCACCGTGGAAAGAAAGTTTCATCCGTGTTTTAACCTCTCGAGAATCTGGCATCCAAAGTGGCTTAAGCGATAAGGGAAATCGACCATTAACGCTTTTAATTCTTCTAAGGTACGCGGATTGTGCACAGCAATTTCCTCCAGCACATCCCGCGGTAATACGACATCTGATTCTACACCCATCTCGCGCGCCGTCAGCTTGCGCCAGTTGCGCAGCGTCTCCATCCGCCAAAGCACATCATCCGCCGGGCGGTGCGTGTTAGGGCGGTAAGCAGGTGGACCAACGATCCCCCGCTCCACCGCTGCCAGCAGCCCGGACCCATAGCGGTCAATCAATTTAGGAGAAAGGCCAAATACCTGGTTAAGCTCACCAAATTTCCGCGGCATCCGCTGCGCCAGATCTAACAGCGTCTGGTTGGGCAGTACACGAAACGGCGGCTGGTCAATGGCTTTGGCGCGTTCTTCGCGAAACGCGCACAGTTCCATCAGCACTGCCGCCTGGCGTGGGGTCAGGTCCATTGCTCCGGAAATGCGCCAGCAGGCCCCGGCGCCATTATTCTGCGTGCCCGCGGCTACACGGGTCAGGCGGCGGAAATCCTCTTCGGCCAGGTCCAGGCGCCCGGCCCGGGTCAGTTTCTCCTTCAAAATGTCGCGCAGCGCCACCAGGTAATGCGTATCCATGCGCGCATACGACATCATCGCTGGGGTGAGCGGGCGGCGGGCCCAGTTGGCGCGCTGCAGGCGCTTATCCGCCTGGACAGAAAATTCCTGTTCGAGCATGGTTCCCAGGCCCAGTCCAGATAAGCCCAGCGTGCGTGCGGCCAGCATCGTATCAAACAAGTTAGAGAACTCGAAATGATAATCTCGCTTCAGGCAGATTAAGTCATACTCGCCGGCATGGAAAATCTTTTCAATCGAGGGATTGGCAAAAATTGGCCCCAGCACGGAGAGATCGTGCAGGGCCAGCGGATCGACCAGATAATCATCCCTCTCGGTAGAAAATTGGACCAGACACACCTGTTCCTGATAGGCAAACAGACTGTTCGATTCGGTATCAACAGCAATCACCGGCTCCTTCAGCAGGAGGTCGGCCAGCCGCGAAAGCGCAGCCGATCGGTCGATCCAAACCGGTTCCCTGATCGTTAAATTCATACCGAAATTATAACCCGGAAACAATAAAATGAAGGAAACTCTCCATCCGCGCCCACGGCGCTGCAAGCGCCGCGCTGCGATGATGATAAGTTAACAACAATATGGTATATTAATTTGAGGAGGGATTATGAAAGAGCGCATCTTGATCATCGAAGACGACGAAGGCATTGTGCGCGTGCTGCGCAGGGCCCTGGCGTATGAGATCTATCAGGTGGAAGTGGCATTGGATGGCGAAGATGGATTATCTAAGGCGCGCGAATGGCGGCCCGACCTGGTAATCCTGGACCTGATGCTGCCGGGCATGGACGGGCTGGAAGTAACCCAACGTCTGCGCACAGAAGGGAACATTCCCATCTTGATGCTGACGGCCAAAGACACAATCACCGACCGCGTACAAGGGCTGGATGCCGGCGCGGACGATTATATGACCAAGCCTTTTGAACTGGACGAACTCCTGGCTCGTGTGCGCGCGCTGCTGCGCCGCACCCAACTGGAGCGCGCCCCGGTACTGACCTTCTCCGACCTGACCCTCGACACCTCCACCCGCCTGGCCACCCGGCACGGGCGGACGATTGCGCTGACCGCCAAAGAGTACGATCTGCTCGAACTGTTTATGCGCCACCCCCGCCAGGTGATGACTCGCGAAATGATCTTTGACCGGGTTTGGGGATATGACTTTGGCGGTGAAAGCAATGTATTGGACGTATATATCCGCTACCTGCGCCAAAAACTAGAAAACGAAGGCGAGATACGCCTGCTCCATACCGTCCGGGGGGTAGGTTACGTACTGCGAGAAAACCCTTAGCCGGGGATCGTTTCACCAATGTCCCTGCGCCTGCGGCTGACCCTGTTATATACCACCCTGCTGGGTGGAACACTGCTGGTCTTTGGCTCGCTGGTGTATGGTCTTTTGAGCCTGGTGCTGATTGGGCAGATGGACAGCACCCTCCTCGAACAGGCAAAGGTTCTGACCAACGGGCTGCTGCGCGTGAACGCCTCCGACCAGTTCGACCCGCGAATCCTGACTGAGTTCAAACCTACTGATAGCAATTTAATTTTCCAGGTATGGGGGAACAGCCGCAATCTCCAAATCGAGCGCCCGCGCGGCTGGATTGATCCCCTCGATCCCATCGGGCTGCGCGCCAACCGGACAATGTTCAACTCCAGCTACAGCCAGGGGGTACACCTGCGCGTATTGAGCGTTCCATTGGAAACAGAACGCGGCCCTGCCGGTGTTTTACAGGTTGCGCTGACGATGGGCCTGCTGGATGCCGCGCAGCGCACCCTTTCCAGCGTGCTGATCGCGCTGGCCGGGTTTTCCATGGCGCTGGCCGGGCTGGCCGGCTGGCTGATCACCGGGCAGGCGCTTACCCCACTGGCATCGGCTACCCAGGTTGCCACCCGCATCACCCGCGCCGACGATCTCTCACGGCGGGTGCCGTTGATGGGCAACGAAAGCGAAGAAGTGGCCCAAATGATCACAGCGTTCAACGAAACGCTCAGCCGGTTGGAAGGGCTGTTCACCAGCCAGCGCCGCTTCATCGCCGATGTCAGTCACGAACTGCGCACGCCGCTGACCGTGATCAAAGGCGAGGTGAGCTTGATGCGCCGGATGGGCCAGGTGGATGAAGAATCATTAACCAGTGTAGAAGGCGAAGTCGACCGGCTGACACGCATGGTGGGAGACCTGCTGCTGCTGGCGCAGGCAGAATCAGGCCGCCTGCCCATGGATGTGCGTTCTGTGGAACTGGACGCCATCTTGTTCGAGGTATTCCAGCAGATGCGCACCCTGGCAGGCGAGAAGGTACAGCTTCGAATTGGCGAAATCGACCAGGTACAGGTGAACGGTGACCGTGACCGGTTGAAGCAGGTGCTGGTCAACCTGGTGAGCAACGCCATCCAATATACCCCGGCGGGCGGCAGCGTGACCCTTTCGCTGCAGAAAACCAATGAGCAGGCGCGCCTGATCATCCGCGATACCGGGCCAGGGATCGCGCCGCAAGACCTGCCACACATCTTTGAACGCTTCTACCGGGGAGAACGCTCGCGCAAACGAACCGGCGGGCCCCAAAGCAGCGGCTTTGGGCTGGGGCTATCCATCGCCTACTGGATCGTGCGCAATCACGGCGGGTCGATCGAGGTCGATTCAAGCGAAGGTAAAGGAACCACTTTCTGCATCTGGCTGCCTTTCCACGCCCCTGTGCAACCTTCCGAAACCAAATAATTTGCCAGCCACAGGCGAGAGCCTGGAAAGGTCGCTGCGGCAAACTGCCTGACTGCTCTGACCGCAAAAAAGCTTGCGCGCCTTGCAGAAAGGGGAACTTCTGCCAGGCGCGCAAGCTGCCAGGGGTTTAAGTTGATAAAACGGGCTGCCTACCGGCGGAAACGGTTGGCCCCAGTGTTTTCGACCGAAGGGGAACCGTTGGCACCGTTCTTGACCGGCGGGCGGTTCGACATCGATAAGCTGTGATAAGTAGGTTCAGGCCGGCCACGCGACAAATTGTCCGAGAACTCTTCTTCATCTGGGGCGGGCTGGCGGCTGTTTCTAGTGGCGGACATAGAGCGAGTAACCGAAGGCCGCGGAGGAATTCCGGCGGAGTTCAGGCTGGCCGGGATGCGCATGGGCTGCTGAACGGGCAGTGACTGGCGCGGCTGGCGAGTCGAGGCAGACATCGCGTTTTCCAGCGCCGTGTGCTGTTCGGCCCCCGGGTGAAGCATACGATCCATAGCCAGAGAAAGCGTGCCGATGATCAGAATGCGGATCACCCACACCATGATGGCCACAAAAACTGGCACAATGGTAGTGAGCGTGCCGGGGTCCACCACGGCGCTGCTTTGCACCGGGTGCCCGGCAACGGCCAGTGAAACGCCCCACCAGGTCAAGATGGCGTTCATCGTAGCCGCCAGCAGCCAGGCGCCAAACAGGTACCAGACTTCTTTTGGCTCATCCGCACCCTGTTCCGGGGTAAACAAGCGGGCAATTCCGGCAAAGTCGATCCCACAGAAGGCCATTGCCAGAACGGTTGACCAGGGAATGCCGATGAACGATAGATTACCGAGCAAATCTGCCAGCGCGTGGTCGGTAGTGCTGTAGTTGAAAATCTCGAACGCGATCAGCGCGCCGAAGATAATCACCACAAACGCCAGACTTGGACGGAGGTTCGCAGCGGCATCCTGAAAACTACGGTTGCTTTGGTACTTGGAAGGAGGCATCTGAAACTCCTGCCCGCCTGTAACGGGCTCCGTCATAGGCGGGGTCCGTCTACGGCGGGTAAACAAATTGGTCCCTTCAAGAGGCATTATGAAGGATTAATAGAACATTTGAACATATTTTAGAACAAATTTTCTGTGTTGTCAAGAACCAATGTTCTAATTATTTTCCCCTTCGCTACCCAATCCACTGAACATTTCGGGCGTTTCCTCAAGGCATGCTGCCGCGCGCCTGTCCGTGTGGGCCAGGGATGCTATAATAATCGCGATGCCCGAACGAAATGAACCCCTCAGCGAGCGCGAACTGGATATTCTCCGCCTTGTCGCAACCGGCAAAGCAAACAAAGAGATTGCCAACCAGCTGCTCATCAGCCCTAACACCGTCAAAGTTCACTTGCGCAACATCTTCGCGAAAATTGGCGTAGTTTCGCGCACTGAAGCAACCCTATACGCCTTAAAAATTGGGCTGGTACAGTCACACGCTCCCATTCAAGGACCTGCAGAAGCGCCGTTGGAAAGATTGAGCGGCGAGGCGGAATCAACCGCAGTTGAAATCTCGGCATCAGCCACAGGCATGGAGGGGGCCCTGCTCGCACAAAAACCGCGCACCCGCTGGCCCGCCTGGCTGGTGGGCCTGCTGATCGTGGGCGCCCTGCTGCTTGCCATTGGCGGCGGGATCGTTGGCGTACGCTTGCTGAATGCAGGTTTCCTGGCTAAGCCGACAACGCTTTCGACCGCAGCCGCGCAGTCCACTGCCCTGGCAGCCGCCCCCCAGCGCTGGGGGAGCCGGGCAGACCTGCCATCCCCCCGCAAAGGAATGGCGATTATTGAGTATGAAAATGGCCTATATGTAGTAGGCGGAGAAACGAGCCTGGGCATCGATGGCGCTTTGCTGCGCTACGATCTGGCGGAAAATACCTGGACCACCCTCCCCAACAAACCCACCGCGGTAACGGAAGTTCGAGCAGCGCTGGTGCGTGAAAAAGTCTACGTTCCAGGCGGCAAGCTGGCAAATGGCTCCGCGACCGACCGGCTGGAAGTGTACGACCCGCGCAAAGGAGCCTGGGAAAACAAAGCCCCTATCCCAGAGCCGCTCAGCGCCTACGGCATGGCCTCCTTCGAAGGTCAGATTTACCTGTTTGGTGGAAAAAACGGCGAGCAGTACTCCGCCAGCGTCTATGTCTACCACCCGCAGGAAGACCGCTGGGAAGCGCGCACAAGCATGCCTTCACCCCGCGCTTATACTGGCGTGGTCGAAAGCGGCGGAAAGATCTACGTGATCGGCGGGCGCGACGATCACCAGGCGCTGGATGCAAATGAGGCTTACCTGCCCAACCGGGACCTGGAAGGCGAGATGCCCTGGATAACCTACGCCCCCCTTCCAGAAAAGCGATACGCTATGGGCGCCGTTCATCTGGCAGGGCTGGTTTACCTGCTGGGAGGCCTTAATGAAAGCAACCAGCCTGCCAGGGAACCAGCCATCCAATACGCAATCCAGGCCGATCAATGGACGGAGTTTGATCCGCCGCCGGTTTCCATCGGAGCAAACAGCGGGCTGCTGGCTTCGGGAAACTACCTGTATGTGCTGGGAGGCGAAACACCCGCAGGGCTGTCGGCTACCAACCTGACCTACCGGGCAATTTACACAGTTACCGTACCAGTAATTATTAACGAAGAACCATAAGGGCGCCTTTCCTGGCATCCTTCGCTATCCCCCATATTATCTTCGCATGCCCTAAATCAAAAGAATAGTATAATTTTCTCAGGCTTATGGTGCCAGTGCATTTTCGCTTGCCGCCAAGATTAGCCTGATGGAAATACCACTATGGAATTCCTGATCAATCCCGATGTATCTTACGTGCTGCTGGTTCTGGGGCTGCTGACGGCGGCCATGGCCCTGTTTGCACCCGGAACCGGCTTGTTGGAGGCCGGCGCGTTGATTGTGCTGGCCCTGGCTGGCTATGGCATCATCAATCTGCCGGTGAACGGATGGGCGCTGTTTATCCTCATCGCCGGCGTTGTCCCGGTAGCCATTGCCCTGCTTCTGCGCCTGCCGCGCAAACAAAAAATCGGGCTGTTGATGGGCTCTGTTCTGATGTTTTTGGTTGGGTCGGCGCTGCTTTTCAAGGGCGAAGGCTGGGTTTCGGCAGTCAACCCCGTCCTCATGTTGATCCTGTGGCCGCTTACCCTGGGCATCACCTGGTTCGTGGCCGAAAAAGGAACGGCAGCAGCCGTTTCCCGCCCGGTGTTTGACCTGGACCGCCTGGTGGGCATGGTCGGACAGGCCAGCAGCGACATTCGCGGGCAAGGCACCGTGTATGTAAACGGTGAAGAATGGAGCGCAACCAGCAGTATGTTTATTCCAGCCGGCAGTAAAGTGAAAGTGCTGCGCCGGAATGGCCTTTCCCTGGAGGTTGACCAGGTGAAATCCTGATGCTGTTGCCCGCTTAGGCGCTATCCCCGAGCCAGAGCGGGCAATTTCATCCATTTTGTTTTCCGAGGAGGAGAATCATGGATCCTACACTGCTTTTGTGTATCGTTGGCGGGTTGGTTGTTGTTGGCCTGGTCATTTTAGCCAATGCTATCCGTATTGTTCCCGAGTACCAGCGCCTGGTGGTGTTCCGCCTGGGGCGCTGCGTTGGTGAAAAAGGCCCTGGCGTTGTTCTGCTCATCCCTATCGTTGACCGTGCGGTCCGCGTTGATCTGCGCGAGCAGGTGCGCGAGATCCCTCAGCAGACAGCGATCACCAAAGATAACGCGCCCATTTCCATCGACTTTTTGTGGTTCTACAAAGTCCTCGATCCCACTGCCAGCGTGCTGCAGGTAGGCAACTTCGAGCTGGCCGCGCAAGGCATGGCTACCACCACCCTGCGCTCGGTCATCGGCGGCATCCTGCTGGACGATGTGCTCTCGGAACGCGAAACGATCAACAACATCCTGCGCACCCGCCTGGATGAAGTCACCGGGCGCTGGGGCGTCAAAGTGACCAACGTGGAAATCCGCGAAATCGTCCCGCCGCGCGAAGTTCAGGACGCGATGAACCGGCAGATGTCCGCCGAGCGCATCCGCCGCGCGGTGGTCACCGAATCCAATGGTACCCGCGAGGCCGCAATCAACGTATCAGATGGCGAGCGGCAGTCGGCTGTTCTGCGCGCCGAAGGCGAGAAGCAGGCCAACATCCTGCGCGCCGAAGGCGAGCGCCAGGCGCAGCTGCTGCGCGCCGAAGGCTTCTCCAGCGCGCTCGAACGCATCTTTGCCGTGGCCAATACCATCGACAATAAAACCATCACCCTGCAGTATTTCGACACCCTGCGCAACATGGCCGCCAGCCCGAGTACAAAGTTTATCTTCCCGCTTGAGTTCACCAGCATGCTGGGCAGCTTTGTAAAGGGACAGGTGGATCAAAGTAAAGACGAGCAAAGCTAGGCAGGAATTGTGGGCGATATTGCGTCCGTGCGGAAACAATTTCAAATCGGAAACGCCGGCTGGCAGGATCTCAATGATCTGCGAAAGCTGGAGGATGTTTGCTTTGAAGAAGACTCATGGCCCCTGTGGGACCTGATCGCCGTGCTGACGCTGCCAAAGATCATCCGGTTGAAGGCTACGGTGGATGGCAAAATGGCCGGTTTTATTGCCGGCGATCCGCACACCCGCGAGAAGATCGGATGGATCGCTACCCTGGGCGTACTGCCCCAATACCGCCGCCTGGGAATTGCCGCCGCGCTGCTGGAACAATGCGAACGCGACCTGCGGCTGCCCAATATCCGCCTGAGCGTGCGCCGCACGAATGAACCAGCCCTGGCGCTCTACCGAAAGTCTGGCTACCAGATGGTAGATGTATGGCGGCGGTACTACCATTCCGGCGAGGATGCGCTGGTGCTTGAAAAGAAAATAGATTCGCTCACCTCTGATTCTTGAGGCGCAAAGGCGTTGACTTTCCCAGGGACTCACGCTATACTGACAGTACAGAGGTTAATTTCTGATATGCGAGTAGTTTTCCTACAGTTGAGGTAATAGCCAGAGGCACGCGTCCTTGACGCGTGCTTTTTTGCATGTTGTTTTGCAACACGAACCCTATTATGTTCGAAAGGAGTAGTTACACCATGGATTCTGGCATGATTGGCAAGATTCAGAAGGCCAAGCGCTACGCCGAGGAACGGAACCGCATTCACTTCAATCACTTTACGGTGACGTTTGACGGGACAAACAACCCGCACACCGTAAAATACGAGGATGGGCAATGGGCCTGCGACTGTGATTTTTTCAAGACCCGAGGGCGTTGCAGCCATACCATGGCGCTTGAGATGATCCTTGAAGGAATGATTGAGGAAGCCCCGGTCAGCGGGTAATCAACAAACAATTCAATCATAACGATAAAACTTGCCATCGCTGGTGATAAGAAAATGAACCCGATGCAGCAAGCGGCCTATAAGGAGTCGCTTGCTGCTTTTTTACTCAAATACTGCCCAGCTTAAGGATATGCCGGCAGTGATCGATCTCATGCCAGAGCGCACGGCGCAGCAGCTTGCGCGGGCTCCAGAACTCGCCCTCTTTTCCCACCACCAGCTCCCGGCCTTCCAAAGCTGGCAGCGCAGCATGGAACCGCTCGCGCACCCAGGCCAGACGCTCGAGGGTATCCTGCGGCAGTTGCTCGCGGCCCCCCTCCGCCAGGCCAAGGCGGTCCAGGTACCACCATTCGGCATTGGCCACATGCCGGGCAATCTCGCGGATGGTCCAGCGCTCGCCAGGGTGCGGTAGGTCCATTTTTTCTTCAGGGATTCCGCTGATTACTTGTAGTAAATCCTCCCTGCTCCAGTGCAGCAGGTCCAGGCCGTTAGCAATCTCGCCGCCGGTCAGGGGTTTCCAATCGTGCCAGAACCAGGCATTGACCGCGTATCCGCTCTCGGTAAGATCATACTGGTCGTTGATCACCACCACCTGCCAGGTGTCCACAATACGCAGATCGAAATCGCCCAGTTCCAAACGCCCCGGCCCCGCGTGGCGAGCAACCCAATCCTCGTAAGCCACCAGCTCGCGCGCCAGGGTAATCACCGCATCAGGGCCTTCACCGGCGTACGCGAAACAACCCGGAAAATCCAGCGCCCAGGCCACCGCTTTCCCTTCATTATCCAGTTCTAAACCAATCTGAATCCGCACGATACCTGTTCCTCGCTTGTTCGAAAGGGATACATACTGATAGTGTCAATTATAGCCAGGATCGGCCCATTTCTTTTCATGGTATGATTATGAAGCTCGGTCGAACTTCCTTTGGGCAGGTTGCTGTGAACGCATTTTCGGTATGGGTTGGCCTGGGCGCGACCATCGGGTTATGGCGGGTCGTGCAGAGCGCACCACAGCGGCAGGTTGGAATCTGGCTCAATGCCGGACTGTTTGTGCTGTTTTCTACCCTGGCCGGTGCACGTCTTTTTTATGTTGGGCTGAACTGGGAATATTTTTCGAACCACCTGCTCGAAGCTGCCATGATCTCGCTGGGCGGGCTGACCTGGCCTGGTGCATTCGCCGGGGCCGGGCTGGGGCTGGGTTTGCTGGTGATCCGGCAGCACGCACTGCGCACCCGCCCAGATCTGCCAACGATCTACAGCACCCTGGGGATCATCGCCGACCAGCTTTACCCGCTTTTGGCGCCCCTGGCGATCACTGCCTGGGTGGGATGCTGGCAGTCAGGGATTGCGTATGGCGCCGCGCTCCCCGCCGGAACCTGGTGGGGAATCCCGGCACCAGATGAAACTGGCATGGTCAGCACGCGTTTTCCATTGCAGCCGCTGGCCGCGCTTACCCTGGTGGCATTCTTCTGGATTCTAGAAACAAAGGTGAAGCCCCTGCGCCCAACCGGGCGGCTGTGCGGGCTGGCGGCTGGCGGACTGCTGCTGCACCTGGCGGCTGCCTCCCTGCTGCGCGCCGACCCTGCACCCGCCTGGAACGGGCTGCGCCTGGATACCTGGTTCGCCCTGCTGTACCTTGCCCTGCTGATCGCTCTGGGATTGGCCCGGGCCCTGGCAATGCGCGCCATTCAGAAAACACCCTATCCACCTCCCGAACGGTCCTCTACCTGACCGGAAAGCGAACTTCTGGTTATGAAACTTACCATCACGTTGGCACAAATTAACACGGTGCTGGGCGATGTCCAGCGGAACCTGGATAAACACCTGGCGTATATCAAGCAAGCCCAGGACAGCGGATCGGACCTGATCCTGTTTCCCGAACTTTCCCTAACTGGCTATGGACTGCAAGACCTGGCATCGACAGTTGCCTGTCACCCACAGGCCGATGATCCTCATTTTGGCCCGCTGCTGGAAGCCAGCCGCAAGATCGATATCGTGGCTGGTTTCGTCCACGAGGATGCGCGCAACCGCTTTTTCATCGCGTCGGCCTACCTCTCAGGCGGCGAAGTGGTGCACGTGCACCATAAAGTCTATCTGCCCACTTACGGCATGTTCGACGAGTCGCGCTTCTTCGCCTGGGGCGACTCGGTGCAGGCGTTTGACACCCGTTTTGGCCGGGCCGGAATGCTGATCTGCGAAGATTTCTGGCATGCCTCGCCCCCCTACCTACTGTGGCTGGACGGCGCCGACCTATTCCTGTTTATGTCCGCTTCCCCCGGGCGAGGGCTGAACAGCGAACCCATCCTCGAGTCGGCCCGCTGGGTCAATCACCTCCTACGCGCCTATGCCAGCCAGTACACCTCATTCGTGGTGCACAGCAACCGCGTGGGTTACGAGGACGGGTTGAACTTTTGGGGCGGCGCGGCAGTGTACGACCCCACCGGCGATCTGGTCGCCCAGGGACCGTATCACGAAGAGTCACTGCTTCAGGTACGCATCGACCTGAACGAACTGCACCGCACCCGCGCCCGGCTGCCCATGCTGCGCGATGAGCGCACCGCGCTGGTGCAGCGCGAAATGAACCGCATTCTCAGCAGCCAGTCCGGAAACAGCGGGCGGTAAAGGAGCGCCGTGCCATGAACCAGAAATTAATCATTGAAAAACCTAACGTAGACCTGACCATCAATACCGACCTGGCCCGCAAGATCCTGACCGGCTTTCTGCACACCGAGATTACCCGCACCGGTTACCAGCGCGCGGTAATCAACCTCTCGGGCGGGCTGGATTCGGCGCTGTCCTGCTTCCTGGCCGCTGAAGCGATGGGCCCGCAGAATGTGCTGGCGATCCGCCTGCCGTACCGCACTTCCTCGCGCGATTCACTGGAAGACGCGCAGAAGGTGATCGACGCGACCGGCGTGCAGTCAATCACCGTAGAAATCACGGATATGGTCGAACCGCTCTTCGCCAAATTCCCGGACATGGATAAACTGCGCAAGGCCAACATTATGGCCCGCCAGCGCATGATTGTGCTCTACGACCAGTCGGTGGCCTTCCGCGGGCTGGCGGTGGGCACGGGCAACAAAACCGAAATCCTGCTTGGCTATACCACTCTCTACGGAGACTCGGCCAACGCGCTCAACCCCATCGGCGACCTGTACAAGACCCAGGTGCGCCAGCTCTCCAGGGCTATGGGCGTGCCGCAGTCGATCCTGGACAAGGCGCCTTCCGCCGACCTGTGGGCCGGGCAAACCGACGAGGGCGAGTTGGGCTACACGTATGCGGAAGTGGATAAGCTGCTTTTCTTGCTTGTCGACCAGCGCTATACGCCGCAGGAGTGCGTGGAAGCCGGGTTTGAGGCGGCCTTTGTGCAGTCGGTGGTGCAGCGCGTGCAGCGCAACCACTTCAAACGTGTACTGCCGCCCATCGCCAAGCTGACCAACCGCACGATTGGGTACGATTTCTTATATTTGAGAGATTGGGGAACATAACCCTAAAGAGCCGCTTCCAGCTCTTCTGACAGCTTCCCCCACTCTTCCATGCGCTCTTCCAATGCCTGCTGGAGGCGCTCGTACTCTTTGCTCAGCCTGACCACCAGCCCTGCATCGGCGGGCGGGTTTTCCAGCTTGCGGCTGACCAGGCCGATCTCCTTCTCAATCTCGCCAATTTCTGCTTCCAGCGATACCAGCCGCTGGCGGCGTTGGCGTTCTTTGTTGGTGTTGCTTGCCCGCTGCGCCGCGCGGACCGCCTGGGCTTCCTGCTGGGTGGCCGCTTTTTGCGCGGCTGCCTGCTGGCGGGCGGCCTCCGTTTCAGCGTCGCGGGCGGTCTTGTATTCGGTGTAGCTGCCGTTGAACACGCGCAGCGCGGCGCGGTCGGGGTCGACTTCCCAGATCTGAGTCGCCAGCGCGTCGATCAGGTAGCGGTCGTGCGAAACCAGCAAAATGGTGCCGCCAAAGCCGGACAGCACGGTGGTGAGAATTTCCTGGGCGGGCAGGTCCAGGTGGTTGGTAGGCTCGTCCAGCAGCAGCAGGTTGGCGTCGGTCAGTTCCAGGCAGGCCAGGGCCAGCCGTCCACGCTCGCCGCCGGAGAGCATTTCCACTTTCTTATATACATCTTCACCGGTAAAGAGGAACTTGGCCAGGTAGTCGCGGATTTCGCCCGGGCGCATGTTGGGGGCAATCGCGTCGATCTCCTGCAGCAGGGTGCGGTCGGGATGCAGTCCCTCGTGGGCCTGGGCAAAATAGCCCAGGTGCAGGTTCGCGCCCATCACCACCTCGCCGGAGTAAGGCGGGATCTGGCTGAGCAGGGTCTTTAAGAAGGTGGTCTTGCCCGCGCCGTTGGGGCCGATTACCCCGGCGCATTCCCCGCGCAGCAGGGTCAGGTCAGGGGCAGAAAACAGCGGGCGGCCTTCATCATGGTAGCCCACCTGCAGGCCGCGAGTGCGCACCACCAGGTCGCCGGAGCGGGCGCTGGCCTTGAGGTGCAGCTTGAGCTGCGGCGGGCGGTTCATAGGCGGGTGCAGGCCGTGAATGCGCTTTTCCACTTCCTCAACGCCCATGGGGTTTTGCGAAATATCGGCGTCCGGGGCAATCTCCGACCAACTGCGGCCCTGCACTGCCTCAACGCCCAGGCTCTCGATGGCTTCCACCACGCGGCTGAGGCGGCGCAACCGGCCCCTGGCTTGTTTCACATTTTGCCCGGAAATATTACGCTTGATGTAGTCCAGGTCTTTCTCCAGGCGCTCCATTTCCGCCTCGTACACCTCCATCATCCTGTCCCAACGGTCCTGGCGCAGTTGAAGATAGGCCGTGTAGTTGCCCGGATAGGTAAAGACCGCGGGTGTCATCTCGATGATGGTGTTGACAACCTGATCGAGGAAATAGCGGTCGTGGGAGATCAGCAGCACTGCGCCGTGCCATTCGCGCAGGTAGCTTTCCAGCCACTCCGTGGCGGCAATATCGAGGTGATTGGTGGGCTCATCCAGCAGCAGAATATCCGGGTCGCTGAGCAGCAGCCTGGCCAGCAGCGCGCGCGTGCGCTGCCCGCCAGAAAGCTGGTACAGCGGGCGGGCGTAATCGGCGGGAGAAAAGCCCAGGCCGGTGAGCGTCTGGCGGATGCGCGTTTCAAAGGTATAACCACCCAGGCGCTCGAATTCGGCCTGCAGGCGCCCATAAGCAGCCAGGTCGGCCTCCAGTTTCTGCTCATCCTGCTCTCCGGCCATGCCGTGCTCCAGATAGCTCAGGCGTTCCTGCATGGCGATTAAATCAGAGAAGAGGGCCAGGCATTCCTGCCAAAGGGTGCTGTCTGAGTCCAGGGTGGCGTTTTGCGGCAGGTAGCCTATCTGCACGCTCTTTGCGCGCTGCACCTCGCCTGCCGAGGCATCTTCCTGGCCCATGAGAATGCGCAGGAGGGTGGTTTTGCCCACCCCATTCGGCCCTACCAGGCCAATCCGCGCGCGGTGCGGGATACTGAAAGAAACATCCTTGAAGATGTCTTTGGGCCCAAAGGACTTTGAGAGGTTAATCACATTCAACAACGACATACCGGCACCACTGAGGGGGTAGTATACCAGAAGAAGTTGCGTAAACCGCCTGGGCTCGATGCTTGTTTGTAAAAACACTTATGGCGGGCTACTTATCTACGTTATAATTGAAAAATATGGCTAAACAACTCCCAATACCCAAACGGATTGCCATTGCATCCCACATCAATGTTCCGGGCGGAATCGAGAAGGGCCAGGAGATTGGCAAATTTCTCATGCAATGTGGCGTTGAGAATGTGGTCTGGGGCGTGCTGCAGGATACCGCGATGATCCAGCGCATCGAGGAGGGAGAATTTGAACTGCTGATCGCACTGGGAGGGGATGGAACCATGCTGCGCGCCGGGAGCATCTGCGCGCCGCTCGGCCTGCCGGTGCTGGGGATCAATATCGGCCACTTTGGATTTCTGGCTGAGATCCAGCATGACGAATGGACAGAACTGTTACCCTTGCTTTTAGAAGGGCATTACCGGCTGGAAGAGCGCCTGCTGCTGCGGGCGGAACACATCCATGAGGGAAACGTTCTGGATTCATGGATTGTAGTAAACGAAGTAGTCGTCTGCCGCGGGCAGTTTGTGCGCCCCATCCAGATTCAGGCCGAGGTAGACGGGTACGTGCTGGCCAGCTATGTGGCCGACGGTTTGATCGCTTCTACCCCCACCGGCTCCACCGCCTATGCCCTGGCGGTGGGCGGGCCGATCATGCCGCCCGACCTGCACAACATTCTAATCATCCCCGTGGCGCCGCATCTCTCTGTCGACCGCGCAATCATTCTATCGGCAGGCAGTGGGGTGACCATGCGCGTGCACACCACGCACGAAGCCGTAATGAGCATCGATGGGCGCGCGCCTGTCCCCATGCCAGACGGGGACAGCGTCCGGGTCACCGCCAACGATTCCCCGCTGCATTTTGTACGCTTTCAAGACCCGGGCTATTTTTACCGGAATATCACCGCTTATATGGAACAAAACCCTCTTACAGGAAACCGGCCATGAGCCAGGAAACCACAACCACCACAAGCACCGTCTGCTATAATCATCCCGACCGGGAAACCATGCTGCGCTGCAACCGCTGCGAGCGGCCTATCTGCACCCAGTGCGCCGTCCTGACCCCTACTGGCTACCGCTGTAAAGAGTGCGTGCGCGGGCAGCAAAAGGTTTTTGATACCGCGCAGTGGGTAGACTATCCGCTGGCGATGATTGTCGCCGGAGTTCTGTCTTTCATTGGCAGTATCGCCGCATCATATGTCGGTTTTTTTGCGATCTTTATCGCTCCAATTGTGGGCGTGATCGTCTCCGAGGCGGTACGTTGGGTCATCCGCCGGCGCCGGTCCAAGCTGCTGTTCCAGGTGGCAACCATCGCCGCCGTGATTGGCGCACTGCCAGTGCCTCTGCTCTCCTTGATGGGAATTGTCATCGGAGGCGGCGGGGCCTACAGCCTGATCAGCCTGCTCTGGGAAGGCATTTACACCTTCCTGGTTGCCAGCACCACCTATTACCGCTTGAGCGGCATTCAAATCCGCTAGTCTGTTGTTAAGTATGCTAACCGAACTAAGAATAGAAAATTTTGCAATCATCCAACAACTGGAATTGGAGCTCAAACCAGGTCTCATCACATTTACCGGTGAGACCGGGGCAGGGAAATCCATCATCCTCGACGCGCTAACCGCCGTGGTCGGCGGGAAGGCAGATGCAACGATGATCCGCGCCGGAGCCGAGCGCGCCAGCGTGGAAGCCACCTTCCGCATTTCAGATGCCAACCGCGGGCCGCTGCACGAAATTCTGGAACGCGAGGATCTGCTGGACGACCCCGATTACCTGACGCTCAGCCGCGAACTGCGCCGCGAAGGGCGCAGCACGGCGCGGGTGAACGGGCGCAACACCAGCCTCAACCTGGTGCGGGAAATTGGCGCCTACCTGATCGACATCCACGGGCAGTCTGAGCACCTGTCGCTGCTTAATGTTCGCCAGCACGTCCACCTGCTCGACCGCTATGCATCCAGCGAGAACGCCCTGGCAGGCTACCGCAAGGCCTATGATACGCTGGTGGGACTGCGCCGCGAATTGACCCAACTGCGCCAAACTGAACAGGATGCCGAGCGCCGCACCGACCTGCTGGGCTACCAGCTCCAGGAGATCAAGGCCGCCCACCTGGTTTCCGGCGAGGAAGTGGAACTGCGCCAGGAACGAGAGCGGCTGGCCAATGCGGAGAACCTGGCCACGCTGGCGCAGCAAATGCTTGGCCTACTGGATGAGGGCACCCCTGAAGCGCCGTCCATCTCCGACCAGATCGGGCAGGTTGTCCAGGCCATGGCTTCGCTGGTGCGCATCGATGCCACCCAGGACAACCTGAACGAGCAGGTCCAAACGGTGGCCGACCTGATCAGCGACCTCTCGCTTGAACTGCAATCGTACGCGGAAGGCATCGAGTTCAACCCCAAGCGGTTAGAGGAGACCGAAGAGCGCCTGGACCTGATCCACAAGCTGCAGCGAAAATACGGCGGCAGCATTGAAGCCGTGCTGGCCTTTGCAGAAAAGGCCCGCCAGGAGTTGGAAACGATTGCCCATGCCACCGAGCGCATTGCGGAGCTGGAGCAGCAGGAACAGGATGCCTTGAAGGTTCTCGCCCAGAAGGGGCAAATTCTATCGAAAAAGCGAAAGGAAGCCGCCCAATCCTTACAGTCCAGCGTGGAGCGCGAGCTAAACGACCTGAGCATGTCTGGCGCGCGCTTCGCGGTCGATTTTCAGCACCAGAATGATCCCGGCGGCGTACCGATTGAAGGCGGCGCATACGTGGCATTTGACACAACGGGCATTGATCGGGTTGAATTCCTGATCGCCCCCAACCCCGGCGAAGGGTTGAAGCCGCTGGTGAAGATTGCCTCCGGCGGCGAGACGTCGCGCCTGATGCTGGCGTTGAAGAATGTGCTGGCCCAGGCCGATAACATCCCCACCCTGATTTTCGATGAAATCGATCAGGGTATTGGCGGGCGAGTGGGCATGGTGGTGGGTGAAAAACTGTGGCAGCTTGGACGCCGCCATGAGGTGCTGTGCGTCACTCACCTGCCGCAGCTGGCGGCCTTTGGCGACCAGCACTTCCGGGTGATTAAGCAGGTAGAAGGCGGGCGCACCCGTACCCACGTAGAACAGCTCAATGACCACAACCGACTGGAAGAGCTGGCCCAGATGTTGGGCAACCTGAGCGAGGCCAACCGCGTGGCTGCCAGTGAAACCCTGACTATGGCGCGCCAGCGCGCCAAGCAGCTCAGGCCGCAAAGTTGAGATGATCTAACGAACCAATACGGAGGAACAGTGCCTGCCAAAGATGATTTGCGCATTCTCCTCCTGGGTACGCCGCTTATTCAGGCCAACGGGCAGCCGCTGCAGATCCAGCGCCGCTTGCTGCGTTGGATTCTGTTTTTTCTGGCCTGCCAGAAGGATATGGTCGGGCGGGCTGATTTGATCCTCATTTTCTGGCCAGACGCTGCCGAAGAGGATGGGCGCCGCCACCTGCGTGAGATGCTGAGCAAGCTGCGCGCCCAACTGCCTGACCAAAACCTGATCCTTACCGATCAGGATCGGGTAGGGTTGGATTGGCAGCGTGTTACCTGCGATGTGCTGGAGTTCGAATCGCTGGCCGCTCAGACCGCGCGCGCCTGCTCCCAAACTCCGGCAGCTACGCCCCTCACCCAGGCGGTCTACCAAAAAGTGCTGCAGGCTGTGCGCCTGTGGCGCTCCGAGCGCTTTCTAGCCGGGGCAAGCCTGCCAGAAAGCGAAGGCTTGAACGACTGGCTGTTCTCCACCGGGCAGCAGTTGGGGCTGCAACGCCAGCGCCTGCTGGAGCGCCTGGCTGACCACGATATCGCCAGCGGCGATATCGACGGCGCCATCGAGCGGCTGCGCCTGGCACTGGAAGGCGATGAGACGAATGAGACTCTGCACTACCGGCTGCTCAACCTGCTGCACAAGCAGGGACGCTACAGCGAAGCGCTTAACTACTGCACCTATCTGCAAGAGCTTTTCCGCAGAGAAGGGTACAGCGAACTGCCCCCTTCACTGCTGAGCCTCTCACGCAACATCCGGCAGGGGGCCTCGCAGACGACGGCAGACAGCGAACGCCCAGCCTGGCCTACCCTGGCCGACATCCAGGTCCCGTTTGTTGGGCAGCAAACGCTCTTACAAGAGCTGCAGTTTGCCATCCGCCGCGGCAACCCGGTGATTTTATTTGGCGAGGCCGGTTCAGGGAAAAGCCGGTTGGTGCGTGAGTTATTCTTCTCACTCAAGCCAGTGCCGCGCCTGCTGCTGGCCCCAGCGCGAATTATGGAAACCAACCTGCAATTCCAGCCCATCATCGATATGCTGCGCCACGATATCAGCGCGGAGGAATGGCAGCAGATGGACCCAAACTGGGTTACGCCGCTGGCGCTGCTGCTGCCCGAACTGTCCATTATGCGGCCAGAAATCCGCTCGCCTCAGGTTACTGCAGACCAGGAACACAGCCTGATTTTTGAAGCGCTGCACCAGATGTTCCGTTTCCTGAGCAAACGAAAGCGTTTTCTCCTTTTCCTCGACAATGCACAGTGGAGCGACTCGGCTACTTTTTCCGCGCTGGCATATCTAGCCGAGCGAGGTTTGTTTGGAGAAAATGGCGCACTGGTGCTGGCAGCACGACCGGAAGAAGTTCTCCCGCACCTGGAAGGATTTCTAAACCGCCCGCACAGCGCGTTCTCCGTCCAGCGCCTGAACCTTACCCCACTCAATAGAGAAGAAATCGGCGCATTAGCCAGCTTCGTTCTGGGCGACTCCTTTACACCGGCCCTTATCCCGCGCCTGGAACGCGAGACCGGCGGCAATCCACTGTTCCTGCTGGAAACGCTGCGTATGGTACTGGATTATTCCTTCAATGCGCAACTGGCATCCATCGGGTATTTACCACTGGCCAGCGGCGTGCACGCACTCATCCGCGAGCGCCTGCAGCACTTAAGCCCGTCTGCTTCTCAGGTGATCAGCGTGGCGGCGGTGATCGGCAGTGAATTTTCTGAGGATTTGCTTGAAACCACCTGCATGGTTCCGCCCGAGCAGGTTGTGCAGTCGCTGGAAACACTGGAGCAGTTGAACATGATCAAAGCAGCGCTCCACGACCGGCCTTCTGGCGGTTATAACTTCGTGCACGAAAAATTCCGCGAGGTGGTGCTTTTGGAAATGAGCGCCGCGCGCAAGCGCCTGCTGCACCTGCGTATTGCGCGCGCTATGGAGCAGAAACACCAGGGGCAAAGCCCTGAAACCGAAGCGGTACTCGCCAACCATTACGAAGAAGCCGGAGAACTAAATACCGCTTTCCAGCACTGGCTGGATGCCGCCCTGTATGCCTGGCGGCTGCAGCAGAAATCCGAAGCGATTACCGCCTACCAGCGCGCTGAACAAATATTACAGCGGCTGGGAACCCTGGCCTCGGATATTTCCATTTACCAGCTTTACCGGCAGTGGGGCCGCCTGGCCTTCGACATCAACGATGCCCAGATGATGGAGGAAGTTCACAGCCGCCTGCTCCAATACGGACAATACCGCCAAAACCCGCTGCTAACCGGCAGCGCGTACAACGGCTTTGCTCAAATGGCCGAGCTGCGAGGGCAGCCCAATGAGGGACTGGCGCACCTGGAAAAGGCCGCGTTCCACCTGGAACAAACGGGGCGGGCCTTTGAGTATATCGAAGCGCAAAACCGGCGCGCCTCATTTATGCTTCAAACAGCCCGCTACGAAGAAGCCCAAACGGCCCTGCAAAAGGCGCTAAATCTCGGCGAAAAAGCAGATGACTTACAGAGCATTCAGGCGCGCGCGGGAACCGAACACTCTCTTTCTATCCTGTACACCATCACCGGGTGGCCCTTGCTGGCACTGGAAATGGCGCGGCGGTCGTATAAAGACGCGGACGAAACCTTCCATCATGTTACGGCCATCCGCGCGCTGAACATGCAGGCCATCGCCAATTTTTTCCTGGGCCGGTATGCCGAAAGCCTGAATACGGCTCAAAAGGGTTTGGAACGGGCAATCACCCTGCAGTATCCCCACCTGGCTGGCGAACTGCATCGATCGATTGCCCTGACCAGCAGCGCGCTTGGCAACCTGGATGCCTGCTGGCAGCACGCCCAACAGGCCCTGCAGCTTGTCGAACAGTACACTTTTGTCTTTTTGAAAGAGTGCATTTACAGCCTGCTTGGCAAGCTGGCTTTCTTCCTGGGTTCGCCCCAGTCCGCGGAGCAGTATTACCAGATGGGCAGCCAGGCAGGATACGCGAATTTTCACGCCCTGGATAACCATATCCACCTGGCGCTGGCGCACAACGCGCTGGGAGATCCGCAGAAGGGACTGCAGATTGCCGATCAGGCGATCGCCTACACCCGCCATAAAGAGCTTTCACTATACCACCTGGAAGCAGAACTGGTGCGTGGGGCCATTCTGATCGATACCGCGCAGCCAACCGCAGCCCAACCGGTGTTCGACCTGGTTCATAGTGAGGCGCGCCGGCGCGGACTGACCGAAATCGACACGCAATGCCTGCTGTTAGAAGCGAAGAGCTGGCTGCAGCAGCGCTGCCCGGAGCCAGCGGCCCAGCTCGCCAGTCAGTCTGCGGATGCCGCCAAGGCTATTCAACACCTGACGCTTGAAATCGAAGCCTGCGCATTGTGGCTTAAAGCCGCACGGGCCGCTGACCTTCATGAACAATTCATAGTATCGCAGCGGCTGCAAGCGTGCATCCAGGTTTTAGGTCAACAAACTACCACGCCTGATCTACAAAACTGGTTGAATCTTCAAAAAAAGGCGTGGACAGAATCTCCTGAAAACGCTTAATTTGTCCACGTTGTGTCAACGGTTGATTGTTACAATACAACTAAGAAAACAAAGAAATACTTTCTCTTTGACAACCAGGGCGCAGGTAACAGGGGACCTGTGCAGAAAAAGGTCGACGGTCAATTCAGGGGAAACCGCCGACCTTTTTATTTTAATTTCTGTACAGCGGCATTCCAACCAGGCTGCCAGGTGATCAACACGTGCCCCCGCTAAACTGCCAGACGGGCTATGGTAACGCCTTCGCCGCCTTCCTTTTCGCTGCCCGGTTCCCAGTTCTTAACATGCTGTGACTGCGACAGCGCTTCGCGGATCACCTGGCGCAGCCGTCCGGTGCCCTTACCGTGGATAATGCGTACGAAAGGAAGTCCAGCCAGGTAGGCCGATTCCAGGTAACGATCCAGGGCGTCCAGGGCGTCTTCGGCGCGCTGCCCGCGGATATCCAGCTCCATCCCCGGCGAAGGGTAGAAGGTGCCAGATGACTTACCGCTGCTGGCAGGTTCAGCGGCGCGCGAAGCTGCCCGGGCAGGGACTTTAACCGGCGCCGCCGCCGGCAGCGGTTCTGGCTCGCCGGCCCGCTGAATGTCATTCTGCCGGGCGCGGACGCGCAGGTTGCCCACCTGCACCTCGTAATCAACATCGCTCATCGCCGTGATTACGCCTTCCATCTTGATCGAGCGAACGCGCACTTTATCTCCCAGGCGCAGCGCGCGCGGGATGCTTTCTTCTTGCAGCGCTTGCCGTTCGACGGGCTTCAACACATTTTCACTCAGATCATTCACCTGCTCCTGGATCGGTTTGAGCGCTTCCAGGGGCTGGCGCGCGCGGGCTAACTGGCGGCGCAGGTTCTCCATTTCATCTTGAAGATCCTGGATCTCCGCTTCTGATTTCTGCCGGGCGTGCTCTAGGATCAAGCGGCGTTCATCCTCAATTTTTTCCAGGCGCGCGTTGAGGTCGGCCTTCAATTTTTCCGCGGTCCGCTGGGCGTTTTCCGCCTGCTGGCGGGCCTTACGTGATAGGTCGCGCTGGTGGTGAATTTCGTTGAGTAAATCCTCGGCGCGCAAGTCATCCGGATTTAATTCGGATTTCGCGCTCTCGATGATTTCGGGCGGCAGCCCCAGCCGGCGGGCAATAGCCAGCGCGTTGGAGCGGCCGGGCAGGCCAATCGTCAGGTGATAGGTGGGGCGCAGCGACTGGAGGTCAAATTCCATGCTGGCGTTAACCACCCCTGGCGTGCCGTGCGCGTACACTTTCAGTTCGGGATAGTGCGTGGCGACCAGGCAGGGGATTCGCTGCGCCACCAGGCTCGAAAGGATCGCCCGCGCCAGCGCGGCGCCTTCTTGCGGATCGGTACCCGCGCCCAACTCGTCGAACAGCACCAGGGTCTTTTCGTCTGCCCGGCGCAGGATGCGCACGATATTGCGGATATGTCCCGAAAAGGTGGAAAGCGACTGCTCGATGGATTGTTCATCGCCGATATCGGCAAATACATTATCGAATACACTCAGCGCCGAACCGGACCGCGCCGGGATGTGCATGCCAGATTGGGACATCAGCACCAGCAGGCCGACCGTTTTCAGCGTGACGGTTTTCCCGCCGGTGTTCGGCCCGGTGATTACGACCGCGAAGGTGTTGTCGTCCAGTATCACGTCGATTGGCACTACTGACTGAGGGTCGAGCAGCGGATGACGGGCCTGATCCAGGCGAATGACGCTGCCCGGGTGATTGGGGCGCCCCTTGCCCTTGAGCGATTCGAGAACTGGCTCATTGGCACGGATATCTTCGGCGTACTTGGCGCACATCAGCGCCAGGTCAATACGCGCCAGCGCCTCAACCAGCATGGTGATCATCACAGCCTGCTCGCCAACCTTGTCCGAAATCTCCGCCAGGATGCGCAGCACTTCGTTGCGCTCATCCAATTGGAGTTCGTGCCATTTATTGTTCATCTCCACCACAACCAGCGGTTCAACAAACAGCGTGGCCCCGGAGGAGGATTGGTCGTGGATGATCGAACGTACCCGTCCCTTGAACTCCGCCCGCAGGGGGATCACATAGCGCCCGTTGCGCTGCGTAATCAGGCCTTCCTGCAGCATGGGAGAAACATTCGAATCGCTGATCATTTTCTGCAGCCGTGAGAGCAGACGTTCGTGGGCCACTTTGATCTCGCTGCGGATGCTGGCCAGCTTTGGCGAGGCCGAATCCTGAACCTCGCCACGGTCCGAAATGGTACGGGTAATCAGCTCCACAATGCCCGGCGGCGGCGGAAGATCCACCGCGATTTCGGCCAGGCGCGGGTAGAACTCGGCATTGCGCTCAAACACGCGCGACAGCTCGCGCGCGGAGATCAGGGTATCTTTGATGGACAGTAGTTCAGGGGGTTCGAGCGTACCGCGCCGCGCGGCGCGTTCCACCAGCGCACGCACATCATGCGCGCCACCAATGCGCACGTCAGCATTGGTATCCAGCAGCCGGCGAGCCTCGGTGGTGCGCGCCTGGCGCCTGACCACCTCGTCAAAATCATTTACCGGGCGCAGTTCGCGTGCCAGGTCGGCAGACGCGCTGAAGTTCGCGTAGCTGGCCAGCCGCTCGAGGATCTTTTGATATTCAAGGGTAACAAACGTCTTCTCGTCCATATGCATTAACGAGGAGTAGTTTACCATAAGATTGGAGAACCAAATGAGACTGTCTCAATCGTAACTTGAGATGTCTCTATTCGGCAGAGAAATTATTTTATGAGGTCCTGCACGTTGTATTTTTGGACACTCATGCCATCAGGGTGGATTTTTCTATTCTCTACCACGGCGTCCAAATGGTCATAAGAGCAAATATCAACCTCGATATCGTAAAACTCGCTGACCCCCTGGCGCTGTACTTCGTTGGCCCACGCTGTCAGATCATATACTGTGCGATTAAAAATGTTCCCGCGCTCGTAAAACTCGGGCATGAGCATGGGCAGGAAAGTGCAGTTGGTGGTGATGGGCTTATCTGGCAGCGCATAAATAGCCTGGCGGGTGCTATCGTAATATTCGGCTGCTTTTTGTGCCCAATATACACCGCGAATTTCAAACCCCAAACCAGCAGTTGCCTGAGCAAGGAAAAGCACCGCTATTCCAATTTTAAGATACCGGGGAAAACGAGGCGCGTTCTCCGCGATCCCCACCAGGCCTAAAATGATCAGCAGCGGGTACAGTGCCAGCTGGTAGCGTGGACCCCACTGCTGCCCACCACCGGCGGTCCACATTCTTAAGAGGTAAACCACCACATAAGCCATACTTCCCGAAAGTAAAGCCAGGTGTGGAAACGAGAACTTCTTCAGACTGCCAGTAACCCAAAACCATACCGCGAATACTACGTGCGGGGCAATTAAAACAAAGCCGTGCACCGAGCGGTATCCCCACGGGTGGAACAATGCCCAGGCTGTAATGTAGAGCAAACCCAGATACACTGTCAGAACCACCCAGCGAAAGTGCTTAAAAAATGGAATGAGCGCCGCCAAAAAAACACAAACCGTTCCGAGGATGAGCAGATCCCTTCCCAGAGGCAGCGCCTGGATCATGGGGGCATTGAACAACGTATATGGAATAAACTTGATGCCCACCATGCGAAAGCCCAAGAGCCAGCCCTGTGCATCAATCTCCGGCAGTTGTCGGGAAAGGAAGTTCCCCATGACGGATCGGTTGAACAGCAGCCATGGAATGGAGGTAAAAACAAAACTACCCCCGTAGGCCAGCGCCCACCGGAAACGAGTTATTAGAATCACGATGCCTATCCCTGCTGAAATCGGCAGCGTGTCTGTTCGGAAAAACGCACTGATCGAAACCAACCCGCCGGCCAGAATCCACCAGGTCCATGTAGTTGGCTGCTGATAGGCTGTGATCAGGCAGTAAATCGCGGACATAAAAAACATCATACTCAGGGTGTGTTCCCAGAACATGGTGCTGTAATAGAATACCGGGGTGGTAATGCCTACCAGTACAACAGCGCAAACATCCCATCGTTTTCTTCCAGGCAGCAAACGCCGCACCGTCATACCGGAGAACAAGGCCCCTAAGGCGCCGCCAACCGCAGGCAGCACGTACAAACCCAACCAGCCAAAGAGCTGGTAAAACGGGATAGATACCAGTGGAAACCCAACCGGCCACCAGGAATAGATCTCTGTGTCGCTGACCCGAATCATCAAATATAGTGGGATGAACCGCGCATGCGGGTCGATGTTCCGTCCGGGATAATCCAGCGCAGCAGCCGGGTTTCTGGTGCGGATAACATTTTCCAGATAGATAAACTTTCCGCCTTCATCCAGCGACCAGAATATTTCCGGCGGGCGCAGGGCAACCACAAGCAGGTATAGGGCAAAAAGCGCGATCGTAACCCATGTGAGCGGATCTCGAACGAGTGTTTTCATCGAGAAAGATCTTATTTGCATGTGCATTATCCCGCCGCTACATCTTCACTCAAGTAGGGCGGCTGCTCATCCTCTTCGCGATGCCGCCTGGCCTGTAGAAAAGCCAGCACCACACCCACCAGGGTAATTACATAAAAGGGTAAAGTCATATAAATGACTGCTCGAATACTTTCGGGTTTATCCATCCAAAAACGGGTAAAGAATAGGTTCAAGCCATCCTGCAACGTGGGAACAGATACCGCCACGGGTTGCCCATCCTGAAAAAACCAGGCCCAGTAATAGAAATAGCGCAGTAAATTTCCAAAGAGGTTCAAGCTGTCAGCAGCAACGAGAACAAATCCCGCCAGGGTGACCAAGCGCCACCGCCAGCGCGGATATGCATACAATCCTGCGCAAAACAGGATAACGACTGGCACAACTACGGGAAGGAAGAAGCGTCCTTGAACTTCCGGTACCTGGGCTGCGGGGCTGTTCTTCCCACCAAAGTAGCTGGCCAACAGCGCCAGAATATAGATCACGATTACGCCAAGATACATCCAAACAACTCGTCCCGACCAGCGAGGATTCTTCTCCGGTGCTGCACGCATCGAGAATACTACCCCTGCAATGCTGATGAGCGTCAACCCTACCAGAAGGAAATATAGAACGGAAAGCACCGGGGTGGTCCCGACCCCTGCCCCTTTCCACCAAACCACCCAAAAATGCATAAAGATATTGCCTAACGTCTTCAGAAGGCTGCCAGCCGCCAGAACTGGCGGCGGCATTCCCCCAGCGCTTTCTAATAAGCGCTTAAATCCAATGGAGCCAGTTAAATCCCCATAGGTAAACAGGTTATAAAGAAAAAATGGCAGCAGCAGAACTGTTAAGACGCCTACCATCCAACAAAAGGAACGAAGCAAATCCGCCCGCCGGCGATTTTGCCAAAGCGCCAGAATTACAACCGCCCCCAGCGCAGCCATAGATATTTTGGTTAGGATACCAAGCCCCAGAAACAGCGCTATCCAGCGGGCTTTTGACGGCGTCAACCCATCCGTAATAGCCCTTGTGCTGATCCACAAAAACGCCGCCCCCATCACTTCTAACAGCCCATCGTTGTTCACCCGGCTGGTTGCCATCGTTCGTTCGGGAATCAGCACCAGAATCAAGCCAACCAGTAAAGGCAGGTAGGGCTGATCCGGGAAGAGATCTTTTGCCCATCGGACAGCGATCCAAACCGTCACCAGCGAAAGGAGTACGGTGACCCAGCGTAGAAAAAATAGCTTGAATAATACAGTGCCTTTCAGAACCGCATACACCGGGGCAAGAAGGAAATAATATAATGGCGCCTGATATGCTTCATAGCTATAAATTTCAATCCACATATCCTGCGGGGTTTGGGAAGCAGGCGTGCGCCAGTGAAAAGTCTCCCAACGGCGAACGGCAAATAGGCTGTCAACAATTTCCTGCGAGAGCAGCGATTCGCCAACAACCGGTTTTTGCCTATCTTCTGCGAGCTTGAGAATATAGTCGAGATGCTGCTCTTCATCGATTAATCCCCAGGGTGGCAGCAGGTTAGCATACAGCATTCCCCTGGCAAAACCCAGCAAGAGAACCGCGGCAAAAATTACGCAATGCACACTTGCTTTCGTCTGAGGGAATTTCATAGAAGGTGTAAGCTCCGGGGTTAAGACCGAGAAGGTGTAAAAAGTATATCATAATTTTTTTCGCTTCCATTTGCCCCCTTCCAGCACTCAGCGTATAATCAGTTTGAAGTTGCTTTTATCCTTCGAGTGTAAACCCTAGGAGGTTTTTATGGCGGGTCCACGCACTGTGCGCGCGCCGCGAGGTACGCAGATAACCTGCAAATCCTGGCTAAGCGAAGCAGCCTACCGCATGATCCAGAATAACCTGGACCCCGAGGTAGCCGAGCGCCCGCAAGATCTGGTTGTCTACGGGGGCCGCGGGCAGGCAGCACGAAACTGGGAAGCGTTTGACGCCATTCTGGCTGCGCTGCACGACCTGGAAGATGATGAAACCCTGCTGGTGCAGTCGGGCAAACCAGTGGCGGTTTTTAAGAGCCATCCAGATGCCCCCCGCGTGCTAATCGCCAACTCAAACCTGGTACCGCATTGGGCCACCCAGGAGCATTTTGACGCATTGGCACAAAAGGGCCTGATCATGTATGGACAGATGACCGCCGGCTCCTGGATCTATATTGGCACGCAGGGTATTTTGCAAGGCACGTACGAGACGCTCGGCTCGCTGGCCCGCCAGCGGGGATGGGGGTCACTCAAGGGCAAGCTGGTGCTCACCGCTGGCCTGGGCGGGATGGGCGGCGCGCAGCCGTTAGCCATCACCATGAACGAGGGCGTGGGTGTAATCGTAGAGGCTGACCCGCAGCGCGCCCACCGCCGCCAGGAAATCGGCTATGTGGATGTGGTAGTTGATACGCTGGAAGAGGCCATGACCCTGGCCGAGGAAGCCCGCCAGAACGGCATTCCGCGCTCGATCGGGCTGATCGGCAATGCCGCGGAGATCTACCCTGAGTTGGCCGTGCGCGGTGTCATCCCCGATGTTGTCACCGACCAGACTCCGGCGCATGATGTGATGATGTATATTCCGGCCAATATGGGTATCGCCGAAGCAGAGCAGCTCCGCCGGACGGATCCGCAAGGATACGCGCACCGCTCGATGCAGTCGATGGGTCGCCACGTAGAGGCCATGCTGGAATTCCAGCGCCGCGGCGCCGAGGTGTTCGATTATGGCAACAACCTGCGCCAGCGAGCATTCGATTTTGGCGTCAAAGATGCCTTCAATTTTCCTGGCTTTGTCCCGGCCTACATCCGCCCGCTGTTCTGTGAGGGCAAGGGACCGTTCCGCTGGGTGGCGCTTTCTGGCGACCCCGAGGATATTTACCGCACCGACCAGGCAGTAATGGAACTGTTCCCTGAAGATGACCACCTGCACCGCTGGCTGAAGATAGCCCGCGAAAAAGTGCCTTTCCAAGGGCTGCCTTCGCGCATCTGCTGGCTGGGGTACGGCGAGCGCGCCAAGGCCGGGTTAAAATTTAACGAGATGGTTGCCAGCGGCGCGCTAAAAGCGCCCATCGTCATAGGGCGCGACCACCTAGATTCGGGATCGGTGGCCTCCCCCAACCGCGAAACGGAAGGCATGCGTGACGGCAGCGATGCGGTCAGCGACTGGCCGATCCTCAACGCGCTGATCAACGCCGCGGGCGGGGCTACCTGGGTGTCCTTCCATCACGGCGGCGGCGTGGGGATCGGCTACAGCCAGCACGCTGGGATGGTAATTGTAGCCGATGGCTCCCTGGCTGCCGCTCGGAGGCTGGAACGCGTGCTCACTACCGACCCGGGCATGGGGATTGCGCGGCATGTAGACGCCGGTTACCCAGAGGCAGTCGCCGCAGCCCGGAAGCACGGCGTTAAAATTCCAATGCTCGACCAACCGGAGCCGAAGTAAACCTCCATGCGTGGGAAACGAATTCTCTTTTTCTTGATCACGATCGTGATTGGCCTGGCAGCGGGGCTGTTTTATGGCTGGGTGCTCAACCCGGTCAAGTTCGAAGACACCGCGCCTGCCATGCTCCACCAGGATTACAAAACCGATTACGTGTTGATGGTAGCGGAAATCTATAACGCGGATTTCAACCTGGAACAGGCCAGCCGGCGCCTGGCCCTGCTGGACAGCCTGCCGCCCTCCCGTATCGTTCAGGATGCAATTCTCAGCGCGGGCGAGTTAGGATATTCCGCACGCGACCAGGAGCTAATGGGGAAACTGGCTTTGGCCTTGCAAAACGCGAACCCCACTCCAACGCCCACAACCGGAGGCCAGCCGTGAGCGACTCTTGGGATGATATCTGGGAAGAAGAACAGGAGAAGGAGGAAAAAGAAGTTGCCCCCCGGCCCATCCGGCGCAGGCGTCCGGCGCGCAATGAGCGGCGCGGCAACCTCTACCTGCTCACCGGCATGGTGATGGGTGTGGTAATTGGCCTGGCTTATGCCTGGCTGATCAGCCCGGTGGAATATATCGATACGACCCCTCAATCTCTGGCCGAGCCGTACAAAGACGAATACCGGCGGCTGATTGCCCTGGCATACGCGGCGGATCGCAACCTGGGCCGCGCCAGGGAACGTCTGGCCCTGCTGGACAGCGAGGGATCGGTCCAAATTCTAGCCTCGCAAGCACAGCGCATGCTGGCCGAAAACCAACCACCGCAGGAGGCGCGCGCGCTGGCTGTTCTGGCCGCCGATCTGGGGAAACCGGATAATGCGGTGATAGCTACCGCTGCTGGAACGGCCTCTCCCCAGGCCATTTCGGAAGGAGGCGCTACCGAGACGCCGGGCGCCCCCACGGCAGTAGAAGTCACTTCTGCTACCGAGATCTCTTCCGCGATCCAGACTCCTACCCTACCTCTACCAACCCGCACTCCCACCGTTACTCTCACCCCGATGCCAACCTTTACTCCCCGACCCACCGCGACTCCCCTGCCAGTCCTGGATGCGCCATTTAAGCTGGTGAGCAAGAAGGAAATTTGCGATGGCAGTGTGGCTCCCGGGCTGCTTCAGGTAATTGTCGTTGACGCGGAGGAAAACCAAATGCCTGGGGTGCGTATTATTGCAACCTGGATAGATGGTCAGGAAACCTTTTTCACTGGCTTGAATCCGGCATCTGGTTTGGGATATGCTGATTTTCTGATGACCACCGGAGTGACTTACGGTATTAAAGTGGGCGACGTGAGCGATCGGGTGGATGGAATTCAGTCAAAAGATAATTGCGGCATGAACTTGCTGTTTATCCAGCAGTCAGGTGGATAAAAGCGGCTCGATCTATGGAAATATGATCAGTCCCAGTGGCTGCGCTTCATCCGCGTTCAGGGTAACCATGCGCGGCTTTTCATCAGTCTTACTGTTGATTGCCACGAGGTAGTCGCCCGGAGCAATTAAAATAATATAGTAATTCCCCGGAGGGATATTGTTGATCTGGAATTCGCCTCTGCTGCCAGCATTGACGAGAATATCCCCTTTTTCGCTAAACGCACCTGCCAAAACCGGTGGCACCTCATCACCGTTTTCACCCTGAGCAAGAGTGAAATAAAATTGAAAACCAGACAACACCGTGCTGCTGGAATTTGAATAAATCACACCGCTGACGGATGCCTTTCCTGGCTCTGGTTGAGGAGCATTTCCTGGAGGGATAATATCTGCATCAGCGGGTAGGGCCGGAGATCTGTCGCCTGATCCACTGGGGTAGGCGGAAGATGGGTTTGTCTGTTCTGCGTTGTCGATTGGATAAGCAGAGTTTGTATCTGCTGGCTGGGGCGCCTGTGCCGGTGCGCATCCGTAAATGAGAACGGACAAAATTGCCAGGGAAAGAAAGAACCAAAAAACGTTCTTAGCAAAACGCATAAAAAATCTCCTTCTATTTCATTCTATCCCATCTATTTTACTAGAAAACAAGGCCGGTTTATGCAACCGGCCTTGTCCTTGTTATATAAACCGATGATTCGGGACAGGCGATTTACGGGATAGTGAGGCCGCGATACGCCATGAACTGATCGCCGTTCACGGTCAGATAGGTATTAGCTACATACGCCGCGATCGGGGTGTTCGATACGACTTTCATCGAACCCTGCCAGTTATTAGGAATTTCAGGTGATTCGGTACCAGTGAGGCGGAAGTTCCGTACGATGCTGCCACCCGCCGGAATGGTCACGCCCGAGCGAACAATCGGCGTGCCGCCGCCCGAAGGCGTGTAGGTGATGGTGACCGTCGCTTGCTGGGTAGCGGACAGGTTCTGGATGGTTGCAGCCGTGGCGAAGTTGTTCGTCAAGCGTTTAGCAATCAGAGGAACAACAACTGTCTTATCTGTGGAGCCATCCGGAATGCCTTCGTAAGCAGCCTGATCAGAGCTGTTGATGTAGCGGTACATGATCAGGGTAACAACCTTCTTGCCAGAGGCGGAAGCAACGTTGCAGCTTCCCTGGAAGGCGGAGGGGAACCGAGTCTCGGTATAGCTGTTCCAGGAAGCAGAAGCGTTTACTGGTACGGCTTTCGTGTAGGGCAGGGTCAGGTTGGTCGAGCCGCTGGTGCAGCGCAGAACAAGATCGTTTGCGGGGATCTGCACGGTATCCAGGTTCTGGACAACCAGAGAGGTATTCAAGGTGTTGCCCAGCTTGGAGTACAGCAGCGGGATATACCACTTAGCGGCAACACTGGTGGACGGGAAGGCATTGTAGGTCATCAGACCATCGTTGCCAAAGAACGAGTTCACAACGGCGACTATGGACCCACCCGAACCGGCATCCAACTCAACCGAGTACCAGCCGTCAGGTAATGCGGCATCGTCAGTCAGATCATAGTAATAGGTGGCGCCCACAGCAATTGGGGTCGTGGATTTGGTAACGACAGCCGTCGCAGATCCCTGGAAGAACTTCATAGAAACCGTGGCCGCAGCAGAGCCGGTGTTCTGAATCATGATCTGCGAGCGGGCCGCACCTGTGGCTGTCTGCATATTGCGAGCAACCTGGGGTACGTATACCTTCTGGGTGCCAGCGGTGAAACCGGTGTAAGCGCCTGAGGTTGGAACGCCGGAGCGGTTAATGAGCTGCACCAGCGAACCAAGTTCCTGGGAGGAAGAAACGACAACGGAACCTTTGCCTGCTTCCAAACCAGAATCTGAGTACTGGCGAACGATCCACTGACCACCATTGCCCGCAATGGTGGTTGAAGTGAACGATGAGCCAGACCAGGCACTACCATCAGGCTTGTAATAATCAACAGTTACGGTGGCAGGACTCGCAGTTAGGTTCACCAAAGTAAAGTTCGACGACAGGTTTTTAGTCGTCGCGGCACCCGAGGCAGTCATGGTCACAATTACCAGGATGCTCAACATGATGATGAATGATCCAGCAAATTTACGCTTCATACTTTGTACTCCTTTATGATAGAGACAATTTCGCGGGTTTAGGCCTGCGAACAAGATTACTGCTCTAAAGTTACCAGAAACAGTCCTGGTAAGCAATAATCCTTAGGTAGTATTTTCTCAATTCTGCCGTTTAGCGATGAAATCCAGGAGTAGACCAATCGCAATCCAAGTGATCTCGGCGAGAAAATAAATGCCGCGTGATAAGAGTGACACCAGAGAGGCTTGTAGTAACGGGATGGAGAAATTAGAAAAGATCAGTGAGGAAAGGATCACTTCTCTCACTCCAATTCCACCAGGAACAAACAAGATCAAGAAACCTGCCAGCCAGGCTAGGCTGAAAGCATATGTAGCGATATTCAGGTTCCGCGGAGTGAGCAAGGTTATTCCGTCTCCAATGGAATAAAACGCCCCCTCGATCCAAAGGATAGATATGCCTAATATTACCCACTGCAGCAGGTAGATCAGAATGCACGCCAGCCAGACCCGCAGTGGGATGTTTTTTAGGTCCGCGCCAGCACCATGTTTTGCTTGCCTGGTGCGCAACAGGTCAACGAACCGATCCACCAACAGCCAGACAAACAGCGGCAGTAGAATGACCAGGAACCAATGGAGAGGGATAGGAATGGTCAATCCATCGCTGGAAAAGCCCAAGAAGATCCCAATGACCATCAAGGATGAAACCACTGTAACCAGCACTTCCAGAACCGAGCTAAAGGTTACTACCTGGTATGGAATCTGATACGTCTGGTTAAGCCATTCTCCACGGCTGATGAACCCCCACACCGAACCAGGAATGTAACGCGGGATTAATGACAGGGTATATCCCCGAATCAATTCCAGCATGCCAAGGGGGTAACCCGTACCATAGAGAATCATCTGCCAGTTGAGCATCTGCAAATAGATCAACAGGATTAGTGCTAATCCAGCAGCGACCAGGAATTCTGGCGAAAGTAGTGGTAAGCGACTGGCCCCCCAGGTGGCAATCATCTGTGCTATCTGCCAGACCAAGATGCTGATACCAACCAGCAAACCTAACCAATAGAGCGCCCGCCGTATCTTCCGCATTTTTACAAAGATCAGTCCAGTATGATGTAGGTCTTTTTTGACAACGGTTCCACTGGTTTCCGTAAGATCAGGTTAAAGTTCGGCATTAACGCAAGGAGGATAGGCCGCAGCAAGCGGGGCATTCGCGCCAAGGTCCGGTAGATAAATTGGGAGCGTTTCTTCTTGCTTTCCTTTTCAAAATTCCGTAGAACCGGGATGGTTAGGTCAAGAATTTCAAAATTGCGGAAAACCTCCCGCAGGTTCCAAATGGTGCGGGATCGTTCGTAGAAGTGGTCCCCCTTGCCGAAAAGCTGCACATATTTATCAGCCAATTTTTCCGGCAGCCACTGCAAGAAAGGAAGGTAATGATGCAGTTCAATCGGGTAGGCCTTATTTGGACCGCTGAAGAAAACCATACCATTGGGGCGCAATACACGTTCGATTTCCGCAAACAGGCGCAGATCGTTCGGTACATGCTCATAAACCTGCGCGCAAATAATCGCGTCAAAACTATCATCATCGAATGGCAGTTGCATGGCATCGCCGCGTATATATAAGGATTCCTTCTTCTGCTCCTCTGTAACCAGCTTAAGCCCTATCGTATCGTAATCCAACCCGGTCACCCTTTTAAAATACCGGGCCGCATACGTAGTGATCACACCGGAAGAACAGCCAACATCCAGGCACTCCAATTGCTCGAGCGGCCTGCCGCCGTAGCGCTGAAGCATGGTGATAACCTTTCTCCCCTTACTCAATCGATTTTCATCATTTTGAAAATCATCATACAAACTATAAAAATTCTCCTGGTAACCGCGGTCTGTCACAGAAACCTCCTCAGAGATCGAATTCACTCCTGATATATTGTGGTGATACGAGCGGTAACCCGACTCCAATCATAATGAACCTGGGCTCGCTGTCGCGAAGCACTGCTCATCCGCTCCCAAACTTGGGGATCCTGAATCACTTCGTAGATCGCCCGTTCCAGCGCTTCCGCATTTTCCGGCGGAACCAGGAGACCGACTTCAGGCACCAGCATATCGGGGATTCCACCAACTTGCGTGCCAACACATGGGGTTCCGCAGGCCATTGCCTCCAGCACCACCACCCCCTGGCCTTCTTCGAGCGAAGGCAGCACAAATACCCGCGCGCGCTGCATCCAGGAGCGCACCTGCTCCTGAGACTGTGGACCAGTAAAGAGCACCCGCTCAGTCAGGTTTCGCTGCTGAACCAGATCAACCAGCGAATTTTTTAAGCTCCCCTCACCCACGATCACCAGCCGGTAATCGGGCACCTGCTGGCTCAGCCGATGGAATGCTTCAACCAGGTATGCGACCCCCTTCCGGTCAATTAAGGATCCCACAAACAGGATGATTGGTTCACGCTGAACATCTAAAGAGGCAATAAACCTGCTGGTATCAACGCCATTTGGAACGATTGCGATACGATCCGCGGGGATACCCAGCCCGGCCACTTCTTCGCTGAGGGCGCGGCTTAACGCCAGAACTTTTTTCGCCCCCTTCAACGCCCAACTGGTTAGAGTGCGGATACCTGCCCTTTTCGCTGCATTGAACATATCGCTTCCCTGAACCGTGACGACATAAGGCCGCCGGTGAAATACCCGCGCCAGCCGCACGCAAAAAGCGGACAGCGTCCAGTTTGCGTGGATCACATCGCAGTCTTTTGCCTGAAAGGCAACAGACAGGGTGTGCACGATCAAGAAGGGGATCACTGCCAACCTTCCCCAGGGATGCTCCTTCCAGACCTGCGGTAGCCCAGCGCTATCCTTCTGCAGGATCTCCCAGCGCTCGGGCAGGTAAGGTGGGCGGATGACTTCGAGCCCATCCATAATTTCTTTTCTTTTCGTGCCCGGGTTGTGCATCGCGATTACGCGTACGGAATGTCCCTGCTTATGCAGCGCCAGAGCGCATTCATAAACAAAAACTCCTCGGGTATCCTTTTCCCAGCGCGGAAAAGCAGTTGTAACGATACAGATCTTCATGACCCTCTTGATAAACCCGACCTGGAGCTTTCTGGCCCCCTTAGTACGTATTTTAGCGCGGAGATCAATATCATGACAGTCCTGCTTCGGCTCCGGCTCCAAAGCAATCAATCATTTCTTGAGTCAAACTGCCTGACCCGGTACAAAATTTCTTCCAGGATTTTTCGGTTAAAAGCGATCAGGTCGGCCACCAGCCCAATCAAAACCGTCTGGAAACCAATGATGAGCAGCACGGCCGCCAGGATCAGGGATTGAACGTTGCCAGTATTGCCCCCGCGCTGGATGAACAGCACCAGGAAACGGGCCATGAGTAGAAAGCCCACCAGCGAAACAACCGTTCCGATCCAGAAGAATACTCGCAGGGGACGGTACATGGCATACGATCTTACTATGGTAATCCCCGAATTTTGTAAATAATGGGCAATCCCGCGCATCAAACGAGAGGGCCGCTTGGGTGGATTGGTCCGGATTGGCACGCTGACTACTTTTACCTTGCGGTTTCCAGCCTGGATCAAAGTTTCCAGCGTGTACGAATAGTCGCTCATGACCATAGTTCGCAGCGCCACCTCGCGGGTCATCGCGCGAAAGCCGCTGGTAGCGTCTGGAATGGTCAGCCCAGCCGCGCCGGATACCACCTGGCTTCCCAACGTCTGCAGCCTGCGCTTCAACGGGGAAAATGTCTCCAGCGTGGCAACCCCGCGGTCGCCGACCACCAGCTCAGCACGGCCAGCCAGAATGGGTTCCACCAGCAGCGGAATATCCTGCGCCTCGTATTGGTTATCGGCATCGGTATTGACGATAACATCCGCGCCCATACAAACGGCTGCGTTAAGCCCAGCGACAAACGCCCCGGCCAGCCCAACGTGATGGGGAAGACTAACCACCTGGTCAGCGCCTGCCGCACGGGCAACCTCAGCCGATCCGTCCTGGCTGCCATCATCAATGACCAGAACCTCGACGTTCTCAAATCCCTCGATCTTGCGAGGGAGCAGCCGCAGCGTGTCGGCGATTGTTTCAGCCTCATTAAAACAGGGGATCTGAATAATTAATTTCATGCAGGAAAACCATAAATAGGCGCGAGATAATAGTGGGCCAAGTATACCAGAGATTGAACGTACTCTCTCCGGCGGATTTGGCGGCGGGCGCGTTTCCGTTTCAAGGCTTTGCCAAAACTAAAACGCGCACTTTTGCGGCCCTGCCAGGGATGGCACTGCTGGTATCAGACTACACGAAGTAGAATTCGGAAAGAACCGGGTTGTGGATAACATGCCAAAAACTGTGGATAACTCTACTTTTCCTGTGGATAACGAGTCGAGAATTGGCGGAAAGGTGTGGAAGAACTTGAGGATAACACACCCGAGTTAGAGGACAGTATGTGCAGGAACCAGGCAGAAGTGGGGAAGGTTTGTGGATTTTTCCCAAACTGGGCACAACATCTTGTGGATAAACTGGCTCTTTCCTGTGCAAAAAGCGGTTCTATCTTGTGGATAATCAGGCAAAAGCTGTGAATAACTGCCGGTTTCAGGGAGATTTTGCTGCAGAACCTGTGGATAAAGTGGGCGTTATGGGGGATAACGTGCAAATATTTGTGGAGAAATTTGCGGTTTGCTAACCATTTAGGGGCAATAACCTGTGGATAAAGTCCAGTCTCTCTGTGGATAACATTAAGATTACCAGCCCTGAGCCGCGCAAATAGGAAGCATATTTGTGGATAACTTCGGTAAAACTGTGGATAACTGCTGCCAGCCTGTGGAAAGTCGAGAAAAAATTCCCCCTTGACAGGTGGAGGACATCTGATTATCATTCATATATGAATATTTATTCATATATTCATACTTAGAAGGATTGGATGGACAAACTGCTTTTTCAACCCTCCTCGTTGGAAGGCCAGCAGAGCCTGATCGATGATGCCACCGCTGCCGGGCTGGCTGAAACCTTTCAGGCACTGGCCGACCCCAGCCGCGTGCGGCTGATCTCCGCTTTGCTGGATGGCGAGCTGTGCGTATATGATCTGGCAGAGTTGCTAGGCATGTCGCAATCGGCGGTTTCGCACCAACTGCGCCTGCTGCGCAACCTGCACCTGGTGAAGAATCGCAAAGCCGGGCGCACGGTGTATTACTCGCTCGATGACGAGCACATTCGCGATCTCTTCCAGCGCGGCCTGGAGCACTACAACCACCGTTCACGTTAAAAGGGGGCCAGATTTAATGGATCAAAAAACCTTTATTGTTAAGGGAATGGACTGCGCCGACTGCGCGCTGAAAATTGAAAAAGGGGTCCGCCTGCTGGAAGGCGTTGATTCCGCCCGGGTAGATTTCGCCACCGGACTGCTGCACGTGGAAGGACAGGCCGAGAGGCAGGCCGTCCAGCGCCGGGTGGAAGCGCTCGGCTATGCGCTGGAAGATAAGCCCGCCGCGGGTGACGAAAAGAAGGGAAAAGATGCTCCTATTGGTGCGCTGCGCGGTTTTTGGGCGTACCTGCTGGCCCGCGCCGAAACGCGTCTGGCCCTGGCCGGTGGGGGGCTGCTGCTGCTCTCCCTGCTGGCTCAAGCGCTGGGACTGGCGCCCACGGCTGTCCGCGCGGTGCAAATCACGGCGCTAGTAGTAGCCGGCTACCCAATCGCGCGCGGCGCGTTGGCTGCCTTGTGGATTAACCGCGATTTCTCCATCAACCTGCTGATGATGATCGCTGCCATTGGCGCGGTGATCATCGGGGAGACGGCGGAAAGCGCCACCCTGATCTTCCTCTTTGCCATTTCCGAAGCGCTGGAAGGCTACACCGCCGACCGCGCCCGCCGCGTGCTGGGCGAGATGACCGACCTTGCACCCACCAGCGCCGTGCGCCTCTCCGCCAGCGGCGAAGAGGTTGTGCCGGTCGGGTCACTGCGCATTGGCGATGAAATCCTCGTCCGCGCGGGCGAGCGCATCCCTATGGACGGGGTGATCCAAAGCGGCAGCAGCGCCGTCAACCAGGCCCCCATCACTGGGGAGAGCCTGCCGGTGGAGAAAACTCCTGGCGACGCCGTCTTTGCCGGGACGGTGAACGGCGGCGGCGCGCTTGCCGTGCGCGTCACCCGCCGCGTGGAAGATACTACCATCCAGCGCATCATCCGCCTGATCGAACAGGCCCAGAGCGTGCGCGCCCCTACCCAGCGCTTTATCGACCGCTTTGCCCAAATTTACACCCCGCTGATGGTGCTGCTGGCGGTATTGATCGCCGCCATTCCAACGCTCTTTTTCGGGCAGCCTTTCTGGAATACGTCAGATGGGGTTGGCTGGCTGTACCGCGCGCTGGCCCTGCTGGTAATCGCCTGCCCGTGCGCGCTGGTGATCTCGGCCCCGGTGACCATCATCAGCGCCATTACCGCAGGAGCGCGCCAGGGGGTGCTGTTCAAAGGCGGCGCCTTCCTGGAAGCGCTGAGTGGCATCCAGGTGTTCGCCTTTGACAAAACCGGCACGCTGACCAATGGGCGCCCGGTGGTGACCGCCTTCCGCGCGGTGGACTGCCCGGAAACGGCGCCTGCGCAACAAGAGGCCTGCACAGCCGACGGGGACTGTGTATACTGCGGTGATGTGCTGGCGCTGGCCAGCGCCCTGGAGCGGCGCAGCGCTCACCCGCTGGCAGGTTCCGTGGTCAGCGCCGCCGCGCAGCTTGGCCTGGCGGAACGCTACGCCCCCGCGCTGGACGTGGTGGCCCTGGCGGGCAGCGGCTTGCAGGGCACGGTCAATGGCAAGCGGGCCACCGTTGGCAGCCATCCCCTGTTTGAGCGCGAGCACCCGCACCAGGAAGCGCTGTGCGATTGGGTGCAGGCTGCCGAGAACCAGGGTAATACCACTATGCTGGTGTGCGACGGGGACCGGGTGCGCGGATTTATCGCCTTGGCGGATACCGTACGTGACTCCAGCCGCGAAACCATCGCCAGCCTGCACGCGCTGGGACGGCAGACGGCCATACTCACCGGCGACAACCCGGCTGCCGCCGGTGCGATTGCCGGGCAGTTGGGCATCGACCACGTGCGGGCTGGG
Organism: uncultured Anaerolineaceae bacterium; assembly: GCA_964437595.1. Lineage (GTDB taxonomy): Bacteria > Chloroflexota > Anaerolineae > Anaerolineales > Anaerolineaceae > DSYU01. The sequence goes on from CAYTHO010000023.1 coordinate 60,526, forward strand.
CTGCTTCCCGAAGAGAAGGTCGAAGCTGTGCGCGACCTGGGCAGGTCTTACGGCAAGGTTGCCATGGTGGGCGATGGAATCAACGATACCCCTGCACTGGCGGCATCCTCGCTGGGCATTGCCATGGGCGGCGCGGGGAGCGCGCAGGCTATGGAGACCGCCGATGTGGTGCTGTTGGGCGGCGACCTGCGCCAGTTGCCTTTTGCCGTGCGCTTATCGCGCTTTGCCCGCCGCCTGATCCGCCAGAACGTCATCATCAGCCTGGCAACCAAGCTGGCCTTCATCCTGCTGGCCATGGCCGGGCTCACCAGCCTGTGGCTGGCGGTGATTGCCGATGTGGGCGTTTCGCTGGTGGTGACGCTGAACGGACTGCGGGCCAACCGGTTTGAGCAAGCCCCCCGCTGACAGCGAACCGTTGACAGCCGGCTGTCAACGGTTGGCCACGGCTTCCAGCGCCCGCTGCATATCTTTTGCCGTGGCGTAGCGCCGCTCGATTTCCAGGTTGAGAGCGCGCGCCACCGCCACCGCCAACCCGTCCGAGATGGACGGGTTGAGCGCGCGCACCGGGTAGCGATCGAAAGAAAAGGCCGGGTTCTTGCGCGGGTCGCGGCGGGTGAGCAGGTGATACAGCGTGGCCCCCAGCGCAAAGATATCGCTCTGCGGTTTCACCACCCCGTCATACTGCTCGGGCGGAGAATAGCCTTCCGTGCCTACGGAAAGACCCTTCCATAAATGCTCCAGATCCGCGGGCGGATTGGCAAAAAAGCCAGGCGGGAAAACTTTTGCCAGGCCAAAATCCACCACATGCACCTTGCTTCTGCGGTCGACCATTACATTGTTGGGCTTCATGTCACGGAAAATGATCGGGAAATACGGGTGGTTGTGCAGGTAATCGAGGAAGCCGCACAATTGGATGCCCCAATCCAGCACCACCTTCTCCGGCAGGAAGCCGGTCTGGCCTTCCAGCACCACTTCCAGGTTCCAGCCCACAATCAGTTCCTGCACCAGGTAAGCATGACTCTCATCGGTGAAGTACCCGTAAATGCGCGGGATAGCCGGGTGCTTGAGAGCCACGCGCACCTCCGCCTGGCGCTCGCAGTCCACAATGCACTGCATGGGCATCTGTTTGATCGCCACCTGCGGGCAGGTTCCATCATCCTTCAAATCCCGGGCCTGGTACACCACGCCAAAATCGCCGCTGCCCAATACCGCGGAAATTTCGTACTGTTCGTTGAGGATGTCGCCTTTGGCGAGAGTCGGCTGCATAAAACGGCGCCCTCCCGGGCAGTATCATCTACACAACGGATACTATATACGGAATGAAGCCATTAATCAATAAAATCCAGGAGAAAATGGAAAGGCCGGGATCGTGCTACGGCTGCTGGCTTTGCCGCGCGGTGACATAGAAGAAATCGGCTGGAGAGGGGCTCAGGTAGCGGTCTACTTTATCGGTCATTTCCTTGGGTAACAGCGGGTCGGCCACCAGCTTGCCCTGCTCAGAGCGAATGGCCGTGAAAAGGACCCAAAAATTGTTGATATCCAGCAGCATCCCATACCACGCGCCGGCAGCTTGCATGGCCTCGGCCAGGATCGGCATGCTCAGGTTGGGACCCGCGAAGTAGTAGAGGGTGTTGGCTTCCTTATCCAGGCCCACGCCGGAGCGGCGGGTGACGATGTTGTTGCTGATCGTGCCTCCCCAGTCGACCGTAGAATCATTGTACACTTTGGGTGATATTTCCCCCTCCAGCAGCACGATTGAACAGTTCTGGCGCCACGCGATGAGATCGGGGCTGTCGTTGATTTCTTCTCCCCAACGGCCCATGCGCACCGATCCATCACGATATATCCCGATCGTCGCCGCATCCTCTTTGGGCGGGAGGACAATGATCCCATTCGACATGGAGCCATAATGGCCGTTCTCGGCCCGGAAGCCGCCGTTGAAAGTGGCCAGCAAGACCCCCGGGAGCCGGTCCGCTTCCGGGATTAACCCGTCGCCCCTGGGGCCATCCGGCGGGAAAGGGTCGGTAAAGCCTGGAACATAATGCAGTTGGGTGCGAGTCAGGTCAAACGCCACCACAGCCACGATGGCATAGGGACGGGAAGGGTCGGGCTGCAAAAAAGTGCGCGCAGCCACCACATGGCCCTGCGGGTCGTACAGGTAGGGAATCCAGACGCCTTCATCCTCCAACGAACCAAACGGGGTCAGGGTGGGAAGCTGCCAGACATAGGGGGTAAGGGTTGGCGTCGGGCTGGGCGCTGGCGCTGCGGCAGTGGGAGGGCGCGTGGGTGCCTGGACTGCCAGTGCGGGGGTCAGCGAAGGGGACTGAGCGATCTCGGTTGGCTCCAAGGCAGGCACGGTACTTTCCTGCGGCGATGTTCCCTGCCATGGGGCCTGCGCCTGCTGGATGCCGAGCTGGTAGCCCCACTGTTTTACAGTATCCTGCACCTGGAATACGATTGACTCGAGCCGGGCGACGACTTCCGGCCCAAAGCGGCTGCGCACCTGCACGGCGAGGGCTGCCCCAATGGATGGTTGAACTTCCACCACGACAAAGACGCCCAGGCAGATGAGCATACCAGCAAGCAGTAGCAGGGCGAAAATCTTCCGGGTGGAACGGCGCGGCTTTGCTTTGCTGTCATGGGAGGCGACCGCATCCATCTTCAGGGAATTTTGTTGAGCGTTTTTTCGCGGGCCGGGCATCGAATAATTTTACTTGGAAAATCACGTCAAACCTGCACCAGATTGGGCGCGTTTCCGATCCAGGGGGATTTTCAATTGCGCGGTATCATGGTGCGGGCCTGGAAAGGCTGGCGTCGGCGCCACAGGAAGTGGCGGCGCCACGGGAAGTGTGGTGGCGGGGGGTGGCGGGG
>CAYTHO010000024.1:0-62845 GCA_964437595.1 uncultured Anaerolineaceae bacterium
TGCGCGATCGCGCAGCCTCTTTTTTGATTCATATTTTTAACTCTTCTGCCAGACGTCCAGGCGGAGCGTCATCTGGTCAAAGAAGCTGCTCTGCGGCAGGGCGCCCTGGCCGTAGTTCATGTTCACCACGCTGGCTTCGAGCTGCAGCGTAGCAGTTTCAAGGATGACCCGCTTGCCGGGTTCGGCGAGCACGGGCTCGCCTTTGGAAGCCAGTCGCTGGTTGATCGAAGGATCGTTGAAGGCGTGCTGGCTCATCAGCACCTTCGTCACGGTCTGGATATCGTTCTTGTCGAACAGCCAGACTTCGAAGGCGGTCACCTTCTTCGGGTCGCCAACCCCAATGGTCTCGGAAATGCCCACTCCGCATTCACCCAGAAATTCACCGGAGGGGGAATCGATGCTGAAAGAATCATCGTAAAGATCATTACCCAACGTGTAGGTGGTCAGGTACTGCACAATGGGCGGCTCCTGGCCTTCTGGATACGTCATGGCAGGTTCACCCACCACCCGCCCAGATGCTTCGGGGGCAGTGCGACCTGAGGCAATCCCAGGCCGGCGGTTGCGGAAGATGAATAGGTAAGCCAAAATACCGCCAATCACCAGGGTCAGCAGGCACATGATCACCAAAACGGTGGTCAGCGTGCTGTTGCCCGCCCCTGCGGCTGGTTTTTCCGTCTTTGTAGCCTGGGCCTGCGGCGTTCCGGCGGGCGGTGGAGCCACCGAGGCTTTCACGGCCTGCGCGAACTGATCCACAACGTTCGGGTTCAAACCCGCCGGCGGGTTAGTGGTCAATTTTGCCAGGCGCTCTTCTTTATCCTTACCCATTTCCGCCCAGCGCTGCTGTGCTACAGCCACATCCTTGGTCTGGTCGAAGCTCTGGATGGTCATCAACAGGTAATCTTGCTGCAGATCACCGCGTAGTTTATCAATAGGCGCGTCAACCAATTCAGCCGGCCAAAGGCCCCACGCAATAACCAAACCCAAGATTAAACCTAACACCAGGCCCACCCCAGCCCCTATCAGTACGGGCGTTGTAATTTGTCCACGAATCCTTTCCATAACCTCGCTCCTGATCGTATCGGTGTATTTCTTCGTTCGGGCCAGAATTTCTTAATTTGTGAAAAGCTAATTCATTTTAGAACAAAGTCTCAAAGTATGCAACATTAAACCCTGTAGGTGTTTCACAAAGTTTGAATTTGCTTAGAATTCCTGGTTGCAAATAACATGCCAGGAGCCACCTTCCAACTAAGATTCAGATGGAGAAACGGTTTCACTCAACTGTTCTTGTAAAAAGCTTTCCGAACACTTCAGGCACTGGAACTCGCGTTTGTTGGCGATTACCAGCGTTCCGCCGCACTTGGGGCAAGGAACCGGCACCGGGCGCTTCCAGGAGGTAAACTGGCAGGTCGGATAGTTAGCGCAGCCATAGAACAGGCGGCCTTTGCGCGTCTTGCGTTCTACCACCTCGCCGCCATCTTCCGGGCATCTTACGCCAATCTTCTCCAGCCAGGCCTCGGTGTGACGGCAGGTGGGGAAGTTGCTGCAGCTAATGAATTTCCCATACCGGCCCCAGCGGATCACCAAATCGTGACCACAGTCGGGGCAAGAGCGGCCAATTTTTTCCAGCTCGGCCTTGGTGGCAGGCATTTCCGCTTTGGCGCGCTCCACCTTGGGCGCAAAACCGGCGTAGAAGCCCTTGATGACGTCCACCCACTCCCGCCCGCCGGAGGCAACCTCATCCAGGTCTTTCTCCATGTTGGCGGTGAAGTTCAGATCCACGATCTCGGGGAAATGCTGCATCAGCAGATCGTTCACCAGGATGCCGGTATCGGTTGGGAACAGGCGCTTGGCTTCACGAGTGACGTATCCGCGCTCGGTAATGGTGGACAGGATGGGAGCATAGGTGGAAGGGCGGCCAATGCCGTACTCTTCCAGCACCTGCACCAGCGATGCCTCGGTGTAGCGCGGGGGTGGCTGGGTAAAGTGCTGCTCGGGGATCAAGCGGATAAGCTCCTGCGCCTGCCCCTCGGCAATCTGAGCCGGGATGCGTACATTCTCGCCCTCTTCACTCGGCGCCTGATCTTCATCCTTCGCATCTTCATAAAGAACGAGGAATCCGGGGAATTTTACCGCCGAACCAGAAGCGCGCAGCATATAGCGGTGCTGCTGGCCGGTTCCCGTGACTTCAACGGTCAGCGTGTCGTACACTGCCGCTTCCATCTGCGAAGCAACAAAGCGCTGCCAGATCACCTGGTACAGCTTGAACTGATCGTTGCTCAAATACTGCTTGATCTTATCCGGCTGGCGCAGGACAGAGGTTGGGCGGATGGCCTCGTGGGCTTCCTGGGCGCCTACCGCGCGTGTTTTGTACTGCGGCGGGGCGGGTGGCAGGAAATCGCTGCCATAGGTATCGGCAATGAACTTACGCACTTCCTGCTGAGCCACTTCGGCAATGTTGATCGAGTCGGTGCGCATGTAGGTGATCAGACCAGACGTGCCGCCTTCGCCGACATCCAGGCCTTCATACAACTGCTGGGCCAGGGCCATCGTCCGGCGGGCGGTATAGCCCAGGCGGCGCGATGCTTCCTGCTGGAGGGTGCTGGTGATAAACGGCGCGGAGGGCTTGCGCCGGCGCTCGCCGCGTTTTACCCGGCTGACGCGATAGGCTGCCTTTTCCATGTCTTCCAGGTAGCCATGCACCACGGCTTCACTGGGAAGCTGCGGCTCCTCGTCGTCGATGCGCGCCAGGCGAGTCCGGAAGGTGGTATCGACGCCTTCTGGCTTCAGCTCGGCTTCAATTGTCCAGTATTCCACGGGGACAAAGGCTTCGATTTCCCGCTCGCGTTCCACCACCAAGCGCAGGGCAACGGACTGCACCCGCCCCGCGGAAAGCCGGCTGCGCACCTTCTCCCAAAGGATCGGGCTGATGCTGTAACCGACCAACCGGTCCAGCACGCGGCGGCCCTGCTGGGCATCCACCAGGTCCATGTTGATCTGGCGCGGGTGATTGAAGGCCTCGTCAATGGCCGACTGGGTAATTTCGTGGAAGACCACGCGCTTGGTCAGGTCGGGGGGGATTTCCGCCGACTCGAGCAGGTGCCAGGCAATGGCTTCGCCTTCGCGGTCGGGGTCGGTCGCCAGGTAGATTTCTTCGGCGGTTTTCACCAACTCTTTCAGTTCTTTCACCACCGCGCGCTTCTCGTTGGGGACGCGGTACTTTGGCCTGAAGTCATTGTCCACGTCAACGGATAGCTCCGAACGAAGCAGGTCGCGCACGTGGCCCACCGATGCCCGCACGGTATAACCTTTGCCCAGGAAACGCCCCACGGTTTTGGCCTTGGCCGGGGATTCGACAATCACCAGCTTGCCCTTCCGCTCGGGGGCGGGCTTCTTGCGCTTGACCGGGGTCAGGCCTTCATGGGCCTCGGTTTTGCCAATGCGGAACATCTTCGTACCGCATACACCGCAAACGCCATGGGTGACCGGCGCGCCGGTTGCGTTGAAGTCTGCCTGAGGATTCTGGATTTCCCGTTTTGTTTTGCATTTGACACAGTAAGCTTCCACAGGTCACGCTCCTACAAATAGCGGTTATCGTTCTTTTGCTTAAGAATACTGACCACTTCTCGGACCTTTTGGGCGTATTTGCGTGAGCAGACCAGGACGGCATCCTGCGTATCGACAATGATGAGATCGCTAACGCCCAGGGTTGCAATTAAGCGTTCAGTATGGTCAGAAACAACCAGCGAATTTGTTGTGTCAATGCCGAGATGCTCGGCGTCCATCAGGATGTTGCCTTCTGCGGAAGGGACAAAAACTTCAAAAAGCGATTCCCAACTACCAACATCATTCCAGCCCAGATCCCCTGCTGGAATAACCACAACCCGGTCAGCTTTCTCCATAATACCATAATCTATTGTCTCAGGCTTGATGGAGGGCCATACACTTTGCAGGGTTTCAACCATGGCGGGCGTGCCCCACGTACCCACAATTTGCTGCAGTTTCTCAGACAGGTCCGGCATCAGGCGGTGAACTTCTTCCAGAATGCGATCGACCCGCCAGATGAACATGCCCGAGTTCCAGTCGTGGTCGCCCGCTGCAACCAGGCGGTGGGCGGTTTCTTCATCCGGCTTCTCGCGAAACTTCTTCACATGGTAAGAAAGGAAGGGGTAGCTGCTGAGGTGCGGGCCCCTTTGAATGTAGCCATAGCCGGTTGAGGGGTAGGCCGGGCGAATGCCCAAGGTCACCAGGTAGCCATCCTGAGCCAGGGTGTAGGCCTCGTTCAGCAGGAGGTGGAAATAGGTGATATTCTGAATAAGATGATCGGCAGCCAGGACCGCCATCACGGCCTGGGGATCTACCCTCGCCAGCATTGTGGCGGCCATGCCAACGACGGAAGCTGTGCCGCGCGGCATAGGCTCGATCATGAAGTTGCGTTCTGGAATTTCAGGGCACTGCACCCTTAACTCTTCCGCCTGCTTGGCAACTGTGACAATTAAAATGCGCTCTGGGGGGAACACCGCCTGCAAACGGTCAATCGCCATTTGGAAAAGCGTGCGATCCGAGCCAAGCTGTACCATCTGTTTGGGCCGCGCCTGGCGAGATAACGGCCAGAGGCGGCTGCCTTCCCCACCTGCCATGATGATGGCGTAATAGTGTTCAAACATTATCATCCGTCCGGTAATCTGCTAAATTTTCGCGAATTAGAGAGAAATTCATACCGCCAACCTGGCGTACCATCCCCTTGAGTTCCATGAGCGTGAGTGTAGCCGAAACTTGTTCAATTGGCAAGCCAGATTGCGCGCAAATTTCATCTACGTGCTGGGTGTCGCCTGCCAGAATTTGCAGCAGGCGCGCCTCCACCGGGTCGGCAGGCAGCGTGGAGCGCGCTGAACGGTACTCGTGCACTTTCTCCAGGTCCAGTTCTTCCAGAATATCATCAAAGCGGATCAGCGGGTGCGCGCCATCGCGTATGAGGCGGTTGGGGCCTTTACTTTGCGGGGCATAGATGCTGCCCGGCACGGCAAACACTTCACGGCCCTGCTCTGCAGCGAAGGTGGCGGTAATCAGCGCGCCGCTCTCGTCGCCGGCCTCTACCACAACGACCGCGCGCGAAAGGCCGGAGATGATGCGGTTGCGCGGCGGGAAGTTGACGCCGTCTGGGGCGGTGCCCGGCGCATAATCGCTGATCACAGCGCCGTGCGCCATGATTTTTTCGGCCAGGTTCTGGTGCTCGGGCGGGTAGATGCGGTCGACCCCGCTGCCGAGTACGGCAATGGTGCGCCCGCCGCCCTTCAACGCGGCCTCATGTGCCACGCGGTCCACCCCACGAGCCAGGCCGCTGACCACCGTGAGCCCGTGACTGGCCAGGAACATGCCCAGCTCATCGGCTACCTGCCAGCCGTAGGGCGTCAGGCGGCGGGTGCCCACCACGGCTACGGACCATTCATCCTCCACGGCAAACGCGCCGCGCACGTACAATACCGGCGGAGGCTGGTCGATTTCTATCAGGCGGGAAGGATAACCTTCATCCTCCCAGGTGAGCACCTGGATGCCGCGCTTCTGAATATTTTCCCAAATCACCTCTAGTGAGCAGTCGCGGCGGACGCGCAGCAGGTTTTCGAGTGTTTTTGGGGGCAGGCCGGCAGCGCGCAGCCCATCGGCAGGCGCTTGCCAGGCAATTTCCAGGCTGCCGTAATAATCCAACAGGCCTTTGAGGCGCACGGCTCCGACGCCTTTGACCAGGTTAAAACCAACCCAATACGCTTTGGAATCCATATGCCATTATTATAATGTATACGAATTAATCTTTGGCGGATATGGATCGCGCTAAAGCCACTGGGGAAGCCGCACGCGAAGCTCGCGGCGATCAAGGTTGACTTCGATGATAACGTCTTCAACCGCGGGCAGCAATACTTCTTTGCCTTCTGGCGTTTTTACCAGATAGACATCGTTGGCTCCGGTTTCCAGAATATCGGTGAGCTGGCCCACTTCCTGACCGGCCTCATCCAAGACTTTCAGACCGAGCAGTTGGTGATGGTAATATTCGCCTTCCGGCAGTTTGGGCAACTCCGTCGATTTGACGAAGAGCATGGCATTGCGGAAGCGCGCGGCGGCTTCCGGAGAATCCAAGCCCTGGAGGTGGATGATCATAGCCCGGTCGTGCCCGCGGATACCGGCGATACGGATCGGCTCGCGGGCATCACCCACGTAAACCGTTTTGCCGGGCTGCAAGCGTTCGGGAAAATCAGTCAGTACGTCCATGATCATCTCGCCGGAGATCCCGTGCGAGCGGCGCAACCGGCCAACCGCCAAGAATACAGGCTCGCCCGGCCTGGGCGAGCCTGTAGTGGGGTCTTGTTCCGGTTGGCCTGGGGGTACCTGGCGTCGCCGTTTCATCGCGGCTCGATTACATCCAATGAGACTTGTTTTCCCTCCCGGGCTGCCGCAACGCGCAGTAAAACGCGCATAGCATTCGCAACCCGGCCGCTTTTTCCGATCACCCGTCCCATATCTTCTCGCGAGACGTGCAGTTCCAGGCGGAGTTTACCACCGCCACCTCTGGCCTGATCCACCTGAACCTGGTTGGGATCATCGACCAGAGAACGAGCAATATATTCAATCAAATCTTTCACAGCAACCTCGTATCTCGAATCGCTTCTTAATTTAGCGTAGCAGCGCCCTGCGCTTCATGAAAAGGTCATATCCGATTCACCAGCGCAAGGAGCCTTCGAAAGGGATAGGGTGCAGTTATTCCTACTTTTTGCTCTCAGCCGCACCAGTCTTGGTGCCAGCGCCATGCTTTTCATAAGCAGCAGCGGCTTCAGCCTGGAGGGTTTCGATTGACTCTCCGGCCTTGAAGCGGGCAAACCGGTCCAAAGCGCCTACGCTTTTGAGCAGTTTTATCACGGATTCGCTGGGCTGAGCACCCTTGCTCATCCAATCAAACACACGATCCTCTTTGACATCGAGGGTGAACGGGTCGGTGCGAGGATTGTAGAAACCTAAAATCTCCAGAAAACGGCCATCGCGGGGGGCTTCTTTGTCCGCGGCAATGATACGATAGCTAGGCTGGTGCTTCAAACCAACGCGGCGTAAACGAATTCGAACCATTGAAATCTTTCTCCTTAAAACTTGTCCAAATGATGGTTGTCAGAAAATCTGCCAGCCTGACGACATCGGGAGGGTGAGGGAACGCGGAAGGGTCGCGAATCCTCCCCAGGCCGCCATGCTAGCCGAACAGACGGGGCAGTCCGCGCCCGCCTGTTTTTTGCAAGGATTTAAACATCTTCTGTGCTTCGCGGAACTGCTTGATCAGGCGGTTCACATCCTGCACGTCGGTGCCCGAGCCGCGCGCGATACGGCGCCGGCGGTTAGCGTTGAGCACATCTGGGTGACGGCGCTCGCCTGGGGTCATCGAGTTGATGATCGCTTCGGTGAGCTTAAGCTGTTTCTCAGCATCTTTTGGATCGATGCTGCGAGCTGCCTGGCCCAGATTACCTGGCAGCATATCGAGAAGCTGCGTCAGCGGGCCCATCTTGCGCATCTGCTGAAGCTGCTTGTAGAAATCTTCGAGCGAGAACTGGCCGGACATCATCTTATCGGCCTGTTCGCGGGCTACTTTTTCGTCAAAGGAAGCCTGAGCGCGCTCGATCAAACCAATCATATCGCCCATGCCGAGAATGCGCGAGGCCAGGCGGTTGGGGTCGTATGCCTCCAGAGCATCCAGACCTTCGCCGGTAGCCAGGTATTTAATCGGCACGCCGGTAACACTGCGAATCGAGATCGCCGCGCCGCCGCGGGCATCGCCATCCATCTTGGTGAAGATGAGACCGGTGAGCGGGATTGCGTCGCGGAAGCCTTCTGCCACATGCAGGGCTTCCTGACCGATCATGGCATCGACCACCAGCAGGATATCCGCCGTGGAAACCTTCGAGTTGATTGCCCGAAGCTCTTCCATGAGCTGCTGGTCCAACTGGGAACGGCCCGCGGTATCGGCGATCACCACGGTGAAGCCGCCCTTCTGCGCCTGGTCATAGGCGTGGGCCACCACATCCGGCGGCTTGACCCCGGGCTCGTGAAAAACCGGCACGCCGACTTTTTCGCCCAGGGTTTGGAGCTGCTTGACCGCCGCCGGGCGGTAAGGGTCCGCGGCGACCAGCATCAGGCGCTCACCCTGCGAACGCAGCACTTTTGCCAGCTTGGCAGAGGCCGTCGTCTTACCAGAGCCCTGCAGGCCTACCAGAAGAATCACCCGCGGGCGAGGGCCAGAAAGGTTTAACCGCGCCGGGTCTCCCAGGGTAGCGATTAATTCTTCATGGACGATCTTGATGACCTGCTGGGCGGGATTGAGCGCTTTGGAGACCTCGGCGCCAATGGACCGCTCGCGGACACGCGCGACAAAGCCTTTTACCACGCTGTAATGCACATCGGCTTCCAGAAGCGCCATGCGGACCTCGCGCATTACGAGATCTACATCCCCTTCCGAAAGCTTGCCGCGCTTACGAAGCTGGGTAAAAATATCTTCAAGTCGCTGCGTTAAATTCTCAAACACGGTTGATGGCAGGCCTACAAATTCGAATATAATAACTACCGACCCGACCGGGCGGCAGGAGCAATCCTGGATTGTAGCTGTTAAGGTTCGAATGGTCAAGGGTAAGTTTTCTGCGTATCCATAATGCCTGTAGCGGGTTAAGTTTATCAGCTATTAATTCTAGGAGGATATGCTTTTATGGGAAAAGTGGCCCTGGTTACTGACAGTACCGCAACTATTCCGGACGAGATGCTCAAGCAGTATCAAATTCAAGCGGCGCCTTTACAAGTGATTTGGGGGAAGGAAACCTTCCGGGACAGCATTGATATCCAACCGGAGGCGTTTTATAAGCGCCTGCAAACCTCGAAGGTGACGCCTACCACATCGCAGCCCGCTCCGGCGGTATTCACTGAAATTTATGGTAAATTGTTGGAACAGGGATACGATATCCTCAGTGTCCATATCTCGTCGAAGCTCTCTGGCACCATGGATTCGGCCATCCAGGCGCGCCAGGGATTTCCGAACGCGAACATTGAACTGGTCGACTCACTGTCCACATCGATGGCGATGGGGTATCCCGTCCTCGCGGCGGCGCGCGCGGCAGCCCAGGGGGCATCCTTAAGAGAATGCCGCGCGCTGGTAGAGAAAGGCTGCGCCAACAGCGGTGTACTGTTTGCCGTCAGCACCCTGGAATTTCTCCGCCGCGGCGGACGCATTGGCGGGGCGGCTGCATTTCTCGGAACCACGCTCAACCTGAAGCCTATATTGGAACTGAGAGAGGGGCGGATTGAAGCGGTTGAGCGCGTGCGCACGATGAATAAGGCGATCGACCGCCTGCTGGATTTGTTTGTTGAGCGGATTGGCAGCCGGCGGCCCGTGCAGATTGCCGGACTGCACGCCAATGCTCCGGAAGAGGGCCGTTTGCTGCTGGACCGCGCGCTGCAGCGGTTTAATGTGAGTGAAGTAAGCGATACGGTGCTGTCCGAAATCAGCCCTGTGCTGGGCACGCACACCGGTCCGGGGACCATCGGCCTGGCCTACATGACTACAGAATAGCATTCTGCGGGGCATAATCGATTACAGGGGCGCGAGAATCCTCTCGCGCTCTTTTTCGATCCTCCTGCATCCTTCAAACGGGCCTTGTTTGCGCTTAAACTGCCGAATCACTTGCAAAGCAAGAATACCTGCTGCATGTTGAGCAGCGCCGCGCCAGCGATCGATTACAATATGGGAGAGATGACGAGGAGAGGATAAACCATGAAAAATCATGCGGAAATCGGAGTTCAGGTTGGCGAAGTATACCTGCCCAAGGCAGATGTGAACCTTTACCAATGGGCGGTGATCGCCTGCGACCAGTTCACTTCAGAACCAGAGTACTGGGAAAAAGTAAAAGAGATCGTAGGCAATGCGCCATCCACGCTGAACATGATCCTGCCGGAAGTTTACCTGGGGACGCCGGAGGAAACCGCCCGCGTGCACAGCGCGAACGCGGCAATGCGCCAGTACCTTTCCGAAGGGATGCTGGTACCCTATGAAGGGTTTGTTCTGGTGGAGCGCTCTACAACCGGAGAAGATGGCCGCCAGCGCACGCGGCACGGATTGATAATGGCGCTGGACCTGGAACGCTATGATTTTCACGCCGGCTCGCAGTCTCTTATCCGCGCCACGGAAGGCACCATTCTCGACCGCCTGCCGCCGCGCATCCGCATCCGCGAAGGCGCACCGCTGGAAGTGCCCCACATCCTGATTCTGATCGACGATCCGGAACAGACGGTGATCGAACCGATTGTCCACAAGCAAGCCGCCCTGCGCCCGCTTTACGATACCGAATTAATGATGGGCAGCGGTCACCTGCGCGGGTCGCTGGTGGTGGACCCGGCCCAGGAAGGCCACATTTTCCAAGCATTACAACGATTAATGGACCCGCAGCGCTTCCAGGCGCACTACGGGGTGGGGCCAGACAAGGGCGTGCTGCTGTTTGCCGCCGGAGATGGCAACCATTCACTGGCGACGGCGAAATCGATCTGGGAAAAGATCAAGCCGCAGGTGGGCATGAATCACCCGGCGCGCTACGCGCTGGTTGAGGTAGAGAACGTACATGACGAAGGGCTGGTTTTTGAGCCAATTCACCGCGTGCTGTTCGACGCGCGCCCGGATTGGAAGGCGGCCATGCAGCAGTATTTCGGCGCGGACCTGCGCTGCACGCCATCCGCCAGCCCCAAGGAGATGATCCAGACCGTCAACCGCCAGGCGCTGCCAGGGCATTCCATCGGGTACATCACGGCGAGCGAAAGTGGCGTAGTCACCATCCCCCAACCGAAGAGCAACCTGCCGGTCGGCACGCTGCAGCCTTTTCTGGACGATTGGCTGAAACGGGGCGGCGCGCGGCAGATCGATTACGTGCATGGCAATGATGTTGTTTGCCGGTTGGGCGCCAGGGAGAACAACCTGGGCTTTTATGTGCCAGCGATGAATAAAGGCGACCTGTTTAAAACCGTGATACTGGACGGCTCGCTGCCGCGGAAGGCTTTCTCGATGGGCGAGGCGCACGAGAAGCGCTTTTATATGGAGAGCCGGCGCATTACTGTTTGATTGCGGCGGGGAATTTTCACCCGCGCCATGCGGCGTCGATGGCCGGCGCGCCGCAGCGCCGCATTTGTGGAATTCGCCGGGCGATTTTTTTCCATCCCCTGCCCCAGCGCCCGGAGATTCTTGCAGCAGAGAAAGTTCGCCCGGCATTTTGTAACCTTTTCGTAAACTTGGCGACCGCGCAACCGGCGTTATAATGATGCCGTAGAGAGGCTGTTCCTTATGCTTGGACCCCATTCCTACCAACCGCCTGAAGATGGGCTTCCGCCTCAGGAAGTACGCATCCAGGGGCTGCGCGCAGAGCCGTGGTCAGAAGACCGGCAGCGCTACCACATTCACCTGGAGGTTACCCCTTTTCTGGAGCGCCCGGACATCGAAGTGACCATCTACAACGAAGACGGCGAGGCGCTGTCGAATATCAGTATTATCGAGAGCATCGATACGCGCATGGCCTTTACCATGCACCTCCGGGGAGAACCCGGGAACGGTGCACTAACGCTTTCAGCCAGCCTGACCTATCCAGAAATTGGTGAAGTAGATCAAAAGAGCGTGATGATAGAAACATGAAATCGATTAAACGCCTGCGTACCCTGCTGCGCCCCTTTCTCTCAAGAATCTTACTTTCTGCCTTATTTCTGCTTTTACTCACATCCATTGATATGGTCTTTCCTGCGATCATCCGCCAGGTGATCGATGTTGGCATTACCGGGGGGCAGCGCCAGTTCTTCCTGGTAGCAGCCGCCATTCTGATCGGCCTGAGCTTCCTGCGCATGCTGATCGGGTTTGGCAACCGCTATACCTCTGAGTGGCTTGCCCATCATATTGCCTATGATTTACGCAATAAGCTGTACAACCACATTCAGCGCCTTTCGTTTAGCTACCACGACCATGCGCAGAGCGGCCAGTTAATCAGCCGCTGCATTGAAGATGTGCGCTCGCTGCAGCATTTTACCGGAAGCGGGATGATGGAACTGGCCCGCGTTTTCGTGCTGATGATCGGCATCATTACCATCTTGTTTATCACACAGCCGCTGCTGGCAGGCATATCCCTGATCCCATTGATCCCGCTGACATTGATGACGACCAATTTTGGCAAGCGGGTGGGCAAAATGTTCCTCGAGGTCGATCATGCGCTTGGCGAGCTTTCGGCCAGGCTGCAGGAGAACGTCAGCGGGGTGCAGGTGGTGCGCGCCTTTGCCCGGGAAAAACACGAAATCGCGCGCTTCGATAGTGCGAACCAGGTGCTGTATAAAAAACAGGTGCGGGTGGTTCAGGAGATGGCGCGGGTGATGCCCACCTCGAACCTGCTGGTGGGGATCTGCACGCTGCTGATTGTTTGGTTTGGCGGCAACATGGTGCTGAATGGGCAGCTAACCCTGGGGGAACTGGTGGCCTTCAACAGCTATGTGATGATGCTGGCGGGACCCGCTCAGCAGATTAGCTGGCTGGTGAATTCGGCGGGTGAAACCAGCGCGGGCCTGCAGCGCACCTTCGAGGTGCTGGATATGCGCCCGGATATCCGCTCCCGGCCAGACGCGAAGATCATGCCGCCGCTGAAAGGCGAGGTCTCGTTTGAAGATGTGTCTTTCCGCTACCAGGGAGAAAAAGCCCCTGCCCTGCATGATATCAATCTCTCCGTCCAACCTAACCAGATCATCGCCCTGGTCGGGTTGACCGGCTCCGGGAAAACCTCGCTGATCAACCTGATCCCTCGCTTCTATGATGTGACCAAGGGCCGCGTGCTGGTAGATGGCTGCGATGTGCGCGACGTGGATCTGAAATCTCTGCGCGACCAGATCGGCATCGTGCTGCAAACCTCGCTGCTGTTCTCCGCGACCATCGGCGAGAACATTGCCTACGGGCGGCCCGACGCTACCCGGGAGCAGATCATCGCGGCGGCAAAAGCGGCCCAGGCGCACGGGTTCATTACGGAGATGAGCGAAGGGTATGACACAAAAGTTGGCGAGCGCGGAGTAACGCTTTCCGGAGGGCAGCGCCAGCGGATAGCCATTGCCCGCGCGCTGCTGATGGACCCGCGTATCTTGATTATGGATGACTCTACCAGCAGCGTTGATACACAGACCGAGCACCTGATCCAGGAAGCGCTGGCGCGCCTGATGCAGGGGCGCACCACGTTTGTGATCGCCCAGCGGCTATCCACCATCCGCCAGGCGGATATGATCCTGGTGATGGAAAAAGGCCGCATCGTGCAGCGCGGGAAACACGCCGAACTGCTGCAACAAGAAGGCCTTTACCGCCAGATTTATGACCTGCAGCTCCGCGACCAGGAACGCTTTCAGGAAGAAATGGAACAGCTCCGCGCGCAGAAAAATGCACAGGCTGAAAAACAGGCATGACAACCACTACCGCAAAACCAACCATTACTGAAACAACGCCTCCGCAGCTTGAGGATCTTCCTTTCAAAGATTATGATCCTGAGGTGGCGCGCCAGCTCCTGACCTTTATCAAGCCTTACATCCGGACGATATGGACTTCGGTGGTATTTATGGCGATCAGCTCGCTGGCGGCGGTTTCCGGGCCCTACCTGGTTTCCATTGCCCTCGACCAGGGCATTGCCAAGCAGTCGGTGGTCACCCTGCGCAACACGGTGCTGCTGTTCATCGCTTTCCAAATCATCCAATGGTTCTTTAACTATATCCGGGTGAACGTGATGGCGCGAGTGGGGCAGTCGATTATCTTCGATATGCGCGCGCGGGTTTTCGAACACCTGCAGGAACTGTCGCTGAGCTTCTTCAGCCATTACAGCGTGGGGCGGGTGATCTCTCGGGTGATCAATGATGTGGGCGTGCTGCGCGACTTCATCACCTGGACGATGCTGGCGGTAGCCCGCGACTTCTTTACCCTGGCTGGTATCCTGGTGACCATGCTGGTGATGAACTGGAAGCTGTCGCTGATCAGCTTTACCGTTCTGCCGATTATGGTAGTGATCACGTTCGCTTTCCGCAAGCGCGCCCGCGAAAATTACCGCCGCGCGCGAATGGCAATCAGTTGGGTAAACTCCGTTCTGGCGGAGAATATCAACGGGGTGCGGGTAGTGCAGTCATTCTCGCGTGAAGACACCAACTTCGGCTACTTCCGCGATGTGGTCAACCGCTACAACCTGGACGCTAACATGACCGCGGGGAAGCTGTCCTCCATCTTTTTCCCTGCCGTGGACTGGATCGGCAAGCTCGCGATGGCGCTCGTGATCTGGATCGGCGGGGCTGCCATCCTGGGCGAACAGTTGACTCCGGGCGTGCTGGTGGCGTTTGTGCTGTATATCGACCGTTTCTTCGACCCCATCCGCGATTTGAG
The DNA here is from genome assembly GCA_964437595.1 of uncultured Anaerolineaceae bacterium. Taxonomy (GTDB): domain Bacteria; phylum Chloroflexota; class Anaerolineae; order Anaerolineales; family Anaerolineaceae; genus DSYU01. The sequence goes on from CAYTHO010000024.1 coordinate 14,435, forward strand.
CCTGCGCTACAACGAGCTGATGACGGCAATGGCCAGCGGCGAGCGCATTCTCAGCCTGCTCAATGCGCCGGTAGAAGTGCAAGATCGACCCGGCGCCGCGGAACTGCCGCCCATCCGGGGCGATGTGCATTTTGAGAATGTATCTTTCCATTACACAGACGATGACCAACTGGTGCTGCAGGACGTTGACCTGCACGTTCCGGCGGGAGAGACGGTGGCGTTTGTCGGAAAGACCGGGGCAGGGAAAACGACGATCATCAAACTCCTGGCACGCTTCCACGACCCGACTTCTGGACGGCTGCTGGTGGATGGGCATGACCTGCGTGACGTAACCCAGCAGAGCCTGCGCCGGCAGATGGGCATTGTGCTGCAAGACCCCTTCCTGTTTTCTGGAACGGTGCGCGAAAACATCCGTTTTGGGCGCCTGGAAGCGACCGACGCGGAGGTGGAAGCCGCAGCCGAAGCGATCGGCGCGGATACATTCATCCGCAAGCTGCGCCTGGGGTACGAGACGCCTGTAGAGGAAGGCGGCATCATCCTATCCGTGGGCCAGCGCCAGTTAATCTCCTTTGCGCGCGCGCTGCTGGCCGATCCGCGCATCCTGATTCTGGATGAGGCCACGTCCAGCGTGGATACGCAAACGGAACAGATCATCCAAAACGCGCTGGCCCGCCTGCTGCAAGGGCGGACGGCTTTTGTTATTGCCCACCGCCTCTCCACGGTGGTCAATGCGGACCGCATTGTGGTGGTACATCACGGGCGCATCGTGGAACAGGGCAAGCACGAAGAACTGCTGAAGCAAGAGGGCATGTATCACCAGATGTACAGCCTGCGATTTGAGGAAAACGAGTAAACGTATGGCAGACGGCGCGGCGCCGCATTTGGAATGCGTCTATTTGAAGATGAAGAAGCCCTTTTGGAACAGCCTCTTGACCGGCAGTCGCTTATTAAGCGGGGGCGTGCTGATGCTGGTATGCGTCGCGCTGGCAACTGGCGCGTGCAGTCCATCCCGAACAACGCCCGCGCCGCAGGCGGAAACCTCTTCGCCCGGCACGCTGCCCCCGGCAAGTGCGGCTGCCACAATTACAGTTGGCACAACCGCAGCCTTGCCAACCGCAGTTGCACTCGCCACTGCAACCCCCGACATCACCGCGGCGGTGGAACCCAGCGCTACAGCAACGGCTGGCGATGCCGTGCCTGCCCCGGTCACTGCCGTCTGCTCGCCGCTGGATGATGTTACGCTGGCAGAACTGGCCGAGCCTGACCTGCTCAAGAACCCGTTCGAAGCCCCGCGACCGGGGATGGACGATGGCCATTTTGGAGCGGACTTCGCCTACTGGAGCCGCGGAGCGCACAAGCAAATGCTCGGACTGCCAGTTCGCTCGGTACTGCACGGGCGCGTGGCCGGGGTAATCCACAACCGCATGCCGTACGGGAATGCGGTCATCATCGAAACCCCATTGAACGAGCTTCCAGACTTCTGGCAGCCAGTGCTTCCTACACCCGCGCCAACGGTGCAGCCCCTGCCCAACCTGTACTGCCCGCCTGACTCCGCCGGTTATGCATCCGATGCCGGGCAATCGCTCTACCTGCTGTATGCCCACCTCGATCAAGACCCGCTGGTTTCCCTTCAACAGGAGGTTACCTGCGGGCAGGTGATCGGCGCGGTCGGCACCACCGGGCGGTCGGTGAACGCGCACCTGCACCTGGAGACGCGCACCGGGCCTGCCAATGTCACATTCGCGGACATGGCCCATTATGATAACGCCGCCACCGAAAGCGAAATGGCTGTATACTGCACATGGCGCGTGAGCGGGCTATTCCAGGCATTTGATCCACTGGACGTCCTTTCCTTACAACCTTGATAGGCACGGCCTCGCCATTGACGGCATGATTCGATTGGTGCTACAATTTTTTCTAGCATGAAATCCAGCCTTCACATCTCGAGAAAAGCTATCCGTATTGCCCTGATCCTTCTCATCAGTCTTGGGCTGATTGTGCTCGGCTGGATCAACGCGCCGCGGTTGTTTCCAAAAGGCATTGCGATGCCCACAATGCGCATGCCCGAGGGAAAGCCTGGCATGGCGCAGGGCATCGGCGCTCCGGCTGCCGACACAGGCACGCTCTCCCCGGCTACTCAGGCAGCCCCCCCCTCTCCAACGCCTTCTCTGCCGGTGATACCGATCCTGTCACAAAATTCCGGGAGCGCCGAGGAGAATTTGCACGAACAGGGCCTGCTGGTGCTGGCCATGCGGGATGGCGCGTTCATTCATCTCTTTGCGTATCACCCGCTGTACCTGCCGCTCACCCGCCTGACCCATCAGGCCTGGGACGATATGACCCCTTCCATCAGCCCGGACGGCACGCGGATGGCGTATGCATCCCGGCAGAATGGATACTGGGACCTCTATATTCTTGACCTGACCGACGGACAGCTCACCCGCGTAACGGATACTCCAGAATATGAGGCTTCGCCGACCTGGTCGCCGGATGGACAGTGGATCGCCTTTGAGCGGTATAACGGCGCTAGCATGGATATTTACCTCCAATCGCTGACGGACCCCTCCGCGGAACCCATCCAAATGACCAGCGGGCCGGAAATCGACCGGTCTCCGGCCTGGTCTCCGCAGGGCCGGGAGATTGCATTCGTGTCTACGCGTTCAGGAGATGAAGAAATCTGGCTGGCCCGCCTGGACAACATCGATGAGCGCTTCGTGAACCTGAGCAAAAACCCGCAGTCACAAGACCGGCACCCGGTCTGGTCAGCGGATGGATCATACCTGGCCTGGGCTTCCGAGCAGCAGGGTGACCGCCGCCTGGCGATCTGGAGCCAAGCGGCGCCGGATGTTCCGGCACGCCTGGTGGGCGAAGGCGACCGCACCGCCTGGACTCCGGACGGCGTTCTCCTGTTCAGCGAAGTGCGCGATCCGCAGGGAAGCGGGCTGGCAGCTTATACGATGGCAACCGGGCGGTTGAACATGCCTTACACACCGCTGCCCGGCGCGCTGTATGGGATCGCCTGGGTAAGCGGGCCGCTGCCCTACTGGCTCAGCCACGCCATCAGCAGCCCAACCAGCGAAGCGATTGCCCCCGTACCTACCCTGTGGCAGCCGGTCATGGCTCGCACCGTGGCGCCCGCGGGCCGCGTTGGCCTGGTAGAACTGAGTGATGTTACCGCTCCCCAGCCGCTGCTGCATGACGCCGTCGACGAAGCTTTCGATGCAATGCGCCAGCAGGTGGCTGCCGAAGCCGGATGGGACACACTGTCGAGCCTGGAAAATGCGTACATGGCTGTGACATCTCCATCGACCCCCAGCATACAGGATGACTGGTTATATACGGGACGAGCGTTTGCCATCAATCCGCTCATCCTTTCCGCCGGCTGGATGGCAATTACGCGGGAAGATTTTAACGGGCAAACGTACTGGCGCGTATACATCAAAGCGCGCTACCAGGATGGCTCGATGGGCATGCCCATGCTGGAACAAACCTGGGATGTAAACGCTCGTTTCGCGGGCGATACCCGCTCGTATGAGCAGGGCGGCAAGCTAGGCCCGGCGCCAGGCGGTTTTTGGATCGACTTAACCGAAATTGCAGGCCGTTACAGTTGGGAGCGGCTGCCTGCCTGGACCAACTGGCGGACGTTCTATCCGTCGCTCCGTTTCAATCAATTCGTGATTACCAACGGGCTGGAGTGGCACCAGGCTATGGCTGAGCTTTACCCGCCAGAGGCTATGGCAACGCCCACCGCTATCCCAACCTACACACCTACCCCAACGGTCACCCCGGCGTACCGGCGACCGGGAACCGAAACCCCCACCCCAACCATCACCCCGATCCCTACCCGCCGGCCCACCTGGACACCTATCGCTACCCGATCCGCGCCATGAACCGCTCCCCGGCAATTTCTCACCAGCGTAGATTTTCTTCCGCAAGCAGGCGCAGCGGCTGGTATATCGCCGCCCTCATCCTGGCGCTGGCGCTGGTTAGCTGCCAGTTTCCACTCGCTCCACGGGCGTTTCGCGGCGGGCCAACCGAAACACCAGACCCAGGCGGGCAGCCGGCGCCAACCGAAAACGCAATCTCCATGGCGGAGCTAGCGCAAGGAAACGGCGAAACGCCGCTGCGTTTTACGTTCCCAACGCCTGGGCCTAACCCGATCTCGCTGTGGCGGCCCCCGCTGTATGATACCCCCTGGGCGTTGAGCCCGAACGACCATTTTTACTTCAACCGGCCCATTGCTCCAGATTATGTCAACTGGCCCATCCCCGATTACCGCTATGGGGCCGTATTTGAAGGATCGGATATGATCCATACCGGGGTCGATATCCCGGTTCCCATGCGGACCCCGATCATCGCGGCGCAAGATGGGCGGGTGATCTGGGCTGGCTACGGGTTGTACTACGGCACCAACGACCCGGAAGATCCCTACGGCCTGGCGGTCACCATCCGGCATCATTTTGGCTGGCAGGGCCACCGGTTGTACACAGTGTATGCCCATATGGACGAAATCGTGGCGAAAGATGGTCAGGAGGTGAAGACGGGCGATCTCATCGGTTATGTGGGGATAACGGGCCTGACCACCGGACCGCACCTGCATTTTGAAGTGCGCTGGGATCGCAACAGTTTCTTTAACACGCTCAATCCCGAGCTGTGGATGGCCCCTCCGCAGGGCTGGGGCGTACTGGTTGGTCGGGTGTTGAATACAAACGGGTCCTACCTCACTGAGCAGGATATCCAGGTGCGCAACCAGGAAACTGGGAAGGCATGGATTGTGCGCACGTACGCGCCGCAGCCGATTAACAGCGACCCGTACTACAATGAGAACCTGGTGCTCGGCGACCTGCCCGCCGGAAAATACGAGATCATCATCGATTACCTTGAAAAGCGCTATGTTAATGAAATTGAGATCCATCCCGGAGCCGTGAGTTATTTTACGTTTCGTGGTAAACTCTACTTCAACACCGATCTACCTTCTAGCCCTACCATTGATGATCTACTTGGAGAAAAAGCACCTGATCAGCAGTAAGCACGCCTGAATATCATCCCTTGACAATTTCAGGAAGGTACAAGAAAATTGGGTCCTGGTTTCCCCAGGACCTTCCGCTGATAGGAACAGGTGAGATCGCACTTATATTCGGAGGAAAACATGACGAAAAAGCACTTTCATGCCGGGCTCATACTCCTGCTAGCGGGCAGCATTTTAATGACTGCCTGCTCTGCCCAGCAAACCCCCACGGCTGCGCCCGCCATCGATACAAATGCCATCTATACGCAGGCCGCGCAAACGGTTCAGGCCGGGCTGGCCCAAACACCCTTGCCGCCCACCTTTACCCCGGCCCCTACTGAAACCCAGGCCTTTACACCCACCATGGACCCCAACCAGGCCCTGGCGCTGACCGCCACGGCCCAGATCGTCCAGCCGGGTGGAGCCACCGCCACCACGGACCCGCAGCAGCCCGCCGCGACCAACGCAGTGATCCCCACCGCTACGACAGCCGCGGTAATCATCCCCACCACGACCCAGGCTGTTGTCACCCAACCAAAAACCACCGGGGACAAAGCGGAACTGGTGGGCCAGGTTCCGGGAGATGGCTCGGAAATTCCGCCGAGTGCATCTTTCGATGTATCACTGACCTTCAAAAATACTGGCACCACCACCTGGACCAAGCAGTACGCGCTGAAGTTCTATGCTGGCGACCGCATGGGCAGCCCGAATGATGTTGTGATGACCAAGGAAGTTGCCCCGGGCGATTCGATTACGCTGGTCTTTCCAATGAAAGCTGATGATAAAACCGGCGGAAAAAAGACCATCTGGGTGCTCCAGAATGCTGAAGGCGTGAATTTCTACAGCCTGTGGCTGGAGACAAAGGTAAAATAATTTCTAGAAGAAACCGCGAAAAGTTAGGTGCTGTTCGGGCTTGACGGTACCATGGTACTAACACAAACCTGAACAGCACAATGTTTGCTGCACCTGAGTTCATGTCGTTCGAAGATCTCCTCCAAGCCGAGACGGAACGCCTCGGCTTTCTCCTTTCAGGGATCACACCCATTGTGCCTCCCGCGCATTTTGCCGCCTACGAGCGGTGGATCGAGGCGGGCCTGCATGCAGGGATGGGTTACCTGAGCACGGATACGGCACGCGCCCGGCGCGGAAATCCGGCGCTCATCCAGCCTGGCGCGCGTTCCATGCTGGTGGTGGGACTGCCGTATTTTTCGCCATCGAGCACCCCTGATGGCCCCCCCGGCGAGGCGCTGGGGCGGGTGGCGGCGTATGCCTGGGGCGAAGACTACCACTACGTTATCCCACCCCGCCTGGAAGCGCTGGTGCGCATCCTGGAGCGCTATTGGGGGCGGTCGATCGCATCCCGCACCTACACCGATACGGGGCCTATATTGGAGCGCGACCACGCCCAGGCCGCCGGGCTGGGATGGATTGGGAAGAACACCTGCCTGATCTCCCCGCAAAAAGGTTCTTTTTTTCTGATCGGAGAGGCTTTCTTGGATGCGGATATCGAGCCAGGCAAGCCCATGCGCAGCGACCAGTGCGGCGCCTGCCAGCGCTGCATCCAGGCCTGCCCAACCGGAGCGATCCGCGCCGACCGGACGATCGATTCGGCGCGCTGCATTTCTTACCAGACCATCGAAAACAAGGGAGCCATCCCGGCGGACCTGCGCCCCAAAATGGGCGACTGGGTGTTCGGCTGCGACGTTTGCCAGGCAGTTTGCCCCTGGAACCTGCGGTTTGCCCTCCCACAGGGCGACCCAGCTCTGGCGCCGCGCGCGGGCGTCCCACGACCGGTGCTGCGCGAAGAAATGCGCCTGACCCCACAGGAGTTCAACCGTAAATTTCGCCGCAGCCCAATCCTGCGCGCCAAACGGCGCGGGTACCTGCGCAGTGTGGCAGTGGCGCTGGGCAACCAGGCCGACCCGGCGACCATCCCGGACCTGGCCGAGACACTGCATACGGAACCGGAGCCACTGGTGCGAGCGCACGCGGCCTGGGCGCTCGGGCAGTTTCAACACCCAGGCGCCCGCCTGGCGCTGGAAAAAGCGCTTCACCGGGAGCCGGATGAACCTACCCGCGCGGAAATCCGATCCGCATTCGATGGGAATGATCCTGGCGGATCGATCGGACAGTCGTAATCCATTCATTGACATAGAGGAAAAATTTATGAACAAATCCTACCGATATACCTGGGCAGCAGCCATGCTGGTTTTGCTTCTCCTTGTAACTGCGTGCGGCCCTTCGGCACAAAAGACGCCCACGGTGGACGCCAACGCCGTAATCACCCAGGCCGCTCAGACGGTTGCGGCGCAGCTAACGCAAAACCCGCCGCCCGCCCCAACCCCGGCGCCTACCAACCCATCCCTGCCTGGCCCGCCCCCTAGCCCGCCGACCCCCACCTCCGCACCGCTGCCAGCGCAGCCCACCCCCACCAGCCCACTCCCACCAACCACAGCGCCCACAACGGCGCCCGCCGCCAGCCAGGATAATGCCAGCTTCGTGGCTGACGTTACTATTCCGGACGGCACGGGAGCCGCGCCGGGTGTGCAATTTGAAAAGACCTGGCGAATCAAGAACACCGGCCAAACGACCTGGACAACCGCCTATTCCCTGGTGCCGATCGACGGTGAGCGGATGGGCAGCCCGGACAGCATCGCCATGCCGAAAGAAGTGCGGCCAGGTGAAACCGTTGAAATCACCGTGAAACTGACCGCGCCAACCAAGCCCGGCAGCTACCAGACCTTCTTCCGCCTGCGCAATGCCAACGGGCAGTTCTTCCGCCTGGATGGCACGGGAGACCTGTGGTTGAAGATCGTGGTTGGGGGCGTGACCGCTACTCCGAACACGACGCAGACAGCCGAGGTTACTCCGGCTACGCCGACCGTAACGCCGACGCAGTAATTCTCAGGGCATCCACAACGGCTGAAAGGCATCCTTGATGATGAAAGGCGTCTGGTTATCCTGCCGGTTCCAGACGCCTATTTCAGGGAGGCTATCTGGACTGCCAAATTGCAGGCGCTGGTAAACCAGGCGGACGCCTCCTGGCTCCCACTGGTAGCCCGCGTGATTGTAGAGCACGTCATCGGTGACCGGCTGGCGATCGGGCTGGCTCAAGGACTCACCTGAGCCTGCGCCGAGACGGACCAGCCATAACTGCCGGGTCAGGCTGCCCCCAGACAGGCGCTGGCCCACAACCGCCCAATCCCCATCGGGCGACCAGGCTGGCACGCTGAAATCCCCATCGTTTCCCAGTACCAGCCGGGTCTGCTGTGTATTGACATCCACCTGGTATACGGAAGTGTAGGGCGATTCGCCATTAAGGCCCGCCTGGAGGTACAGGAAGGCATCGCTGCTGGGAGACCATTCGATTCCAGCGCCCTCGGCGGCTGGCAGGAGGTAATCCTGCTGCGTGCCCTGGTTATAAACGCGGATTCCGCCAGAGATCTCATCATAGAAAGCCAGGAAGCGCCCGTCCGGCGACCAGGATGCGCGTGAACCGCCAATATTGGGGTTGGCAAACAACTCTTTGGTAAATGGTTCAGGGTCTGATTTTTCGGCCCGGTTCAGCAGCCAGATGCGCGGGGTCTCAGGCTGGCGCCCGGGCAGCCCGCTGACTCGGCGGCGACTGTAAACAATCTGGAGGCCATCCGGTGCATAGGCCGGGCTGAAGCATCCGTCTGCCCCACACGGCAGCAGCAAACGGGCGGACTCGCCCTGGCGGTTCATCTCCCAGATATCGACACCCTGCTGGTCGTTGGTTACGGAATAGGCGATCCAATTTCCGTCAAACGATACGCTGTAATCGATGATCTTCCCGCCTGTATTCGTCAGCCTGACAACATTCTGTCCATCGCTGTCCACCTTCCAAAGCTCCGGTGAGCGGCTGGGCGAAAGATACAGCAGACCGGCCTGGCGAACCTCTACCTGCCAGGCCTGGGCTTTAGTTAACGCAATGCCGCGCGTACTCTCGGCCTGGGCAGCCAGGCGAACCGAAAACCGCTGGCCGGGCAGCAGGGGCCGGGCGGGCCAGAAGGAGAGCGATTGTCCGCTGCCATCCCAGGTAAAGCGCCCTTCTATAGGGGGATCAAAGATCAAGCGGCTCTCCACGCTTTCCGCGCGCATACCATCAGGGAATTCCAGCGTTACCGGCCCGCGAGCGCCAATGCGATTCAACCCGCCCGCGCTTTCCGCAATCAAGCGCGGCGGAGGCAGGGTTTTCCCTCTTTGCCCACAGCCCGCCAGCGCCAGCAGCAGCACGAACCCTGCCAACGCAAGCAGAATACGCTGTTTCGGCGCAAAATTTACTCTCACCGGCTTATCTCCGCCAGCAGAGAACAAGAGGATGCGTACAATGGTACAGCCTCTGAAACTAAAAAGGTCCCATTCTCAAGCCGCATGAATGCCCGCTTGAGAATGGGATTTGAGGCAACTATGGTTTCGGGGTAATGGTCGCGGTGGAGGTTGGAGCGCCAGGTGTATTGGTGCTTGTTGGCGCACTGGTACGGGTGGGGGTGACAATGTTGACCGTGATCTTCAGCACATCACCAGCGTTGATCTTGTTCGCATCGGTGATTTTGTTTTCTTTCATAATGGCTTCAACGGTTGTGTTGTGCCGTGCCGCAATCAACGCAAGGGTGTCACCCAACTGGACCACATAATCCACTTTACCGGTCATCCCACCAGGCAGAGGGGTAAACGTAGGCAGCGCTGCGCCAGGTTCCGGAATGAGGATCACATCGCCGGGTTTAATGGGGCAGGCGTTGCCAAAGTTGTTGAGTACCAGCAGCACATCCACCCCGACTTTGAATTTCGCCGCGATATCCCAGCAGGTATCATTCTCCAGCACTTTATATTCAAAGGGGCCCGTGGGGGTTGGGGTTTCGGTGATGGTGGGTGTTACCGTGACGGTTATCGTGACGGTAGCAGTGGCGGTGGGAGTAACGGGGGTGGGGGTAGCCGTGTTGGTGACGGTGGAAGTAGGTGTCGCAAATAAAGCGACTGAACCTACTCTGTCTTTGCCTGAGCCGGCAAACCATACAACCAGAATGATGATACCGACCACAACCAACAGAACGGCCAGCCCTGCCATAAAGTAGGGGGCCATCTGCTGGCGCCGCCGGTATGAATCAATCACGCTTTGAGGCGAGTCTTTGCGATTCATGAAGGTATCCTATCAGGTTTTCCTAAACGTTCGTAGATTGTCAAGCCAAATCAATGGAAGACGCGAACAAAATCGATTTTACTAAAGATTCGCGGATTCGGCGAGTCTGGTAATATTTTGGCCGCTGCTGTAATTGCGCTCATCTTCCAGGTATTTGCGCAGGAACTGGCCCGTATAAGACCGCTGAACCTGGCAGACCTGTTCTGGCGTACCAGCAGCGACCACCTCGCCGCCGCGGTCCCCGCCATCCGGGCCCAGGTCGATCAGGTAATCGGCCACTTTGATGATATCCAGGTTGTGCTCGATGATCAGCACCGAGTTACCGGCGTCGACCAACCGTTGAAGCACCTCGATGAGCTTATGCACATCCGCCGCGTGCAGGCCCACGGAAGGCTCATCCAGCACATAGAGCGTTCGTCCGGTGGCCCGCCGCGACAATTCTTTCGCCAGCTTGACGCGCTGGGCCTCGCCGCCGGAGAGCGTGGTCGCCGCCTGCCCGATATGGATGTAACCCAGGCCCACGTCTTGCAGCAGCTTGAGCTTATTAATGATCGATGGGAAGGAAGGGAACAGTTCAACCCCTTCATCTACCGTAGAATCGAGCACATCCGCGATCGAGAGGCCTTTAAAGCGAACCTGCAGCGTCTCCCGGTTGAAGCGCGAGCCGTGGCAGACATCGCAGGGGACGTACACATCGGGCATGAACTGCATTTCAATACGAAGCTGGCCCTGGCCCTGGCAGGCTTCGCAGCGCCCACCGTGGACGTTGAAAGAGAAGCGCCCGGCCTTATAACCACGCATTTTACTTTCTGGCATTTCGGCAAACAGATGGCGAATCTCGTCAAACAGCCCGGTGTAGGTGGCGGGGTTCGAGCGCGGCGTGCGGCCAATCGGCGATTGGTCGATGTTAATGACCTTGTCCAGGTATTCCAACCCTTGGACGCGGTCATGCGCGCCTGCCTGGGTGTGGGCGCGGTTCAGCTCGCGGGCCAGCACGTTATAGAGCACATCCACCATCAACGTGGACTTGCCTGAACCGGATACGCCGGTGATGCACACCAGTTTTCCCAGGGGAATTTCAACGGTTATGTTCTTCAAGTTGTTGGCCTTTGCCCCAATTACGGTGAGGTGCTTGCCGTTGCCCGTGCGCCGCTGGTCGGGGATGGGAACTTTCATGCGCCGGGTGAGATAGGCGGCGGTCAGCGAATCAGGGCTGGCAAGGATTTTCTCCAGCGGCCCTTCGGCAATCACGTGCCCGCCGTGCTCCCCTGCCCCAGGGCCCAGGTCCACGATCCAATCCGCGGATTGGATGGTTTCCTCATCGTGCTCAACCACCAAAACAGAATTCCCCAGGTCGCGCAGGTTCTTGAGGGTAGCCAGCAAGCGCGCGTTATCGCGAGGGTGCAGGCCAATGGATGGCTCATCCAATACATACAAAACGCCCATCAAGTGCGAACCTATCTGCGTAGCCAGGCGGATGCGCTGCGCCTCCCCACCCGACAGCGAGCCGGCTGAACGGTTTAACGTCAGGTAATCCAGGCCAACATCCACCAGGAAACCCAGGCGGGAACGGATTTCTTTGAGAATCCGCTCTGCAATCATCGTCTGGCGGCGGGTAAACGGCGATTCTTCCCCAGCCAGGCGCTCTGCCCACGACAGCGTGCGGTTTACCGGCCACTGGGTAACCTCGACAATGTTGGCATTGTCCACGGTAACTGCCATTGCCTCGGGGCGCAGGCGGGTGCCTTTACAGGTTGGGCAGGGGCGGTCGCTCATGTACTCGGTGATCTTATTGCGGATGTATTCCGAGTTGCTTTCCCTGTAACGCCGTTCCAGGTTGGGAATGACCCCTTCAAAGGCCGTAGTGTAGGAGGTATGGCGGCCATTGCGCCCTTCGATTTGTACTGTAACTTCTTCGCCCTGGGTGCCATACAAGATGTGGTTGAGTTTTTCTTCGGGAATCTCCCGGATGGGAGCATCCAGGTTGATGTGGTAGCGGTGCGCCACGGCCTCAACCATCTGCCAGTAATAGCCAGCCTGGTCGCGCTCGCGCACAAAATTCCACTCCATCGCCACAATGGCGCCTTCGTTCAACGAGCGGTCGGTATCCGGGATCAGCAGATCCGGGTCAATTTCCAGGCGAGAACCGAGGCCCTGGCAGTCTGGGCAGGCGCCGTGGGGTGTGTTAAAAGAAAAAGTACGCGGCTCAATTTCCTGCAGGCTGACGCCGTGCTCGGGGCAAGCCAGGAATTCCGAAAACATCAGGTCGTGCGGAGGGTCTACGGACATGTTCTGGACCGTCAGATAACCTTCGCCAACCTTTAACGCAGTCTCGACCGAATCGGTCAGCCGCGAAAGGAAAGAGCTCTGGTCTTCATCAGCTTCCGGTTTGCGCAGCACAATGCGATCCACAACGGCTTCGATGGTATGGATTTTGTAGCGGTCAAGCACGATATCATCATCCAGGCTGTGAACCTGGCCATCCACCCGCACACGGACGAAACCCGCTTTGCGGATTTCCTCGAAGACGGCCTGGTAGGTGCCTTTCCGGCCCCGGATGATGGGCGCCAGGATCAACAGGCGGCTGTCGGCAGGCAGGCCCGCGATGATATCGACAATTTCCTGGGCCGACTGGCGCGCCACCTCTCTGCCGCAAACCGGGCAGTGCGGGATGCCTACCCTGGCATACAGCAGGCGCATGTAATCGTAAATTTCGGTCACGGTCCCCACGGTGGAACGCGGATTGCGAGAGGTCGATTTCTGATCGATCGACACTGCCGGAGAAAGGCCCTCGATCGTATCTACATCCGGCTTATCCATTTGGCCCAAAAACTGCCGCGCATACGCGGAGAGCGATTCTACGTACCGGCGCTGGCCTTCCGCAAAGATCGTATCAAACGCAAGGGAGGATTTGCCTGACCCTGACAGGCCAGTAATCACCACCAGTTTATCGCGGGGAATCTCTACCGTTATATTTTTCAGATTATGCTGGCGGGCGCCAACCACCCGAATGACATTATGTGACATGGATCCACCTTCTGCCCAGCCAGGCCGTTGGTACAATTCTTCTAGAAGCACGGGCTTCGGTAAATAACGGCTGGACAAACGCAATTGTAGATTATACCAGACCACTATGGAAATTTGTTCTAGATATAGAATGAATTTCTGCGTGCCCTGGCGCAGGCAGGGGATGCGCAAGATCATGCTATAATGCAATCATCGTAACCATCTGGTTTCGTCAATAAACACATGCCAAATTTAGACATTCACACTGGCGTTCAAGCCGCGTTTATTATTTCACTACTATTGGGCGTGATCAGTCTGCTGATGGGAATTCGTTCCATCCGAGCAGGAACCCGCCTGGAATATTTTCGCAAGCGCCATGACCGCGTGGTTCAGGGATGGCGGATGATCTTCCTGGCTGCCTGCTTTGGCGTTGCATCCTTCTTGATGAACAGTTACGCTGAACCGGTGGCTTACCGCATTTACCCGCCTTCGCCCACGGTTACCCTGACTCCTACCGTCACGATCACCCCATCCATCTCGCCTACCGCGACGATTACGATTACCCCTACAATTACCAACACGCCTTCGATCACGAACACCCCCGCCATGCCGCCGGAAGTGGAGCAAAGATTCGAGTCCACCATTACCCCGCAGGCGGTGGCCGTTTTCAGCCCGCTCCAGTTTGCCCGCAAGCTGGATGATAAGACGTTTCTACCGATCGAACCGGGAATCGAATTCGCCAACCCGGTCGAAAAGATTTACGGCGTGTTCAGCTATGACCAAATGACTACCGGCGCGCAGTGGTCAGCGCTGTGGTACCGCAACGGCGAGCTGGTTTTCTACGAAAGCGTGCCCTGGGAATGGGGCACCGGAGGGTATGGGTACACCGAATGGGGCCCGATTTCCAGCGAATGGCTGCCTGGCACCTATGAGGTGCAGATTTTCGTCGGTAACCAGTGGATTCAGGATGCCAGCGGCACGTTTACCGTTACCGGCGATCCGCCCACCCCTATGCCAACCCTGCCGCCAACCCGCACCCCGGCGCCGACCAACACCCTCGGGCCAACACCAACCCGCACAATGACGCCGACGCCAACCAGCACGTTAACGCCGACAATCACGCTCACACCGACCATTACGAAAACGCCGACGATCACGCTGACGCCAACGATCACCCGCACCCCGCGCCCGACCGATACGCGCTGGCCGTCGCAGACGCCCAAGCCGCCCACCCCAACGCGAACTAAATAAACTTTTTCGGTTGGAGGGCCGCGGCGATGCGCGCCGCCAGGCGCGCATTATTGCGCAGCAGGGCCAGATTAGACTGCAAGCTGGCTCCGCCGCTGAGCTGGCTCACCCGAGTTAAGAGGAAGGGGGTCACGGCTGCCCCGGCGATTTTCTCCCGCTGGGCTTCCGCCAGCGCTTCTTGAATCCAGCTTTCGACCAGGTTAGCTGGTAAGGCCATATCTTCCGGCGGCGGCTGAACCACCAGCAGCGCGCTTTTCAGCCCCAGGCGCCACTGCTCGCGGGCAATCCGCGCGATCTCTTCGGGGTCATCCACCCGGAGGTTGACCGGCAGCCCGCTGCTGCTGGAATAAAAAGCAGGGAATTCGTCTGTCCCAAAGCCGATAACGGTGACGCCCTGCGTCTCGAGCACTTCCAGCGTAGCGGGCAGGTCCAGGATCGCTTTGGCGCCCGCGCAAACGACCACCAGCGGGCTGCGGCCCAATTCGGGTAAATCCGCGGAAACATCAAACGGCGCGCCGCGGTGAACGCCGCCAATGCCGCCGGTTGCAAAAACCTTGATTCCAGCTGCATGCGCAGCAAATAAAGTGGCGGCGACTGTGGTTCCCCCGTTTTCCCTCCGGGCGAGAGCGATGCTGAAATCACGACGGCTGATCTTGCGCGCGCCGTCTTCATTGGACAACCGATTGAGGCCGTCTGCACTCAATCCGATGTGGATTTTCCCATCCAGCAGCCCCACCGTGGCTGGCACAGCCCCCGCCGCGCGCACTTCCTGCTCCAGCGCCTGAGCAAGCTGCATGTTTTCTGGGCGGGGCAGCCCGTGGGTAATGACCGCGGATTCGAGGGCAACAACCGGCAGCCCGGTGCGCAAGGCAAGGGCTACTTCAGACTGGACAACAAAGGAGGATGGCAGTTTTTGGATCATTCTTCCATTTTATATCAAAACAGGCAGTCGTTTTGCCCTTTTCACACTCTATGATAAAGGAAGATAAGTAATTCGCCGAAAGTATTTTTACTACAAAACATCTATGCCCGGCGAATTACTCGAGTAAACCGCCTGGCCCCGTTGCTTTTTGGTTAAAGTTCTTATGGCGGTTTACTTAGCCTGCCTGTACAGACTTTATTTTTCTTAACAACCCTGTAAGCGAAACAAAACAACGGGTATTGTATAATGAACCAGACAGATACGAGGGCCATTTATGCGGGTTCCACTCAATTCGATTGCCAAACGCCTGATCCCAGGGATCATCCTGGGGTTCGTTGTTTTGATCGGCCTGGCGCTTCTCGGAGATGTTCGCGAGGTGAGCCAGTCACTTTTGCGTTTCCGGTGGGAATATTTTCTAATCGCCATTGGGTTTACCCTGGTTAACTACGCTTTGCGCTTCTTGAAATGGCATTACTACCTGGGGCAGATCGGCATTCGCGGGATTTCGTGGGGCCAGAGCTTGCGCCTTTTTGTGGCAGGCTTTCCCCTGGCAGTGACTCCGGGGAAGATCGGCGAAGCGTTAAAAGGCGTATGGCTGAACCGGCTGTGCAAGATCCCGGTTGGGCGGGGAATTTCCGTTGTCCTGGCGGAGCGCATCAGTGACGGCATGGCGGTTATGATCCTCTCGACGCTGGGCGTGGTTGCTTACCCGCAGTACTGGCCTGCTTTTGCCACCATTCTCGGGATTCTGCTGTTGATCATCATCTTCTCTCAGATCCGGCCCATTGCCCTGTGGCTGCTGAATTTAGGAGAGAAGATTCCCGTGGCGAACCGGATGGCGCATGGGATTCGCGAGTTTTACGAGGGCAGTTTTGCCTTATTCCGCCCTAGAGCCGTACTGCTGGCCGTGCTGCTGGGGGCCATATCCTGGCTGGGGGAAGGCATTGGTTTTTACTTCATCCTGCTGGGCCTGGGCGCGCCGCCCAGCATTCAATTAATGGCCTCAGCGGTTTTCGTCCTGGCATTCTCCACGGCAATCGGCGCTGCATCGGCCCTGCCGGGCGGGTTGGGCGCTGCTGAAATTTCAATCGCGGGGATGCTGGCCCTGATATTATCGGAAAGCCCCGCTATTGCTACCTCTGCCACATTATTAATCCGCCTGGCGACTCTCTGGTTCGGGGTAGCCCTGGGATTACTGACCTGGATTTTTTCGCCGGATCTGCTGGGTATGAGCAGCGAGCGCGAGTCGATTGTTGAAGCGTAGTTCTGCACACGTTCCACAAGGAACGAGAAAAATTCACACCATTTTCACCCATGCAGATGGGTTCGCGGTGAGATTTATTCTAAATCTTAGGGTAAAATTCTTAGTGAAGTTCAAATCGTCCGGAAAGTACGCATGCCCTTAGCCATTGGGACTCTTCTAAATAACCGCTACCGAATCGTTTCCATCCTCGGTCAGGGTGGAATGGGTGCAGTTTATCGCGCCAACGATGAGCACCTGCTTATTCCGGTCGCGGTAAAAGAAAATTTATTTTTAACGGAAGAGTATGGGCGGCAGTTCCAACGAGAGGCGCACATCTTGGCCGGGCTGCGCCATCCGAACCTTCCCCACGTATCTGATTACTTCATGATGGAAAATCAGGGTCAATACCTGATTATGGATTATGTGGAAGGCGAGGATTTACGCCAGCGAATGGAGCGGATGGGCACGCTGCCCGAACGGGAAGCTATCCTGATCGGGATCTCCATTTGCGATGCGCTTACCTACCTGCACACCAGGCGCGCCCCAATTGTCCACCGCGATATCAAGCCCGGCAACATCAAGGTCACGCCCGACGGGCAGGCGGTTCTGGTTGATTTTGGCCTGGCGAAAATTATGCAGGGCGCGCAGGTTACATCGACCGGCGCACGGGCAATGACCCCTGGCTATTCCCCGCCAGAACAATACGGCACCGCGCGCACCGACTATCGTTCAGATATCTATTCCTTGGGCGCAACCCTGTATGCCACCCTGACAGGGGTGATCCCGGAGGATGGGCTGGCGCGGATGACCGGAAAGGCGAAGCTCACCCCGGTCCGCGAGCTGGTGCCCAAGGTGAACCGCCGGTTAGCCGAAACGATCGAGCGCGCTTTGGAAATTGATTCGGAAGATCGCTTTCAGACCGCTGAGGAATTTAAGTGCGCGCTGGTCGAATCCGGTGAACTTTCGGACTACTACCAGGACCGTCCAGCCATTTCTCCGCCGCCATCCGTTCCAGCCAACGGCGAGACGAATGGAAATGGAAACGGGAATGGAAATGGGATTCTGAGTGAAGACCTGCTGGAAGTTCCGGTATCCAAACCACAAAGCATTATGTCCAGAAAACGCCAGGCAAAACGACGGCGGATTGCCTGGACACTGGTTTCTGTCTTGCTGACCATCATAATTGGCATCGCAGTGCTGGTTGCATCCCGTCCAGACCTGCCCCAATCGTTGATGGCGTATTTCACCGCCTCGCCCACTTCCGGCAACTCGCCAACGGAAATTGCCAACGTTCCGCCCAGCCCGACCAGCAGCGCTTTAACAGAGCCAGCCGTCGCCACAGCAGAGCCGGGCAGCAGTAATGCCAACCCGGCGCCGGTTGAGACGCACACCCCAACCCCCGAGCCAACTATTACGCAGACACCTACCGCTACCCAAACCTCCATGCCAACCGCGACACCTAGAGGAGGCGGAATGGGGCAAATTGCATTTGCCTCAGACCGCGGCGGGAACATGCAGATCTGGTTGATGGATACCGACTCGAAAAAGCCGCGCCAGCTGACTACCCAAAAAGATGGGGCCTGCCAGCCGAGCTGGTCGCCAGATGGGCTGCGCCTGGCATTTGTATCGCCCTGCCCCGGTAAGCAGGATATCCACGCTGGGGGGATCATTTATTCCGTGAATCTGGATGCGGCGGGTAACCCAGACATGACCAGTATCACGCAGTTGACTCGGGGGCTGGAAGGCGATTTTGACCCTGCCTGGTCGCCGGATGGGAAGCAAATCGCTTTTACCCGGTTGAACGGCGGAAAACCATCCATAGCAATCCTGACCCTGGAGAACCTATCCGTTACGGAGCTTTCCAATTCCCGTTACGCCGATAAACAACCCGCCTGGAATCCCAGCGGGATGCAACTGGCATTTGTCAGGCAGTTTTTGACCAGCCAGGTGTGGGTAATGTACAGCAATGGCGAACGGAGCGATCAGTTTTCCCCACGCGGAGCAGTCAACAACCTGTGGCCAGCGTGGTCGATCGATGGACAGGTAATTTTCTACAGCCAGACCAGCCCGGACTCGAACGTGCCCCTGCTGGTATTTTTGGAGTACGAGAATCGCAATACGTACCAGGAAAAGAGAATACCCGTCAATCCAAAAGGCGAAACAGGACCGGTCGCGGAAGTACACCCATCGCCTGATGGCTTTTGGCTGGTATTTGAAAGCTGGCCAGACGGGAAGAACCACGATATCTACATTATGAATATCAATGGTTCAAATCGGGAACGGTTGACGACGGATCCGGGCTTTGATTACAGCCCGGCCTGGCGCCCGCTGCGCGCCATGGAAACCACGCAACCGTGATCGAGTGCAAAAGGGGGAAATCATGGCACTGGAGAAAGGAACGGTTCTCCACTCTCGTTATCGAATAGAAGAGACGATTGCCATTGGCGGCATGGGAGCCGTGTACCGCGCGCTGGATGAGACGCTGGGTATCCAGGTGGCCGTCAAGGAAAACTTCTTTTCCACGGAAGAGTATTCGCGCCAGTTCCGGCGCGAGGCAACGATTCTTGCCAGCCTGCGACATGCCAACCTGCCACGGGTTACGGACCATTTTGTTGTGCCTGGCCAGGGGCAGTACCTGGTGATGGACTTCATCGAAGGGATTGATCTGCGCGACATCATTGCCCAGAAAGGGAGCCTCTCCGAAGATGTGGTCATCCAGGTAGGGGCTGTGATCTGCGATGCGCTGGAATACCTGCACAGCCGCGACCCGATAATCGTTCACCGCGATATCAAACCGGGCAACCTAAAAATCACCCCATCGCAGCATGTGTTTCTGGTTGATTTTGGGCTGGCGAAAATCTCCCATGGAGAGACAACGACCACCGGAGCCCAGGCGCTCACCCCCGGCTACGCACCGCCCGAACAATACGGGCAGGGCACTGATCCTCGCTCAGATCTATATTCGCTGGGAGCCACCCTGTATGCTGCCCTGACCGGGAAAATACCGGAAGACGGCCTCAGCCGGGCGATGGGCAGCACGGAACTGACCCCGATCCGCAAGTACAACCCGCAGGTAAGCGAACAACTGGCAAAAGTGATCGAGCATGCAATGGCGGTTGTGCCTGACGACCGTTACGCCAGCGCCAGAGATTTTCACGAAGCGCTGCTGCAAGCCAGGGAAACGATCCAACAAAAGACCGCGACAGGCGCCACCTCTGCTCCAACCGTCCGCCAGCCCACGCCGCCGGTCCAGCATAAGCAGGTATCAACAGCAGGCATGCCCCGGCCTTCCACTCCACCGCCCCCCACCAGCCCGCCCGTTACGGCGGAAAGACCGGTCACGCCCACTCAGCCACCCTCACGCCCCAGGCGGAGGCGGCATTTCCCCATTGGAGCCGTGCTCGGCATTGGCGGCGTGGCAGCACTGGCTGGAACCGCCGCGTTGATCTTTGGGCTGGGGTTGTTGAAACCGCAGGTCCCAGCGCAGCCGGACCCCAGCCCGACGCCTCCACCTGCCATCACCAGCACTTTGACCCTGCCGCCCAGCGCTACGTTCTCTGCCACCAGAACCATCACTGTTACTTCCATCCCGACCGAGACGCCAACCCCGCAGCCCAGCGATACCCCCGTACCGGATGCGACAAACACGCCAGCTGCCACGCTTACCCCCACCACAGCGGCAACGCCCCTTGGCAGTTCCAACGGACAGATCGCGTTTTCATCCGAGCAGAACGGGCTAACGCAGATATGGCTGATGAACTCCGATGGCACGGGCAGCCAGCAGGTAACGCGCCTGCCTGACGGCGCATGCCAGCCAGATTGGTCGCCAGATGGGAAGCGGCTGGTGTTTATCTCACCATGCCCGGGAAAGAAGGATCTCTACCCAGGGTCAAGCTTATACATCATCAATGCGGACGGAACCGGGCTGACCCCGCTGGCGACTCTGCCGGGCGGGGACTTCGAACCCGCCTGGTCGCCGGACGGCACACAGATTGCATTCACCACGCTGCGCGATTTCAACGTTCCGCACGTGTACATTTACAACCTGGCAGATGACACCGTCAAACGGATATCCAATGTGGTCAACCGTGACCGGCAGCCTGCCTGGTCGCCGGACGGCACGCAAATCGCTTATGTGTCGACCGCCTTGAGCCAGCCGCAGATCTGGACGATGACATCCACCGGCGAGAAGGCCAGGGAGTTCTCAGCACTGAAGACCGCCTACGACTTTAGCCCAACCTGGTCGCCAGATGGCAGCGTGATCGTGTTCAGCCAGGGCAGACAGCCGCTTCTGATCGCACGCCAGGTGGGCGACCGCAGCGCGCTGCAGTTCCCGGTGGATGATCGCCTGCTGCCGTGTGAGACCGCGGACTTTTCAATCGATGGCTGGTGGCTGGCCTTCGATCTGAAGAAAGATGGCAACACGGATATCTATATGATGACCCCCACAGGCGCAAACCTGACTCGCCTGACGACCAACCCTGGGGCTGATTTCCACCCGGCCTGGCGACCGTAGCAATTACTTCATCAGGTCAGCCGCGTACTGGCTGGCAAACAGCGCTGGGGTTCCCCCGGTATGCCAGAACAGGATGGTTTCTCCAGGTTGGAAAGACCCGCTGCGGATCAGACCGATCAGTCCGGCAGCCGCCCGGGCGGTATATACCGGGTCGAGCAGCAGCCCCTCCTGGCGGGCAAACAGGCGAATGGCCTCGCGTTCGGGCTCGCCCAGGATGCCGTAGCCCTGGCCGAGATAGTCCGCATTGACGTGGATTTCCTGCGGCGGCAGGATGTACTGCTCTCCCAATCGTTCTGCGGCAGCCGAGGCCATTTTCGCAACAATGCGTTGCAGCTCTGGCGCGGGCTCATCGATGCTGATGCCCAGCACGCGCCCCCTCCAGGCTGCCCGGCGCGCTCCCAGGGCCAGCCCGGCCTGCGTGCCGCCTGAGGAGGAGGCAATGACAATCCAGTCCACGGCGGCGGCTGGCACCTGGGCCTGGGTCTGGGCGATAAACTCATGAAACGCGGCCTCATAAGCCAGCGCGCCCAGCGCATTAGAAGCACCCAGGGGGATCAGGTACGGGCGGCGTCCTGCTTCCCAGGCAGCTTCAAAGGTTTTCTGCAGCACTTCCTCGCGCTCGGGGCGAGAAGTCCAGACGATTTCCGCGCCAAAAAGCTCGTCCAGCAGCAGGTTGCCGGTAGAGAACTGTTCTGGCTCACCGGAGAGTACCAGGATGCAGTGCAGCCCAGCCTGCGCAGCCAGCGCGGCTGTCTGCCGGCAGTGGTTGGACTGGGCGGCGCCAACGGTGATGAGCGTACGGGCGCCCTGCGCCTGGGCTTCCGCCAGGACAAACTCCAGCTTGCGGGTCTTATTGCCGCCGAAGGCCAGCCCGGTCAGGTCATCGCGCTTGACCAGCAGGCGCGGCCCGCCGAGCAGGGCGCTCAGGCGCGGCAGCGGTTGGATGGGGGTGGGCAGCGTGGCTAAACGAACGCGAGGGATCAAAGAGTCCGGCATCACAAACTTACCTCCTGGCGCGTGCGCGCCTTACCGCGCCTGCGCATTACATCCAGGATGCGCGGCAAAATGCGGGTGTATAAAACATAGAGCAGCGGGCGGGCGGGGAAATCCCATGCGCCCGCCGTGCGGATCACCTGCCCACCCAGCCCTTCTTTGAAGCGAAAAACACCCCACATGGAGTCGCTGTCATCGAATACGTCTGGGGCGCCCCACAAATCGTAGAGGGTGCATCCACGGGCTTTGGCCCGGCGCATGGCTTCCCACTGCAGCAGGTAATTGGGCATCTTCTCGCGGTGCGCCTGGCGCGACATGCCGTAGAGGTACCAGGCTCGCCTGGCGAAATAAAATGGGAAGATGCCCGCCACGGGCTGCCCGTCCACCTCCGCGATCAGCGGCTCCGCCAGGCCCTGGTCGATAAACATACGCCACAAACGCAGGTAATAATTTTCATCGCGGATGACAAACCCATCCCGGACAGAGGTCTCCGCATACATCTGATACAGAAGCGGCAAATCCGCCTGCGCTGCGGCGCGCACCTGTACACCTTTTTTTTGCGCCAGGCGCAGGTTATAGCGCGCCTTTTGCTTCATGCGCGCCAGCCAATCTGCTTCGCTGCCGGTCAGGTCCAGGTAAACGGTGTTGCGGAACTGCACCTGCTCCTGCGATTCGCGCCAGCCGGCGCTTTTCATACCGTCCAGCACCTCAGCGGCTATTGGATTGGGCTGGTCTTCATCCGAGCCGGGCACGCCGGTGCCAGTAATCAGTTCCGGGTCTATCTTGATGAAGATAGCCCCCATCTTTCGAGCAAGGGCCTGCAAGTCTGTGATTACCCGCTGGCTCCACTGGCGATCGTTCCAATCTACCAGCGGCCCGCGCGGCACATACAACACGGAAAGGCCGCCCGGTACAGCCCGACGCAGAACCAGCGCCGCCGCGCGCACCTGACCCTGCTCGTCATGCCAGAGCTGCGGGAACGGCTGCCAACCGTACTGCCCTTTCAATTCACCCCACTGCCAGGTTTGCAGGATATGCGCTCCCGGTAGCCCGGCGATTTTCTCATTCCATTCCGCGCCAGAGATGTTCATCCGCCAACCTCATGGCGCCTGCGCGACCACCAGCGGTACAGCGGGTAAACCAGGGGCAGGTAAGGCCGGTCCCAGGCCCCCACCGAGCGCTGCAGCACGCCGCCAAAGCCCCGCTTAAAGCGATACACACCCCAAAGACCATCGGAGCGCGTTTCGAAGCCGGCTTCGAGCGTGGTTTCCTCCGCATCGGGCACGCCCCACAGATCGTATTCCGTGCAGCCGCGCGCTTTGGCCCAGCGCATGGCCTCCCACTGCAGCAGGTAGGTGGGCATACGGTTGCGCTCCTCATCATTAGAGGCGCCGTAGAAGTACCAGGCACGCGTTCCGCGGGCAAAGACCATCAGTCCCGCCAGGGGACGGCCTTCGTACTCCGCCACAAGCAGGGCGCACATCCCTTGCGGGTGGAATAGAGCGTGCGCGCGGCGAAAATAATCCAGGCTGTGCACGCCAAACCCGTCACGCTGACCGGTCACCTGCATTAATTGATAGAAGGTATCCAGGTCTTGCGATTCGCGCACGACCACGCCTTTTTTCTCCGCCAGGCGGATGTTATAGCGCGTTTTTTGCTTCATGCGCGCCAGCCAGTCCGCTTCGCCGCCTTCCAGGCCGATCAAGATCGTCCGGCGGGGCTGGATGGGGTCAGCGCCGCCGATGAAGCCGGGTAAACGCGCGCCTTCCCAAGCAGATGGCTTATCCGTTTCCCAGGCATCCGGCTCTATCTTCAAAAGGACCGCGCGCCTGCGGCGGCAGGCCTTGTCTAAAACGGGCCAAAGCGCGTTCCAATCCGGACCCACTGGCCCTTTGGGAAGATACGCGAAGGAAAATCCCAACGGCAAGGACCGGAACAACACCTGGGCGCCGGTATCACCAACGACCACGCGTTCCACCTGCCAGCCGAACTCGGCTTTGAAACTGCCCCAGGGGCTGGTTTGCAGAAGATGAGCAGTGGGATGGCCCTGTAAGAAACGGGTCCATTCAAGTTCGGTGAGGATCGCCATAATGGTTTCGCAATGGATCGGGTGCTGCGCTTTACTGCCCGCGGAAGCCAACTACGGTGCCAACGGTACGCAGCAGGATGATGCAATCAAGCAGCAAATTACGGTGCTTAATATAGTACAGGTCATATTCCAGCTTCACCGCCGTCTCCTCCACCGTAGCAGCATAGCTGAAGTTCACCTGCGCCCAGCCGGTGATGCCGGGTTTGACCAGCAGCCGGGCACGGTAGAACGGGACTTTGGTTTGCAGTTCGGTGACCAACTGCGAAATTTCAGCTCGAGGGCCAACCAGGCTCATCTCGCCGCGCAGAACGTTCAAGAACTGCGGGCTTTCATCCATGTGCGTTTTGCGCAAGAACCAGCCAACCTTCGTAATGCGTTCCTTGTCGGGCAGCGGTTTGCCGTTTTTATCGTACGCTTCACGCATGGAGCGGAATTTGATAATCTTGTATTCTTTACCGTGCTTGCCCAACCGGCCCTGGTAATAGAAAATTGGCCAGCCGGATTCGAGCAAGATGAGCAGGCCGAGGAAGGGGGTGATCAGGACGACGCCGAAAACGCCGATCAGGCCGCCAATCAAATCCATCAGGCGCTTTCCTAACTCGTATAGGCCGTTGGCGCGGGCCTGGTCGACGAAAGAACGCAAGATCCAGTCGGAGCGCAGCAATGCGATGGGGACACGGCCCAGCAAATCTTCGTACACCATGGGCATAGTGGTTACCTCAACGCCCTCTTCTTCGGCCTGGAGCATGGCCTGAAACATACCATCTTCCATATCCCCAGTGATGGCAAAGATCAGGTCGGTTGCCTTTTCTCGTTCAATGATTTCAAGCATTTGCTGGCTGGCGCCAAGTACGGGGTAGCCTTCTACACAAGTGCCGCGCTTATAGGGATCATCGTCAATGAGACCGACCAGGAAAAAGGGCGGGGGCCAGATTTCTTTAATCACCTGTACCAGGGTCGTCCCGGCCCGCCCGGCGCCAACGATGAGCACCCGCCGCATGAACTCAGGAGTTGTAAAAACCTTAATGTACAGAAACCGCCAGCAGACCATCAGAACGGCGGCGGCAACAATAAACGTTGCCACACCCCGGCGAGGGAGTGTTTTGGGATCTGAGATGAAGAAAACAACCATATAGATCGCCAGGCTGACGGCGGATGTAACCGCAATCCCTCGCAGCGTATCAGAGCGGTGGCCTGCCCGGCGGATATCGTACATTTCGATGTTTATTATCATCCAGGCAACAGGCAAAAAGAAAAACCAGGTAGGGATGCGCTCGCCGATCAATGGGACAAAACTTGGCCCTAACCAGTCCAGCCGGCCCCATAAATACAGGGCTACAAACAATGCCCCAGCGGCTACGACCGCATCGCCCAGGAGAAGGATAATTCTGCGCTCGCCAGGGCGCAGTCGAAATTGACGTGACTTAGAATTTGGAATTATTGAGCCCATTCGGTTACTGTACCCGCTACTCCCTGGAGGTTGATAATACACCCGGCGCTAACTGCATATTCAAAAGCGCTAAGAGGATTTTCTTACCATGCTCCATAAAAAACCTGCTCCCCAGCTAGCGTGCATGGTGGCAATTGCCATAGGAATCGCAAAAATCAGCCGCGCGTCACGGTGTTTTACGGCTGCCGGTAAGGCGCCAGCCGCCAGCACCAGCCCATACATGATGCATTCTACTGCCAGCAGCAGCCGGGCAGCCCGCCACAGCAGCGCCAGCACCAGCAGAATGATCAGGCTCAATACAAACACCGGCGGCAGGGCCTGGCGCCAGCGCAGTGTTTGCGGATACTGCCGCAGCATACGCCATTTCCAATATCCATAGCGCCAATACTGCTGAGCAAGGGCTTTCAAATTGGAACGGGCATAATAGGTTGAACGGATGCGCGGATTGAGCCAGATACGCCCGCCCCCCTTGCGCAGGCGGGCATTGAATTCATAATCCTCGTTTGTTAATAGTTCTTCGTCAAAACGGCCAAAGCGATCAAATACATCGCGCCGGAACGCGCCAAAGGGTACGGTGTCCACGTACCCGGCCTCGCTGGTATAGCGGTAGAGGGCATCTCCGACGCCAAAGGGATGCGCCGCGGCCAGGGCAATTGCTCGCTGCACCAGGCCATTTCCCCGCGGGTGAATCTCCCATACCCCGCCCACATTATCCCCCCGGCCCGCCTGTAGATCTTCCAGGCAGCGCTCCACGTAATCGGCAGCGGGCACCGAATGAGCGTCCAGGCGAATGATGTACTGGCCCTGGGCCACGTTCAGCGCGCAGTTGAGCGCCGCCGGAATATTCCGTTTGGGGTTATCCACCAGGCAGACGGCCAGGTCTGGGTGGCCCTGCTGAAAAGCAGCGACCTCTTCACGGGTGCTGTCGGTGGACATCCCGTCGGCAATGATCACTTCAAGATCCCCTAACCTCCCGGCCTGCATGGAAATGGTTTGCTGGCAGATGGCATCCAACAATAAGCGGATGGTAGCCTGCTCATTATAACAAGGGATAATAATGGAAACGAGAGGCATTTGACCTATCGATTACCTTTCAACCTGGGCAAGAGATTCATATCTTCGGATCTTGTAGATGGTATTTTTACCATAAAACGGCTTCCTTGTCCCGGCTGACTTTCCACCCAAATCTGACCGCCGTGGGCCAGAACAATCTGGCGTGCAATGGCGAGGCCCAGGCCAACCCCCCGCCCCGCGCCGCCTCTGCGAGATTTATCGACCTGGTAGAACCGCTCAAAGATGCGCGCCTGATCCTCGGGAGAAATACCACTGCCGGTATCGGCGATGCCGACCAGCACCGCGTCCTGTGAGGAATGAGCCGTTATCGTCACGGAGCCGCCCGGCGGGGTGAATTTGATGGCATTATCCACCAGGTTGGTAAATACCTGCGCCAGCCGGTCGCCATCGCCGGTGACTGTTGCCGCTGCCTGAAAATCTTCGCGCAGATCGACCTGGGCCGAGCGCGCCTGCTGGGTAAACTTTTGCGCTGTTTCATGCAGCAGTAAAGAAATATCTACCGGGGCGCGCTGCAAATCCGCTGTCCCGGCCTCCAGGCGCGCGAGCGAAAGCAGATCCATCACCAGCCGGCGCATGCGGGTGGCCTCCTGGTACACCACCCCGGCTGCCTGCTGTAGGGCCTCAGGCGTCTGGACGGCGCCATCCAGGATGGCCTGGGCAAAGCCCTGGATGGAAGTCAGCGGCGTTTTTAGCTCGT
Organism: uncultured Anaerolineaceae bacterium; assembly: GCA_964437595.1. Lineage (GTDB taxonomy): Bacteria > Chloroflexota > Anaerolineae > Anaerolineales > Anaerolineaceae > DSYU01. Next base: position 41,842 of record CAYTHO010000024.1, read on the forward strand.
GAGAAACGTTAGCGACAAAATCGCGCTGTGACTGCTGGCTTGATTGAACACGCTCGCTCATCTCGTTCATCGCCCTGGCCAGTTCTTTGGCTTCTCCTGGCCCTTCCACCGGCAGCGCGGGATATTCACCGCGAGCGACTGCCCGCGCCGCGCCTACCATCCGGTTGAGCGGGGCGGAAATCCAGCCAGCCATCAGGAATGCCAGAATAAATGCCAGCACGAACGCCGCCAGCCCCGGGTAGAGAAACGCCGCAAAGAACTGATCTTGAAAGAGCACGGCCAGCGGCATGGTGGGCGCCGGAGACATTACCAGCAGCCGCGAGCCATCTTCCAGGTGGCGCAGCACATACAACCATAAACGGTTATTATCGCGCTGGCGGATCATGCGCACCTGGTCAGGGCTCAGCGGGCGAAGCTTGTCCGCCCGGAGGATGCGCGGAAAGGGCAAATCCGCGCCGCCGGTATCGATTGAAATGGCATTGTTGGGATCGACGACCACCAGACGAATATTCCGATCAGCGGCTTCACGCTGTAGATAATGCTCTGCGCGCTCGGGATCACGGGCCAGCATGCCAGCAAAATCGGATGGTAACGTTTCGCTGAAGAGGCGCAAGCGGAATACCGCTTCCGGGTAAACCAACCGTGGCGTTTGTGCAAAAGCCAGAACCAGCCCGGCAGCAATGGCGATTAGCAAAAGACCAATCAGCAGGGTATAACTGAACCAGAGTCGGGCGCGCAGCGAGGAGAACATCACACCACCAGCTTGTAACCGACTCCAGTAATGGTTTCAATCCGCGTGCGGCTGGCAGCGAGCTTGCGGCGCAGTTGGGCAACATGCACATCCACGGTGCGGGTCTGCCCGTAAAAATCGTAGCCCCAGGCTAGCTCCAGCAGTTTTTCGCGGCTGAACACCTGCCCCGGGCGGCGCGCCAGAACGAGCAGCACCTCAAATTCCTGGGTACGCAGCTCAACCAGCGCGCCGTTTACGCGCACCTCGCGGCGCCCGGTATCTACCAGAAGGTCGCCAGCTTGCAGCATACCCTCCGTTTGCGCATCCTGAATTCGTTCGCCGCGCCGCAGGATGGCCTTAACCCGCGCCACCAGCTCGCGCGGGTTGAAGGGCTTGGTCATATAATCGTCCGCTCCCAGTTCCAGTCCCAGAATCTTGTCAAAATCCTCATCCCGGGCAGTCAGCATCAGGATGGCGACCGGGTTATTTTCCGCACGCAGGCGGCGGCAGACCTCAAATCCATCCAGCTCTGGGAGCATAACATCCAAAACCATCAATGATGGCGGGTTGGCCTCTACGGCCTGTAACGCAGCCCTGCCATCCGCGACTGCTTGAACGGTAAAGCCTTCTCGTTCAAGGTACAGCCTGGCCAGTTGGACGATATTGGCCTCATCGTCAACCACGAGAATGCGGCGGTCCATTATCCTTTGCACCCCGAAGATGAGTAGCCAGTGCAGTATGGCTCACGAATGGTCAAACCCGCCTGCCTGATCACTGTTGCGCTACCCACTGCTCACAGAAGAGGGCCATCACTCACTACAATTGCAGTCGGCGTCATCTTGGATGCGCAGCAGAGCAACGGCCTCAATTTCCACCGCTGCTCCGCGCGGCAGCGCCGCTACCTGGAAGGCGGAACGAGCGGGCGGATCGTTTGGAAAATAGGTGCCGTAAACCGCATTCATGCGGGCAAAATCGTTGATATCGCGGAGAAATACGGTGGTTTTCACAATCAGATCCAGGCCGCTTCCGGCGGCTTCGAGGATATTGGTCAGGTTGACGAATGCCTGGCGGGTTTCCGCCTCCACTCCACCTTCCACAATGTTCCCGGTGGCGGGGTCTAACCCAAGCTGCCCGGAACAGAACACAAAACTCCCGGCTCTAACCGCCGCCGAATATGGGCCAATGGCTTTGGCTTTATCCGTTACAACCACTTCTTTTTTCGCACACCCATTCATCGATATCCTCCTTAGTAATGCAGGTCTTCCGCTTTATTCCCAATGCGTTTGCGGAAAACCCAATATGCCCAGGCCTGGTAACCCAACACAAAGGGCAGGAAAATCAGGGTGACAATCAGCATCACCCGCAGGGTATATGGACCAGAAGCCGTGTTATAAATCGTCAGGCTGTACAACGGGTCCAGGCTGGAGACCAGTACACGAGGGAAAAGCATCTGAAAAATGCTGGCTACTGCCAGAACGATGGCGAGCAAGGTTAAAAAGAACGACCAGCCGCTGCGCCGGGCATATACAAAATAGCCCGCCGCGAGCATAGCCAGCACAGCACCAATTGGTATGAGACCGGGATTGACGCCTAATTGTTTCAAAATATCGGTAAAGAAATAGGTTGCCACCACATAGGCTGCCAGGGCAAAGGTGGTGGGCAGCCAGAGGCGCATGGCGGTTTTCTGGGCTTTCTCACACAGATCATCGTGGGTTTTCAGGCTGAGGAAGATGGCGCCGTACAGCGTGAAGCCCAGAAGCGAAACCACCCCGCCCAGCAGGGCGTATGGGTTGAGCAGGTTGAAGAAGCCGCCCACGTAATTCTGGCTCTGGTCAATGGGCACGCCGCGGATAAAGTTGGTGAAAGCTACCCCCCACAGCAGGGCCGGGATGGCGCTGCCGATGAAGATACAAATATCCCACAGGCGCTTCCAGCGCGGATCATCGTCTTTACCGCGGAATTCAAAGGCCACGCCGCGCACGATCGAAGCCAGCAGAATGAGGAACAATGGCAGGTAGAAACCGCTGAACAGGGTGGCATACCAGCCGGGGAAGGCCGCGAAGGTTGCCCCGCCCGCCGTCAGCAGCCAGACCTCGTTGCCGTCCCAATGCGGGCCAATGGTGTTGATCATTACCCGCCGCTTGAGATCAGTCTTCCCCAAAAAAGGCAGCAGAATGCCGACGCCCATATCAAAACCTTCCAGGGCAAAGTAACCGATATACAGTACGGCAATCAGGATGAACCAGACAGTGTTGAGATCCATTGTACCCTCCTACCCCACGTACCCTTCCTCAATCATCGGCTCGATCATCTTTTCAGCTGGGCCGGCTTTGGCAAACTTCACCAGCAGGTAAACATCCGCCACCATGAGCAGCGCGTAGACCAGGGTAAAGAGGATCAAAGTGGTCAGCACCATGCCGGGCGTCAGCATTGGTGAGAAGGCATTTTCAGTCTTCATCAACCCGAAGACTACCCAGGGCTGGCGGCCCATCTCGGTAAAGATCCAACCTACGGTATTGGCCAGGTACGGCAGGGCGATAAAGAACGGGAAGTAGCGTACATAGCGGTACTTCGTAATGGGCCGGTTGCGCAGGGTGGGGTATAGGGCCAGGAAGGCCAGCAGCATCATGAGAAAACCTAACCCTACCATGATGCGAAATCCCCAATACATGGTAATGATGGATGGAGCGTAATATCCTGGACCGTATTTGGCTTCGTACTCTGCCTGCAGGTTGCGAACGCCCTTGACCTCACCGGTGGGCCGGTTATATGCCAGGATGCTGAGCGCATTGGGAATGCGAATTGCAAATACGTCTTTCAAGTTTTTCTCATCGCCGATGGTAAAGAGAGAGAAGGAAGCCGGGTTTTCGGTTTCCCACAATGCCTCGGCGGCGGCCATTTTCATTGGTTGGGTCTGGATCATGGCCTGGGCCTGGCTGTGACCCACCAGAATCACGAGGAAGATGGAAATTACGCCAAACACGGATGCAATCTGGAAGGAGCGGCGGAAGAAATCCATCTCGCGCCGACGCACCAGGTGATAGGCACTGATGCCAAGCACGAAGAAGGCCCCGGTGGTGAAGCCCGAAAATACAGTATGCGGAAACTGCGTCCACAGGTAGGGGTTGGCCAGCAGCGCCCAAAAATCTGTCATTACCGCACGGCCATTCTCAATGGCATAACCTACCGGGTGCTGCATGAAAGAGTTGGCGGCTAAAATCCACAATGCGGAGATATTAGCGCCAATTGCGACCAGCCATATGGCGGCCAGGTGCATGCCTTTTGAGAGCTTCTCCCAACCAAAGATCCACACTCCCAGGAAAACGGATTCGAGGAAGAAGGCCAGCAGCGCCTCAATTGCCAGCGGAGCGCCGAACACATCCCCAACAAACCGCGCGTATTGGGCCCAGTTCATGCCGAACTGAAACTCCTGGACGATGCCGGTTACCACCCCCATCGCAAAGTTGATCAAAAACAGTTTCCCCCAAAACTTGGTCATGCGCTTGTAGGTTTCTTCCCCAGTGCGCACATACAGCGTTTCCATGATGGCGACCAGTATGGACAGGCCAAGCGTCAGAGGAACAAAGAAAAAGTGATAGATGGTGGTGACTGCAAACTGCAGTTGAGAAAGCGTAAGCACACTCATGCACGTACCCCTCCCGGATAAATTGAGCGAAAGAACATGGAACTGGTTGCTGCTCATGGTTAGTATACCCGGAGTTGCCGATTTTGGGACGGAAAGCACGGCAGTGATTTCTTCGTCTGGTATAATTGGATATTTGGAAGCGATAGTAAAGATTTTTGTCGAAGGATAGCAACCCCACGTATGTTGGAAAAACTCGCGTCGATTGAAGAACGTTATGATGAATTAGGCCGTTTATTGGAGGAATCCGCCAGCGATTACCAGCGGGCAGCGGAGTATGCCAAGGAACGCTCAGACCTGGAAACGATTGTTGCCAGGTCCAAAGAATACCGCACAGCGCTCAACCAGATGGAAGAGGCTCGCTCGCTGCAAGAAACAGACGATGCGGAACTGCGCGAACTGGCCCGCGCCGACCTGGAAATGCTCCAACCGCGCATTGAGGAGCTGGAGCGTGAACTCAAGGTGCTGTTGGTGCCGAAAGACCCGCGCGATGACCGCAACGTCATCGTTGAAATTCGCGGCGGCACGGGCGGCGATGAGGCGGCGCTGTTCGCAGCGGACCTGTTCCGCATCTACTCCCGGTACGCCGAGAAGCGCAGTTGGTCAGTGGAAATCCTTTCCGAGAATGCCACCGGGATCGGCGGGTACAAAGAGATTATCTTTATGGTCAAGGGCCACGGGGCATTCTCGCGGCTAAAGTACGAATCGGGCGTTCACCGCGTCCAGCGCGTCCCGACAACCGAAGCGCAGGGGCGCATCCATACATCCACCGCCACAGTCGCCGTGCTGGCGGAGATGGATGAAGTGGATGTGCAGATCCCGGATGGCGATCTAAAGATGGATGTCTACCGCTCGGCTGGAGCCGGCGGGCAGAACGTGCAGAAGAACTCCACCGCCGTGCGCATTTTGCACATCCCCACCGGAATTGTGGTGGCCTGCCAGGATGAACGCTCGCAGCTGCAGAATAAAATGCGGGCCATGAGCATCCTGCGCGCCAAGCTGTATGACCTGGAAATAGAAAAGCGCCAGCAGGAGCTGGAGGCCACCCGCCGCTCGCAGGTTGGGACCGGCGAACGATCCGAAAAAATTCGCACCTACAACTTCCCCCAATCGCGCGTGACCGACCACCGCATCAATGTTTCTTCCTATAATATGGCCGCGGTGCTGGAAGGGGAAATCGATGTGTTCATCGATGAGCTTTCCCTGCGGGCCGAATCCGACCGCCTGTCGACTGGTGAGGAGGATGAAGAGTAAACCGGTCCGCGCGGGAGACTGGCTGCGGTTTGCGCGCCAGTACATGGAGGAGCTTCCCGCCAATCGTCGCATGCCGCCGGATGAAGCCAGCCTGGCAACCCAGGTGCTGCTGGCCCACGCGCTGGATAAACCGCGCGCCTGGGTCCTGGCGCACCCGGAGGCCGTGCTCAAGCCGCAGCAGCAGCGCCGCTTGACCCGCCTGCTGGGCGAGCTGGCGCAGGGCACGCCCCTACCCTACCTGACTGGGCGGCAGGAATTCTTTGGACTATCTTTTGAGGTCTCTTCGACGGTGCTGATCCCCCGCCCGGAAACGGAACTGCTGGTGGAGCGCGCGCTGGAATGGCTGCGCCAGAACCCGGCCCGCCGGCGCACCGCTGATGCAGGTACGGGCTCGGGCTGCATTGCGGTGAGCCTGGCCCAGGCTGTGCCGGATTTACATATCCTGGCAGTCGACTGGTCATGGGAGGCGCTGCAAATCGCCCGGCGCAATGCCGAAAGGTACGTGGCCAGCGGGCAGGTTACCTTTCTGCAAGGCGACCTGCTCAGCGCAGCAGGCGGGCCGCTCGACCTGGTCTGCGCCAACCTGCCTTATATTCCCAGCGATACGCTGGCGACCCTGCCTGTGGCGAAACATGAGCCGCGGCTGGCGCTGGACGGCGGGCCAGATGGCCTGCAATACGTCCGCGCGCTGCTGGCGGACGCCCCGCGCTGGATGGCGCCCGGCGGGCTGCTGCTGCTTGAAATGCAGATCGACCAGGGTGAGGCGATTACGGAAATAGCGCGCCAGCATCTACCTGGCTCCCACATCACCATCCACCCCGATCTCGCCGGGCTGCCGCGCCTGGTTGAAATTCAAATAAGCATGGGGACCGATTGAAGACCACGCTTCTTTCCACATCTGACCCCAACGCCATCCCCCGCGCGCTGGAAATATTCGCCAACGGGGGGCTGGTGGCCTTCCCCACTGACACGGTGTACGGCGTGGCGGCTGGGATCTTGAACAGCACGGGAATTGATCGACTATACGAAGCAAAAGCGCGCTCAGCCAATAAGGCCATCGCCGTGCTGGTAGCTGAAATTGAACAGCTTGACCTGCTGACGCCTGGCCTCACCCTTTCCGCGCAGCGCCTGGCGAAGCGCTTCTGGCCCGGCGCGCTGACCCTGGTGGTGCCAAAACTCCCAGACCTGCCGCTCAATCTCTCACAGCTCCCCACCGTGGGCGTGCGCATGCCTAATCACGCTTTTGCGCGCGCGTTGATGCGCGCCGCCGGGCCGCTGGCAACCAGCTCGGCCAACCTGTCTGGCGAGACCAATACCCTCACCGCTCAACAAGTGCTGGAGCAGCTAAAAGGGCGCATCGAGCTGGTGCTGGACGGCGGAGCCGCGCCCGGAGGCGTGCCTTCCACAGTGGTGGACTGCACGCAGGACCCTCCACAGATCCTGCGGCAAGGGGCCATCACCGCGGAGGATATCACAAGTGTTTTTTCTAACCCATTTCTTAACGAGCATTCAGATACTTTTTAAGTTCACATCCTATACTAAGGATGCATTCTCCTATAGAAAACCCCCGCGATTGAGATGGCGCCTCATCCGCGGGGGTTTTGCTTTATGGACGCATGGATCTCACCGGCGCAGGCGCAGCAAGATGAACATCAGCAGTGCCGCCGCCAGCGGGAAGAAACCACCCAGACAGGGCCGGGAGGCAGACGGCGGATTTTCTCCGGAACCCGCAGGCGGAACAGCCGTTGCCGTGCTGGCAGGCGCCTGAGCGATGGCGGTTGCTCCTGGTTGAACCGTTTCGACCGGGGCCGCCGATGTGGGGGCAAGCGTGGGTGGGAGCACTACTGGCTCGCCAGGCTGTCCTTCACGAATAATCTGATAGGCCTGGCCATCCACCACCAGCGTTAGCTGGTCGCCCAGAGCCAGGGCAGCGGCAAGATCGGGGCGCGCAGACAGCAGCTTGAAGTAGTCGTCTGAGAGAAATACAATCTGCTGAACCTGCATGGACTGCGGATCAAACACGGTATCCATCCAGGCGCCCTCCTGGAAGAGGAAGGTGCGCGGACCAACAATACGGATGGCCTGGCCGGTACTGCCCTCCACCGCATTTCCGCCCCAACCGCCCCCCACCCCGGGAGCCACATCGGCGGACTGCAACTGGCCTTCCTGCGCCGCGCGGTCCACTGCGCCTTTGCCAGAGGATTCCATCGGGGCCTGGGCCGCTCCATACGCATTCTCGATGATGCTCTCCTGGGCTTCGGCGCCGAGCGGCATGGGTTCGGTGACCAGGTACGAGGTATAGGGCGTAACGATGCCATAGCGCACGCTCAGCCTAACGATCTGTTCGATGGTCTCCTTATCAGCGCTCTCGAGCCGGATGCGGTTGAGCAAATAGCCAATCTTGCGCGTGGCCCACAGGCGCGGCAGCATTTCCAGGTTGCCCGCCTCGCCGCGACTGTCAGGCGCGAACATCTGGGCCGGGTAACGGAAGGTCTGCGACTGCCCATTGACCACACCCTGCAGGGTGACATCGCGCGCGCCCCCTTCGCGGTAGCGCCCGACGACAATCACCTGGCTGCCAGCGAACAGGTCCGGCAGGGGGTTGGGATATACATCGTACGTCGCCAGCCCGCCAAAGTCGAGCTGCAAATCGGTCAGTACCGGGGTGCTGATGCGTTCGTAGAAGGCGGACAGGATTTCATCAAGCGGCTCCCCGGGGCGCACGTACGTGCTCTGCCCGTGGTGCTCCTGGCTGAGCGTATCCAAAAGCACGGTGTCCACATCGTAGCCGACGCCAAAGGAAAACAGGCGCAGGTTGGAAGGCGCGGAGCGGGAGAAGTTATCGAGGATTTCCTGGCTGTTGATTACGCCCTCAGTGGGCAGGCCATCGGTCAGGAAGATCAGGTAGGTTGGGCGCTCGCGGTCCGCGACGGCGGCGGCCTCGAGCAGGGCGCGGTTGATGTCGGTGCTGCCCGTCGCGCTCAACCGGTCGACCCAGGCCAGGGCCTCGTTCACCTCACTGGTCTGACGCAGGCCGCTGGCGTATGTATCCATACCCGTACTGAAGGCCTGCAGATAGAAGCGGTCTTCGGGGTTTAGTTTTCCAAGAATATAACGCAGCGCCGCCTGGGCCTGCTGGAATTTCTCGCCATCCATGCTGCCCGAGCGGTCCAGCACCAGCAGCACATCTTTGGCAACGCGCTCGCCGGTGGTTCCCGGCTTTGGAGCGAGCAGGGCCAGGAAGAAGCCGTCGGCGTCATTTGGGTCGCCGGGGTCGCGGTAGGAGAAGACGTGGAATGCTTCAGTCTCACCCAAAGAGTAGAACAGGGCAAAATCGCTGTCCGGGCGGACGTTTTTCTCTTCATACCCGGCGATCACGTGATGATCGTTTTCGCGATCCAACCCGACCGGGTGGCTGGGCGAATACACCGCGCGCAGCGCCTGGCGGTCGCGGATTTCCACGCGGATGCTGACGTCTTCCAGGGGTTCCAGGGAGAATTTCTCGGTGTTCAAGGGATATACATAGCGCACCAGCCCGTTTTCCGCGGTCAGCGCCTGGGTGTATTCGAGCTCAATGCGCCGCTCGCCGCCTGGCTGGATGGGAAAAATAGAGGCTTTTACCGCGCCGCGGCCTTCATATTCCAGCAGGGCCGGGTCGCGCAGGCTGCGCACGATATCATCATAATACTGGCGGGCCTGTTTGGCGTCCAGCACCTCACCCTGCACGGGTTTTCCATCTACCCACAGGGTAAAATTCGACACTACGGCGTCCAACGGCAGGGGAAACACGTAGGTGCCTTCGACGGCCCAATCGTTGGGGTTATAAAAAACCTGGTCTACATGGGTAACCGCGATCTGATCCTGAATGGAAACGGTGACGCGGTGGTAGCGGATGTTCAACTGCTGGATAGGGCGCGGAAAGGGTGGACAGTCGGGCCCAACGCAGGGCGGGCAGTAATCCACCGGGCAGGGCAGCGGTATGACGATACCATCGGCGCGCGCCGGGAATACATTGCCAAATAGGAAAAATGCCAGTAATACCAGGCTCCAGAGCCACTTTCTCTTCATATTTCCTCCTCAAGCACGCCATCGGCACTTCATCCCTGCCAGAATTTCGGACAGGCAAGGAAAAATTCGTTCGTTCTTAAGACGAAGGGAGAAAGGAGAAGTTCCCTCCGGGAGGCCTAAAAGGTTTGCTTTTGGATCTGGCACATCTGCGCGTAGAGCCCGCTTGCCTTGAGCAGAGCGGCGTGGGTTCCACGCTCGCAGACGCGGCCAGACTGAAGGACAATGATTTCATCCATGTCTTCCAGCCCGCCCAGATCGTGGGTGATGTGGATGACACTGCGCCCAACCGCAGCCTGGCGCAAAGATTGCAGCAGGCGCCGCCCGGTGACGGGGTCGAGGTGAGCAGTGGGTTCATCGAGCAGCAGCAGGGAGGCTAAGGGCTCCAGGGAAGCCGCGTGCTGCGGATAGCAGCGCAGCAGGGCGCGCGCGACGGACAAACGCTGGCGCTCGCCGCCGCTCAACTGCACGCCGCGCTCGCCGACCCAGGTATCCAACCCTTCCGGCAGGCTGCTGACCCATTCCGCAAGCTGGGCCTGCTGGATGGCGTGCTCCAGACTGGCAGGAAAAGCGCCCGGGCGCGCGAGCAGCAGGTTCTGGCGCAGGGTGCCGCTGAAAAGGTAGGTGGATTGGGAAACTACAGCGATCCGCGAGCGAACCTGCTGCGGGTCAAAGCGGCGCAGGTCAACGCCATTGACGGTGATGGCGCCGGACGAATACTCCCAGAAACGCAGCAGCAGGTTCAGCAGGGTGGTTTTACCCGCGCCGCTGGCGCCTACCAGCGCCACGTGCTTCCCCGCGGGCAGGTGCAGGTCGAAATTAGACAGTGCGGCTTCCGGGCGGCCCGAGTAAGTGAACGACACGCCCTGGATGCGCAGGTCAAAAGGTTCCGCGGGAAGCTGCGCGGGCGTACCGGCTGTGGGAGGCTGCACCTCGGGCCTGGCATCTACCAGGGCAAATAAACGCCGCGCGGCCTGCAGGCTGCTTTCAAAGTGCTGCGCGGCCTGGGTAAGAGGCGTAACGGCCTCAAACGATGCGATGGTGACCAGCGCCAGTACGGCCATGCTCACGCCGCTGATCTGCCCGCTGCGCACCAACGGGACGGACAGGAGCAGCATGCCCCATAAGGCCAGCCCGGAAACCAGCAACCCCAGCGCATTAACCAGCGCCCCGGCCCTGCCAACGCGCTCCTGGGCCAGGCTCAGCGACCGGCCAGCAGCAGCGATCCTGTCGATCTGGCGGCCTGCCTGGCCAAAAGAAAGCAGGTCGGGCATTCCCTGCAGGGCGTCGAGCAGGTAGGCGTTGAGCTCCGCGCGGCGCTCGACCACCGCCTGACCAGGGCGGCGCGCCAGCGTGTGAGCCAGCGCCGGAAGCCCCACACCGCCGGTTACCAGCGCTGCCGCCAGCAGGAACGCCAATCGGAAATCGTACCGGCCAACAAACCCGCTCAGGCCCAGGATGGTGACCAGCGCCACAACGGGCGGCGCAACGGCGCGAACGTAGAAGTTTTCGAGGGTTTCGATATCCGCCACGGCCCGGCTGAACAGGTCGGCGCTGCGGGCATCCTGCAGGCGGGCGGGGGCCAGCGGCTCAATCTGCCGATAGAACCAGGTGCGCAGCCCGGCCAGCAGGCGGAAATTGACCGAATGGGAAACCAGCCGCTCCAGGTAGCGGAACACGGCCCGGGAGAGGCCAAAGAACCGCACGCCCACGATGGCAACCTGCAGCGCCGCCACCGATGGCTGGAGGGCGGCGGAGGCGATCAGGTATGCGGAGGTTCCCAACAGGCCAATGCCTGCCGACACAGTGGCAACGCCCAGCAAAACGGAAAGCGCCACCTGGCGGGCAAACGGGCGCAAGAATCCTAACAACAGGCCAAGGACACGGCGTGTTTTCATAGCGGACGGGTGGTTCATGCGCCCTCCCCCTGGTAAGCAGACAACAAACGGGCATACGCTCCGCCCTGCTGCGAGAGCTGGCGGTGCTGGCCGCATTCTACCACCCGGCCCTGCTCCAGCACAACGATCTGATCAGCCTGGGCAGCAGTGGACAGGCGGTGGGCAATAACGAGCACGGTGCGGCCCGCGCGAAGGCGCCTGACCGTATCTTGCAGCAGGCGCTCCTGAGCAACATCCAAATGGGTGGTAGGCTCGTCGAGGATGAGGAAGGGCGCGTCGCGCAGAAAGGCGCGCGCCAGCGCCAGTCGCTGGGCCTGGCCGCCGCTGAGCCGCGCGCCGCCTTCTCCAATGGGCGTATCCAGGCCGCGCGGAAGCCCGGCAACGAAATCGAGCAGGCAGGCCTGTTCCAGAGCGCGATTCATTGCGCCTGGTGACGCGCCCGGATTTGCCACGCGCAGGTTGTCGGCCAGGGCGCCATGAAATAGATACGGCTGCTGCGGAACCCAGGCGATCTGGCCGCGCCAGGTATCCATGGGGATCGTGTCAAGGGGCAGGCCATTGACGAGGATCTGCCCGCTGTGCGGGACAAGAAAACGGAGCAGCAGGCTGGCAACGGTGCTCTTGCCTGCTCCGCTGGGCCCGACCAGCGCAACGGTCTGGCCGGAGAAGATGCGCATGGAAATACCGTTGAGGGCCGCCGGACGGGATTCGCCAAGGGAGGTGTAGGTGTAATGTACGGCGGAGAATTCAATGGTGAACGGGCCACGGAGAAGAGAATCGACCCGGGCGGGATAAGGGCGTTCTCGCTTACGCGAGCGGCGGGTAGGGATACCCGCCCTACGGACGGGGTGGTGGGAAAGGATCACTGTCCTATGGACGGGATGGCTTGGAAGGATCCTGGCCCTACGGGCAGAGAGGTGGGTAGGGATGCCCGGCCCATCAGAGCGGAGGAAATGACCGTTGTGGCGGTCTGCGTCTCCGGGCAGGGGCTGTTCGAGCACCTCGAAGATGCGGCGAGCGGCAGAGACGCCAGACATGCTGGCATGGAATCGCAGGCCCAGGTTGCGGAGGGGCAGGTAAAACTCGGGGGCAAGGAGCAGGAGGAAAAAGGCGCTTTCAAACCCCATGCGGCCATAAAGCAGGCGCAGGCCAATTTCCACGGCAATGATAGCGGTGCCCATGGTGCTCAACAGTTCGAGTGCCAGGGCAGAGAGAAAGGTGACACGCAGCACGCTCAGGGTAGCCTGGCGGTACTGCTCGCTCACCTGGGCTATGCGCCCGGCCTGCTCCTGGCTGCGCCCCAGCATCTTCAGCGTCGATAGTCCCTGCAGGGTGTCGAGGAAATAGGCGCTCATGCGGCCCAGCGCGGTAAACTGGCGGCGGGTCAGGCGCTCGGCGTGGCTGCCGATCAGGAACATAAACAGGGGAATCAGCGGCCCGGTCAGCAGCAGGATGAGGCCCGATAACGGATCGAGCGGAAACACCACTACCAGGTAGGCCACAGGCAGCAGCCCCGCCAGGGCAAGCTGTGGCAAAAACTGGCTGAAGTAGGCGTCCAGCGCCTCAACCCCCTGGGTGACGGTATTCACCAGCTCGCCGCTGCGCTCGCCCTGAGCATAGGCCGGGCCAAGTTCAAACAGCCTGCGCGCCAAGGCTTCGCGCAGGTGATCCTTAACCCGCTGAGCCACGGCCTGCGCGGCAAGCTCGCCAATGTAGGTCAGCGCTGCCCGGGCAAACACCATGGCAAGGATGTTCCACAGCAGCGGCATGAGGGCCGCGAGGGTTTGCGCCTCCAAAAATGCCCCGTCGATGACCTGGCTGACCTGGCGCGCCTGCAGCACTGTAGCGATCCCGGCCAAAAATGCGGCCAGCACCGCCAGCGCTAAGGCGGCCTTTGCCCTGCTGAGTTGCTTGAGCAGCCTGCGGTCGAGGTTCATTGAACCAATTGTGCCCGGAAACACCCGAGACGTCAACGGCGGTAAGACAGCGGATTGGGGGCATTTTGTGCGTATAATTGAGTTACGGCATCCTTCTTTGCCAGGCGCTTCAAGCATCGGGAAGGCGGAAATTCTGTCCTTCTCCGCAATCGTCAGGCAGTTCGATTCTGTTTCATAAAGTCCGTAAAAAAAGGGCCACCTGCATGAAAGAAAAGTTCAGCTTTGATCCACTTGCTGATATCAAAAATTACCGCGAGGCGCTGCGCCAGATGGTCGAAGGCGGCTGGGTGCTGCCCCGCGATTTGATGCCATCGGCGATGAACGCGGTTGTCATCCCGGTCGACCTGCTCGACAACGGCACCGAACTGGTGGTGAAAGCCAGCCTGCCTGGGGTAAAGCCGGAAGATGTGTCGATCAGCGTCTTGAAGAATACGCTGACGATCCGGGCCATCATTGCGGATGAGGAGGATATCCGCGGGGCAACCTACCTGCGCCAGGAGCGCAAGGCCCGGGAGTTCCTGCGCACAATCAACCTGCCAATGGCGGTGGTGGCCGAACGGGCCGAAGCGCGGTACAAAAACGGCGTGCTGACGCTGACCCTGCCTAAAACCGACAGCGTCCGCCCGCGCATCATCCAGGTTTCTGAATAGGCGCGCATGCCGACCACGCCACCCAACCCACTTCCGCGCATCCCCTGGATTACCCGAGGCGCGCTCATCCACCGCTCACAGCAGATCGCCGCGGTGCTCACCCGGCATGGGCTGGGCTGGCTGCTGGCGCGTATGGAAGAAGGAAGGACAGCGCCCGTAAAAGCAGGGATGCTGGGTGTATCGAAGCATTCCTCAAAACGCCAGGCGGCGGAATTCGTGGCGGCGCTGGTGGAGTTGGGCCCAACGTTTATCAAGGTGGGCCAGATGCTCAGCTCGCGCGCCGACCTGCTGCCGCCCGAATATATCGAGGAATTGAGCAAACTTCAAGATACCATCCCGCCCAGTCCCTTCGAGCAGATGCGATCCGTGCTGGTGGAGGAATTGGGCGATACGCCTGAGAACCTGTACACATCGCTGGACCCTGACCCGGTAGCGTCCGCTTCGATTGGGCAGGTGTACAACGGCGTGCTCCATAACGGGCAGGAAGTGGTGGTGAAGATCGTCCGCCCGGGCGCGCTGGAAACCTTCGAGCGCGACCTGGAAATCCTGACCGACATTGTGGAATGGGCCAGCCAGCACACCTCGCTGGGCCACCTGTATGATCTGCGCGCGCTGGTAGATGAGTTCGCGTATACCGTCCGCAATGAGTTCGATTACCAGCGCGAAGGGCGCAACGCGGACACCTTCCGGCGCAACTTCTACGGCGATCTGCGCGTGTACATCCCGCGCGTGTACTGGGAGCTGACCACCCGGCGGGTGATCACCATGGAAAGGGTTAGCGGCATCAAGATCAACGACCTGTCCGGGCTTGACCAGGTGCGGATCAACCGGAGGGTGGTTGCCGAAAACCTCATGCACTTTGCCCTGCGCCAGGTGTTCGAATTCGGTTTCTATCACGCCGACCCGCACCCGGGCAACTTCTTCGTCCACCCGGATGGCTCGCTGGCGGTGATGGATTTTGGCATGGTCGGGCGCCTGACCAGCCAGACCAAACGCACCTTCCTGGGAATCGCCGTGGCGATCCAGCGCGCGGACACGGATTACCTGGTGGATGAGCTGATCGCCGCCGGCATCTACACCCGCGGCATCGAGCGGCGGGTGCTGGTGCGCGACCTGGACCGGCTGTTCGACCTGTTCTCCGGCGGGGCCATCAGCGACCTGACCGGCACGCAGGTGGTGCGCGAGATCATGCAGGTGGCGCTGCGCCACAACCTGCAGCTGCCGAGCGAGCTGGTCGCCATGACGCGCGCCATCACGATCGCGGAAGGCACGGGCATGATGCTGTATCCCGGTTTCCAGATGTTCCGCTTTGCCGACCCGTATGTACGCACATTCTGGACCGAGCAACGCTCGCTGGAAACGATTATGCCGCGCGTGGGGCAGGCTGCCATGGATAGCCTGGAACTAGGCCTGGAGCTGCCCCGGCGCATGACGCGCCTGCTGGAACTGCTGGAACGCGGGCAGATGGAAGTCAACATCAACATGGAGCCCATCCGCGCCTTTATGGCTCAGATGCAGAAAATGACCAACCGCCTGGCGCTGGCAATGATCCTATCGGCGGTGATCGTGGCGCTGGCGCTGGTGCTGGTGGTGTACCACCCGGCTACCTGGGAGTCGCTGGGGAATATTATCTTCGGGCTGGCGTTTGTTTCCTCCCTGGCCTTTGGCGCCTGGTTGATGTGGAGCATTATTCGCTCCGGGCGCACGTGAATTATTTCTAGAATCAAACATCCCCGCCCGCGGGCGGGGATGTTTGATTCTCACGATCACTTTACACGATTATCACGCATGAATTTCCGGAAGGCATAGGCCAAATCTTGCACTGCCCATTCCAGGTCGCGGTGCACGCCGCGCAGCAGTTTTTCGATCTCGCGCACCGTTTCGCGGGCCTTTTGAAGGTCGGTGACTTTGCCCTGGTCGTCGAACCCGGCATGGGCTTTATGAAGGGCAACGGCTTTGTCTTGCGCGGTGTGGGCCTCTTTTAGAGCATCTTTAAACTTAGCCAACGCTTCTTCCAAAGCCGACGTATCCTTGCCCTCAGCCTTCAGGTCAGCGATGCGCTCAGCGAAGTTTTCCACCCGGTCATCGGCGCCCTCCAGGCGTTTTCCCTGGGCTTCCATCAGCTTCAACTGGCGCTGGAAAACTTTCTCCAGGCGTTCCACCTGCTGTGCTTTTTGTTCCTCACTGGTGGGCGGGACCGGCGGGTTGGTGTCCTGGGCAAAAACGGCCCCCGGGAATGCCAGCGCCAGCGCGCCGGCAAGCATCCCGGCCAAAACGATAATGGATAAAATCCTTGCTGCTTTCATCAGAAACCTCCGTTGATTTGGCTGTTAGCGAATAGCTTTTAGCTATCAGCTGGTTGATTTGTTATGGCTATTTTACGGAGGGGATGTAAGCTGCGTTTTATGCGATTGTAAAAAGGTTGTAAACGCAGGCGCTGCCCGAGCTACTCTTTCTTGATTTTCTTGCCGATAAAGAAGGCAGTCGCGAAGATGACCAGGGCGGTAGCGCCGCCAAGGTACAGGATATCCACGCCATTTTTCCAACCCAGCACCTGGGCCACAAACTGCACAGCCAGCACAACGACAATTACACTCAGCAGGTTGCCTTTCAGATCATCCAGGTTATGGATCACCAGCCAGCTGGGCAAATGCGCATTTTCGTCAATGAACAGCTCGTACAGGCCCAAAGCGATCAGGTAGAAGGCGGTGCCAAGCAGGAACAGGTCCACACTTTCGATCAGGTTCAGCACGAGCCGCTTCAGGCTGTTGTCATTGATCCCGGCGGGGATCAGCAGGATGGTCTGGATGATTTCATACGCACCAAAAATCAGCGACAACAACGAAGCCAGCCACGCCCCGATAATGGGGATCAATATGGTAAAACGGGAGAACCAAAGCATGCGCGATAACATAAGAGGCTCCTGCTCAAAAATCGAGGAAGTACAGCACATCTTCCAGCGCGGCGGCGAAGATTTCGTCCATGATGGCCGGGTCGACCTGATACGGGCCGCCAAACACGCCGTCGCCGAACACCTGACGGGTATCGGCGGCGTTGAGCAGGCCCTGGTACGCGGGCGGGGTTTTCTCTCCCTCGGGCAGGCCCGCCACGCGGGTGAAGGGGAAGGCTTCGATCCAGCCCGCGTGGTAGGACTTGAGGCCGTGCCGCATGGCGACGGCTTCCACGCTGTGCGACGTCCACCAGGCATACCAGGCCAGCTTCAGGTCCGGCAGGCTGTTCGCCACTTCCACCAGACGGGCGCGGACGGGGTCGTTGCCGCCGTGCCCGTTGAGCACCAGGATGCGGCGGAAGCCGTGCGCGTACAAGGAACGCAGAATATCCTCCACCAGGTCCATCAAGGTGGCAGCGCGCAGCGAAATGGTACCCGGGTAGGTGGTGAAATACGGCGAAACGCCAAAATTCACCGGCGGGGCCACCAGCACGCCGCTCTGCTGCGAGGCCGCGTCTGCCAGGGCCAGGGGAATTTTGACATCGCTCAGCAGGCTCAAGTAGCCGTGCTGCTCGCAGGCCCCCAGCACGAGCAGGATGCGGTCCTCGTGCTTGAGGTAGGTTTCGACATCCATCCAGTTCAGTTCTTTGAGTCGCATGAGGGCCTCCTAAACATCCGCCCGCGGAGCATGGCTGCCGCGGGCGGATGTTCTCATTTTTACACTACGATATTCACCAGCCGTTTGGGCACCACCACCACCTGGCGGGGGGGCTTGCCTTCCAGGAACTTCTGCACGTTGGCGTTTGCCAGCGCGGCCTGTTTGGCGGCTTCTTCGCTGATGTCGGCGGGGACGGTGATGCGGTCGCGCACCTTGCCGTTGACCTGCAGCACCAGGGTAATTTCATCCTGCCTGGCGGCTTCTTCGTCGACCACAGGCCAGGATTGGGTGTGGATCGAGTAGGGTTTGCCCAACAGCGACCACAGCTCTTCGGTGATATGCGGGGCGACCGGGGCCAGCATCTTGATATAAATTTCGGCGGCTTCGTCCCAGGCAGGCGTGCCATAGGCGCCCTGCTGTTTGGCGGCGATCATTTCGTTCATCATCTCCATCAGCCCGGAGATAATGGTGTTGAACTCCAGCAGCTCGTAATCGCGGGTCACCTGGCGCAGGGTCTGATGCGTCTTGCGGCGCAGGCCGCGCAGCACCACCTCACTGGCCTGCGCGTTCCCGTCTGCCGGTTCCAGCAGCGCGGTCCAACTGCGGCGCAGCCAGCGCACCACGCCATCGATGCCGCTGCTCGACCAGGGCGCGCCCATATCCCAGCGCGCGAAGAACATCAGGTAGGCGCGCACGGTATCGGCGCCGTAGCGGTTGACCAGCGTATCCGGGGCGACCACGTTGCCGCGGCTCTTGGACATTTTCTCCGAGTCTTCGCCCAACACGATGCCCTGGTTGCGCAGGGAGGCCATCGGCTCGTCGCCTTTGGTGATGCCCATATCGCGGCAGGCTTTGTGGAAGAAGCGGGTGTAGATCAGGTGCATGGTGGCATGCTCGATACCGCCGGTGTACAGGTCGACGGGCATCCAGTAATCGTATTCCGCCGGGTCGAAGGGGCCCTGGTGATACTGCGGGCTCAGGTAGCGCAGGTGGTACCAGGAGGAGCACATAAAGGTGTCCATGGTATCCGTTTCGCGTTCGGCAGGACCGCCGCACTGCGGGCAGGTGGTAAATCGCCAGGTGGGGTGCAGCTTCAGCGGGCTTTCGCCGGTCGGGCGCCACTCGACATCATCGGGCAGCAGCACGGGCAGTTGATCCTCTGGTACGGGCACCACACCGCACTTTTCGCAGTAAATCATGGGGATCGGCGCGCCCCAATAGCGCTGGCGGGAGATCAGCCAGTCACGCAGGCGGTAGTTTACTGCACCTTTGCCGGCGTTTTTGCCTTCCAGCCAAGCGGTCACCTTGCGCTTGGCGGAATCGCCGGGCGTGCCGGTAAATTCTCCGGAGTGGATCATCGTGCCATATTCGGGGTGGAACAGCACATCACGGTAAAACTCCAGGCTGTTGAGCATTTCCATGCAGGTGCGGTTGCCGCTGACCGGCGGATAGATTTCCTTGCACTTCGCCAGGATCTCCTGGTCGGCCTCGACCGAATCCAGTTCTTTCACGCCGTCGCTGAAAACGAACAGCCAGCGCCCGCCGACGATTTCGTTCCAGTTGCCGGGCTGCAGGTAGCGCTGCATGATCGCGACATAGGCATCCACCTGATCGCGCTGCAGGGTGACAAACAGGCCATCGCCCAGCGCGCCGACCGGCGCGGTAACAAATTCGATGCCCGCCGCCTTTAACGCATCAGCAAAACCATCCTTTACCGAACCGGGGAAGGCAAAGCTCTTGCTCACGCCATCCGGGCGGTCAATGACCGGGATGATAGGCAGGCCGAACTTGATCGCAAAGGCAAAGTCGCGCTCATCGTGGGACGGAACGGCCATGATGGCGCCGGTGCCGTAGGTCATCAGCACATAGTCAGCAATCCAGACGGGGATGCGCTTGCCGTTGACCGGATTGATGGCATACCCGCCGGTAAACACACCCGATTTTTCTTTGTCGGCGGCCTCGCGCTGCACGTCCGTCTGGCGCACGGCCTGCTGAATGTAGGCATCCACATCGCCTTTGCATTCCGGCGTGGTGATCTTCGCTACCAGGGGATGTTCGGGGGCCAGCACCATGAAGGTAGCGCCCCACAGCGTATCTGGGCGAGTGGTGAACACTTCCAGGTTGTCGCCCTGCTCGGTTTTGAAGACGACCGAGGCGCCTTCCGAGCGGCCAATCCAGTTGGTTTGCAGGGTACGCACGCGTTCGGGCCAGTCGATGGAGTCGAACTTGAGCAATTCCTCGGCGTAATTGGTGGTACGGAAGAACCACTGCGCCAGGTTTTTCTTGATCACGGGGGTGCCGCAGCGCTCGCAGTGTCGGTCATCGCCCCACACCTGCTCGCGTGCCAGGGTGGTGTTGCAGTTAGGGCACCAATCAACCGGGGACATCTTGCGGTAGGCCAGCCCGTTCTTATAGAGCTGGGTGAAGAACCACTCCGTCCAGCGGTAATATTCCGGGTCTGCCGAAACGGCCTCGCGGCGCCAGTCGAACATAGCGCCCATGCTGCGGAGCTGCTTGCGCATGTTGGCGATGTTGGCATAGGTCCACTGTTTGGGGTGGATGCCGCGCTTGATGGCGGCGTTCTCGGCGGGCAGGCCAAACGCGTCGAAGCCCATGGGGAAGAGCACGTTGTAGCCGCGCATGCGCATAAAACGCGCCCTGGCGTCGGACGGGCTCATGGCATACCAGTGACCAATGTGCAGGTCGCCGGAAGGATACGGCAGCATGGTCAGCGCGTAATGCTTGGGCCTGGCCGGATCGATGTTGGAATGGTACAGCCCATCGGCTTCCCAGCGCTGCTGCCAGCGGGGCTCAATTTCTGAAGGTTGATAGATTGGTGGGTTATTCATTTTCATCTCCAATAAAAAATCCTTCGTCCATCCAGGGACGAAGGAAAACGGACCTCCGCGGTACCACCCTGAGTTGTCGTATTTTGACATACGACCGCTCTGGAACGCGCTAACGGGCGAAACCCGGCCACGGCTACCATTCCTCTCACCCTGGCTGCCTGCCCGCCCGGGGTTGCCCCCCGGTCAGGCCACAGGCGAGTTCGGTCTTGGTGGCGCTTCGCTGGCGCCCTGCCGGGCTCACACCTCACTCTCCCGGCTCGCTGGCGAATGACCTACTACTCCTGCTTCGACTTGCTGGTTATTACAAATCAGGCGCCATCTTTATAGGCGCCTGATTTTTTGAGTGGACCTGAGGGGAGTCGAACCCCTG
>CAYTHO010000025.1:0-61904 GCA_964437595.1 uncultured Anaerolineaceae bacterium
AATGTGGGCGCTTGTGGCGCCCACATTCTTACCCATATAAAGTACACTTAACTCCGATGAATGAATTGATCCTTGTCGTTGATGACGATGCGCGCATTGTGAAGCTGGCCCGCGATTACCTGGAGAAAGCCGGCTTCCGCGTGTTGAGCGCCGCGGATGGGCCGGGCGCGCTGTCCGCCGCGCGCCGCGAGCGCCCTGACCTGATCGTCCTCGACCTGATGCTGCCAGGGATGGATGGGCTGGACGTAACCCGCGCGCTGCGCCGCGAGTCGGATGTGCCCATTATCATGCTCACCGCGCGGGTGGAGGAGACGGACCGGCTGATCGGGCTGGAGCTTGGCGCGGATGATTATATTTCCAAGCCCTTTTCCCCACGTGAGCTGGTCGCCAGGGTGCGTACCGTGCTGCGCCGGGTGGTGGGTGCCCCCCGCCAGGCCGGTCCGCTGCGCGCCGCCGACCTGGAGATTGATCTGGATGGTCACCGCTTGACGCGCGCGGGCGCCCCGGTCAAGCTCTCGCGCATTGAGTTCAGCCTGCTGGCGATCCTGGCCCAGCACCCGGGGCAGACCTTTACCCGCGCGCAGCTACTCGACCGGCTGCACGGGATCACCTTTGACGGTTATGACCGCAGCATCGACGCGCACATCAAGAACCTGCGCCGCAAGCTGGAGCCCGACCCGGCCAATCCCCGCTACGTGCTGACCGTGTACGGCATCGGCTACCAGTTTACCGAAGCCCAGGTGAGGTCCGTTGATGCCGATTCATAAGCACAGCTTCAGGCGGCGGTCCTACCCCTGGCGCATGGATGAGGAGGAATCCCCCGCGCCGTCCGACGGTCAGGACCCGGGCGGCGAACCCTCTGGATCGCCCTGGATGTACGGTCCGCCCTGGCAGTATTGGAGTGGGAGGCAGGCCATGCCGCCGCACTGGCCGGGCGGCCCGGCGTGGCATGGCAACCCGCCCTGGCAGGGAAAGCAGCGCTTCTTATTCCGGCGCTTTGCGCGGTTCGTGGCTTTCCTGGCGCTGATCGTTGTGCTGGGGGTAGCCGGGTTATCGTTTCTATTTTCGCGCACCCTTCACCGGCCCGGGATTGCCGCGGTCGGGGTGCTGATCGTGAGTATTTTGATTATCATAGGCAGCGTAATGTTTGCCATCAGCCGCGCGGCGCGCTCCTTTGCCCGTTCGATGGAGCCGCTGGCGCGGGTGATGGCCGCCGCCGACGCAGTAAGTGAGGGCAATTTGAACACGCGCGTGCCGGAAGACGCTCCCGGCGAGTTTGGCCGCCTGCAAGTGGCGTTCAACCGCATGGTAACGGAACTGCAGCGCACCGACCAGCAGCGCCGCAACCTGACCGCCGATGTGGCCCACGAACTGCGCACGCCCTTGCACGTGATCCAGGGCAATTTGGAAGGCATTTTAGACGGCGTGTACCCGGCGGATACCGCCCAGGTGGAGCTGCTGCTGGATGAAACCCGCCAGCTTGCGCGCCTGGTTGAAGACCTGCGCACGCTCTCGCTGGCTGAGGCCGGGCAACTGCCCCTGCACTTCGAGGCCATCGATGTGAATGATCTGCTGCAGGATGTGGCTACCAGCTTCAGCGGGCAGGCCGAATCCGCAGGGGTGGCGCTGGCGGCGGAAATCCACGGATCGTTGCTTACCATCCAGGGCGACCCCGGGCGGTTGGACCAGGTGCTGAGCAACCTGGTCGCTAACGCGCTGCGCCATACGCCTGCCGGGGGCAGCATCTACCTGCGAGCCGAACCGCTGCCGGGCGGCCCGCCCCACCTGCGCATCACCGTCACGGATACTGGCAGTGGAATTCCTGCCGAGGACCTGCCTTTCATCTTCGACCATTTCTGGCGCGGCGACCGCGCCCGCCAAAAAGATGGGCAGGGTTCCACCGGCCTGGGGCTGGCGATTACCCGCCAATTGGTCCAGGCGCACGGGGGAAGGATCGCGGTGGAGAGCAGGCCAGGGGAGGGGACGGAGTTCACCATCGATTTACCCGCCGGCCCGGCGCCCGACTGAACCTGAATAGCCTGGGTGACGAAAACTTTGATGCCGCGCCGTGACCTATTTAATCCACGCGGTTGATCGATATAAAGATGTAGCCTGACCCGTGCAGGTGGCGCAGCAGGCCAATCACTCCGGCCTGATCGGTAACCGCAGCAAATAGGGTGGAGGGCTGGCTTTCCAAAGGCGGCAGGTCGGTGATGATGGTTAACTGCTGCGGGCTCAGTTTGTTGATCTCATTGCCATCTACCCGCCCGGCCACCCGGATGTGGTACGTGCCGGTGTCAGGCATGTTGGGCCGCCGCCTGGGCCAGCTCGGCGCCCCACTGGCGGGCCTTTTCCAGCTCGCCTTTCTTCAATGGCCCGTAGGCGCCGGTGACGATGAATCGCCGGGCTTTGGCCGCCTCGCGGTAGCCGGCCTGCTCCAGCATCTGCCCGATGGCCTTGGTCGCCGCGCCTGGCGACCACCACAGGCGCGTCTCGAAGGCGGCGTAGTACCCGCTTCCGGCGGGCAGCTTTACCAGCCACGAACGCATGGTGGGGGTGGAGAGCTTCTCCGGCGGGCGCATGGGGTTGCCGCGGATGCTCTCGCGCATGGCCTCATCCGGCAGGCGGAAGCCCAGCAGCGGCGCCCCGGCCACGATCAAGTCCGCCCCGGCGGCATCGGAGGGCGAGACTTCAGCGGTGGAGAGCGCCCGCGCCCCCGGCCCCATGCCTTCCGCGATGGCTTTGGCGACGGCGGCGGTGTTTCCCCAGATCGATTCGTAGATCACGATGGTTTTCATTTTATTCCCTCAGCTTTCATTATTGCATTCGATTTCTTGTAGGGCAGGTATCCCTACCTGCCATCTTGCTTTAGACCGTCTGGCGTTCGCGTAAGAAAACCCTGGCGGGCAGGTATGGTGCGGTTCAGGCGGCGCGCGGCTCCAGCGGCTCCCCCCGCAGCAGGCAGAGCGCGGTGATTGCCATCCAGGCCAGGCTCAGCGGCCCGCCGACCAGGGCGAAGCCCATGCCGAGATTGTATTGGCCGGGGATGAAGGCGGAAATGATGCTGAACAGCGCCAGGAAGATGTAGCCCAGCAGCCCAGCCCAACCCGCCCAGCGGCTGAAGACCCTGCCGCGCAGCATCACCACGGCCATCAACGCGCTGGCGATCTCCGGGAGAAAGAAGCTGAGAAATGAACCCGTGCCAGTATCTTCCTGCGCCAGCAGGGCCTGCCCGGCGCTGACCAGCAGGGTTTTGTGGGCTTCGCTGGTGGCGGCGGCATACTGGCTGCTGAGCGACAGCATGGGCAGGGCCACGTTGCTGGCGATATACACGGCGGCGCCCAGGCACGACAGGGTAAGGGCCAGCCCGGAGGAAGCAGGGGATACACGCCGGTGCATGCCGAACAGCGCGTAGAACACCAGCACGCCGCAGAAGGTGTTGACCACGTTGAGAATACCCATATTGCGCAGCGCCAGCAAAGGCTGTTCGCGGTACAGGGTGAACCAGTCCACCACGCTCATCTCGCCGGGGACGCTGCCGGTGCCCGGAATGAAGGAGATGCCAATATCGATCAGCCCGGTCAGGATCATCAGCAGCGCGGCGGCGCCCCCGGCCCGGTAGACGCCGGTCCAGGTGGAATGCGCCGGGGTGCTTTGCGCTGCGGGCTGTGCATGTTTCATCGATAAAGTGTTTGCTGCCATCATGTTTCCTTTTTTTCTCTGTGTTCATTTGCGTTCATCTGTGGCTTCGCTTTCTGAACCACATCCATCATACTCAAAACGAAACCGGCCCGGGTCACATGAATGTGTGACTCAGGCCGGGAAAAGATGTGATTTTACGGAAACTCTTAAGGGAGAAATGAAAAACCTACTCCACTACCTCGCCGGGAGCGAAAGAATCCTCGCCCTTCAGGGTGTACCGCACCACAGCCTCGCTGCCCACCGCGTACAGGTGATCGCCTTCGCGGTAGACGCCCGCTGTTTCCGCCAGTGCAATGGATGGGATGCCGGTGCGACGCGTATATGCGCGGATGCGCCCGGCATCATCGGGCTGGTAATGGCACCAGATGGTGTAGCCCAGGGCCAGGTCCAGGCCGGTGGTATCCGTCAGGCCGATGATGTTTTCGTCGATGTGCGCGCAGGAGGCGATATCGTAGCCGAGGATAATCGCCCCGGCGCTGCCGCCGTAGGCTGCTTTGCCAGACAGGATAAATTCTTCCAGCGCCCGGTCGAGGTGGTGAGCGCGGATTTGCTGGAGCAGGAAGAAGGTGTTGCCGCCGCCGATGTAAACAGCATCGTAGCGGGCCAGGTCGCGGGCGGTCTTGCCGGTAAGGTCCATCCAGGCATCGATGGTGGTCGCTCCCAGCGGGGCAAGCGTGTTCTTGATCCAGCGCACCCCGGCCTCTTTATTCGATGGGTGGACCAGGGCAGAGGGCAGGTACAACAGCCGCCCACCGTTTAGCCACCCGGTAAAGATTTCATCCAAAGGGCGGGAATCGCGCTCATCGCCGCCGCCCGCGAGCATGATCCGCGGCTGTGCCATGCTGTACTCCTTTCACACCCTATGCGCGCCGGTACATGCGGTCGAACAATTCCTTGACGAGGTTAACCAGCTCAGGCTCCTGCCTGCTGAGCAGCTTGATGAAGTGTGAGCCGCCTGCATAAAATGCCACGCGGTTGAATGGTAGATCTTTTCCGCCGTGGTTTTCAGGCAGCCCCAACCGGCGCTGGATTTCGTTTTCGATGTACCGCGCGAAACCCTCTTTCCACTCTTGCCAGACCATGTATTCGTAATCGTGTTCATCGAGCATGGCCTTGAGCTGTGCGCGGATATATTCAGCTTCAAGCAGGGTATGGCTGGCCAGCAGGGCTTGATACGCCTGTTCAAATTCCGGCAAGTTGTATGGGAATGGGTGGTCGATCTCCCACATATAATCGTTGGCTTCCTGCGCTCTGCGCGCAACGCCGAGTCTTTGCTTCAGCGAAAATTCGCAGGTCTCGAACTGCTGGCAGTGGACAAACTCATGGAAGATGGTGACATAGCCATCCAGATCGTCGAAGACCTCCCCGGTCACCACGCAGGCCATGCGCAGGTTGTAACTTTCCAGGGAGAAGGCCGCGCGCACGCCGTCGGGGATGGGCATGGGGAACTCGACCCGCTTGATGAAGGTATAAGCATCCTGGTGCGGCGGCACATCGTAGATGAGGAACTGGCCGTTCTCCGCGATGGCGACCGGGCACACCTTTTCCAGGAAGGGGTGGATATCGCGGATCGCTTGTTGAATCTCAAAGATTTTCTTCAGCGCATAACTGTAATCGGTTTCCATATTCCCCCATCATTCTGGTAAGATATGAATCTTGGTGCTGCAGCGATCCCCGCCCAGCAGGTACGCCTCGGTGATCTGCACCTCAACCGCGCGGCCCAGCAGCCTGCCAAAGATTTCTTCCTGGAAGTGCTTGCAGCAATAATGGCACAGCGACTCCGGCGGCTGGGGTCCGCTGGCATAGGCGCACGCGCAGCGGTCCACGATGCGCCCGGTCAGCAGCAGCGCCGAGCGGTCCTCGCTGAATTCCAGCCGCTCCCAGTATTTGGATGCATTCTGGACGTTAATGCGGTCCAGAAAGGCCTGCGCGTCGCCGTTGAAAGAATCGACCCACGCGCCCATCTTGTGGCGGATAAAGCAGCCCCGCCCAAGCTCGCTGAAAATGCTGTTTTTTACCGCCTCGCTCTGCGTGGCGTCGATGTAGGTCAGTAAGGCCTGGATCTGTTCCAGATCACTTTCATTTTGGCTCATGTTACCCGTCCACTAGGCTTTGCCGGTACTCTTTGGGGGTTCGTCCTGTCCATTTCTTGAAGGATTTTCGAAAAACGCTGGGCTCGGAGAACCCCAGCAGGTAGGTGATCTGTTCCGCGGTGTAGTTCTCGCGCAGGTACTGCTTCGCCAGCCGCTCGCGGGTATCGCGCAGCAGTTCACTGAAGTCGGTGCCTTCCGCTTCCAGGCGCTTTTGCAGCGTGCGCACGCTGACCGCCATCTCCCTGGCAACTTTTTGGATGGAGAGCGATTCGTCATCCAGGCGCGCCAGCAGGATCTTGGTTACCGCGCGGGTGTGCTCGTTGTTGGGCCGGTCCATCTGCGCGATGAAATCCTGGGCGTATTTTTCAAAATATTCCAGCAGCGGGGCGTTAGCCATCAACACCGGCTGGGTGATATGACTCCAGTCCATGACAAAGGCGTTTTCGCGCCGACCAAAGTGCACCGGACAGTGGAAGATGCGCTCGTACTCGGCTCGCGACTCCGGCTCGGGATAGGTGAAGGTGATTTCCAGCGGGTAGAGCCGCGCGCCGGTGAGGGTTTGCATCATGCGCGCCGTGCTGGAGAAGACGGTCTCGATGCAGTGGCGCGACATGTCCGGCGCATAGGGTGGGGTTTCGAATATCACCTTGATCTTATTAATCCGCGGCTCCGCCCTGGCCTGGATCAGGTTGCCGATGATGCGCGAGTAGCGGTTGGCTTTTTCAAAGGCTTCGCCCAGCGTGCGGCAGTTCATCATCATATAGCCCAGGATCGACCAGGTGCCCGGCCCGGCGTATTCACCAGCGTGCAGGCCAAAGTAGGGATCGTTGGTATAGCGCGCCGCCGATTCCTGGATCAGCAGGTAGGTTTCAAGCGGAATGTACGCATCTGGGGATTTCACCGAAGCCGGGTCAACGCCCAGCGAGCGCAGGTAGGCATCCACATCGACCTTCAGCGCTTCCAGGTAGAGGAACAACTGCGCGAGGACGGTTATGGAAATTTCAAGTGGTTCAACTGCGGGCGGCATAGGCTAATGATAGCCGATTTTGCGCGAAAGACCCCGTTTTGTGCGCGAATAATCATGGATCGGATCGTCGAAACGGCGTAGGATTGTTTCTGATATTGACTTATCGCTAATCTCCAATCCCTAATCACCATTCCCGAAAGGATTATTCATGGGCCCTGGACATCTTGCAATCGCTTTTGCCGCCAAACCGGCGGCTCCGAAAATACCGATATGGGCTTTACTGATCGCCAGTGAAGTCCCTGAGATATTGGTGTTTACATATATCGCGCTGGGCGTGGAAAATGCTGGCGCATCTACGATGACGGCTGCCGAAGGCATCCGCATTACCGCGCCGTCCACCATTTACTGGTCGCACGGCATGTTGATGTGCCTGGTCTATACGGTCATTGTCGCCGCGATCACGTATGCCTTCACCCGCGACCGCCGCGCCAGCCTGATCACCGGGGCGCTGGTTTTCGGCCACTGGCTGCTCGACTTTATCGTGCATCCCGCCGACCTGCCGTTGTTCTTCAGCGGCTCGCCGAAGGTCGGGCTGGGGTTATGGTCCAGCGGGCCAGGGCTGATCGTCGCCGGTATCCTCGACTTTGGCATGTTTTTCGCCGCACTGGTGTATTATTTGTGGTGGAAGGGCGTTTTCCATACCCTGCGCGGCTGGTTAAGACGTAAAAGCGAGCCAACAGCGTGAAAGAGCGGAGCCGTACTGCGCAAAGGAAAGAGATATGGATCAACCAAAACGCTCCCGGCGGCGGTTTTTACGCCTGGTCGGGATCACTTTAGGGGCCTGCGCGCTCACCTGCGCCGGGTCGGGCTTGCTGCTGGCAGGGGAGGACCGCTCGAAAAGGGTGCTGCCGGTTGGGTTCCCGGACGTTCGCCTGGGCAGTGACGGCGCGTCAAAGCGCATCCTGGTGGCGTACGCCAGCGCGGCGGGTTCGACCGGTGGCGTGGCTGAGGCGATTGGGAAAACCCTGGCGGAAGGGGCATCCCTGGCGGTCGACGTGCGCCCGGTGAAAGCGGTGGACGATCTTACCTCGTACAGCGCGGTGGTAATCGGCAGCGCCATTCACGGCGGCAAAGGGCTGCCCGAGGCGGTGGAATTTATCCAGGCGAACCAGGAGCATCTGCGCCAGATGCCCACCACCCTATTCCATGTGGGGATGATGGCCGCCAGCCGCAGTCAGGCCAACCGCGATCTCGTCGCGCAGTTCCTGGCCGAGGAGCGCGAGATGGTGAAACCAGCGGCGGTGGGGAGCTTTGTCGGCGCGCTGTTCCCGGAGCAGTACCCCGGCTTTGCCGGGTTTGGCATGCGCTTCTTCCTGGCCTACTGCGGGGCGGGCATGCGCGGCGGCGATTACCGCGACCCGGATGCGATCCGCGCCTGGGCCAGGAGTCTGCTCGTTTTGATCAAGTGAAGTATTATTTTTTCTGGCGGCCTATCTTTTTACGCAGAGCGAGCCCCATATTCACACGGGGCTCGCTCACCAGGCATGGTTCGGATTAATTCAGCGGGGTGACGATGAAAAATCCCTCCAGCGTATCGGCGTTTTCAAAGACGAACTTGGTGCGGGCGTTCCAGTATTCAACGTACGCTGCGGTTTCTTTGGGCGTTGCCAGGCCCTGCGCCATCTTCTTGCCTAATTCAACCCAGGCAGGTGTTGTGGCTGGCTCGATAAGGGAAAGATTATATTGAACGCTTACCCTGGCGCCGGTGTCCAGCCGTTCGAAGATCCACACCATCTGGGCGGGCGGGGTAGGAGTGGGGAGTTCGGTGTACACCATCTTGTTCTGGCGGACATACAGGTTGTTCACCTGACCGAATTCGGCTCCATTGAAGCCGGTTTTGGGGGCTGCGCCGGTGATATAGGTGATGATCTCACCGAAGACGCCCAGATTCCACTGACTTTCTGCGCCTGGCACCCACACTTTGATCTGCCCGCGCACGGGCAGTTCATCGCCTGGGTAGAGCGCGTCCAGTGCTTTACGGGTGATCGTGTACGCGCCGGAGGTGGCGGGGCAGGCGTGCCCGGCAAGTTTCACCACTTCTTCATAGGTGTAGGGGATTGAGCCTCTGGCTTGACCAAACATGTCGAGATATGGGTCGACCAGGTAAATGGGCGGCACTTTTTCGATATATTTTTGTTCCCATTTGACTTTAGCGCCCTTTTCAAGACCGCTGTTTTCGGTATCAGAAGCGGCAGCCATGACAACTGGGCTGCTGCTGGTGATGAGGATGACAGCGATGAGCAACGATGCGAGGACAATGGTTTTGATTTTCATGATAAGCACCCCTGGGTTGAACATAAAAAGGATTCACGGTAGTATCACGACGTTTGTGTAATTATATACGAGCGGATTCCGATCCGATTAACAACAACGACAGTCAAATGATATTCCACTCACACCAGCCAGGCGAAAAAAAAACCAGCGGCGCGATTTTGGGATTTCCATGTATAAATGGAATGATTATCACTTTACCGCTTCCAGCGCTTTTTCAACCTCCCACAGCGACCCCACCACGTACGTCGCGGCGGAAAAATCGTTATCGCGGGTCAGCGCGTTGGGGATGGCGACGCTCATCATCCCCGCACGCTGGGCGGCCAGGATGCCCTTCTCGGCGTCTTCCACCACCAGGCATTCCTCCGGCTTTACTCCCATGCGCTCGGCGGCAAACAGGAAGATGTCGGGGGCCGGTTTGCCGTGCGCGATATCTTCATGCCCCACGATCACTTCAAAATAACCGGTGAAACCCAGCAGGTCCAGCACGCACAGGATGTCGGCACGCTTGGAGCCGGAGGCCAGCGCCAGCCGGTAGCGCCGCGAAAGACGCGCGAGCACTTCTCCCGCGCCCGGCATAGGCCGCAGGGAGGTCTTCACCAGTCGCTGGTAAATTTGTGCCTTTTCACGGCGAACGTCATCGGCAGCCAACGGCAGCTTGCGGCTTTCGACAAACTGCTGGATGCCCAGCCCATCCCGAATCCAGTGCCGCGCGTATTCTTCTTCCGTTATCGTCACGCCGAAGGCCCGCAGGGCCTGCTGGTAGGCGCGCGCCTGCAGCGGCTCGCTGTCGGCCAGCAGGCCGTCCATGTCGAAAATGAGGGTGGTGATCATGTGGGGGAATTATACAATGGAGATTGGGGATTGGGGATTAAGGATTAGGGAATAGTCGATCAGTCGATCAGGGAAAATACAGGCGGCTTACAAGGCGGATTGAGCGTCGAGATTGTCGCGCGCCAGGCCGGAGAGGATGGTCAGGAACAACAGGCTGAACATGGCGAGGATCAGCCCGATCACCAGCGCCTCGCTCTCGAAATTCCACCAGGCTTTTAGGAGCATCGTGCCGGGTATCATCGCCAGCCAGGCCGCCAGGCACGCGCCGAGGAACCAGGGCCAGAGGCGGCTCAGCAGGTGGCGCAGCGCGGACGGCGCATTCCGGGGGCCGGTTACGGCCTGGGCGTTGGCCGCTGCTTGTGCGCGCGCGGCAGCGGCGCCGGTGATCAGGCCGAGCAGGGGCGGGCCGAACCCCGCGCCCAGCAGCAGCATGGGGATGCACAGTAGCATAAACGTCCGCCCGCCGTGCCTGCGCTGGACGAAGAACACGGCCCAGATCATAAAGATCAGCGAAAGCGTCACGGCCAGGATTCCGGTGATTAGCAGGTTGGGCAGCAGCGTGAGGGCTGGCTCTCCGCTGACCACGGCAAAAGCCGCCGAATGGGGCCAGGATTGGATGAAGATGCTCTCGGGGGCAACGCTGCCCTGCAGGATTTCGCCGATTCCGTGCTCAATGCCCGCCAGCCCAACCAGGGCACCGAAGATGGCGGTTGTCGTTCGAATTGCGTTTTTCATAGTAGAAAAGACTCCTTGATTCAAGCTTTCATTGATAACAACTTCCACCCGACCAGGATGTGCCAGATCATCAGCAGCAGCCCGGCGGCGGACATGAGGTACACCGTCAGCCCGGGCAAGGTGGCAAAGGTGACGCAGTAGGTCAGGTCGAGGAGGCTTGCCAGCAGGCCGGTGTAGCCCGCGGCTTTGCCGAACGTGCCGCCGCGCAGCATGACGCTGGAAATCAGCAGCCCGCCCAGCGCGACGAGCAGAAAGCTCATATAGACGCCCGTGCTCGGGGTCGCGCCGCCGGTGAAGGTGAGCGCCAGCAGAACCTGCCCGGCAGACAGCAGCGCCGTTTTCTGCACCTCACCGCCTGCCGCCGCGTACTGTCCGCTGAGCGAGAGCATGGCGAGTGCGGTGTTCGATGCGCAGTAGATGCCCGCGCCCAGGATACCGCACAGGGCGGCAAGGGCCATGGCGCTTTGCCCGTAGCGCCGCAGCGCGGGGTACAGCGCCAGGAACAGGAGGGCCAGCAGCGTGTAGTCAACAACATCGAAGAAGTTCAGGTACGCCAGCCCGAGCAGCGGGTTTTCTTGCAGCAGCGCGAACCAGCCCTCGACGGTATCCGGCGCGCTGTTGGGGGCGAACAGCCAGACCTCCGCGGCGATATTGCGGCGGAACAGCAGCCCCGCCAGCAGGGCGGCGGCGCCCCCTGCCCGATAGAGACCGCGCCAGGCGGCCTCGGGCGCGGTTCCGGTGGCTGCGTCCGCCTGCTGGCGGCCCCGCGCTGTTGCGCTGGCGGCGGGTACCCCTGTGCTGCCAGCGTGTATTTGTGCGCTCTTCATGCTACCTTCACCATTTCGCCGGTCAGCACCGGAAGGAGCGACTCGGCCCATGCGCGGATCTTATCCCAATCGCGGATGTCGCTGGGCGGCATGTTCTTCAGCGCCGGGACCAGATTCCAGGGGAAGGTCAGCGCGTTGGGGTCGAACTTGCCGCCGAAGATGGTCACCGCGGCGGGGGTCAGCCAGGGGAACTTTGCCAGCTCTTTATCCAGCTCGCCGCGTGCTTCCTGCCACTCGTCTTCTTTGTCGTTGAACGGCCCCAGCGCGAACACGGCCACGGGCAGCGCCTCCAGCGCCCGGCGGCTGCGCGATAGAAACTGGAGCGCGTCTTTGTGCCAGTGGAACATATACAGCGGCGCGCCCAGCACCACCGCGCGGTAACCTTCCAAATTGCGCACCTCGCGCGCCGGGAGACAGTCGACGGATAGGCCGGTGCCATTCAAGGTTCCGGTGAGTGCCTCGGCAACCGCCGCGGCAACCGCCGCGGCTACTTCGCGGGTCGAGCCGTATTTGGATGCGTATGTAACGAGAATTTTTTCAGTCATTTTGTGTCCTATGGTGAAGAAATGGTGGTTGGTAGGGTATTGAAAAAGATCTACCTATATCCTATTCTTTCCTCCCCTCTCCATCATCCATCCAAAGTTAGATTGCGGGTTATATTTCGCATGCCGGTGGTTATATCCAAAACCCCGGGTTCGTGTAGAATAGAATCGAACCATGGAAACGCAGGCCTCTCCGCTCGTCCTCACCAAACTGCGCGTGCCCGCGGCGCGGGCGCGGCTGGTGCAACGCGAGCGCCTGGTCCACCGGCTGGACCTGGATTCGGGCGCGGCGCTGCATCTGCTGTGCGCCCCGGCGGGCTACGGCAAGACCACCGTGCTGGTGGAGTGGGCCCGCGCTTTGCTGGCGCAAAATGCCGCCGTGGCCTGGTACGCGCTCGACGCTGGCGACGATGCCCCGGCGGTTTTTGGTTCGTACCTGGTTGCCAGCCTGCTGGAGGCTTTGGAGAATGCACCGGGCCTGCTCCAGGCGGCGCAGCTGCTGCGCTCCTCGCCAGAGGTGGATTTACAACCCATCCTGACCGCTGTTATTAATGCCGTGGCCGCCTGCGGGCGCGCGTGCGTACTGATCCTGGACGACTATCACCTGATCACATCGCCGGATATTCACAGCGCGGTCACCTTCCTGCTGGACCATCTGCCTGAAAACGGCCATATGATCATCGGTAGCCGCGCCGACCCGCCGCTGCCCCTGGCTCGCCTGCGCGCGCGGGGACGGCTGGTGGAGGTTCGCACGGCCAGCCTGCGATTCACCATCCACGAGGTGCGCGCCTTCATGAGCGACATTGCGCACCTTGAACTGCCGCCCGAGGTGGTGACCAGGCTCGAAAACCGCACCGAGGGCTGGGTGGCGGGCCTGCAGCTCCTGACCCTGGCCAGCGGCGCCGACCCGCAGCGCCTGATCGCCTCCTTGAGCGGCGGGCACCGCTACGTGGTCGACTACCTGCTGGAAGAAGTATTCGGCGGCTTGCCGGTGGAGACCCAGAGGTTTTTGCTGGCTACCTCCATCCTCGAGCGCATGTGCGCAGGGCTGTGCGAGGCGCTTCTGGGGGTCCCGGGCTTGCCGCCTCAAGACTCCTCGCTCTCGGCGGCTGGCTGCCAGGCGATACTGGAACACCTCGACCGCTCGAACCTGTTCGTGGTGGCGCTGGACGACCAGGAGACCTGGTACCGCTACCATCCCCTGTTTCGCGAATTTTTACAGGCCCGGCTGCGGAAAGATCACCCGCAGGCCATCGCTCCGCTGCAGCGGGCCGCCAGCACGTGGTTGGCGGAAAACGGGCTGCTGCGGGAGGCCGCCCGGCATGCCTTCCAGGCCCGCGATTGGGAGTACGCCGCGGCCTTCGTCGAACAGCACAGTTTTGATTGCATTATCCACAGCGATATGGCCGCCCTGCACGAATGGTGCGCCGCTTTCCCGGAAGAAATCATGCAGGCCCACCCGCAGTTGTGCGTCCTGCAGTGCTGGCCGCTGGTGATGCGCTTCCGGCGCGAGAACCGCGCCCGGGTGGAGGCGCGCCTGGCCCAGGCCGAGCAGGCTGCCGCCGCCCTCGCCGACCCCCAGCTTGCCGACGAGCTGCTCGAACATGCCGCCGTGGTGCGCAGCTTCCTGCACATGGCCCCCGACCCCGCCGCCGACCCCCACGCGCTGCTGGCCCAGGCGCAGAGCGGGCTGGGCGGCTACCCCACCGGCGACCCCGGCCAGTTCAGCGGGCTGCTCACCGCCGGGTATGCTCACCTGGCGCTCACGGATGCCCGGGCAGCGGCGGAGGCCCTCGAGTCCGCTCGGGACGTGGCCTACCGCGGCGGCCTGTTCTTCGGGGTGGTCGAGTCGAGCTTTCAACTGGCGCGCCTACTCCACAGCCAGGGGCGCCTGCGCCGCTCGGCGGAAACCTGCCGAGCGGCGCAGGCCGACCTGGCCGAGATGTTTGCCAGGGCTGATAAATCCAGCCCGGCCAGTTCTACCATTCCGGCCAGCCCCGCCGGTCCGGAAATGCCCGCGCTGGGCTGCCTGGATATCGCCCTGGGCAGCGTACTGGTGGAACTGGATCAACTGGAGGAAGCCGAACTACACGTGCTGCAGGGGCTAGAGAGCACCGGCCAGCGCACCACGCCCTACTACCTGCTGACCGCTTACACCGCGCTGTTCCGCCTGCGCCTGATCCAGGGCCGGCCAGATGAAGCCCGGGTTTTCCTCGACCAGTTGGAGGCGGCCTGGCCGGATATAGGCTTCCTGACGGGCGGCCTGCGGGCAATGCTAGCGCTGCGCGGCGCGCTAGCCGGGGCCGCCGCCAACGCGCTCGCCGAGGCGGCGGCGTGGTGCCAGCGTTACACGCCCGCCCCGGATGGGCCGCCCCCCGGAATGGGTCCCTTTGGCGCCGCCGAAGCCTTTTACCTGGCCGGGCTGGCCTGGCGCCGCGCCCAAACCGCGCTCGGAAATCCCCAGGCGGCGCGCGCCGGGCTGGAACAACACATCCAGGCGGCGGAGGCTGGCGGGCTGCTGACCCGCGCCATTGAGCTTTGGTTGGTGGAGGCCGAGGCGGCGGAGGCGCAGGGCGACCATCTGCGCGCGCGGGCGGCAGTGGAACGCGCCCTGCCGCTGGCCCAGCCAGAAGGTCACCTGCGCGTCTTTGACCAGAGTCCCATCCTCCTCCGCCTGCTGGGTGAGATCGCCCGCGGTAAACCGGCCTGCCCTGCGCGCGAATACGCCGCCCGGGTGCTGGCAGCGGTCACCGCACCCCCGCGCGGCGCGCCGCTCCCCGGCCTGGGCGTGCCCGGCGCGAAGCCGCCGGATCGGGTGGAGCCGCCAGTCCGCTCCGAGCCCCCGGCTCGAAGTGAGCTGCCGGTTCGTTTCGAACCGCCGGATCGAAGCGATCCGCAGACCCTTGCCGAAGAACTGAGTCCGCGCGAACTGGAAGTGCTGGCCCTCATCGCGCGCGGCGCATCCAACCAGGAAATCGCTGACGCGCTGTTCATCAGCGTGGGCACGGTCAAGAGTCACATCAACCACATCCTGGGCAAGCTGTGCGCCCAGAACCGCACCGAAGCTGTGGCCAGGGCGCGGGAATTAGGGATAATTTTTTCGTGATGTTTTCAAGGCTGCGAAGCAGCCTTGAAAACATCACATATTCACATTCCCATCGGCATGCCCAGCTTATCCACAAACTCGGGCCAGTCGCTGAAGGGCTGGTCGGCGCCCTGCCAGGCGCGCACCGCCAGGTGGGGCAGCAGAGCGGGGTCGCGCATTTCCGGGTCGAGCTGCCAGCCGTGGACGAATTTACCGCTGTTGGCATCGAACTCGGCCAGCACGGCCTGTTCGATCTCCTGGAGCGTATCATCCCCGCCGGGCGGGTAAAGCGCCAGGATGCACGGGCCCAGCAGGTCTTCGTGCCGCCACGCGCCGATGAACTCCGCCGGGAAGCCGGCTTTTTGGCTCTGTGAATCGACCAGGCTGGCGACGTAGCTCAACAGCGGGGTGACCTGCGAGGCCTGCCCGGCGGCGAAGACCTCGAAGTTTTCCACGAATGCCTGAACCAGCACCCACTGTTCGCTGCGCAGCACGCGGCGGCGCAGGTATTCGCGCGTCCACTCCACGCCGGGGATGTACGAGCCAGGGTACAGGGTCGATTTCAGCGCGTTCAGGCGCGTTTCCAGGTTGTCGGGGAAGCTCCACTCGCCCAGGTTGGCCAGCGCAGACAGATCCACGGCCATCTCCCAACCGCGCGCGGCGGTCTGGATGGCTTCTGGGGGAGCCTGGAAGTTTTCCAACTCCAGGATCAGCGACTGGGCCTTCAGGTAGACCAGCGCGGCCTGCATGGTGTTCTGGTAATCTTCTTCAAAGCCGGGCTGGCCCTTCTGGAAATAGGCCAGCACGCCGTAGCGCTGGAGCGCGTCGCGCGCGTAGGAGAGCAGGGTTTCGCCGGAGACGATCACCACCAGCGGGTGAATGCCCATCTCGCGCATATGTTTGAGCAGGCGCATTCCGCCCGGCTCGTTGCCCGCCTGGCGGTCTTTATCATTTAACCCGGCTTCCGCGTCCTGCAGCGCCAGGTCGATGGAAAGGATGTCGACCGTCCCGGTGCTGAGGCAGGCCGCGGCCTGTTCATAGGTCGACGCCGTCTGTACCTCCCAGGGGGTATTCTCACCCGCTTCCACCTGCGCGATGATGGCGAGGTGGCAGAATAACTGGTACTGCTGGTTCAGCGCCGGATCGTCTTCTACGATGAGCAGCGTTCGTTTTCGATCCATTTACCCGTCTCCTTTAACTTTCCCCGTTTGTTCCACAGGTTGATCCTCCGCCGCGGGGAGCAAAATTTTGAAAGTGGTGCCTTTTTGCCAGACGCTTTCCACGGTGATGTGCCCGCCGAGGCCTTCGATATAATCTTTGGCCCAGAACAGCCCAAAACCTAACCCGGCGGATTTGGTCGTCCAGCGCATTTCGAAGATGCGCCGCAGGTTTTCCTTCTTGATGCCCGCCCCATTATCCGAGATGCGCACCTCCACCTGCCCGTCCGCTGCCAGGCGGCTTTCGATGGTCAGCCAGCGCTCGCCGCCCTTTTCGGACATGGCCTCGACCGCGTTCTTAATCATCACGCGGAAGGCCTCAGTGAGCATATCCGGTGAGGTGCGGATGCAGGGCAGATCCGCAACCATATCCTGGCGCACCCAGCCCTCGGGGTCCGGGATGATCTTGTGCAGGGCGCGGCGCAGGCACTGGTTCACATCCACCAGCTCGTTGCTGGCGAGTTGCCAGGGGGTGTGCAGCCGGTCGAGGATATCGGACACCTGGTTCAGGCGTTCCATGATGGGCGGGGTGAGCTGCTCGATCAGCTTGCGGCGGCTTTCCTCGTCCTTTCCCAGCGCGTCCAGCTTGTTGAGCAGCGACAGGTTGCCGCGCACCACGCCGATGTGGTTGCGGAAGGCGTGCACCGAAGCCGAAGCGCTGAAAGCCATGCGCCCCAGGATCTCCCCGGCGATGCGCCGGTCTTCGGACTGCTTATACAGGCGCGCATTGCGCAGTCCCACCGCTGCCTGCTGCCCGAAGGCCTGCAAAAGCTCGATCTCCCAACTGTTGAACTGGGCCGACTGCGTGGCGGCAAACAGGTTGCCCACCAGCTCGATCACCGGGATGCCGTCCTCGATGGTCTCAAGGAAGAACGGCGCGGCGATCACCTGGCGGATGCGCAGGGCATCCTGCACGCCCTGCACCACCGCCTCGGACAGGTCCGGCGCGATGGGGGTGAACAGGTCGAACAGGCGGTCGCTGGTCACCGGGTGCCCGGCCTGGGCCGCCTTGACGCTGAGGTTGTTCTGGTAATCGGGGTCGTGCACGTACACGCGCGCGATCTCCGGATCGCTCAGGCTGATAGGCCGGTCGGGGGGCAGGTACGCGCCCACCTGCTGCTCCCAGGCGTTGATTTGTTCCATGCTGGCGATGCGCGGGTTGACGTAGATAGCGCGCACGGGCAGAGCATCATCGGCCTGCTCGTAGGTTGCCACCATGGCGCCGGCATAGCCCAGGTCTTCCACCACCCCCTGCACGATGCGCTCCAGGATGCTCTGCTCGTCGCCCAGGCTGCGCTGCATGTCCAGGATCAGGCGCTGGATGCTTTCGGCCTGCATGCGGCGGCGCTCGCCCAGGATGGCTGCCGTCACCTGGCGTCCAAACGCGCCCAGCAGGTTCTGGTCGCTCTCCAGGATAGGCCCGCGCTTGATGACAAACAGGTTGCCAACGTATTCTCTGCGGGCGGGCGGGGCGTCCTCAGGCTGCTGGGGGTCTTCCAGAGCGGGGTACGCCGGAGCAGCGTCTACCAGATCAGGGTCCGCCGCATCCACTGGCATGGAGGGTGCTGATACGTTCCCGTTGTCCAGGAAGAACGGCACGGCGATCACCTGCCGGACGCCCAGCACCTCCTGCACGCCGCGCAGGAACTCACGGGACACTTCAGGAACGAGGGGGGTAAACAGGTCGAAGAGGCTGCTGCTGACCACCGGCTGTCCGGCTTTGGCGGCCCTGACGCTGAGGTTGTTCTGGTATTCGGCGCGGTGCGGGTACACCCGCGCGATCTCAGGGCGCGTCAGGCTGACGGGTTTATCGGCGGGCAGGTGGGTGTTAATCTCCTGCTCCCAGGCGCGCACCTGCTCCATGCTGGCGAATTTGGGGTCCACGTACACGGCGCGCACGGGCAGCACATCGCCCTGCTCGTACGGCGAAATCATCGCCCCGGCGTAGCCAAAGACATCCACCAGGTCATGCACAATGCCCTCCAGTGCCGACTGCAAATCGGCGCGGATGGCCTGGGCTGGTTGGGGATGGTCCTGCGCGGCCTGGTCGATCTGGCGGTGGATGATTGCGGAGGCGGTCTTGCGCAGCGCCCAGGCGATGGGCGGGAAGCGCGCCACCGCGCCCGCCACTGGCGAGTCGATCACCTGGCTGAGCAGGCTTGGCTTATCGCTGCGCGAATTGGGTTTGGGATCCCCCGTATCGGTCATGAATGATTTTCCTGGTTTGTTTGTAGTTGGTTAAATATATAGATAGATGTAAAGACGTACGTTAATATATTATCCAGGAATTTGGGCCAGGACAATAAAGATGATGTAAATGAAACCTTGCGAATGTGAAAATGATCCCCCTGGAATCCGGTAGGGGCGCAGCGGGACGATCAAGCGCCTGTGTGAATTTAGCCCCACGCTTCGCCCAGGTGAGAACAGAACAAGCGTTTGAAACACGAAGACGCGAAGAACGCGAAGGGAAGAAATTGCACGCTATTTCCCATGCAGCGGGCACGCCGCGGCAGGAAAAAGAACAATGGAGTTTAGCGTTTCCCTTTTCCCTTTTTCCCTTTCCCTTGTTCCCACGCTTTGCGTGGGAATACTCTTTCTTGCACGCTCTGCGTGCCGCCGAATCATCCAAGGACGCTGGAGCGTCCAAGAGGCGGTTCCTGCAGAACCGAAGCCCCAACGCTCCAGCGTTGGGGCTAGAAAATCTACCCCCTGTGCTGTCCAACCCCCACGCTGCGCCCAACCGCGGCATTCCAATACCAAGGCGTTTGATGATACCGTCTGGGCGCAGCGTGGGGCTAGATTGAGTCAGGCGCCTGAAAGTCCCGCTGCGCCCCTACGCGAGCCGCCGTGGTGGTGCGGATGTTTATCTGTTGTTATCAGGCCGCCACTCATACGGTGTGGTGAACCCCAGCAGCCGGAACCCGCGCCGCTCCAGGATGGGGCGGCTCATGGGGCTGGCGTCGACGGTCAGGAAGCGGCAGCC
This sequence comes from uncultured Anaerolineaceae bacterium, assembly GCA_964437595.1. Classification (GTDB taxonomy): domain Bacteria; phylum Chloroflexota; class Anaerolineae; order Anaerolineales; family Anaerolineaceae; genus DSYU01. Next base: position 19,317 of record CAYTHO010000025.1, read on the forward strand.
GCGCTCGATGACTTCGCGGGCGCGAGCGGCGAGCAGGGCGGTATAGTAGCCCTTTCCGCGCGCCTCGGCCAGGGTGGAGCCACCCCACAGGCTGGCGAAGCGCGTGCCCGGGTGGTAGCGGACCCAGGCGGCGCTGGCGACCTTTTCACCCTCCCAGACCGCGAAGATGCTCAACAGGTCGGGGTGGGCGGCCAGCTCATCGTACAGGTATTTGCCAAACTGGGCATCATAATCGCCCCACACGGCCTGTTTCATCACCATGATGGCGTCGATCTCTTCCGCCGTGGTAACGTGCTTCACCTGCGACGTGTCGACCGAATGCATCCAACTCGGCCCAGTTTGCAGGTCCAGCACCACCAGCGCTTCGGGCTCGCCGGCGGTGAAGCCGTGCGCCAGCAGGCGGGCGGGCAGGTCGGTGGGGGTGTCGTAATCGTACAGCTTCCACTCAAAGTAATAGCCCAGCGCGCGGAAGTAAGCCACTTGGGCGGCGATCTCCTCGTCCGCGTTGGTTTCGTCTAATTTGGAGTAGGAGATAAACCCGGACTTTTCGGACGGGATAGTGTGGCGGATGACGCGCCCGTTATCCTCGCGCGGGTTGCCGGGCATCTGCCAGCCCATGCGCTGTTCTTGATCGAAAATGTTTCTCAGTTCGACAGGGTCCATTGGGCATCCTTTTATGGATATTGTAAAGGATAAAGCCAGAGCGCGGTAGCCCGGGTATCCCCGACCTTACTTTGCTATACAAAGGTAAAGGTTCATCGCTGATTACACTGATTGAACTGATTACGCAGATAAGAAAGAATCTCTTATCAGCGAAATCACGCTTGCGCAGCAAGCGCATGATCAGCGTAATCAGCGATTAAATCCGTACCGCCTCAAAGAGCCTATTCTTTTTCACAGCTTCGCGAGCGTCGGGGAGGGATCCCCGACCTACGGCGGGTGTTGGGGAAAGCGCCATGCAAAATTCGACGGCCAGCAGCCCGCTGGCCGTCGATATTTTATAACTTACAGTGAAAGCTTACCGCACGGTAATGCTTACCGCACTTTTTTCGGCAGCATCAACGGCAGCAGCAGGAAGAGGCCGCCGCCCGTCACGCCGTGTGGAGCGTGACGCGGCACAACGATCACAACGATCTTCGCCGATATGGTCGACGGCAGGCAGCCGTAGTTGTTCCCGGCATACACGGCGGTGACGGTGTATTCGCCCGCTTTCCACCCATCGGTCGGTACCTTGACCCAGGCTTTGCCCTTATTGCTGGTGATGCCTGTGCCGATTTCATACGGCCCGGCCTCGCCCGTCACCGGGTCGCGGTCGAGGGTGAAGCTGACCGGCTGGCCAATGGTGCAGGCCGCCGAGCGTGATTTCAGTTGGGCTTCCGCCGAGAACAGGCCCGGCTTGGGGGTGACGATGATCTGGCGTTTGCCTTTGTAGTACAGTTCTGTCGCCACGCGGGCATGGACATAGATCACCTGATCCGCCGAGACGGTGTTGCCGGAGATGTCGGTGGCCGTCCAGGTTACGGTGTTCATGCCGATCGGCAGGACCGCCGGGGCGTTATTGGTGAGCGTCAGCCAGGCCGGGTCATCAAAGGCGTCGGTTACGCTGACGCCCGCGATTTCCGCAGTCAGGCCCGCGAAGCCGTCGCTGCCGGTGGCGGTGAAGTGGATAGGGGTTTCAAAGGCCAGCTCGGGGACGGTTGCATCCGCCGCGAGCAGTTGGCCAACGCCCCAGTGCGACGTGCTCAGGTAACCGGCGTTGGTTGGGTCAGCCCAGTTGCGAATGCCCGCGCGCGCGCCGTCCTGGGCGTCGTTCACCTGGAAGTCCAGGCCGTGGAAGGTGTTGGCGCCGCTTTCGGTGAGCAGGCTGATGGAGGCTTCGACGATGTAGCCGTCATCCACTACCTGGGTCGCGCTGACGAGCCTGGCGGCCTGGGCATCGGCGTCGCCCGTGCCAAAAGAGGTCTCGTTCTTGTAGTTGATGCGGATTTGGGTATCATCGGCGCGGTAGGAGCCGTTCTTGTAGTTCCCGGCGTCGATGTACAGCTCGACCGAGTCCTTTTCCCATGGGTTGGAGGACGTGTCGTCGAGGACATCATCGTGGACGTGGGCGAGGATGTAGAGCTTGTCGCCCTGCCAGAGGGTCATCACGTCGGCGGGCGCGGTATCCGTGCCGCTGATCTGCTTTCCGGTGGTGACGGTTCCCGCCAGCGCCCAGATGGCGTCGACGCTTCCGTCGATCACCGGCGCGGCGCCGTTACCAACCCCGGCAACTTCGAGGTAAGAGAGTTCTTCGACCAGGGTGAGCACGCCGGTGGCGCCCGGATCATTCCAGCCCACCGTTACCGCGCCGTTGGTCAGCGCCACATCGAAATCGATCTGGTCGTCTTGCGCGGCATCAGTGAGGGGCAGTTGGACCACGGCTTTCCAGCCGCCAGTCACTTCCTCAACCACGCCTGTCACGTCGCCAGAGCCGTCGCGGTTGAAGGCGTAGGTCGCATCGCCAACCACGAAGGTCAGGCTGTCGGCGGCTTCCGGCGTATCATCCAGCGCGCTGACGAACACGCTCAGGTGGTCGGGCATCCAGCGGGCCTGGAAGTCAAAGGCATCCGGGACGTTGATGAGGCGCAGCTTCTGCCATTCCAGCGCGGAGGTAGCTCCGGCTTCCAGGGGCACATCGGCCATGAAGACCAGCGCCGTGCGCAGGTGGGCGGGCAGTTCCTCGTCGACCGCGCCAAAGTAAGCCGGTTTGGCGGCCAGTTGGGCGTCGAAGAGCAGCGGTTTATTGGAGGAGCGCCAGCTTCGGTTGTCGCTGATGCCCCAGATGGTTACGCAGAACAGGTCTTCGGCGTGCGCCCGGAAAATGTTGAACGCATCGCGGTAGTAGTAACCCTGTTCAATGACGGCGGCATCGTCCGCCGGGGTGCCGGTCATCACATCCAGCTCGGTGACGGCCTGTGCTACCGGCATATCCGCGAAGGCCGCCAGGGCCTCGTCGAGGGTGTTGACCGGGGTGGTCAGGCTGACGTGGAACTGGTGGCCCACCACATCGACCGGGATTCCGCGGTCGAGCAGGCCGTTGACCAGGTCGAGCAGCCGGGCGCGCTTGTCGGCGCGTTCGGTGTTGTAGTCGTTGATCACCAGCGCAACCGGGCGGGTGACGCCAGCTTCGGCGTTCTCAACGTTGAAAGCCTGCTCGGCCATGTTAAAGGTCTCATCGATGTACGACGGGCCAAGAACGTTGTAGTACGCGCTGCGGCGCAGGCCGTCGGACTCGGCGGAGTCGGAGATGACCTCGTTGACCACATCAAAGGCCACAATCGGGTTGGTGGCGCTGCCGAACGGGCCGTACAGGTCGCTCAGCGTGTTGGCTACGTTGAAGATGTGGTCGTGCAGGCGGGTGCGCAGGATTTCCTGGTCTTCTGGCGAATTGGTCAGGTCGGTGCCGTCATCGCGCTGGAAGAACCAGGCCGGCGTCTGCTGGTGCCAGAGCAGCGTGTGGCCGTAAACGCGCAGGCCGTTGGCCTGGGCGAAGTCCATCACCGCCACCGCTTCTGGGTGGATGCGGAAGTTGCGGTCCGCGTCGTACCAGGCTTCCGGCTTCATGTGATTCTCGGGCGTCACCTGGTCGAAGTGGTGCAGCAGCAGCTCGGAACTGGGGCCGGTCGTCTCGCGCGAGTCGATTGCCATGCCGAGCGGGAAGTCCACCGTATCCTTGACCGCGGTCAGGGTCGGGTCCCACGAGGGGGCGCCCTGTTCCTGAACGATGATATCGTCCACCAGGAAAGGCGCGGTGGTGCCGTCGGGGTAGGTGGTTTCGAAGTACATGAAGGCGGATTCCGCGGTGCCCATCACGTACGAGGCCGAAACCTTGGTCCATTCATCGCCGGAAATGCCGGTGAACTGGCCCAGCGTGTCGTAGGAGTCGGAGTCGCCGTTGGTGCGGCGCATGCTCAGCCAGAGGGTATCCTCGGGCGAGCCGGCGGCAAACTTGACCCAGGCGGTGATATCGTAAGCCGTGCCGGATTCCATGATGCCGGTCACATTGCGGCCAATGCCGTCACCCTGGCTGTCGCGCTCGCTGATGAGCGCGGCGTGGGTGGGGCTGTGGGCTTCGGTCTCGGTCAGGGTCAGCGACCCGGCGGATTCGCCGCCCGGGCGGAATTCCCAGCCGTCCAGGCCGCTCTCGAAGTCCGTGTCGATGACGATCTCGCCGGGGCCGGTCGAAACCGGGGCGGTGATGAGGATATCATCGACCAGGAAGGTGTAGGGGTCGGTCTGGTTGTTGGAGCCGATGTAGATCTGCGCGTCGGCGGGGGCCACATCGTCGGGCAGGGTGTAGCTGCCGGAGAGGGTGGTCCAGCCGGTGTTGGTGATGGTGCCGTTGCCCACCCAGTTGTAGTTGGGCTTGACCACAAAGCGGATATCGGTCGAGGCGACCGGCGAGTCTTCGGGCAGCCGCGCGCGCATCGACAGGGTGTAGACCACGCCCGCATCCAGCAGGCCGGTGGGCGATTGGATGCCTTCGTAGTCGGCGGCGCGGGTGATGCTCAACGCCATGCCGCCTTTGCCATCGTCCACATAGGCCAGGGTGGGCCCGCCGCTCTGGAACCAGGCGCCGGTGGTCGAATCGTCAAAGGTAACTTCCGAGATCACCGTTACCGCGGCGGGTTTGGTGATCAGAATATCATCGACCAGGAAGGTGTAGGGGTCGGTCTGGTTGTTGGAGCCGATGTAGATCTGCGCGTCGGCGGGGGCCACATCGTCGGGCAGGGTGTAGCTGCCGGAGAGGGTGGTCCAGCCGGTGTTGGTGATGGTGCCGTTGCCCACCCAGTTGTAGTTGGGCTTGACCACAAAGCGGATATCGGTCGAGGCGACCGGCGAGTCTTCGGGCAGCCGCGCGCGCATCGACAGGGTGTAGACCACGCCCGCATCCAGCAGGCCGGTGGGCGATTGGATGCCTTCGTAGTCGGCGGCGCGGGTGATGCTCAGGGCCATGCCGCCGCTGCCATCGTCGACATAGGCCAGGGTGGGGCTGCCGCTCTGGAACCAGGTGCCAGTGGTCGAGTCGTTAAAATCGACGCTCGAAACCACATCGCCTGCAGCCTGTACAGATCGTGGGGCAGCGATGCCAGCCAGCATCATTACGATCAGTAGACAACTAAAAACTACTCGTTTCACAGTTCCCTCCAGTGAAATTCAATACTGCTCAGTTGTTATGTGTGTATTTGGTTGAAATTATTTATTGATCAAACCGGCTCGTTCGCTTTCGAGGCACCTCCCTTTGGGTATGGGGGTTGGAGGGAATGGGAACAGGTATTTATGGGTTTTGCGGGTAGAAAAAGATCATTACAAAAGCGCTTCGGAGCGGATATATCAGCAGGATTACCAGGCTCGCGGTGCATCGAGAGGGCTGGTCATGTTTCCCCAGGTTAAATTAAAAGAAACCAGCCAAATGGCCGGTTTCGCATTTTGCTCCTCGCTGCCCCTAAAACAATTGTGCGACCAATATGGGCAAACGGATCACAGCATCCATCGAATAGAGTTTAGCAATTTTTAGCGGGCCTGTCAACCGGGTTGCGTGATAGGTGTGTTGCAGTTTGGTTGATGAGCCGCACCGGGGATAGAATGGGAGGCTAAGTCAGCCGGATGACGACATTTTTGCTTGTGGTTTTTGGGCTGCCGTATAAAATTAGGAATGCCTTCGCCAATTTTATTCCTCATAGGAATATAGTTCATCATACACTATGGAACTCAAACTTCGCCAACAGAAATAATCCCAATGACAACTTTTAAAACCATTTCCAAAATAGCACTCTACACCTTATTTTTGTTTTCTGCGATGCCAACCGCATGTACATCCAATCCTTGCCTTTGCAAACAGCAAATTCAACGAAAACAATTGAGCCAATTCCATTAACAAGTACTGCCGTTTTCTCGCCAACCATTTCAATTACAGAAAAGCCTGTTACTCCAACTTCGATACCTTCCCAAACGCCAACGCCAACACTAGCCTATTCATATCTGCCGCCTATTGCAGAAGCAAACGTAACCCAAGTTAAGAAATTCGATCAATTTGATGGCGGTGTGAGCAGTATTGCGATTAGTCCAAATGGGAAGTATTTAGCCGCTGCTTACGATAACGGAGCAGGTTTAATCTGGGATATATCCGCTGTTAAGAGCTGGTCAGACTGGCATGAAGCCCCTAATAAAATGTTTACCGCGAAAGGGCCGGTGAGTTTCAACCCGGACAACAGTGTTATGGCGACAGGTGGGTCATTAATTGACCTGAACACAATGAAAATTAACCAGGAGCTACCCGGGACAGTGACCTTTAGCCCATCTGGGAAAATACTGGCATTGGTTGAAAGGGATGCTGTATCATTTTGGAAGTTTAACGGGGTGCAATGGGTTTTGGATTACAAGCAAGATGATAAACTCGTCGCCAGCCTTACATTTAGCCCAGATGGAAATTTGCTTGGTGAAGCGTTCGAATGGGGAGGCGGGGAAGGGGTAAACATTTGGAGAATGTCTGACCATAAACTTTTATATTCGCTTCCGCCCAGCGAGCATGGTCATGGCGCGCATTTCAATTTCGATACCTATGCATTTGTGGCGTTTAGCCCTGACAATCAGTTCGTTGCTACGGGTACAAAAGATGAACCTGCTATCCGGATTTGGAATTTACAATCGGGAGACCTGGTAAAAGACTTCTCCACAGTTGTGAAAATGGAAGATGGCTTTTATGTCCCCAATGTTGAATGTGTATCTTTCAGTCAGGATGCCAAAATTATCGCGATAGGAGGTGACACAACAGTCATTTTCAAACGAATTCCTGATGGCGAATACTTGGGAATGCTGGAAGTCGGTCAACTTATATCGTATTTAGGAACCTATATTACCGCCTGTGCCACAAGTAATGATGGAAAATTACTGATCGTTGGCGATAGCAGTGGTGGTGTCAGTTTTTGGGGAATTCTAACTTCGATACCATAGTCATCTAATGTTCCTGGCGCTGACGCTCCGGCGTCGAGTCAGCCCGCGCGGCTTTCGGGGCCAACATCTTTTTTCGCTTGTGCTCAACCAGCGATCCCTCTATACTAAACAAATCGCAATTTCATGGAATAGATAAGGGTTTCTGCTATGAAAAGGACATGCTTCCTGTCTGTTTTCCTAATCACAGTCTTTATCTTATTGGTTTCTTGTTCCCAACCCCGCACGCTATCTGATAAAGTTGATGAACCGGAAGCTGCACAGAAAATATCACGCACCGTATTGCCAACGCAAGTCGTTGAAACTGGTGTCACAGCAACTCCCGCTGCAGATTATTCGATAACGACTTCTTGTTTACACCGTTCTTCCGCCGGCGAAGAAGTGATATTAACCGATCCGGAAATTATGGTTGTACAATTTTATACACTGTTAGACCTTGGCCTTTATGCTGAGGCATACAATTTTCTGAGTTCTTCAAGGCCGCACCCACAAAGCGTAGAAGAATTCATAAAGATGCAAGCGAATAGTTATCAGAAAGTGATCATTCATCTGGTTGAACCTTACGACATATGGGCGAAAGAAAACGGGCGTGCTACCGGGCTAGAAAACCTGAATGAGAAATTCTTATATGTTGAAATCACGGGATGGGGTGAAGGAAAAATGTCTGGTGCCGTACCCAATGGTGTGCTGAAACAGCTTTTTGTCAAAACGGTAAAGGAAAGTGACAGTTGGAAGATTTTTTCTATTTCAACCGATCCCTATTTCAGATAATTTTCTCTAAGGAAGCACGTTTCTCAGCATCAACCTATCCCAACTCCTGAAGGACCTATCTTGGCACCTCTCTACGCCTTTCTCTCCGTCCTCGCCTGGGGAACCTGGCTGGCGCCGTCGCAGAACGTGCCGTTCAGGAACCAGCAGATCAAGACCTTCTACGTGGCCTCGGCCAACCTGGTGCTGGCCCTGGCGGTGATGCTGACCCAGGACCTCTCCCAATTGACCGGGAAGATGTTGTGGGGGCCGTTCGTGGGTGGGCTGATCTGGTCGGTGAGCGGGTTTTGCGCCTTTACTGCCACGCATAAGCTGGGCATCGCCCGGGCCTACGGCATCTGGGCGCCGCTGAACATCATCGTCAGCATGCTGTGGGGCGCACTGCTGTTCGACGAATTTGTGACCCTCACCCCGCGCAGCGGCGTTCTGCTGGCGGTTTCCCTGGCGGTGATCCTGGCAGGGGTGCTGATGATCATCCTGCCGCGCGAGGAACAGCCCGCCCAGGCCCGCACCCGCCGCGATCTGCTGGTAGGCCTGCTGGGGGCGCTGGGAGCGGGCGTGCTGTGGGGATCGTACTACCTGCCGGTGAAAATGTCACCGGCGCCAGTGTTCGCCGCCACCCTGCCGCTGTCGGTGGGCATCTTCGTGGGCAGCACCCTGCTGGCGCTGCTCACCCGCCAGCCGCTGGGGCTGGAGCGGAAAGGCGACCTCATTCGCGTAGTCATCACCGGGCTGCTGTGGGGCGTGGGCAATTACGCCTCACTGCTGCTGGTCGACCAGATCGGCGCGGGCAAAGGCTTTACCATCGCGCAGCTTTCGGTGGTGGTCAACGGGCTGATCGGCGTCTTCTGGCTCAAGACGCCCCCACCCGGCACCCGCGCCGCCTGGCTGACGCTGATCGGCTGCGTGCTGGCGATGGTGGGCGGGGTGGTGCTGGGGAATCTGAAGTAGCAGGGGAAGAGGAAGCGGAATCATCTGTGGTTAACCATGCGGCGAAATTGACACAAGAATCGTATAATTATTCAGTATCCATCCGCTGTTTCTCCAATGGTTCACCGTGTCCCTCGCAACCAGGCGTAAGGCCCTTCTCCTCCTCCTTCTCTTCACCGCCGCGCTGGCGCTGATTGGCGCTGCCCTGCCGCTGCTGGAACTCCAGCCCGGGCTGCCCCCGCCGGTGCTGGATAACGGGCAGATTCAGATCGAGGTGGGTGAGAACGAACCAAAAACGGAATACCAGATCAACGATTTTCTGTTCTGGGTGTTCATGGTCCTGTTCGCGGCGGGCGTGATCCTGGCCGTTTTCCGGGCGCTGATGGGTGGGGGATGGGCAGAGCTGCGCCGCCAGATGCTGCGCTATGGCGGGTTCTCCCTGGCGGTGCTGGCCTTGCTGGCGGTGCTTATGTTTTTCTTCACCTCCGGAAGGGGCATGGAAGTGGGTGAAGCCGAAGTGCTCCCCACCCCGCCGCCGCCGCCGACGGCCCCGCTGGGCATGCCGCCGACCGGGCTGGTCTGGCTGGTCGGCGCGGCGCTGGCGGCGGGCGCGCTGGCGCTGGGCGTGTGGGTCTACCGCTCGCGGCCCGCTCCCAGCCAGGCCATGCTGCTGCTGGGGCAGGAGGCTGAGAAAGCCCGCCAGGCTTTGCTGACCGGGGTCAGCCTGCGCGAGGTGATCCTGCAGTGCTACCGCCAGATGAGCAGCGCCCTCCAGGAAGATCACGGCATCCAGCGCCAGGCTTACATGACCACCGGCGACTTCGAGCGCCTGCTGGCGGCGGAGGGCTTTCCGGCGGAACCCGTCCACCAGTTGACGCGCCTGTTCGAGGCGGTGCGTTATTCGCGCTGGCAGCCAGGGCTGGACGACGACCAGCGGGCCATCACCTGCCTGGACGCGATCATCGCGCACAGCCGCGGTACGCTCCGGGAAGCTCCCCTTTCGGAGCCGGAAGGCGCGCGCGTCGGACTGAAAGGGGACGCGCAGTGACCCAACGGCAGCGCCTGGCGCTCTTCTTCATCTTCCTGGGCGTGCTGGTCTTCATCGGCCTGCTCTTCACGCCGTTTGTGTCGGCCTACATCCTCACCCCGCTGGCGATGGCGGGCTGGTTTTTCATGCGCATTTACATTTTGAGCGTGCACCAGCAGGTGTACTGGTGGATTATCATTGCCATCGTGCTGTACTGGGTGGGCCGCCGCTTTATCGGCAGCCGCCAGGAGGCCCCGGAGCTCCTGCCCGCCGCCCCTAACGATACCCTGCAGGCGGTCGAAAAATGGCGCAGCACCATCTTCGTATCGACCAGCTACCCCGAGATGCGCCACCAGCTCAAGCTCGACCTGATCCAGATGCTGATTACCCTGTTCTCTTCGCGCCAGCAGGCGGTGACCTACGCCGAAGTGTTTGAGCCGCTCAAGCAGCGCCAGATCCCCCTGCCCGATGCGGTGTACGATTTTCTGTTCGCCCCCGAACCCGTTAAACCGCGCCTGACCCTGGCCCAAAAACTGCGCTCGCTACCGCGCACGCTGTCCCAGGCCCCCCGCCGCTGGTGGCGGCGCTGGTCCGGGCAGGAGACCGCCGAGTTCTACCAATCGGTTGAGGCCGTTCTTGCCTTTATCGAATCCACGCTGGAGATACCTTATGACGACCAACCCACTGAACGCAGTAACCATTGAGCAGATCGCCGGCCTGACCGGGCAGGTGATTGATGAAGTTGAAAAGGCCGTGGTCGGCAAGCGCGCCGCGCTGAGCATGTTGATGGCGGCTTTCCTGTCTTCGGGCGGGCACATTTTGCTGGAAGACTTCCCCGGCCTGGCCAAAACGCTGATCGCCAACAGCTTCGCCACCGCGCTGGGCCTGGACTTCCGCCGCATCCAGTTCACACCCGACCTGCTGCCCGGCGATATCACCGGCGGGTACGTGTTCGACAGCAACCAGAACCGCTTCACCCTGCGCAAGGGACCCATTTTCACCAATATGCTGCTGGCTGACGAGATCAACCGCGCCTCGCCCAAAACCCAGTCGGCCCTGCTGGAGGCCATGCAGGAATACCAGGTGACGCTGGAAGGCGAAACCCTGCCGCTGGCCCAACCCTTTATCGTCATCGCCACCCAGAACCCGATCGAGTACGAAGGTACCTTCCCCCTGCCCGAAGCACAGCTCGACCGCTTTATGGTGCGGCTGTCCATCGGCTACCCCAGGGTGGAGGAGGAGGACGAAATTCTGCGGCGGCGGGCCGAGCGCAAGCAGGACGTGGTGAAGCTCCAGGCGGTGATCTCGCCGGAGGTTTTCCTGGGCATGCGCGCGGCGGTGGAGGAGGTGTACGTGGACCCCGATGTGCGCCGCTTTATCGTCAACCTGGCGGCCAAAACGCGCAGCCACCGCCAGGTGGTGGTGGGCGTCAGCCCGCGCGGATCGCTGGCCCTGCTCAAGCTGACCCGCGCCTGGGCCGCCATGCAGGGCCGCGATTACGTCACCCCCGATGATGTGAAGCAGTTCATCCAGCCGGTCTTCGCCCACCGCATCATCGTCGACCCCAGCCTGTGGGGGGCCAAGAAGTCGGAGGTGGCGCTGATCGACGAAATTGCCCGCTCGGTAGCGGTGCCGGTGCTGCACGCGGACCATGAATCATAAGACGCTGGCGGTATCGCTGCTGGTGGTGGGCCTGTTCGCCGCCGCGCTGATGGCGCGCAGCGGCGCGCTGGCCTGGCTGGCGCTGCCGTTCCTGTTCTACCTGGGCGCGGGCATCCTGCGCTCCCCGGCGCGCGAGTCCGTCCACCTGGAAGCGCAGCGCGAGGTGCGTCACACGCGCTATGCCAATTCCGGCCTGGACGAGGCAGCCCTGCTGGAGGTGCGCCTGACCGTGCGCAACCTGGGCGAGCCGCTCGACCGGGTGGTGGTGCGCGATCCGCTGCCGGAGGGCCTGGCGATCCATGACGGGCAGGCGGTAAAGGAAACGCCGCTGGGCAGGGGGGAGGAAGTGTCGCTGACCTATGCCTGTCGGGAGCGGCGCGGCAGTTATGCCTGGACCACCACCCGCGTGCTGGTGAGCGATGCGCTGGGGCTGGTGGAAACAGAATACGAACTGCCCGCGCGGGGCGAGATTCAAGTGCAGCCGGAGCGGGCCGCCCTGCGCCGCCTGCCGCTGCGCCCGCGTTCCACCGTGCATGCGCCGGGGTCCATCCCGGCCCGCCTGGGCGGCAGCGGCACCGATTTCTGGGGCGTGCGCGAGTACCAGCCCGGCGATCCGCTGCGCTGGCTCGACTGGCGCCTGACCGCCCGCCACCCGCGCAAGTATTTCACCAAGGAGTTCGAGCAGGAGGAGATCGCCGATATCGGGCTGCTGCTGGACGCGCGCCAGAAGACCGACCTGCGCCGCGCGGACGACAGCCTCTTTGAGCGTTCGGTAGGCGCCGCCGCCGCGCTGGCTGAGGCCTTCCTGCACCAGGGCCACCGGGTGAGCCTGTTGGCCTTTGGCAGTAAGGTGGAGCCCGTTTTCGCCGGGTACGGCAAGGTGCAGCTCAGCAAGATTCTGCGCTGCCTGTCCAACGTCCAGCCGGGTTCCAGCAACCTGTGGAACTACACCGATTACCTGCCCCTGCGCATGTTCTCCAGCCGCGCGCTGCTGATCGTGATCAGCCCGCTGGTGCGCAGCGACTGGCCCTTTTTCCTGCGCCTGCGTGCCTCGGGCTACCAGGGCCTGCTGATCAGCCCCAACCCCTTCGACTTTGTGGCGTCCCCCCCGGCGGGCGGGGCGGGCAAAACGGATGGCAACGCGGAGGCCCGCCTGGCGCTGCGCGCCGCGCGCCTGGAGCGCGCCCTGCTGATGCGCGACATTGTCCAACTGCAGGTGCCGGTAATCGACTGGCACGTCGAGCAGCCCTTGTACCCGCTGGTGCGCGATGCGCTCAGCCCGGCGCATTTTCGGCGCGGCGCGCGGCAGTTGAACGGGGAGGGGCTGTGAAGCCGCGCGGTGGGGTGATTCAGGATAGCGGCGCTCGGAACGCAGTCGCAGGTTCGCGACCGCGCCTCTCCCTGCCGCGGCTGGCCCTGCCGGTGATCTCGGCGGCCTGCCTGGCGGTGGGGCTTGCCGCGCTGGGGGCATGGGGCACGGCGCTGGCTGCCCTGGCTGGCGGGGCGGTGATGCTGCTCACCCGGCGCTGGCGCAAGGCCTGGTTGGCGACCGGGTCGCTGGCGGCGCTCACGGCGCTGGCGGCCTATGGACTGCTGGAGGGGGCCGCTTCGCTGTGGATGCTGTGCGGCGCCGCCGCCGCGCTGGCTGGTTGGGACCTGGCGCTGGAAGAAATCCACCGCCCGGTAGATGCGGCGCGGAACGGCGCGCCATCAGGCGGGCTCGAAATACACCACCTGCGCTCGTTGGCCCTGTCGGTGGGCGCTGGACTGCTGGCCGCCGCGCTCGGGCAGATGGTCCACATCCGCCTGCCGTTTATCGCGGTGGCCCTGCTGGTCGGGCTGGCGGCCTGGGCGGTGGAACGGGCTCTGCGGGCGGTTGTTCGGCAGTAGCTGATTTTCGTATCGGATGGTGGGGCGGTAGGGGCGCAGCGGGACGATCAATCGTCTGTGTGGATTTAGCCCCACGCTGCGCCCTGCCGGTGTATTTCACGCCCTGCCGTGTGCAATACCGGAAGGGCGCAGCGCGGGGGTTGGATTGCATAGAAGATTGGTCTGTCTCGCTGCGCCCCTACCGCTGCGGCGGTGTATTATGGATATTCACTGGCTGTGGGCGCGTGCTGGAAACAAAAACCTGGGGCTGCCATTCCGTGGCAGCCCCAGGTTTCTAGATTGATTTTAGCGCGTTAGGTCGGCGGGGAGGGCGATGTGCTTTCCGGCAATGCGCAGGATCATTTTGCCGATGTCGATCACCTGGGTGACGATGGTGATGCCCAGGGCGATGCGCAGCGCCAGGTTGACCATGTTGTTCACCGTGCCCGCCGGGGCGATCACGTCCGTCCAGCCCAGCCGGGCCAGGTCGGCCTGGTTGATGGCTGCCAGCGCCGGGCCGGAGATCATCATGCCCAGGATGACGATTGACAGCAGGTTGAGGCCGATCTGGATCACCCGCGCCGGGGTGTTCCATTTTTCCTCGCGCAGCAGGTAAGAATACAGACCGATTTGCACCGCGAGCTGCAGCGAGATCCAGGGCACGAAGCGGAAGAAGGCATCCGTCAGCAGCCGCACGTGTTCCCATTCGCCGTTCACGTAGGTCGAAATGCTCATCCACTGCGGGTAAACGTTGAGCAGCAGCAGCAAGATCACGTTGAAAACAATCCCGGCCACCATATCGAAGGTCTTGACCTGTTCGGGGTCGGGCTTGACCTCGAGCTCGCTCGGGTCCCACTCTTCCTTCTCGTCGAATTTGGGTTCGGGCATCAGCCACTGCAGGATGACGAACACCAGCACGATGTTGCCGAAAGCGGCGATCAGCGAGGAGATCAGGTCAGCGAAGCCCAGGCCCAGCTTGCTCAGGAATTCCGGCCCGGCGAGGTTCTCCTGGCCTAACTGAATGCCCATGCCAATCGCGCCGACCACCAGCAGCACGCTGAGGACGATGCGCACCACCATCCAGAAGAAGGGGTAATACTTGGGGCCGATCAGGTAGCGCGGCGGCTGGTACGAAGCGGCCACTTTGGCAGGCGGGCCCATGCGCTTGAGCACATCCACGATCATCGCCTCATCCGGCTGGCGGCCCTGCTTCTGGGCTTCATCGTCCAGCATATCCTCGATCAACGAGCGCGTTTCTTTTTCGATATCTTCGCGCGTCTTGGCGGGCAGGTTGCGCCCAACTTCACTTACATAAGCATCAATGAGATTCATCTCGTTCCTCCTGGCCTAAGATCGCGGCCATTACTTGTGTCATGCGCTGCCATTCTTCGATCAGCGTTGGCAGCACCCGGCGTCCCTCGGCGCTGATTACGTAGTACCGGCGCGGGCGTGATTCTTCCAGCTTCCATTTCGATTCGAGCAGTCCCTGCGATTCGAGCCGCCGCAGCAGCGGGTAGAGCGTGCCCTGGTCGACTTCCAGGCCCTGGTCCGCCAGCAGCTTGAGGATCGAATAGCCGTACTGCTCATCGTTCAACTGCCCGAGCACCGCCAGAACGATCACGCCCCGGCGCAGCTCCTGGAGAAGGTTGTCAATTACGGGTTCGTTTGCCATATCGTATCCTTTGATGTATTATACTGTGTTATATACAGTATTACAAGTAGCAAATACCGCGAAATGAATAATATTGGGAAAGACTGGTCTTAAGGATAGGGAAACGAATATGCGGTTATGTGAAATAGCAGGGCTATTTCACATAACCACACAGGATCGAGGATATCGCCGCGCGGGTGGTGGAGGCAGTTGCTGGCTCGCTTACTCCTCCAGCGAGACGCCCGCGTTGAAGTAGCCGTTCAGGATGATTTCAAACGTTTTGTGCGGGTTCAGGTCATCCGGCAGCCGCGAGGTATCGTAGCCGGGCAGGTACATGGCGTTGAGTATATCGTACACGTACGAGCCGTCATAGTTTTCCAGGATGATGCTCTGCGCCACCACGCTGTTGCCTTCTTGTTTATTGCGGGCGCCGTGATCGGATTGAAGCAGGATGATGGGCGGGTTTTTCGGGTCGGCTTTTTTGAGGATCGCATCGATCAGCTCCAGCGAAGCCTTGCGCGTATATTGGTGTTGCCCAAGATAATAGTTCCAGTCCAGCGGGTTTTCCAGGTTTAGATAGCGGCCATTTTTATCAAACACAAAGGGCACGTGGGGCAGCAGCAGGTGGGTGTAAACAAACTTGGGCGAACCGATATCCCCCAGGTTGGCAGTGCGGCGCAGGGTGTACAGCGCCACCTTACGGTGATTGGTGACCCAGGTCGATTCGGGTTTTACGTACGTGGAAAGGAAGCGCAGCGCCGTCATTTGCAGCACCATCGTCGAAAAGTCGCGCGCGCCCACCCAGCGCACGTTCACGTCCTGCCCGGAATAGGTGAGATCGTAATCGGCGGTGATCTTCGGCTTGGTCGGGTAGGCGGTGAAGGTATTGTCGAAAACCACCGTGGTGTAGCCGTACGACTTCAGCGTGCGCATCACCAGGTTGTCGGCGATGGCATCGAAGGTGACCAGATGGTCGGGCGTGGTGTAGTTTTTCAGGTTCAACCGGCTGGCGATCTCGTTAAGCGTGCTGCGATGCGGGCTGCGGCTGTTTTCAGCGACAAAGAAGCCTCTCGCTTTCAATTCCGCCAGGAAGGTTTCCATTTCTGCATCTTTCCAGTATTCGCGCATCGGTTTTGGCCCGGCGAACTCGTCCAGGATGATGAAGTAGATATCGGGGCGCTTCTCGGGGAGGGGTTTGTCGATATTGGCAAAAACGCTAGCGTTCGCGGCTTGCACCGGCCTGGCGCGCGAAATTTTTTGAACCTCGGTGGGGATGCACGCGGCGATGTTATAACCGACCAAAAGGACCACCACCGCCCAGGCAGCGATGTTGAATTTCTGCGCGCTGGCCGTTTTCAGCCGGTAAACCAGCCCGAAAATCAGCAGGGCGAGCAGTGCATACGCGGGCAGCAGGTAACGCTGGCGGATGTTCAGCCCGGCGTGGAGGGCTGTGTAGATAGAACCGGACAGGCAGAGGAAGAACAAAACCACAAAAGCCAGGTTGGCGGCTTTGGTCTTATCCTTCTGGATCAGGCGGAAGAAAGCATATACCAGGCCCGCCGCGCCCAGCGAAATGCCCAGCGGTAGGGCCAGCATGGGGAGATCGAGAATCTCGGCGTTCACGCTGTACAGAAAAATGGCCGGGTAAACGGCGATCAGAAAAGGCAAGGAGGCGGCGCGGACTTTTTTCATCATAACAGCCCTCTCATGCGCTGAGAAACGTTTTTCAGCGAGAGAATTGATTATACCAACCAACCATCTTTTTAAATCAAAACCGATGTATGATAAGCATAACCCAAGAGGAGGAAAGACGGATGCACAATCACAACAGAACCAGGGTGGTCAGTGTTGCATTTTTTGTATTGATTGTTGTTTTGATCCTACTTGTGTCTTCTCAAATAAAGGGTGCCGCGATTGCGGGTTTCTCAACCCCAATGGTAAAGAACCGAGAAGCAAAACTTGTCGAGCATTATCAGAAGCTGCTGGCTTCAGGCAGGATGGCAACAGAAATGAAGCCTTCCATCGAGGATAAACTAGAAGGGGCTATCATGGAGGCTACAGAATCAGCAAGAGTCGTAAGCGCGCAAGAACAAACAGCAATATTCAGTGGAAAATTGACGGTAATTGCTGAACTTACATTAACCCCTGAAATTCGTGAAATTCATAAAGAAAAAACGAAACATCCTTCAGAATTATTTATGGATCCGGTAACCCCATTTATTAAAGATGCATGGTTTACAACCGGTTGGATTGACCGTTCTGGAGAGGAAGAAATTTCTTACCTGGCTGGCCGTTTATTTGATGACCCAGAACAAGCCGTAATCTTTATTTGTCAAGGCCAGTGCACTGGGAAGCGGGTGTCACGCTATTACCTGGCGGAGAAAAATGGGGCATTGAAAATCACAAAGGCCGTTGATGGTAAATTGATTATGCTATCCAAAAACGGAAAAGAATATCGTTTTAACATGAAAGCCAAACGCTTTGAAAATGCAAAGGGTGAAGCCCTCCCGGATATCACCACTCTGCCGACTCTGCCAGGATACCCAGGTCCATAACACGTGATCCTCACTCATCCACCACCACCATATTCCCCAGCACGCCCCATGAGTTAAGGAACACTTCTTTGGGCGTCTCGAAGAACCTGCCGTTGGTCATATAGCGGATCCTCTCCTCATTATATCCGGTCACGATCACCACGTGCTCGTACGCCGCCACGGTGACCGTTCTGCCTTCTTTATCCGTATACTCATACGGCACGCCGCCCACCACATTGCCGATCACCCAGGCGATGACCGGTTTATCCTGGGCTACCTTGCCAATGACCTGCTCCAGGGTGTAGCCCTTGTAAGCTTTGGCAGGGATGTCGTATTGGTTGAGCAAATCCGCCACCGGCCCGGCGTGCACGCCGTAGGCGTAGGGCGGCACCTGCCCCCAGGGCGAATTGACGTCGCCGACGAAGCCGTAATCGGGGTTGTCCGATACCGGCAGCTTATATTGAAACTCAAACTCGTTGAATTCGTACCCAAAAAACCGGGCCCAATCCAGTGCGGTAGCCGCCTCGCAGCCCAGGGTGAAGTACTGCTTGTGCCCGCTGATGCCGGTAATGTAGTGCTCGGTGGGGATTGGAGATTGGGGATTAGGGACTGGGAATTGGGGAGTAGGGATTGGAGATTGGGAATTGCGCGTAGCCAATTGGTCGAGAGTCGCCGCAGCCCGGTCGGCGATAGGGGTATGGGTAGGGGCGGATCGCGATCCACCCTCTTGCGCGGTCGCGGCGTCAGTCTGTGCGGCGGACGGGTCAACTTGCGATCCACCCTCTTGCGCGGTCGCGGCGGGTTGGGCGAAATGCGAGCCGCCCACCCGCTCGACCGGGGCCTGGATGGGGGGCGCGGCGCAGGCCGCCAGCAGCATCAGCAGCGCCAGCAGCCAGCAGCCCGCGTGTGGGGTGCGGTGGGGCATGGCGGCGCAGGCTACCTTTCTACCCAGTCCAGCAGGTGTTCTTCGATGTGCTCGTAGGTGTTATTGCGGATCCACTCGGCGAAAGGCACGGCCTTCATCCAGGCGAAGCGGTCTGGGTCGAACAGATCGGCGGCGGGGGCAGTGCGGGCAATTTCCAGCAGGCGCAGGTGCGCGGTTTCTTCGCCGGCGCGCGCGGCGGCGTAGGGCAGGCTGGCGCAGCGGGCCAGCATCAGCGCGTTCAGCTCGTCCAGCGTCATGCGCTCCAGCTCCCAGTCCGGGGTGGCGCCGGAGGTCAGGGCGGTATAGGCATCAGCGATGCGCTCTTCCCACCCGCCCAGGTGGATCAGCAGCTCGCGCGCCGTCCAGCCGTTGGTCAGCACCGGCTGGTCCATGGGGGCGCTGTTTACCTTGGCTGCCAGCGCCGCGCGCCCACCTTCCATTTTCTCCACCAGTTCTTGGCGGTGTTGTTGATGATCGTCAGAGTCGGTTGTATGAATTGGCATGTGCATGAATCCAGTAAGGGTCGTTTGATTACAGGGATTGAGTATAGCATCAAAAGGGTGGAGATCGACATTTCTTGTGATTGCCTTTTCTCTAAAATTAAGTTATAACAATAATATCTATTTAGTCTTCCACTTTATAACTACAATTTAACGTTTTCAATAACGTTGCCGCGTGTGTTTTCGTCGCCTCTATGGCTTTACTCGTTGAGAAGCACAGGCGGCTTTTTGTTTTGTTCCCCAGGCCGTCTGCCTGGAGATTCAAACACCAACCCAAGGAGTGATGCAATGAAAAACAAATGGATGTGCATGATCGCTGTGCTGCTGGTCGCGCTGCTGCTCAACGTGCAGACTGGCGCGGGTCAAAACCCACCGCCGGAGGATGAACCGGTCCCCGTTGAAGCGCCCCCGGTCATTGATATCCCCATCCCCGGCGCCCTCCCCATCCAGGGCCGCCTGACCGACTCGAACGGCAAACTGCTCAACGGCAGCGTTACGATTGTCTTCAGCCTGTATGATGTGGCGACCGGCGGAACGGCGGTCTGTTCGCAGACACGCACTGTAACCGTGACAAATGGGCTGTTCAGCGATTACCTGGATAATTGTTACAATGACCTGTATGGGCAAAAAGTCTGGCTGGGCGTGAAGGTTGGTACAGACGCGGAAATGACCCCCCGCCAGGTCATTTATCCCGTACCCTATGCCCTCAACCTGGTTCCTGGCGCGCATATTCAGGGCGCGAAAGATGGCATTTTGACGGTGATAGGTACGGCTGGTGGCACCGGGACGGCAGATTACGATGCCTTGTATGTGGAATCCTCCGCGGGCGGCGAAGCGATCGAAGCCAAGTCGATCTACGGCTATGGGGTGTACGCCACCAGCAATCCCAGCACGGCGCTGTATGGCCTCTCGTTCGGTACAGAAACTTTCCCGGCAGTTTATGGCTGTAAAGAAGAGGCTTATAGTGTTTGCGGCGATTTTGACGATAACAACCCCGCCGGCGTGGTAGGCGCTTCTACGTTAGGCGATGGGATGCAGGGCTATACCAGTGATTTGTTCCACAGGGGCATATACGCAACGAATGCGGGTGGTGGAACCGCCCTCGCTGCCTACAGCAACAGCAACGCTTCTGCGAATCACTGGTATCCGTCCCTCTATCTAATCCAGGGGAACGGCACCGGTGACTATGTGGTCGGGGCGTCTTCCTATCAGGGTATCCGGAGTTTTCGGGTGGACGCCACTGGCAAGGGCTTCTTCAATGGCGGAACGCAGGCCTCTGGCGCGGATTTTGCCGAGCAGATCGCTTCCGAAGGGCCAGCTTCCGCCTACGAACCGGGGGATGTGCTGGTGATCTCCGCCAGCCAGGACCGGTCGGCGGCGCTGTCAAGCGAGCCGTTCTCCACCCTGGTGCTGGGGGTATATTCTACCCAGCCCGGCTACCTGGCGGGCGCGCCAGATAGCGATGACCCGCTGGGCGGCCTGCCGGTGGCGGTGCTGGGCATCGTACCGTGCAAGGTGTCGGCGGAAAATGGGCCAATCCAGCGCGGCGATCTGCTGGTGACCTCCAGCACGCCCGGGCACGCCATGCGCGCCGGAGACAACCCGCCGGTCGGCGCTGTGCTGGGCAAGGCCATGGGCTCGCTCGACGCGGGCACCGGGCTGATCCAGGTGCTGGTGACGCTCCATTAGGAGGCGCGTGATGAAAAAAATCCGCAGTTGGTTTAAATCCCCCACCGCGCTGGCCCTGCTGGTGCTGACGCTGTTATTGATCCTTATTTCCAGCGTCACCGCCATGAGTTCGCCTTCCTACCGGCTGGATTGGTTTGCCCCCATGACCGGTTCAGGCGGCACTTCCAGCTCGGCCCATTACACCATGAGCATGACGGTCGGCCAAACCGCCAGCGGTCTGGCGGAGAGCGCGCACTACTCGGCTAACCTCGGCTTCTGGCAGGACATCTTCACCATATTCACCTACCTGCCGGTGTTGAGTAAGTAAAAGGACGCTGTTTTTCCGGCACGCGGTCCTTCTCGATGATCATTGCCTATCGAAAAGAATTCGGACAGCGGGAGTTTGACTGGCGGCTGCCGAATATTTGAGCATTTAATCCTACTCAAAGAATCCCGCGGCCAATTTTGAGTAAAAAATTAGTCCTCCTTGAGAACGATACGTTATTTTTTGAGTGCAAGTTGGTTTTCGAATGAGCGCTCAAAACCAGTGATCCACAAAACCTTCTGACTCAAGGAGTAGAAACGATGACTGTCAAAATGTCCGAAAGAGTTCGAGAGCCGCAGGCAGAGGTGGTGATCCCTGCCCCTTCTGCGGAAGCCAGGGAGATGCCAACCACAATGATCGACATTCTGATGGCGAGGGCAACCAACCGGACCAGGGATTACCTCAGGCGGCAGCGCAGCCAGATTGAAATCGGTACCCAGGTAACGGGCTTCACCATGTGGGACTGCTGGACAAGGGGCCCTTACCTGTATGATCCGAACGTCGAGCCCCCACCGGATTTCCTGCCGAACAAGGTGATTGCCTCCGATCAGAGTGTCTGGTTCTATGGCTTCATTTGGATCAACCCCAGCCTCTATGGTGGGTTGAATCCAAGAGACATCTTCGCCAACCGGCCATACAATGCCCGGTTCGAGACGATTAACCGCACGCTGGTCGAACCCGGGCCGAGCCATGTTATTCCCGCGACGTTCCCAAATGCTGATGCATTCCCTGTCGATGGCCTGTTCCCGTTGTCATGGGAAGTCCAGTTCGATGATCCTGGCAATACCCCCAACATTTATGAGCTCGACCTGACCATCGATCTCACCCAGAGCGGGCTACAGTATGCGTCCTTCGGCACGTGGAACTGGGACCCTGATATGGATGTGTGGGGCCCGGGACCGCACTGGGAGTTCGAGCGGTCGGCCAAGTTCATGGTGTATCACCGCTAAAGGGCCACACTTACCCGGCCCTACGGCTGAATGGAGCCGGGCAAGAATCGCACCATACGGACCTGGGGCTGTCCAAAAGGTACTTTTGGACAGCCCCAGTGGGGTTGTGCATCAAACAGGAGATGAAATATGGCGAAAGCCTGGAACGCTGGGGAGCTTCGTGAAGCCATCTACGCCCGCCAGGTGGCTTCGGCATATTACCTGAGAAACCCGCAGGTAACGCTGATCGATGTCGGATTAAAAATGAAGGATCATGCGTACACGGGCGAGCTGGCGGTCCGCGTGCACGTACGGAAGAAAATCAAAGGGCCTGCTTTCGAGGTATTCAGCAGCGCCTATCCTCACCTGGTGGTTCAGCCAGAGAAAATTCCTTTTTTGGTGGATGTGATCGAGGGCACCTACCCGATGGGCTGGGGCTGGCCGTACGGAACCTACAATACCCGCGCCAGGCGGTGCGATCCGCTGAAGGGCGGCGTCAGCGTCTCGGGCGAATGGGTGTTTGGTTACGGCACCCTGGGAGGGATTGTCGAGAACCGCGAAAGCCACGAAAAGATGATCCTCAGCAACTGGCACGTGCTGGCGGGCTCGAGTGCGGCGGTGCGGGGAACGCGCATTTTCCAACCGGCATATGGCGACTACGGCAACCGGTGGGATACGGTGGCGCTGCTCGAACGGCACGTTTTCGACCAGGAAATCGATGCCGCGGTGGCCCGGCTCACCGGCGCCAGGGGATGGTCGAACGAACAGTTGGGCGTTGGCCCGGTGACCGGGGTGGGGGCGCCCACCGTGGGCATGCGGGTCACCAAATCGGGGCGCGCTTCCGCGGTAACCTATGGCGTGATCGATGGGTTTGAGGGCGAGTACCCCATTTACTACCAGGGTGTGCCGCACCGCATCAAGCACGTCCACCGCATCGTTCCGGAAGACGGGTATTCCGAGGTGAGCCGCGCGGGTGATTCTGGCTCGTGGTGGCTGGAGCAGGCGACCTGCCGTGCAGTGGGCCTGCACTTCGCCGGGAATGATTACCCCACTGAAACCGCCCTGGCGATCGCCATGCCGCAGGTGCTGGACGCGCTGAAAGTAGATATCGCGGGCATCCAGGCGCCAGTGATTGTGCCGGAGGCGGCGGTCCAGCCGTTGGCGGCGGAAGCGGCCCCGGCTGTTCTGGTGGGGATTGAAGCAGCGGCGCAGCCGCGTTCCGCCCGCGTGCTGCAACGAATGCCCGGGTGACCAGCCATGGACAGCGAGCAGGCATCTGCTGTGGAACGGGCGCTGCGGGCGCGCGATGCGCTCTCGCAGCAGTTTTTGCGGCGGCCCGAGGTGAGCCTGATCGACATTGGCTACGATCCCGAAGACCCCGGCCATCCGCCCCGGCTGGTACTGCGCGTTCACGTGCGGGGCGAGGCAAGCGCGGAATCGCTCGGCCTGCCGCCCGATATTGATGGCATCCCCGTGCGCGTGCTGTCCGGGGACTACCACCTGGAGTAAGAAGGAGCAAACCATGATGGAACCTGATCCCTCCCGCGATGACTTCAGCAAGATCAAGAAAATTACCCGGCCCATCGCCCAGGGAATGTACGATCTGGGCATCCTGCGCTATGCCGACCTGGCCGGGCAGAACCCCAAAAAGCTGGCCGCGCGGCTGCGCGCCAGGAACGTTGCGTTCGTATCCGAACAGCGCATCGAGCGCGAAAACTGGCTTGGGCAGGCCAGGGAGCTGGCGGATTGCAGCGACCCGCTGGCGCCGTCAGGCGAGGGCCATCCACTGGAGGAGGCGCTGCCAGAGGTCAGGCCGCCTGAACGCGCGGCTCTGGCGGAGGGCCCTGACCCGTGCAGGCAGCCCAGCCGGCCTGGCTGGCAAGAACTGGCGGATTTCTTCGTCTCATTTGGCGAGGAGGTCGCCGCCAGCGGCGAGCACACGCTGAAAACGCGCGTGCATTTTTCTCAGGCCGACCGGGATATGGAGTGGAACGGCATCGTCGACGGTGAAGAGCTGGTGCGGTGGATGATTAGCCAGGCCGGCCTGCCGCCCGCCGAAGTGCCTGCTGCACAGCCCGCCGCTCTGCCAGAGGAGGAAAAGCCCGAAGGCAAGTTCATCCTGCCGCCGGAAATCGAGGCGCTGCTGGAAGCGCATTTTAATGAAGCCCCCACGCCGCTCACCATCCGCAATTTGTGGGTCTCGCATACCCGCCAGGCCGGTTCCGCGCAGCGCATGGTGCGCGTGGAGGCCGATGTGGATGCGCCCCCGGAGGGGGCAGCCCTGGCCGCGCCCACTCCCTTTATGACCGGCATCTACCTGGTCGATACCCGCACCGGCAAGGCCAATTTGTTCTATGAGACGGGCGCCGTCACCCTGTCGCAGTACGACCTGCCCTACGCCTTCCAGTACGATTTTCCCGTGCCGCCGCCTGGCAGCTACCAGTTGTATCTAAAAGTGACCTCTGCGGAGCACGCGCCTACCTTCAAGCAGGGGCCGCTCGTTCGCGTGGAGGGCTAAGCGTTATGCCGGAGAGTCCATAATCATTGCGTACAGCGCGCGGGTTTCTTCGGAAGGCGACAGGTTGAGCTCTTCATTCAATGCCTGCACGCAGGTCTGGTATTCGCGCACGGCAAGCTGGCGCTGGCCCTGGGCCAGGTAGCAGTGGATGAGGCTGCGGTAGGCCTGCTCGGCGCAGTTGTCGATGGTCAGGATTTTCTGGCACAGGATGATGGTGGTGTAATAATCCTGCCCCAGGAGGTAGTGCGCGCACAGGCGGTCTAGCAGGTCCAGGTACAGGGTGCGAAAGTACGTGCGCTGCGCGGCGGGCCAGTTTTCGTACAGGTCGTCCTGTAAAAAATCGCCCGGGTACAATTCCTGGGCGATACCATATTCCACCACTGCCTGGTTCATCCTGCCGGCCTGTTCCAGCCGCCGTCCGGCCTGTACGTGCTGCTCAAACGCCTCGAAATCCAGCCACAGGTCCAGGTCCGGGTTCAGCCGGTAACAGTCATTTTCGAACAGGATGGCGGCGTAATCGGGGCGCAGCCGCTTGAGCACCAGGCGCAGGGCATAAATGGCCTGGTGCAGGTTGCGGCGGGCTACCTCCGCGTCGGCTTCGGACCAAAAGGTATCCATCAGCACATCTTTCGGCACCGGCTTGCCGTGGTTGGCGGCCAGGTACTTGAGGATCGACAGGCTCTTCTGGCTGGGCCAGTCGACCACCTGCTGGTCATCCTGGTACAGGCGGAAAGCGCCGAAGAAGTACAGGGTCAGCGTGGGGCCGGCAGGCGACCGGACTGGAACAGGGAGAGCGGCAGCGTCCAGCGCTGGCAGTATGGGACCGGTGTGCGGTACCTGCGCAGCAGCGAGCGCGGCAGAATGCGCAGCGGCGTGCTCGTTCGCCCCCTGCGGCGGCTGCGCGGCGGGTGGGGGCTGCGCGCCGCTTTCCTCGGCCTGGCCGGGTGGGGCCGAGGCGGATGGCTCTTTGCCGAATACAGTGATCCAGAAGTCATCCCACGGCGCCTGTCCTTGCACTCTCCCAGTGGCTTCCGCGCGGGCGATCTGCAGCTCACCTGGCGCCGGACTGCCGCGCGCATGGCGCTGAATCCGCTGCCAGAGCAGCCGCCAGCGCGCCCGCCAGCCGTTGGGCGGAGATTCCTCCGGCGCCTCCCGGGCATCCTGCGGAACCCGGCCCCATTCCAGCAGCGCAGCCAGGGCCGGGCGCAGCAGCGGGTTGGTTGGCGCCTCCGCGCTCGCCAGGTGGGGGGTTAGCGCGACCGCCCCGGCCATTTTTTCCAGCGCCTGGGCCAGCATCTCCACCAGGTCGGCCAGTACCCAATCGCCTGCGCTGAGCGCGGCCTGGAGTGGGCGCAGGAACTCCGCCGCGCGCTGCAGCTCGCCCATTTGAGCGCACACCGCGCTGGCGGCCCAATAGCCCCACGTCTCGGCCAGCGCCCAATGGTACTGCCGACCCAGCCGGATGGCCCTGGCGATGCAGTCCAGCGCGGCAAAGGGATCGCCAAGCCAGGCCAGCCGCGCGGCGCACAGGAACAGCACCGAGCAGGCGCCCTGCGTATCGCCGGCATCTTGCATTTGGCGGGCGGCATCCTCCAGCGCGCGGATGCAGGCAGGCTGCAGGCCGCCATCAGCGGCGGCAAAACGCAGCCAAACCGGGTGCTGGAACACCTCCGGCGTGAGCTGGCGTATTGCGCGTAGAATTAGCAGCCCGCTATTTGAATTGTTCATGCATCAAAATTCGCCGAGTTGCGCGAAAAAAGACCCATGCGCACCGCACAGCGGTCAACGACCGCTCACGGAGCGCATGAAAACTGTTTACAGGCGCAAGTCCGCCTGCAAAGAATATGTAGAAACGTTCCAAAACGCCAGTGCTTGTCTACCAGAAGGCCGGGATCGGTAAAGTGGGTCTATATCAGCAGTCCCACAATCAACTCCCCTTACCGTTCTCCAACGAATCCCCTGCGTCGATATCCTACCGGCAGGAGAGACCCAGGGATGGAAGGTTGACCTGGCGGAGGGATCAATTGGCTGCTGTTCATGGGGATAATGTTGATCGAATATAGTGTATCATACTGGTCGAGAATTTTCAATTATCTTGCAACTTTTCTCTTGCCATCAATCCGTACGGCTGATCCGGCTGGGACCGCCACAGCGCGTAATACGTGCTGGCCGCCTTTTCAACCTCCCCGGACAGCTCATACGAAAGACCCAGCAGATAGCGCAGCCGCGCCGTTTCGTGACTGCGATCGTATTCTCTTTCCATGCCAGGCACCAGCCGGTTCATGGCATCCGCAATTGCTTGTACTGTCGTTTCGTGCTGGCTGGAGACTAGCAAGGCCCGCTCGTAGTAATCTTGGGGAATAAACTTCTGCTGGGCGCGGTCCCACTCGTAGAATCCGCGAAGCGGGGAGAGGTGGTCAGCATATCTAGCACTTGTTGTAATATCCAGGGCAGCCCCGTCATCTTGCGGAATGATCTTAAAGTTTTTTACCCTTCCGATATCCAGGACTCTATCAACCTTGAGGGTATTCCCTGCAAATCGGTAGCGGTACAACTGCAAGCGATTGCCCGTGGTGAGCAGCACGGCAGGGTGATCGTCCCCTGGTAGGCGCAGCTTTTCCACGCGCACCGCAGAACCGCTGGCAGCCGGGGCGCTGGCGATCTGGTAGCCCGCGCCGCTATGCAGGAAAAACCATATCCTTTGGCTGCTTCCCTTGGGAATACTCGGAATCACCAGCCAGTCCGCGTTCCCATCCTCGTCGATGTCCAGCTTTTGCGAATACAGCGGCTGCACGCCGTAGCGCTGGAGATCTGCGGGAACATTTTCCGAAAGCGACGGCGCGATTTTTTCGACCAGCGCGGTGAGCATGATTTGCGGATCGCATAAATCGAGCGCCCCGTAATAGTCCCCGATAGGGATGGCGGGGTTATTCACCATGTTCCCGGCAGAATCCTTTACAAGTGCAGGAATGGTATTGTAATAAGACAGGGCCGCATGGCATGCCCGGTAAAGGTCTGTTTCTTCCCGGTAAAAGCCCAGGAAGCGGCGCGCCGCGGTGGGCAGCGCGGTCAGGTCTGGCCTGTGCGGCGAATCAACCAGCGTTTGCAGCGTCTCCCGAGCAGCGTCCGCATGGAACATCAGCGCCTGGCTGACCGCCAGCTCAAACGTCAGGTAATCCCTCAGCGCTGGCTCTGCATCGCTGTCCGAAACATCAACGCTCATGGGATCCCTCAACTGGTTTTCGACCTCCGCATACTGTCCGTTTGCCAGTGCGTCTTTGATCGCGCCATTTTCGATTGTCCAAGCATGCAGAGGGAATACGACCCGGCGTTCTGCCATAGAAAACCGCTCCCCATCCCACCGCCAGGTGTCGTTTGCCAAAGTGCCCATCTGAACCTGCTCGCGCGGGCGGATGGATTTGCTTCCGTCTGGCTCGGTTGGGGTTTGAATATCGTAAGGGACTTCATCATCCCACGTGCCGATTCCCCCGCCGGTAATCTCGACAAAGCGGCCCTGCCGCCACTGGTAGATATATGCTGCCCCATCCCGCAGGGATCCGCTCGCCGCATTTTCTGATATCACGATTTCCGGGATGCCATCCCCGGTCAGGTCCTGGGCCGCCGCCGACTGGCACACCCCAAGCCCCCATCGAAATACTCCGTTCCGGATCAGGGTCAGCCGGTAGTGGTCATTCTTATCCTTCGTCAGCGCCGCAACCAGCCCGTTATCCAGTTCGATTACGCGGATGATCAAGATGCGGGCATCTCCAAGGCCCGGCAGGCCGGAAACCGTGAGCGGCTGGCTTCCAAACCAGCACTGGAAATTCGGCCATTCCGGCTCGGTTACCAGCGCGGTTATTTCAAACCCGTAGGGGGTAAGGGCGGTTTCCAGGGTATCTTCGCGGATTGCCCCGCGGTTGAAGCCATCTTCCACCTGCTGGATCACCCAGGCATCGCTTCCTGGGTTGGTCAGCCAGGCGTCCGCGAACGCCAGCCGCCAGCGCACGTCTTTTTCGTACGGCGAATTTTTATACCGCGCCAGGAACTCCAACGCCGCCAGCCGCACGGACAGCTGCGCGCGGATAAATTCATAGCGCGAGTAGAACGGCGCGATCACGTGGTTGGCGGCAGCGTACGCATCCATTGTGCGCATCAATTCGAGCGCGTCCTGCTCGGTCCACGGCTTTATCGCATACTGCGCGGCAGGTCTCTCCGGCGTGGCGACCGGCGTGCTGGTTTCGTAAGCGTAATCATACGGCGTAATCTGGTACGGGAAAGCAACCGTTGGAGTGGCGGATGGCGCATGTGTGGGGGTTGGGGTGCCGGTCGGTGGTTTGCGTGTAGGCATCATGGATGGCAGGGGCGTGCTGCTGGGCGCAGCCGTTGGCAATTCCACTGTTGTGGGTGGCGTCACTGTTTCCGCCGCCGGGGTGACCTGCGGCGCAATCGGCGGGCGCCCGCACGCGGATATCAACATTACCAGCGCCAGCAAACAACTCAGGTATCGCATCGAAGAATTTTTCATCGCCCGCTCTATTTTTTCGCTGTGAATTTTAAGCGCACTGTCTGGCTTCGTACCCATTAATTAACGCAAGTTGCTACCTAGCAAGACCTAACCCCAAGGCTAAGCTCGAAGGAGCTTCCAGGCTAGGTTTTCGCGAATGAGTGGATCTTTAGCTATTACGCGAGGTAAAAAGGCACCCCTTCCCGCCCCGGGAAGGGGAAGGGGGTTAGGTTCTCTTCGAAATGATGTTTAGGTAGCTACTTAGGTTTATTATAGTTCGGATGGCGTTTTTCTTTGCATCAATGTAATGATAATGGAACGAATACTGGACTTTCGGATGGGTCTGTTCGGATGGGCTGGCTTTATAATATAACTATGAGCGAGGAATCCCAATCCCCACAACTGCCGCTCTATGAGCGCATCTATGCCATTGTCCGCCAGGTGCCGCCGGGCCGCGTGGTTACCTATGGGCAGCTCGCCAACATCGTCGGCGGGTGCAGCGCGCGCCTGGTGGGGTATGCCATGGCGGCCCTGCGCAGCGGCGACCACCCGGATGTCCCCTGGCAGCGGGTGATCAACCGCACCGGCAAGATCAGCATCCACGACCCGATCGGCAAGTACCAGCAGCGCCTGCTGCTCGAGGAAGAGGGGGTTGTCTTTGACAAGAACGACCAGATCGATTTTAAAGAATTTGGCTGGGTCGGCGCGCCGTAGAGGCGAACCGCGGTTTTTTGTTCTTCAGGAGTCATACCATGGCAGTGATACAGGAACGGCGAGACGTTGGCGGGTTCGATGAGGTGATATTAGAAGGCAGCGGGTACATCACCCTCGTGCAGGGCGAGCAGGATGGCCTGGTGATTGAGGCCGATGAAGACCTGCTGCCCCGGCTGAAAAGCGATGTGGAAGATGGCCGCTTGCGCCTGGGGCTGCGCAACTGGTGGGATTACCTCATTCATTTCATGCATTCACCGGTGCATTATTATGTCACCATGCGCCAGGTGCGCGGGGTATCGATTTCCGGCTCCGGCAAGCTGGAAGCCGGGCAGGTGCAAACCGACCGTCTGCGGCTGAAAACCAGCGGGGCCAGTGAAATGCGCATCGCTGACCTGCGCGCCGGGGATGTCGAAACCAGTTTTTCTGGCTCGGGCAAGGTCGCCCTGGGCGGCGCGGCGGAAGCGCTGACCGTGCGCATTTCCGGCTCGGGCAGCGTGCGTGCTGAGGAGATGGATTGCGCAGACGTGCGCGTGCACATCAGCGGTTCGGGTAGCGTGCGGGTGAAAGCATCTTCACGGCTGGACGTGCACATCAGCGGCTCGGGCGAAATCGGTTACATCGGCCAGCCAGCCGTCACCCAGCATATCAGCGGCTCAGGCAAGGTGAGCGAAATTCAAGCGGTCTGAAAGGGAGCGTTATGTCCGACTTTGCGGAGATCAGCCGCATCCAGGCCTACCTGCGGGAGAACGCCTACCATATTTACCGGGCGGTGCCGCTCCCGCCCTTTACCCTGTTCTTCCACCCGACGAACGCTCTCACTTACTTTAATTATGCCATCCCCAACGATCCTGACCTGCCCGCTCCCGCCGTGCTGGCCAAAATTCTGGCCCAACTGCGCGAAACATACCGCCAGGTGGGGCGCGTGGCGCGTTTTGAATTCTTCGAGGCTTTTGCCCCGGACCTGCCCGCGGCCCTGCAGGCCAACGGTTTCCGCGAGGAAGACCGCCAGTGGAGCATGCTGTGCACGCCCGCCAGCTTCCGCCCCGCGCCTGATGTGAACGGGCTGGAGATCACCGCGCTGGGGCCTGATTCCCCGCAGGCCGACCTGCGCGACTTTATCCTCACCCAGCGCCAGGGGTTCAACCCGGGCGACGGCAGCGAGCCGTCTAAAAGCGACCTGGTCCAAACGCGCGCCGATTTGCGCAGGGGCTGGCGCGCCTACCTGGGCAGGCTGCGCGGCGAACCAGCCTGCGTGAGCCTGTTTGGCCAGCCCATCGACGGCGTCAGCGAGGTGGCGGGCATCGCCACCCGCCAACCCTTCCGCCGCCGGGGTATCGCCTCGCGCCTCACCAGCGAAGCGGTGCAGGGGGCCTTTGCCCTGGGCGTGAATACGGTTTGCCTCACCGCCGCCAACCAGGACGCCGGGCGAGTGTACGAGAGAGTCGGCTTTTCTCCGTTCAGCACCATGCTGGCCTATATCGATGCGGAAGAATAGCGGTCTAATGACCGCGCCAGGCGTTATTCGTGACCGTACCAGGCGTTATTAACTCTTATCTGCAAAACCCACACCTGCCCGGCCAGACGTTCTACCTGCCCTCCAGCGGGCCAGACGCCGTGCTGCTGCTGCACGGCCTGACTGCCACCTGCGCCGAGGTGATCGGCCTGGGCCAGGTGCTGCACCAGGCTGGCTACACCGTGCGCGGGCCGCTGCTGCCGGGGCACGGCACCTGCTCCGCCGACCTGAACCGCACGCGCTGGCAGGATTGGGCCGCCGCCGCCGAAAGCGCCTACCAGGACCTGGCCGGGCGCTACCGCCGCGTGTTCGTGGGCGGCGAATCGAACGGCGGACTGCTGTCGCTGTACCTGGCCGTCCACCACCCCGAGATCGCCGGGGTGCTGGCTTACGCAGCCGCGATGCAGTTACGCCTGCCTGCCTGGCAGCAAACCCTGCTGCCGCTGCTTGGGCTGTTTATTGCCTCTATCCCCAAGAACGACGCGCCGGGCAATCCCAATTGGCAGGGATACAACGTTAATCCGCTCAGGGCCATCTGGCAGTTAACGCGCCTGCAGAAAGAAACGCGCCCGCGCCTGGCAAATATCCGCCAGCCGGTGCTGGTGGTGCAGGGCCGCAAGGATACCACCATCGACCCGGCCAGCGCGGAGATCATCTACCACAACATCGGCTCGCGGGTCAAAGAACTGCACTGGCTGGAAAAATCCGGCCACTGCGTGCTGCTGGAATCCGAGCAGGAGGAAGCCGCGCGTCTGGCGCTGCGGTTTATGGAGCGGATTTAGACCTTACAAAGGCCTGGCGATCACGAACCTTCTCCCCCAGGACGGGTCGCCGTTGGCTTCGAAGCAGGTCTGGAAGACCAGGTCCCCGGCGTGGGTATAGATGCGGCGGAAAAGGGCTTCGTTGGGTACCAGGCCGCCGCCCGGGCCGTTCAGGTCGACGAAATCGGAGTACGGGTCGGTGGGGCTGAGGGCCTGGTAATGCTCGATGCGGTCGATGCGGTAGCGCGCCTGGCGCCCGCTGCCGTATATGAGGATCACATCCTGGCCGGGCTTGAGCCGGAAGAATGACTGCCCGCTGCTGAGAGTGTTATGCGCCAGCAGCCCCACCACGTTATAGGCCGCGGAGCGCGAGTATTCCGTCACCGTGTGATCGTTGGAATCGACGAAATTAGCGTCCCCGGCGGGCTGCTGGAGGATGGGCAGGGCCAACTGCCCGGGCACGTACACCCCGGCCAGCCGTGCGCCATCTCCACCCGCAACCGAGGCAGTGAAATCCTCCAGGCTGGGCAGGCTGGAGGTCTCGGGGATAGAGACCAGGCCCTGGTTGGCCGCGCCAGCCGGGTCGGCGGGGGAGGGCAGGTTTTGGGCTGCCTGGGCGGCAGTCTGCGCCGCCGGTGCGGGCGCGGCGGTGGGCGCGGCTGCTTCAGGTTCGGGCGCGCTGTTTCCCACGGCTGGGGTCTGATGGTTGGATTCGCCCCCGGCAGGCAAAGCCGCCTCGGCGGGCTGTGGACGGGCAGAATCCGCCGTGGGCAGGTTGGCCTGCGCCTCCACCACTGGCATCATCAGTGGCGATGCCACAGGCGCCGCCTGAGCGGCGGGCTGCCCGAGCCGCGGCAGCACGGTCACCAGCAGGACGCATATTAAAAAGACCGCGCCGAAAATGTACTTAGGTTTCATTTTTTACCAGGTTTACAACTACGATCCTGAATATAGAACATATGTACGAATATCATACACCAAGAAACGGCCTTTGAAAAGAGGGGATTCAAAGCTGTAACGAACCTCTGGTTGACACGTTTTCTTAATAGTGCGTCATTGTAGCATGATATGATACACATGTAAAATAAAATGTAACAAAGTTGTAATACTTATTGGTTGACTCGGATGTTTGATTGTGATATTGTTATGGTGGATGAAATTGTTATAGACTGGTAATAAAACCATAAGTTATTGGCGTGATCGTCCAAGGGGGGAAAGCCAGGACATATGAAAAGCTCTGAAAGGTTAAACATCATGCGCTATATCACAAATATCCGAATGAAAACACTTCGTCTCAGCATCATTCTTCTGCTGGTCGCCGTACTGCTGGCTGCGCCGGTTTCCACGGCCTCAGCTGCCCTGCGCACCTGCCGCACGGACCCCATTGTGATGCTGTCGGACGGTCACAAAGTATCCCTGTCCGTCACCATGGCAACCGACCCGAGCAATGTAAGTGAGATCACTTATACCCTGCACGTGCCGCAGGGCGCCGCAGTGACCAAAATTGTGTACACCGGCGGCGCCTTCGCCAAGAAGGAGAAAGTAGCCGTCCTGGCTGACCAGCAGCCCGGCGTGTTCAAGAGCGAAACGGTGGTGCACGGCGCTTCGGGCCGCTTCGCGGTGACCGCCCAGACCATGCTGATGGTCGGGGTCATTACCAGGGCCAGCGGCATGAACGGCGACCGCCTGGCGGTGGAAGTGAGAGACCCTGGCACCGCGCCCAGGAACGGCAGACCACCGCGCGGCAAATAAGCACCTTCATCGGCATTGGATCGGACCTGTGCCTGAAATAACCGGCGGTCGGGGGAAACCTTCTGGCTGCCGTTTTTCTTTCAGTCAACCTGCGAATTAAGCTATGATTAACGGTGAGAGAGTTGTAACGTGAGAAACATTCTGGGTGGCACGCGGCGAGAAAATATCATCGCCCTGGCGGTGGGGGGCGCAGGACTGCTGCTGCTGGTGAGCGCCTGGTGGGCCCACCGCACGCCGCTGGATCCATTTTCCGTTGTTCTGGCGGTGATGATCGCCATTTTCATTGTGGTCGGTGATCACTTCCCCATCCATATTCGCTACTCGGTTAAACTGACCATGACCAGCGTGCCGCTCTTTCTGATGGCAGTCCTGGTTCCGCGCCCGCTGGCGCTGGCCGCCGCTGCCGCCGCTATGCTGGTAACCAACCATCTGGCGCGCAAAGAGCGCGGCCTGCTGCCGATCGATTTCATCCAGGACCCTGGCCGGTGGATCATCATCGTGTACCTGGGCAGCACCATCTCTTCCCTGACGATGCAGGCGCCGGGCCTGGAAGACTTCCACCTGTTTAGCGCCGCCCTGGTCATGTTCCTGACCGATGTGCTCACCTGTTCCTTGTTCACCTCGTTGAGCATCCGCGAGCCCTTTCTGGATTTGGTGCGCGACACCGTCCGGCAGATTTACGCGGTGGAAAGCATCCAGTACCTGATCGGCATGCTGGGCGCGCTGGCCTATTACCAGGCGTTCTGGGCCCTTTTGCTGCTGGGGGTGCCGACCGCCATTGCCTATGTGGCCTTTAAGAACGTCAAAGAAATGCGCCAGGGCACGCGCGATATGCTGGTCCACATGGCCGATGCCGTAGACCTGCGCGACCCTTATACTGGCGGGCATTCCCGGCGGGTGGCCGAGCTGTCCAGGCGCATCATCCAGCACATGCACATCTCTGGCGTAGAAGCCGAGCTGATCGAAACCGCCGCGCGCCTGCACGATATTGGCAAAATCGGCATTCCTGATGTGATTCTCAATAAGCCCGATTTCTATACCGATGAAGATCGAGAGATCATGGATCAGCATTCCGCCAAGGGCGCTGACCTGCTGGCCGGGTATGTCGATTTTACGCGCGGCGCGCAGATCGTCCTCTCGCACCACGAGCGCTGGGACGGCAAAGGGTATCCGCAGCACCTCAAGGGCCATGAGATCCCCTTTGGCGCGCGGGTAATCGCCGTGGCCGACTCGTTCGACGCCATGACCACCGACCGCCCATACCGCCGGGCGCGCAGCGTTGCCCAGGCGCTTGAGGTGCTGCGCGAGGGCAGCGGCACGCAGTGGGACCCGGAAATTGTAAAGGCGCTGGCGGAGGTGCTGGAAGGCGTGCGTACCCGGCCCCGGTCTGTTTATGCGGGGAGCAACCCGCAGCCGTAGCAGCCCGCGAGGGTTTGCTTGCAACGAAGTTGTAACGTAATTCCAGGGCAGAATACAACGGTATTGTACTGAAATATAATTGCTTTATTTTCGTTAAACAACTATAATATAACCAGATAGATACGGATGTACAACCAGCAAGTACATGCAAGCGCTGGAAATACATAAAGGGGGACACTTTATGAACTTGAAATTCGCTCCATTTCAAACAGGTTAGCTTAACACGGAAAACCGGCGTATAAGAGCCGCAAATTTTCATTTGGCCCTTACGCTGCCTGTGGGATAAAATCATCCTCCTCATCCGTTAATAACGGCAGATTACCCTTGCTCGTTATAAGCGGAACCACCTTTGTTTTTTTTGTCATGTTTTTTTTCATACGTTTGCGAGGAATCATGAAGAATAATAACGTTCAATCAAGCAAGACTGAAAAGGGCCAGGCCCTGGTCATCATTGCTCTGGCTTTTGTCGCGATCATGGGCTTTGCCGCCCTGGCCGTGGACCTTGGTAGAGTAATGTCGACGCGCCGCAGCGCACAGGTCGCGGCGGACGCGGCGGCCCTCAGCGCGGCTTACTCGCGCTGCATGGGCGAAGACCCCTATTCGTCGGCGTATAAAGTGGCCGCGCTGAACGGCTATACCGACACCGGCTATGACGACAGCCCGGCCAAGCTGTACATCAACATCCCGCCGATTGAGGGGCCCTATACCGACGACGGCGACTACATCGAGGTGATGATCACCACCACCGACGAGCCGATCTTCTCCAGTTTCGTCTACAACGGCCCGCTGGAGAGCACCGTCCGCGCGGTCGGGCACTGCACCATTGGCTCCACCGGAACGGCTTCTGGCCCGGGGCTGGGCAACGGCGTGGCGATCCTGGCACTGAACCCCACCGCTAAAAAAGCCTTCACCAACGTGGGCGGCGCTGAAATCATCGTCGACGGCGGCGTGTACGTCAACTCCACTGCCAGCGATGCCCTGCACCAGACCGGTTCCGCCACGCTCAAAATGAGCTGGGCTAAGGTGCGCGGCGGCGCGGATGTGGGCGGGGCCTTCGGCATTTTTCTCGACGGCTCGGGCGGCATTGCCAAACAGATCGACGTAGTGGGCGACTTCCGCACTTCCGGCTCGGGCAAAGCCATCGCTGGCGCGTTCAATATCGGCGGTAACGTCATCAACACCGCCTCGATCAACATGACCGGCAACCCGTTGAACGTCGGCGGCAGCTTCGATAATTCCGGCGCGGGCACGGTGGTAGCCTCGCAGCTTTTGATCGGCGGCGATATCAAGAACACCGGCAGCGGCTCTTTCACCTCCGATACCATGCTGGTGGGCGGTAGCATCAGCGCCAACGGCGGCTCGTGGTTCCGGCCCACTTCCGGCCATACCCTGGACCTGCGCGTCAACGGCGACATTGACCTGTCCGGCTCGGCCATGATCGGCCAGAATAACAACGCCTCGGTTTTAGTGGGCGGTAAGGTCAAGACTTCTGGTGGGGCCAAAGTGAACGGCACCGCCACCAAGGCTTCCCTGCCCAAGCCTACCTTCAGTGTTACGGTGCCTCAACTGTCGGACCCCCTGGCGGATGTCTTATTCCCGCCCGCCCTTCCCACGGAAAGCTGCACCCCGCTCAGCATCCAAAACTGGGGCGGCCCGCACAAGCCCGCCATGGTCTCTGGCAAGTATTACTGCAATATCGACGTGGGCGGCAGCGCCTCCGTGATTATCCCACCCGGAACCTACTGGACTGACTCCTTCAGCCTGGGCGGCGCGGCCACCCTGGTGATGGACGGCGTCCACCTCTACATCACCGGCAAGAAGGCCAATAACGCCTTCGCCGTCGGCGGCAGCGGCAGCGTCTCGATGATGGGCACCATGGTCTATATCAAATCGGGTTCCTTCAGTTTCACCGGTAACAGCAGCACCCTTAACTGGACCGCGCCCGGCTCGGGGCAGGAATACCAGGGCCTGGCCCTGTATATGGACCGCGCCAACAGCTCGGCTGCTGACCTGACCGGCAGCGCCAAGATCGGGCAAATGTCGGGCACCTGGTACGCCCCGGCTTCGGCCTGCTCCTTCGTCGGCGCCACCAAGACCACCGTCTACTCGCAGTTCATCTGCGACACGGTCAAGGTCACTGGCTCCGCCAACCTGACCATCAAATACGACAGCACCCTGGTCTACCAGGTTTCGACTCCGGGCCAGGCCTCGGAAGTCTCCCTGGCAGAGTAGACGCATACCCTTCTTTCCCCCTGAAAT
This sequence comes from uncultured Anaerolineaceae bacterium, assembly GCA_964437595.1. Lineage (GTDB taxonomy): Bacteria > Chloroflexota > Anaerolineae > Anaerolineales > Anaerolineaceae > DSYU01. The sequence goes on from CAYTHO010000025.1 coordinate 56,535, forward strand.
CCCCCGCACAAAGGCGGGGGATTTCCATTTAGTGGGTGAGTATGGGGCGACATTTGTGCTGGTAGTTGGCTCGGGTAGTGGGCGGCTCGCGAGCCGCCCACGATTATCCACGAATCCCACGGGGCGCGTCGCAACTTCCTGTCGCGCCGACTCGCCCCTACTCCGCCGCCGCCTCGGCCCTGCGGCCCTTGCGGGTTACCCGCGCCAGCAGGTATACGAACAGCAGCGCCGCCAGCAGGCGCCCCGCGGCGGACACCCCGAACACGGTTTGGAAGCCCCAATCGGTGATCACCAGGCTGCCGATCGCCGCGCCCAGCGCCAGCGACACGGTGACGGTGATCTGGAACAGCGCCGAATAGCGCGCGCGCTGTTCATCGGGAGTCACCATCAGCAGGTAGTTGAAGGACGCCAGGCTGTACCCCGCCCACAGCGCGCCGCTGAGCAGATTGATCAGGATGATGTGCCAGGCTGCAGTGGCGAATACCCACAGCAGCGGCACGATGGGGATCAGCAGCCCGCTGAACATCGTCAGGCGCGGCGCGCCCCAGCGGTCGTTCAGTTCGCCCAGCTTGCGCTGCGCCAGGATGCCCGCCGCGCTGGAGGCGATGGTGGTCAGCGCGATCATGGTCGCGTCGGCGTGCAGGCCCTCGACCAGGTAGACGGTGAAGAACGGCCCGGCGATATTCAGCGAGAAATTCCACAGCGCCGAGGTGAGCGCGAAGTACAGGAAATCGCGGTGGGTGCCCAGCTCGCGCAGCAGCGCCGCCGCCGATTCGCGCAGCGGCTTTTTCACCTGCTGGTACGGCAGGGGCAGGGTTTTTACAGTGAGGTGCGCGAAGGAAAAGATCGAGAAGGCGCCGATGGCGAAAGCCGCCAGCAGCACCACCTGATAGCCCAGCGGCTCCGCGAAGCGGTTGATTGCCAGCCCCGCCGCCAGGGTGACCACAATCCCGGCCAGGCCCATGATGATGTTGCGCGAGGAGAAGTACCGCCCGCGCCCTTCCAGAGGCACAATATCGCCGGTGATCGACATCCAGGCCGGGTAGCCCAGGTTGTTCATCGCGTCACGCGAAACCGACAGCAGGATCAGCAGGGGCACCGCCGCGCTGCCTGGCAGGAAGAAGGGCACGATCGCCAGGAACAGCACCACCAACCGCGCCCACCCGCCGCCGGTCAGGCAGATGTTCTTGCGGCGGCCAATGCGCTCCACCAGCATGGCCCCTGGCAGCAGCAGCAGCGCGGCGGTGAAGCTGGAAAGCGAGCTCATCATGCCAATCTGCGCCTGGGTGGCGCCCAGCGTCAGCAGGTACACCACCAGGTAGGTGAGGATGATGTTATCAGCAGCGGAGGCAAAAAAGCCGTCCAGCCAGAACCAGACCAGGTTGCGGCGCGTGCCGGGTGGCTGGCCGATGGCCCAGTCGCCGCCGGTTGCCAGGCGGATAAATGCGCTGCGCGCTTTCAGCAAAAACGCAGGGGTGCGGGTATTTCGATCAGGCATATGCTTTCACCAATAAGGGTCCCAGGCAGGCCGGCGTACCGGCGCGCTGGCTCGCCGGTACGCCGGCGCTAACCCCGGAGCGGGTTATATTTTGGCGTAATAGGGCATGTCCACCACAAAGATGGTGGCGCGGTGCTGGTTTTCAGGGTCCGCCGGGCAGCAGGTCTGCTGGAGCAGGTCCATCACCGGCTGCACCTGGGCGTCTTCCACGCCCACCAGCAGGGTGCTGTTGCCGCGGCGCAGGAATCCGCCGGTGGAAGCCATGCGGGTAATGCGGTATTCTTCTTTTACCAGTTGTTGGGTAACCGTTTCGCTGTCAGAGTCGCGCACAATGATGATCATCAGCTTCATAAGTGAAAACCTCGCGGTTGTAGGAAATGCTATTTATCCAAAAAAGGCTTCGGCAGATTCCTTAGAACTGCTCGAAGCGCTCAACATCCAAAACGTACACCAGCGCGCCGCCAGAGCGCGCCTCGATCATCGACATGGGCGGGAAGCCTGCCGGGGCGTTGAACTGTACGGGGATGTATTCCTCGAAGGGCCGGCAGCACTGGCTCACCAGGTCCATCAGCGCTTCCCGGCGGGTGTGGTTCAGCCCGATCAGCAGGCACAGGGTCGGCTCCTGGAAGATCATGCCGGAACTGTCGATCTTGGTGAAGTAGAAGCGCTCTTTTACCAGCGCTTTCAGCAGGTCTTCGGCCTGCCGCTCGGACACAACGATAAAAACGAGCTGGTTGACTTGTGTACTGGTTTGCGTCATACGGTTCTCGGTAAGTCGAATATGTCCAAGTATAATCCACAATAGATAGAAACCGGCCCGCGCGCAGGGGGTAACAATATTGTAAGTTTTGGCGGGTAGGGCTCTTTTTTTACGTGGCGCTTACGGAACAGCCTCCCGTTCTACTCGAAATTGGGCTATAATAATGAGGACCCTATAGAGATAAGTTGGGAGAGGTACGATTTTGAAACGCAGACCAGGGGAAAAGCTGGCTTTAATTGTTGAAGACAGCCCAACACAGTCACTGCATGTGCAGGATTTATTAGAACGGCAGGGTTTGAGCTGCATGTTAGCCACCAACGGGCAGACCGGCCTGTACCTGGCTGAGTCGCTCATGCCAGATGTGGTTATTCTGGACCTGGAAATGCCGTATATCGACGGCTTCCAGGTGTGCCGCGAGTTGAAGGCCGACCCCAAGACGGCAGGCATCCCGGTGATTATGATGACGCGCCATGACGGCAAGCTCTCCATGGAGCAGGGGCTGGAAATGGGCGCGGTCGATTTTATCCCCAAAGACGTCTTTGCCGACGCGGTGCTGCTGGAAACGCTGAAGCAGATGAAGATCATCACCCAGGCGTAACTGGGATGACCATGATGAGGAGGGCCGTTTCGGCAGTTTCACTGCCAGAACGGCCCTCCTCTTTTGAGGAGAAGGAACCCATGAAAAAGATGCCACTTCCGCGCTGTACCCCTGAGTCACAGGGGATTTCTTCCGCCGCCCTGCTGCGCTTTGTGGAGGAAATCGAAAAACGGAACCTGGAGCTGCACAGCATGATGCTGCTTCGCCGCGGCGCGGTGGTGGCTGAGGGCTGGTGGCGGCCCTACGCGCCCGAGCGCCCGCACATGCTCTTCTCGCTGACCAAGAGCTTCACCTCCACCGCGGTCGGGCTGGCGGTTTCGGAAGGCCGCCTGTCGCTGGATGACCCGGTCATCTCCTTCTTCCCCGCGCAGTCGCTATCCGCGCAGATGCTTCCGGCGGAGATCAGCGAGAACCTGCGCGCTATGCGCGTCCGCCAGCTTCTGACCATGTCGACCGGGCACACCGCGGGCACCCTGCCCAGGATGGTCACCGCTGCGGACGGCGACTGGGTGAAAGCCTTCCTGGCCCTGCCGGTGGAGCATAAACCGGGCACCCATTTTATGTACAACACCGGCGCTTCGTATATGCTGTCGGCTATCGTCCAAAAGGTGACCGGCCTGCGCCTGCTGGATTACCTCAAGCCGCGCCTGCTCGATCCGCTGGGGATCACAGGCGCCACCTGTGATGTATCTCCGCAGGGCATCCATACCGGCGGCTGGGGGATGAAGATCAAGACCGAAGATATCGCCCGCTTTGGCCTGCTGTACCTGCAGATGGGCCGGTGGAACGGGCAACAGCTCATCCCCGAGGCCTGGGTGCGGGAAGCCACCGCGCGCCAGGTCTCCAACGGCTGCCAGCCGCAGAGCGATTTTGAGCAGGGCTACGGTTACCAGTTCTGGCGCTGCCGCCACAACGTGTACCGCGCGGATGGGTCTTTCGGCCAGTTCAGCTTTATCATGCCCGATCAGAATGCGGTGCTGGCAACCACCAGCGGCACCGACGATATGCAGGGGGTGATGAACACGGTCTGGGAATGCCTGCTGCCGGAAATGGGCTCTGCGCCGCTGCCTGTGGATAAGGGCGCGGCGCGGGCGCTGGAACAAAAGCTGGCGGGCCTGGCGCTGCCGCTGCCCCAGGGCGCGCCCCATTCCCCCTTGGCCCGGCAGGTATCCGGCAGGGCCTATCGGGTAGAGCCGAACGACCGGGCGATCCGGCAGGTATCCTTCGACTTCGCTGGCGACCAGGTCCTCCTGCACATGCGGGGCGCGGCTTCCCGCCGCCCGCACGATATCACCAGCCTGAGCACGGTGGTCGGAGAGCACAGCCTGACCTGCGGCCTCGGGCAGGGGTACGAGAGCCAGTCGAAGCTGTTCGCGGACGGCAGGCGGCAGCCGGTGGTGGCCCACGGTGCGTGGACCGCCGAAGATACCTTCACCATCACCCTGCGCCTGGTGGAAACGCCGTTTTGCATCACCCTGGCGGCCCGCTTTACCGGCGAGCAGTTGGAAATGACCGTCGAGCAGAACGTGCGCCGCGGCCCCGGCAGTCCCCAGGTGGTGAAGGGGATTAGCTGTTAGCTGTCGACCTTCAGGACATCGTAGAACGCTAACATAAGAACCTTCATCACAGCGTAGAAAATTTTGCCTATATACGGCGCAGTGAGTTCGCTTATAGGCAATATAGGCCAATATGGCGGGCATTGTTCTGAATATTTCTCTCCGTTTTTTTCACGATGTCTTGAAGGTCGACAGTTAGCTATTAGCTTTTAGCTAAGAGCTAACAGCTAATAGCTATTAACTATTAACTATTCGCCATCTGCTGCACCACTTCCAGCGGCATGAACGTTCGCTGCGCGATGGCTTCCAGGCTCAGGCCCTGAGCCAGGAAGCGCCCAACGACTGCCGGCATCGGCTCGCCGAGTTCCAGGATATGTCCGTCCGGGTCGTAGAAACGGATCACGCGCTGGCCCCAGGGCTGCTCGACCATGGCATGGATCCAGCGTACGCCGGCGGCTTCGAGGCGCTGGCAGGCCTCGTCGAGCTGGAACGATTCAAAATACAGCTCGGCGTTGTCGCTGCTGGCCTGCGGACCCTCCACCGGGCGCTGAAAAACGATCTGGCTGGCATGGTCCCGCTGCCAGAGCGCGAAACCACCCTCGAACCCAACATTGGGGCCGTGGTCGATCTGCACCTTCTGATTCAACACCTCTTCATAAAACCGGCGCGAAGCCTGAATATCTTGAACAAAGATGACGGATGAAACAAGTCGAATTTCCATTGTGAACTCCTGAAGGCTTGTAGTAGGATGCCCTCATTATCCCCCATTGCCGGGCGCGGTTCTATCCCCTGCTTGCGCCAGACTTGACAATTCTTGCGATCATGGATGGTTACGGGCAACTGCGATGGGGCCGTCCAAAAAGAAGGGCGCAGCGCGGCAAGTCCGGATATATACGGTTCCGCGTCTCGCTGCGCCCCTTGTATGATAAAAGGGAAGGTAGAACAGGAATAAGCAGAA